>CAIOGZ010000001.1 GCA_903858015.1 uncultured cyanobacterium
ACGCCCCCAGAGCCCACCCCCACGCCCACCCCCGGCCCCCTGCCGTTGCTGGGTCTGGGCGCCACCGTTGCCTGGAGTGGCCGCTTGCGGCAACGGATCAAGCGGGGCGGCCTGGCCTGAGCTCCGTTGGTGCCAGGGGTTGGCTCGTCCCCGCCGCATGCGGGACAGCCCCCCTGGCTTGGCCTGGCCCCTGGCGTTGCAAGAAAGGGGCCAGGCTTTAAGGCTAATTTGTGGGGTTGTAGCTGGGGTTGGCCTTGATCAGGCTTGCATCGATGGGGCTTTGCTGATGGGCAGCTTCGGGGAAGGCGAAGGCGAGCTGCTCAGCCTGCAGTACCCCAAGCCGCTGCCGATGCGGCTCGATCGCTGGCTGGTGGCCCAGCGCCCTGAGCAGAGCCGCGCCCGCATCCAGAAGTTCATTGAGGCCGGTTATGTGCGGGTCAATGGCGTCACCGGCCGCGCCAAGACCCCCCTGCGCCCAGGCGATCAGGTGCAGCTCTGGATGCCGCCGCCGGAGCCGCTGCCCTACCTGGTAGCCCAGCCGATCCCCTTGGATGTGCTGTTCGAGGACGACCACCTGATCGTGGTCAACAAGCCGGCTGGCCTCACCGTGCATCCGGCCCCGGGCAACAAGGATGGAACCCTGGTCAATGCCCTGCTGCACCACTGCCCCGATCTGCCCGGCATCGGCGGCGAGCTGCGGCCGGGCATCGTCCATCGCCTTGATAAGGACACCACCGGCTGCATTGTGATTGCCAAGAGCCAAGAGGCCCTGGTCAAGCTCCAGATTCAGATCCAAAAACGGATCGCATCGAGGCAATACCTGGCGCTGGTGCACGGCGTGCCGGCGGCCGAGGCGGGCACGATCATCGGCCCGATTGGCCGCCACCCCGTGGATCGCAAAAAATATGCGGTGGTGGCCGACAGCTCTGGCCGCCACGCCTGCACCCACTGGCGCCTGCTGGAGCGGCTTGGCAACTATTCCCTGCTTCGCTTTCAGCTCGACACCGGTCGCACCCACCAAATCCGCGTCCACTGCGCCCACATCGGCCATCCGATCCTGGGCGATGCCACCTATAGCCGCTGCCGCCAGCTGCCGCTCAACCTACGCGGCCAGGCCTTGCATGCGGTGCAGCTGGGCCTCGACCACCCAATCATGGGCGAGCGGTTGACCTTCGAGGCGCCCTTACCGGAGGAATTCGCCAAATTGTTGGCGATGCTGCGTCGACGCAGCATTACTGCTTCTGATGTGGCCCGATTGCCGCCCTAATCGGGAAACTTGGGGAATGTTCGTCGCGCAGTGGTGAGAAAATTGGACCGCCGTCCGTTAAGATGAAAAAAAATTTTCACCACCCCTGCGTGAGGCCTGATTCGTCCCATACTGCTGCTGCTGCCGCCTGGCAAGGCCGCTCCGTCCTGGTGACGGGAGGCCTGGGCTTCATCGGGTCCACCCTGGCCCGGCGCCTCTGCGACCTAGGAGCAGAGGTAACGGTTTTGGATAGCCTATTGCCGCAATACGGCGGCAATCGCTACAATATTAATGGCTACGAAGATCGCCTCCACATAGACACATCCGACCTTCGCGACAGTGCCGCCCTTGAGGGCCTACTTAACGGCAAGGACATTATCTTTAACTTGGCTGGCCAGACTAGCCACCTAGATTCGATGCATGATCCCGAAACTGATCTTGCCATCAACGTTATCGCCCAATTGCGCCTGCTTGAGGCCTGCAGGAAGCGAGCTCCAAAGGTTAGGTTAGTCTATGCAAGCACCCGCCAGCTTTATGGCAAGCCCCTGGTGTTACCGGTGGACGAAAGCCATCCGATCGATCCTGTTGACGTCAATGGTATTAATAAACTTTCAGCCGAAATGTACCACCTTCTCTATGCAAAAGTTTATGACCTCAGCGCCTGCGTGCTGCGGCTCACCAACACCATTGGTCCGCGGATGCGCATCCGTGATGCCCGCCAGACCTTTGTGGGGATCTGGATACGTCAATTACTAGAAGGAAGGCCCATCGAAGTGTGGGGGGGAGAACAGCTGCGCGATTTCAACGACGTCGAAGACGTGGTTGATGCTATGCTCCTGGCCGCAATCGACAGAAACTTACCCCCCGTTCCCTTTAATCTCGGCTCCGATGAAGTGATCTCCCTGGTTGATCTTGCCAAGCTGATGATCGAGCTGCATGGCTCTGGCGACCTGGTGGTAACCCCCTACCCAGAAGAGCGCAAAAAAATCGATATTGGCGACTATTATTCTTGCTACGATCGGTTCCGTTCAGCCAGTGGCTGGCAGCCCAGCCGATCACTCCGCCATTCCCTGCAAAGCACCCTGGCCTATTACGGTGAAAACCTTTGCCGTTATGCCTGATTTCCGCTCCCCCCTTGCCCTCGCAGCCCCATCTTTTTCGACAGCACCTTCCCCTTGCCTTCCAGCATTGCGGCCATGAGTGATCCCTTTAATTTCCCCCAGCAGGAGCTGCTTCGCTACGGCCATCTTGTTGAGCAAGGGCTTGAGCGCCTCACCAGCTCCGGGCAGGTGATCCTCGGCGCGGGGGTGAGCCAGTTTGAGGCTGCCTTCGCCGCTTGGTTGGGTTCCAACTGCCGACCAGAGCAGGTGATCGGTGTGGCCAATGGCACCGATGCCCTGGAACTGGCCCTGCGGGCGGCAGGCGTTGGCCCTGCTGATCGGGTGCTGCTCAGCTCCCATACCGCCTACGCCACCGCCGCCGCCGTGCTCCGCCTCGAGGCCCGCCCGGTGTTTGTGGATCTGGAGCCCGGCCGCTCCGTGCTCTCGCCTGCCCATCTGGCCGAGCTACTGGCGGCCGAACCGCCGCAGGGTGAGGGAAGATTCAAGGCGGTGATTGCGGTTCACCTTTATGGCGAAGCCTGTGATCTCGGGGCGTTGCAGCCGATCTGCCATCGCCATGGCTTGGCCCTGATCGAAGACTGCGCCCAGGCCTGCGGCACCACCTACCGCGACCGCGCCGTGGGCACCTGGGGCGATTTTGCCGCCTTCAGCTTTTATCCCACCAAAAATCTGGCCGCCTTTGGCGATGGCGGCGCCCTGGTGGTCAACCGTCCGGAAGCCGTGGAGGCGGCCCGCCGCAGCCGTTTTTACGGTTGGGATCCGGAGCGGCAAGCGGTGCAGTTTGGGGTTAATAGCCGCCTTGATGAGCTCCAGGCCTGGGTGCTGCTCGGCAAGCTGGCCGACCTGGATGCCCAGATCGAGCAGCGCCGCGCTGTGGCGGCCTGGTATGGCCCCCTGCTGGGCGATGGCGATGGGGCCCCCCTGCTCCCCGGCGATGGAGCCGATTGGCGCCACAGCTATCACCTCTACGTGATCCGGCTGGATCCGGCCCGGCGGGACCAGGTGTTGCAAGAGGGCCGCCGCCAGGGCTTGCCCCTCTCCCTCCACTACCCCCTGGCCTGCCACCAGCACCCCTATCTGGTAGAGCGCTTCGGCCCCCTGCCTGCCTTGCCCGAAACCGAACGGCGGGTGAAAGAGATCCTTACCCTTCCCCTCCACCCCCATCTGCCCCGCGAGAACGTAGAGCAGGTGGGTCGTGCTGTCGCGGCCCTGGTGGCTGGGGCCGGCTGATGCTTGCCGCCGAGTATCACGCCATGGCGGCGATTGAGCAGCAGCACTGGTGGTACCGGAGCCTCCATGATCGGGTGACCCTGCGCCTGGCCCGGGAAGCCCGCAGGCTGGGCCGCCCCCTGGATGTGTTGGATGCCGGCTGTGGCACCGGCGGGCTGCTGCTGGCCCTACGGGATCGCAGCTTCATCGCCTCCTGTCAGGGTTGCGACCGCGACCCCCTGGCCCTGGCCTATTGCCGCGAACGCGGTTTGCCGGTGGAAGCGGCATCCGTGAATGAGCTCAATTGCCTGGCCCAGCGCTACGACGCCGTGCTTTCGATCGATGTGCTCTACCACCGGGCCGTGGATCCGGCGCGGGCCCTGGCTGGCATGGCTGGCTTGCTACGCCCCGGCGGTTTGCTTGTGCTCAATGTGGCTGCCATGCCCTGCCTGCAGCGCCGTCACGACGATCGGGTGATGGGGGCGCGGCGTTTCCTGCCCCAGCCCTTGCGGCAGCTGGTTGAGGCTGCCGGGCTGGGGATCGAGGAGTTGGGCTATTGGAACTCCTGGCTCACGCCGCTGTTGCTGGTGCAGGTCTGGGCGGAGCGCTTGGGGCGAGCTCAGCCGGAGCTGGGCGGCCCTGCCGCCTCCGACCTGCATCCCCCGCCGGGCTGGATCAACGCCTTGCTGCTGCGCTTGCTGCGCTGGGAAGCTCGAATCAGCAACCATCTGCCCTTACCGTTCGGCAGTTCCCTGTTGCTGCAAGCCCGCCATTGTGGCTTCAGCTAAACAGATCCAATGAACAGCTGAAATCAACAGATGAAATCAACAGATCAGAATCGCCCCCCGTCATCCCCCCAACCTTCCTTCAAAACCGCCGCAGCCAATGCCTGAGCCGATGCCTGTTCTCTCCTTGGTGATTCCCCTCTACCGCAGCAGTGGCAGCGTCGATTCCCTTGTCAGTCGCCTTGAAGCTCTGGAAGTAGTTGGTGAATGGGAAGTAATTTTTGTTGATGATGGCAGTCCCGATGACACTGTGGAGCGGCTGAGGGCCCGGTTGCGCTATAGCTCCTTGAACGGATTGCTGATCCGGCATGGACGCAATTATGGCGAACACAATGCCGTGCTCACCGGCTATCGCCACAGCCTCGGTCTGCATGTGCTCAACCTGGACGATGACCTCCAGAATCCACCGGAGGAAGGCCTACGGCTGTGGCGGTGGGCCGTGGATCATGAGCTTGATGTGGTTTACGGTGATTACCGGGTTAAGCGCCATGCGGCCTGGCGCAATCTGGGCAGCCGCTTCGCCAATCGCACCGCCAACTCCCTGCTCGATCTACCCAGCCGCCTCTACCTCTCCAGCTTCCGCTGTGTCGACGGTGCCGTAGCCCGGCGGGTAGCTGAATACACCGGACCCTATCCCTACATAGACGGGCTCCTTTCCCAGTGCACCCGCGAGATCGGCAGTCTGCCCGTGCAGCACGACGCCCGCTTTGCGGGCGAAAGCAATTACAATTATCGCCGTCTTATCCGGCTATGGCTCAATATTTTAACCAGCTTTTCGATCATGCCCCTGCGGGTGGCATCTTTGCTTGGATTCCTTTTTGCACTGCTTGGCCTGATCGCCATGGCCATCGTTTTTGCAGACTTCTTTTCGCGCTCCAATTACGTACCCGGTTGGTGGTCGGTGATGTCGGCAATTCTGCTGTTTGGTGGGATCCATTCGCTCATGCTGGGCTTGATGGGGGAATATCTCGGTCGTGTCTTTCTGACCGTGAGCGCCAAGCCCCAGTCCTTTGTGCGCTCGCTTGAGGCGGTGGGAGCGTTGCGGCAAGAAAATCAGCTAGGGAAGCAAGCCGAGACGTACCCCTTGCCTAGAATCTGAGCCCGATGCTCTCCCGTCTGCTCCACTCGAGCCTGCTGCGTTTCCTGCTGGTGGGAGGGTTTGGTGAACTGCTTTATCTGGGCCTCTACTTTCTGATCTGGCAACTCAGCGCTGGTCAGGCGCCGCTGGCGATTGGCTTGGCGGGGGGCATCTGCATTCTGGTCAATGCGCTACTGCATGCCCGAGTCAGTTTTCGGGTGAGTTTTTCGCGGCGCTTGCTGCTGATCTATGCCGCTATCCAATTGCTTTGCCTGGGGATCAGCGCCCTGGTGGGCTGGTTGCTGCAGCGGCTTGGGCTCTCCGGTCCGCTGATCGGCGTCACCAGCACGTTGCTGTGGTCGTCTACATCGTTTCTGCTGACGCGAAGCCTGTTTCGTTCAGGCAAGGCAAGCGCGGGCAGGCCTCCACAAGGGTCCGGGTGATCGCTGCGCGGGGATGGTGCAGCAGGGCCTGGCCGCTGCCCTCCTCCACGATCCGGCCCCCCTCCAGCACGATCACCCGGTGGCAAAAACCGCTGGCCACGTTGAGGTCGTGGGTGACAAACAACAGGCCCAGCCCCAGGCGGGCCTGCAGTTGCTTGAGCAGGTCCAGCACCTCGGCCTGCACTTCGGCATCGAGCATGCTGACGCTCTCATCGCAGAGCAGCAGCTTCGGCTCCAGGATCAGGGCCCGCGCGATCGCCACCCGTTGTTGCTGGCCGCCCGAGAGCTGGCGGGGCAGGCGCCCGGCGAAGCTCTCGGGCGGTTCCAGCCCCACCGCCGCCAGCTGCTGGCGGGCCCGCTCCAGGGCTGCGGAGCGGCCGGCCAGGCCGTGGATGAGCAGCGGATCGGCCACCGCCTCCCCCACGGGCATCTGGGGGTTGAGGCAGGCCAGCGGGTCCTGGAACACCATCTGCATCCGGCGCCGGGCCCGCCGGAGCTCACGCCCCCCCAGCCGCCTGAGTTCGCGGCCTTCGAGGCGCACGGCGCCACCCCGCACCGGCGCCAAGCCCATCAAGGCCCGGCAGAGGCTGCTCTTGCCGCAGCCGGAGGCCCCCACCAGGCCCACCGTTTCCCCCTCGTGCAGGCTGAGGCTCACCCCGTCCACGGCCTTGAGCCAACGTTGCCGCCAGGGCGGCGAGGGCAGGGGGTGCCAGCTGCGCAGCTCCTCAATCTCCAGCAGGGGCGGCCGCGGCGGCGGCGCCGCGGCTACGCCACCTTCCCGCAGCCGCGCCGCCCCCACCAGCCGCTGGGCCAGGGCCGAGCGGGGCGCGGTCAGCACCTCCCGGCTGGGGGCCTCCTCCACCAGCCGACCGGCCTCCAGCACGGCGATCCGCCTACACCAGCGGCCCGCCATCGCCAGGTCGTGGCTGATCAGCAGCAGGGCACTGCCGCTGGCTTCGCAGAGGCCGGCCAGCTCCGCCATCACCTGGTTGGCAATCGCCACATCGAGGCTGGTGGTGGGCTCATCGGCGATCACCAGGGGGGGGCTGAGCGCCAGGGCCAGGGCGATCGCCAGCCGCTGGCGCATGCCGCCGCTGAATTCATGGGGGTAGCTGCCGTAGCGGCTCGGATCAATCCCCACCCGTTCCAACAGCTCCTGGGTCCGTTGTTGCTGTTGTTGCCGCCGCGGCGGATCACCAAAATGGTGGGCGGCCAGGGTGTCGCGCAGGTGCTCGCCGATGCTGAGCAGGGGATTGAGCCGGGTCATCGGGTCTTGGAAGACCAACCCCACCGCCTCGCCCCGCAGCTGGCGCAGGGCGCTGCGGCTCAAGCGGCGCGGATCCTGGCCGGCGAGTTCAAGGCTGCCCGTGCAGCTGCTGCCCGGCGGCAGCAGCTGCAGCACGGCTCGGGCCACCGTGCTCTTGCCGCAACCCGAAGGCCCCACCAGGGCGAGGCGATCGCCGGGGTGGAGCGTGAGGTTGAGGCCGTCGAGGCTGGCGGCGGCGGCGCCGGGGTAGCGCACCCGCAGATCGGCCAGCCGCAGCACAGGGGGGCGAACGGCAGGCCCAGCGCAGGCTGTCGCTAGCGGCTTGGCGGGATCGGGAGCGGGCAGGGCCATGCCGGGCGCTGGGGCGGCCCCAGCTTGGCCCGTCCTGGCGCTGGTGGGGGCGGATCGCGGCCCTGCGTGGCTGATTGCCACGGGCTGCCTACGATGGGTGCACGTTGCGGGAATGCATGGTCAAAGCAGTTCCCGATCAGCCGCCGGCAGCATCAGCCGATGGCTCCAGCTATTCCAGCCACTCTGGCCATTCCAGCCTGGCCAGCCCCTTGGCCATTGCCGCCGCTGGCCTGAGCCCCGTCAGCGGCCCGGCAACGGCGCTGCATGGCTTGGCCCAACCCCAGGGGCACCCCGCCGGCGCAGCCCTAGCCGCTGGCCGGGGCGAGATCGCACCTCGGCCAGCGGCTGAACTTGGCTCGCCCCTGGAGCAGCCGCAGCCCCTACCCCAGCCGCTGCCGGGAAGCCGCCGGCCCCTGGGCGGTCCGGAGGATTACGGCATCTCCCTGCCCGGCTGGCTGGCCCAGTGCCTGCGCAACGTTCCACCAGGCCTGGGCGAAACCTGCCCCACCGGTGCCCGCCCCACCGATACCGAGGCCCTGCTGGCCGCCGCCTTCGACTTCGCCTACCAGCTGCATGAGGGCCAGTTCCGGGCCAGCGGCGAGCCCTACATCATCCATCCGATCGCCGTCGCGGATCTGTTGCGCGACATCGGCGCCAGTGCGGCGGTGATCGCCGCCGGTTTCCTGCACGACGTGGTGGAGGACACCCAGGTCACGCCGGAGGATATCGAGCAGCATTTCGGCGCCGAGGTGCGCGCCCTGGTGGAGGGGGTCACCAAACTTGGCGGCATCCATTTCACCAACAAAACCGAAGCCCAGGCCGAAAACCTGCGCCGCATGTTCCTGGCCATGGCCAGTGACATCCGCGTGGTGTTGGTCAAGCTGGCTGACCGGCTGCACAACATGCGCACCCTCGGGGCGCTGAAGCCCGAGAAGCAGCGGCGGATCGCCCGGGAAACCCGCGAGATCTACGCGCCCCTGGCCAATCGACTCGGCATCGGCCGCTTCAAATGGGAACTGGAGGATTTGGCCTTCAAGATCCTGGAGCCGGAGGCCTTCCGGGAGGTGCAGCAACAGGTGGCCACCAAACGCAGTGAGCGGGAGGAGCGGCTGGGGGTGACGGTGCAGCTGCTGCGCGATCGCCTGGCGGCCTCCGGCCTGGAGGTGTGCGAAGTGAGCGGCAGGCCAAAGCACCTGTTCGGCATCTGGAGCAAGATGCAGCGCACCCAGAAGGCTTTCCACGAGATCTACGACGTGGCGGCCCTGCGCATTCTCTGCCCGAATCTGGAGAGTTGCTACCGGGCCCTGGCGGTGGTGCATGACACCTTCCGGCCGATTCCGGGCCGGTTCAAGGATTACATCGGCCTGCCCAAGCCGAATGGCTACCAGTCGCTGCATACGGCCGTGATCGGCAGGCATCGCCCGATTGAGGTGCAGATCCGCACCGGTGACATGCATCATGTGGCCGAATATGGAATCGCGGCCCACTGGAAATACAAGGAGGGCGGCTCCCCCGCCGCCGGTGACACCGAACGGTTCAACTGGCTGCGGCAGCTGGTGGACTGGCAGAAAGAAGATGGGGGGGAGGACAGCAGCGATTTCCTGCGCTCGATCAAGGAAGACCTTTTCGATGAGGAGGTATTTGTTTTCACCCCGTCTGGTGATGTGGTGGGCCTACGCAAGGGTTCGACGGCGGTGGATTTTGCCTATCGCATCCACTCGGAGGTGGGCAACCATTGCCAGGGAGTGCGCATTAACGATCGCCTTTGCCCCCTGCCCACCCCGCTTCAAAACGGCGACTTTGTTCAGATTGTCACCTCAAAGTCGGCCCATCCCAGCCTTGATTGGCTCAATTTTGTCGCCACCCCCACGGCCCGCAACCGCATCCGGCAGTGGTACAAGCGCAGCCATCGCGACGAGAACATCCAGCGCGGCAGCGCCATGCTCGAGCGGGAGCTGGGCCGCGATGGCTTCGATGCGCTGCTGCACGGCGAGGCGATGGCCAAGGTGGCGCGGCGCTGCAACCTGATCAGCAGTGAGGATCTGCTGGCCGCGATCGGCTTTGGCGGCGTCACCCTGCAGCAGGTGCTCAATCGCCTGCGGGAGGAGCTGCGGCTGGCCAACGCAGCGGCGGCGCCGGTTCCCAGCAACGAGGAGCTGGCCCGCTCCGTATCGGCCCAGGCCGAGCAGGCCATCCCGGCGCCGCCGCTGCACCACAGCGCGGCGGGCAGCGCCAGCCCCATCCTGGGCCTGGAGGGCCTGGAGTATCGCCTCGGGGGCTGCTGCTCGCCCCTGCCCGGCGAGCCGATCCTGGGCACGGTGGCCCTCGGCAACCACGGCATCACCATCCACCGCCAGGACTGCGGCAACCTGGCCCAGATTCCCCTGGAGCGCCGCCTGCCGGTGCGCTGGAACCCCCTGGCCGACGACCAGCGGCGCCGCTATCCGGTGCAACTGCGGATCGAGGTGCTCGATCGGGTCGGCGTGCTCAAGGACATCCTCACCCGCCTGTCCGACCACCGCATCAACGTGAGCGATGCCCGCGTGCGCACCAACCCCGGCAAGCCGGCCCGCATCGAGCTGCGGGTCGAACTACTGAGCGCCGCCCAGCTGCGCGACACCATGGATCAAATCCGCTCGATGGCCGATGTGCTCGATCTGGCCCGGACGGGAATTGGCTGAGGACGCCTGGGTAACCCGCCAGCATGGGCAGTTTGCCCCCCGATTCGGTGCAGCCCTCCAGCGCTGAGCGGGCCGGCCCCGCGGCGCCCAACCCCCTGCTCGCCCTCCGCTTCGAGGCGGCGATCGAAGCCCTTGGTCCGGAGTACTGGGATGGGGTGGAGGCTGCGACCTTCCCCCGCACCACCTTGCGCTTCCGCAACGATGCCCTGCTGCACCAGCTCGGCCTCGACCCCCTCGCCGTCACCGATAGCGACCTGGAGCAGGCCTTCGGCCGTTTTGAGGCCCGCACTCCCCTGCTGGCGCTGCGCTACCACGGCTACCAGTTCGACACCTACAACCCCTTCCTGGGCGATGGCCGCGGTTTCCTCTACGGCCAGCTGCGCGATCGCCACGGCCAACTGCAGGACCTGGGCAGCAAGGGCAGCGGCACCACCCCCTGGAGCCGCGGCGGTGATGGCCGCCTCACCCTCAAGGGCGGCGTGCGGGAGGTGATCGCCTCCGAAGCCCTGCATCGGCTCGGGGTCAGCACCAGCCGCACCCTGTCGCTGGTGGAAACCGGCGAAGACCTCTGGCGCGGCGATGAACCCTCCCCCACCCGCAGCGCGGTGATGGTGCGCATGGCCCGCACCCACCTGCGCTTCGGCAGCTGCGAGCGGTTGCTGCACCTGCGCCAGCCCCGGCAGCTGGAGCGGCTGCTGCGCCACGTGGTGGCGCTGTACTACCCGCAGCTCGCGGCCGGCCCGCCGATCCCTGCGGGCCGGGGCGGCGCCGCGGGCCCGGGCGGATCGGCGCTTGCAAAGCAGCTGCTGGCTTTTTATGGCGAGCTGGTGGAGCGGCTGGCGCGGCTGGCGGCCGACTGGATGGTGGCCGGCTTCACCCACGGCGTGCTCAACACCGACAACATGAGCCTGGTGGCTGAGAGCTTCGATTACGGGCCCTTCGCCTTCCTCGAGCGCTGGGATCCGGGCTTCACCGCCGCCTACTTCGACCACTCCGGTCTGTACGCCTATGGCCGCCAGCCGCTGACCTGCCACCACAATCTGCGGCGGCTGCAGGAACCGCTGGCGATGCTGCTGCCCCGCGCCGACCTGGAGGCCCGCCTGGAGCGCTTCGCGCCCGCCTACAGCAGCCACTACCGCCAGCGGCTGCTGCGCCGCCTCGGTTTTGCCGGCGCTTCGAACCAGCCGGCCGCCGCGGCCCTGGACTGGCCGGCCGATCCGGAGCGTCCCGATCTGGTGCGTCTCACGCTGCAACTACTGGCGAGCTGGGATGTGGGCTACGGCGAATTTTTTACGGGCCTCAGCCGCAGGGTGGGCGAGCGGGGGGTGCCGAATACGGCCGAGGAGTTGGAGCAGTTTGTGGCTGGCGCCGCGGCCCCGGAACGGGGCGCCTGGCTGGCCTGGCGCGATGCCTGGTGGGCCTGGAGCAGCGCCGCCGCTGGTGGCGGCACGGCGGCGGCGATCGCCCCCACCCTGGAGCGCTGGAACCTGCCCGAAACGCCGGTGCGGGCGGTGATCGAGCGGATCTGGGCGGCGATTGATCAGCACGACGATTGGGGCCCCCTGGAGCAGTGGTTGGAGCGCACCAGTGCCGCATCCGCCGATGCCGCACCTGCCAGTGGCACATCCGAGTGAGGGTCCCCGCACAGGCTCCAGCCGCCGTGTCAGGCGTTACAACCTGCCCCGGCCGGCCCGCCTACAACATCGCCATGCCTCGATTCTGACCTTCGCCAGCCGTGCCATGACCTCCGAACAGGCCGCCCAGCTGATCGACAACACGCTGGATCTTGTGCATCAGCGTCTGAATGACCTAGAGGCCCAGTCGCTGCCCCAGGAGCACAAGGCCCTGGCGGCGGAATTCCGGGAATGGCGCCAGCCGGCCGGTGGCCACATCGACCTGATGGTGTTTCCAGGCCTGAGCAACTCGTAGGGCTCTATGGCCGTGGCCCATTCGATGGCCGTGGCCAATCCCATCGCAAGGTTTCAGCCCTTGTGGAATTTCAGCCCTTCGGGAAGCGTTGTTGCCGTTCGCGGTGGTGAAACCAACGCCAGCCCCCCACCCCCACCACGGCGGCGGCTAACACCCCCATCACCAACGAACCCAGCAGCAGCCGGCTGCTGAACGCCCAGCCCAGATCACCGAGCCGTTCCAGCTGCAGCTCGGCCTGGCCCGGCCAGGCCGGACCGGGCCCGATCAACAGCACACCCAGCTGGTAATTCAGCCAACAGATCGGCAGGGTGGTGAGCGGATTGCTGATCCAGGTGCCCGCCGCCGCCAGGATCCGGTTGCCGCGAAACGCTGCGGCCAGGGCCACCCCCAGCACGATCTGCAGACCGAAGAAGGGCAGGCAGCCGGTGAACACCCCCGCCGCCAGCCCCCGGGCCCGGTGGCCGGGGCTGCCGTCCTGCTGCCAAAGCCAGCGCAGCTTTTTGATCAGCCGCGGCCGCAAGCCAGCGAACCTGCCTGGCGGCTGCTGCAGCCGCGCCAACCAGGCTCCGGGCCCGGATTGGCGGGCCAGGGAAGCTCGGATCGGCGATCCTGACCGGGGCGGAGACTGGCGATCACGACGCGGCATGGATCCTGTGGCTGGTGCTCCACCCGATGCGGGTTCTGACCCTAGGGGCGATCGGCGCGATGGCGGCGATCCCGCGGGCACCATCGCCGCGATCGCCACCGCCGTGGCCCCCGGCCAGGGCAGTGTGGCGATCGTGCGGCTGTCGGGGCCGGCGGCTGAGGCGATCGGCAGGCGCCTGTTTCGGGCGCCTGGTTGCCAGGCCTGGGAGAGCCATCGAGTGCTGTACGGCCATGTGGTGGATCCGGCCAGCGGCGAACGCGTGGATGAGGCTCTGCTGCTGCTGATGCGCGCCCCCCGCAGCTTCACCCGCGAGGACGTGGTGGAGCTCCACTGCCACGGCGGGCTGGTGGTGGTGCGGCGGGTGCTGGAGTTGGTGCTGGCGGCCGGGGCGCGGCTGGCGGGGCCGGGGGAGTTCAGCCAACGGGCCTTCCTCAACGGCCGCCTCGATCTCACCCGGGCCGAGGCCCTGATGGAGATGGTGGCGGCCCGCAGTCGTCGCGCCGCCCAGCTGGCCATGGCGGGGCTGGATGGCGGGCTGCAGCGCCGGATCAGCGCCCTGCGGGAGCGCCTGCTCGACCAACTGGCGGAGCTCGAGGCCCGGGTCGATTTCGAAGACGATCTGCCGCCCCTCGATGCCGACGCCGTGCGGGCCGAACTGGAGGCCGTGGGCGGCGAGCTGGCGGCGATGCTGGCCGAGGCGCAGCAGGGCCAGCTGCTGCGCGAGGGGCTGCGGGTGGCGATTGTGGGCCGCCCCAACGTGGGCAAGAGCAGCCTGCTCAACCGGCTCAGCCGCCGCGAGCGGGCGATCGTGACCGAGCTGCCCGGCACCACCCGCGACCTGCTCGAAACGGAGCTGGTGCTGGAGGGCGTACCCCTCACCCTGCTGGATACCGCCGGCATCCGCCCCACCAGCGACCCGGTGGAGCGGCTTGGCATCGCCCGCAGCCTCGAAGCCCTGGCCAGCGCCGATGCGGTGCTGCTGCTGTTTGACCTGGCTGTGGGCTGGACGGCGGCCGATCAGGAGCTGCTGCAACGGGTGCCGGCGGGCGTGCCGCTGCTGCGGGTTGGCAACAAGGCCGATTGCCTGGCGACTGCCCCTGGCCTGGCGACTGCCGCTGGCCTGGCGACTGCCGCTGGCCTGGCGACTGCCGCTGGCCTGGCGGCCACCGCTGGTGAGGCGGGTGCGGCGCCGCCGCCGGCCGATCTGGCGATCAGCGCCCTCCAGGGCGAGGGCCTGGAGGCGTTGGGGCGGCTGTTATTGCAACGTTGCGGGGCTGGCGAGGCCCAGGCGATCACGGTGGCCCTCAATGCCCGCCAGCGGGAGCTGGCGGCGGCGGCGGCCCTGGCCCTCGGTCGCACGGGCGAAGCCGCCGCCGCCGGCCTGCCCTGGGATTTCTGGACCATCGACCTGCGCGACGCGGTGCGGCAGCTCGGGGCGATCTGCGGCGAGGAGATCAGCGAGGCGGTGCTGGAGCGCATCTTTTCGCGCTTTTGCATCGGGAAGTAAGGCGGCATCGGGAAAAAAACTGCATCGAGAAAAAGGCGGCACCGGGAAATCTGCCCAGGGAAACAAGCGGCAGCGCTCAAGCGGCGATCGGCCCAGGGGCGGCAGCCTGTTCCCCCTCGAGGCCATGGGGCCAGCTGGCCGATGGCGCCCCGGAGTCCCTGGTACGCCCGGAGCGCCTGGTTTGCCTGTGGTAAGGCCGCTGTGCCTGGTGCGATCCTGCCAACCCTGGGTCTGTTGGCCCCGCCCTGGTCCGTCCAAGCCCACCTGACCCCGCCTTCTCGCCCCATGCCCAGCCCTCCTGAACCCGCCGGCGGCACCGGCAGTAACGAGGCCGCCCCAACTCCCGAGGCCACTCCAGGCCCCGCCGCTATCCCAAGCCCAGGGGCTATCCCAGGCCCCGAGGCCACTCCAGACCCCGAGGCCACTTCAGGCCCCGCAACCGCCCCCGCCTTCCCGCTTTGCGCTCCGCTGCTGGAGCCCCTGTTGCGGGCCTGGCTGGCCGAAGACCTGGGCCGCGGCGACCTCAGCGCGCCGGCCCTGGCCGGCCGCTCCGCCCGGGCGGCCTGGATCGCCAAGGCGGAGGGACTGTTCTGCGGTGGGGTGCTGGTGGAGCCCCTGTTTCGCCTGCTCGATCCGGCCGTGGAAGTGCGCCTGCTGGTGGCCGATGGGGAAGCGGTGCGGCCCGGCCAGCGGCTGCTCAGCCTGGAGGGCAGCGCCGCCGCCCTGGTGGCGGGCGAACGCACCGCCCTCAACCTGGCCATGCGCCTCTCCGGCATCGCCACCGCCACGGCAGCGCTGGTGGCCCAGCTGGCCGGCAGCGGCGTGCGGCTGGCCGATACCCGCAAAACCACCCCGGGCCTGCGGCTGCTGGAGAAGTACGCCGTTCGCTGCGGCGGCGGCGTGAACCACCGCCTCGGCCTCGATGATGCGGCCATGCTCAAGGAAAACCACCTGGCCTGGGCCGGGGGGGTGGCTGCGGCGCTGGCGGCGGTGCGGGCGGCGGCGCCCTGGCCGGCGCGGCTGATCGTGGAGGCCGAAACCGAGGCGGAGGCGGAGGCGGCGGTGCGGGCCGGAGCCGATGGGCTGCTGCTCGATGAATTCCAGCCGGCCACGCTGGCGGCCCTGGTGCCCCGGCTGCGCCAGCTGGCGGCCGAGCGGGTTGCGGCAGGGGGCGCCGCCCTGGTGCTGGAGGCTTCCGGGGTGCGGCCCGAGCAGCTGCAGGCCTATGCCGCCAGCGGCATCGACCTGATCTCCAGCAGCGCTCCGATCACCCGTTCCGCCTGGCTGGATCTGAGCATGCGGTTCGAATCAGGGGCGGCGTGATCGGCGCTGGGCCTGGGGTGGGTGGCTAAAGGGCCAAGGGCTGTTTAGGGTTGCGGCAGCGATTGCTGCTGCCTGTGCCCCTGCTCCCTCGCCGTCGGCTTCGCCTGCCCAATTCCTGCCGGCCGCTGGCCAAGCTGGGCGCCTGGGCACCGCTGCTGGCCGCCGCTACCGCGCTGGCTCTACCGCTGGCCGCCTCGGCGGAAACCGTGCTGGAGCGGGCCACCCGCAGCGGTGAGATCGTGATGGTGGGCCCCACCGATAGCCCCCCCTTGACCAGCCTTGATGCCAAGGGCCAACCGGTGGGCTACGCCATTGAAGTGGGCAAGCGGATTGAAGCGGAATTGGCAGCCCAGCTGGGCACCAAAGTGCGGATTCGCTTCCAGCCGGTAGCCAACACCGCCGAGATGGTGAAGGCTGTCGCCAGCGGCGGCGTCGACCTGGCCTGTGGCGTTCCCTTTACCTGGGAGCGGGAGATGGTGGTGGATTACTCGATGCCGATCGGCTTGTCGGGCCTGCGCCTGCTCACCAGCAGTGGCGCGATCGACGGAACGCCGGCTTCGTTGCTGGGCCGCCGGGTTGCCACGGTGCAGGGTTCCCTCGGGGCTACGGCCCTCAAGGTGCTCCAGCCCGCTGCCAAGGAGGTCTCCTTCCCCAGTTTGGAGGCTGCCTTCAAGGCCGTGCAACAGGGCAAGGTGGAGGGATTGATTGGTGATTCCAATGTGTTGGCGGGGTTGCGCCGCAGTGCCAATCTCAGCGCCAGCCGGTTGGTGCCCGAGGAGCCCTATGTGATCTATGGGGTGGGCTGCATTGTGCCGGAGAACAATTCCAGCTTCACCAATATCGTGAACCTCTCGATTGCCCGGTTGATGGCGGGCTACCTCGAAGCCAGGCCCGATGCCGTGGCCAGTGTGGATCCCTGGGTGGGGCCCAATGGGGTGCTCGGCGTTCCCGCCGAACGGGTTCGTGCCTTCTTCCAGGCGCTGCTGCTCAGCCGTGAAGGCTTCCGGATTCAGCCTCCGGCCGCTGCGGTTGGCACGCCCTGAATCGGCCCAGCCCAGCCCCAAGGCTGGCTGCACCGTTGCCTAGCTCCTGAGCGAGCTCCTCAAAGCTCCTGACCTTCGCGGTCCTCCCGTTTCCCCGCTCCTTTCGTTACTCCGGTCTCCGATGGCCTTCCTTCCCCGCTCCGGTCTATTTGGCTTCCTGTTGATTCTGGGTGCCGTGGCGCCTGCGGCCGGATGGGCGGCCAGCGGTGCTGCCGAGGCCCCGGCCTCGAGCGAGACCTTGGCTGCCCCCCGGGCGAGCTCGCCGCCGGAGGCCAGCGTCGAAGCACGCCTGCAGCGGATCAGCGCCGCCCTGCGGCAGCGGGATGGCGGGGTGGTGGCGCCTGATCAAGGCGCCAGCCGCCCTGATGGCGACGGCAGGCTGGCCCTCACCTTTGTGAACGGCGGTCGCCCCGGCTGGATCAACGGTGGTTTCCGTAATGGCGGCTTCCGCAATGGCGGCTGGATGAATGGCGGCGGCTGGCGTAATGGCGGTGGCTTCATCAACGGCGTCAATCCCGGCTTCCGCAATGGCGGCGGCTGGCGCAACTATTGGTGAGCCCTGCTGCCGGCGATCGCTTGCGGATCACGTCCCCTACTGACAATGACGTGCCCAGCAACGGCGGGGCCGTTGACCCCACTGCTGCGAGCCCTATGGCTCAGGAGCCCCTGGCTGGCGGCCCCCCCGCCGGCAATCCGGAGGGTTTCGGCCCCCTGCAGTTGCTGGTGATCCAGCCCACCCCCTACTGCAACCTCGACTGCGATTACTGCTACCTGCCCAGCCGCAGCGACCGCCATCGCCTCACGATGGAGATCCTCGATGCGGCGCTGCAGCGGGTGCTGGAGAGCCCCTATCTCGGCGGTGATTTCACCCTGCTGTGGCATGCGGGCGAGCCCCTCACCCTGCCGATCAGCTTCTACGACGAGGCCAGCGCCCACATCCAGCGGGCCCTGCAGGCCTGGCAGGGGCCGCCGCTGCAGATCCGCCAGTCGGTGCAGACCAACGCCATGGTGATCAACGAAGCCTGGTGCGATTGCTTTGAGCGCAACCAGATCGATGTCGGCGTCAGCCTCGATGGGCCCGCCTTCCTGCACGATCGCCACCGCCGCACCCGCACCGGCCTGGGCAGCCATGCCGCCACGATGCGGGGCCTTGGTTGGTTGCAGAGGCGCGGCATTCCGTTTCAGGTGATCTGTGTGCTCACCGAGGACGCCTTGCACCATGCCGAAGCGATGTTCCACTTCTTTGTGGACAACGGCATCCGCGATGTGGGCTTCAACATGGAGGAAACGGAGGGTGAAAATGCCGAATCCAGCCTCGGCCGGCCGAATGCCGAATCGCTGTATAAGCAATTTTTAGAGCGCTTCTGGCAGCTCTGGCAGCAGCAGCCTGAGTTGCTGCGGGTCAGGGAATTTGAAGGCATCTGCGATCTGGCCCAAAGCGATAGCCGCATTGATCACACCGACATGAACAATCCCTTCGCGATTGTGAATGTGGATGCCCGCGGCAATCTTTCCACCTTCGACCCGGAACTGCTGTCGGTGCATACGGAGGAGTACGGAGATTTCGTGCTCGGCCATGTGCAGCGCGATAGTCTCGCCTCGATCGTGGCCAGCGAAAAGTTCCAGCGCATCCAGCGCGATCTGCGCGCCGGCATCGAACGCTGCCGGGCCGAATGCGAGTACTTCGGCCTCTGCGGCGGCGGCGCCGGCAGCAATAAATATTGGGAGCATCGCAGTTTCGATTGCAGCGAAACCCAGGCCTGCCGCTACCGCATCAAGCTCACCAGCGATGTGGTGCTCTCCGGCCTGGAGGCGCTGCTGGGTTTGCCCACGGCCTGAGGTCCGGCTGCGGTGGATGATCGGGTGGTTAGCTGCGCCGCTCCCCCGGCCCCCTGAGCCCATGCTGTCGGTTCTGAACACCCTCACCGAACGGCTGCAGCTGGCGCTGGAGCAGGCTTTTCCGGCGGCGGTGGGGCTGTTAGACCCCCAGCTGGCGGCGGCCAGCAAGCCCGAGTTTGGCGATTTCCAGGCCAATGGCGCCCTGGCCCTGGCCAAGTCGCTGCGGCAGCCGCCCAGGGCGGTGGCTGAGGCGATCGTGGCCCGGCTGGCCGACGATCCAATCGTTGACGCCCTCTGCCTGCCGCCCCAGATCGCCGGGCCGGGCTTCATCAACCTCACCCTGCGGCCGCAGGCGCTCGTGGCACAGGTGGCCGAGCGGCTGGTCGACCCCCGGCTCGGGGTGCCGCTGGAGGCGGCCCAGGCAGCCGTGATTGTGGACTTCTCCAGCCCCAATATTGCCAAGGAGATGCACGTGGGGCACCTGCGCTCCACGATCATCGGCGACTGCCTGGCGCGGATCTTGGAGTTCCGCGGCCAGCCGGTGCTGCGGCTCAACCACGTGGGTGATTGGGGTACCCAATTCGGGATGTTGATCACCCATCTCAAGCAGGTGGCGCCCGCGGCGCTCAGCACCGCCGATGCGGTGGACCTCGGCGATCTGGTGGTCTTCTACCGCCAGGCCAAGCAACGCTTCGACAACGACGAAGCTTTCCAGGCCACCGCCCGCCAGGAGGTGGTGAAGCTGCAGGGGGGGGATCCGCTATCGCTGAAGGCCTGGGGATTGCTGTGCGACCAGAGCCGGCGCGAATTTGAAGCGATCTACAAGCGCCTTGCGATTGATATCAAGGAACGCGGTGAATCCTTCTACAATCCCTACCTTGAAGCCGTGCTGGCCGATCTACAAACCGCCGGCCTGCTGGTGCGCGACGACGGCGCCGAATGCGTCTTTCTCGAAGGGGTGAGCGGCAAGGAGGGCAAGCCGCTGCCGGTGATCGTGCGCAAGAGCGATGGGGGCTACAACTACGCCACCACCGATTTAGCGGCGATTCGCTACCGCTTTGCACCGCCACCGGCAGGGGATGGCGCCCGGCGGCTGATCTACGTGACCGATGCCGGCCAGGCCAGCCACTTCGCCGGTGTGTTCCAGGTGGCGCGGCGGGCGGGCTGGATCCCCGAGGGCGGCCGGCTGGAGCACGTGCCCTTTGGCCTGGTGCAGGGGGAAGACGGCAAAAAGCTCAAAACCCGCTCCGGCGACACCGTGCGCCTCAAGGATCTGCTCGATGGGGCGGTGGAGCGCGCCGACGCCGACCTGCGCCGCCGCCTGGCGGAGGAGGGCCGCGCAGAAAGCGAAGAGTTCATCCAGCAGGTGGCCAGCACCGTGGGCCTGGCGGCGGTGAAGTACGCCGACCTCAGCCAAAACCGCACCACCAACTACCAGTTCAGCTTTGATCGGATGCTGGCTCTGCAGGGCAACACGGCGCCGTATCTGCTCTATGCGGTGGTGCGAATCGCCGGCATTGCCCGGAAGGGTGGGGATCTTGATTCGGCGGGAGATGGGGCGCCTGCGGAAGATGGCGATGGGATGCCTGGGCGATTGACGAACGCTGGCGAGCTGCAGTTCAGCGAACCCCAGGAGTGGGCCCTGGTGCGCCATCTGCTCGGTTTCGATGCGGTGATTGCCGAAGTGGAGGAGGAATTGCTGCCGAATCGTCTCTGCACCTATCTGTTTGAACTCAGCCAGGTGTTCAACCGCTTCTACGACCAGGTGCCGGTGCTGAAGGCCCCAGCCGAGGCGCGGGGTTCGCGCTTGGCCCTATGCCGGCTGACGGCCGATACGCTGAAGCTGGGGCTTGGATTACTGGGGATTCCTACGCTGGAACGGATGTAAAGAGAGCTTCGGCTTGCGCTGTTGTGAACGCTGAAGCCACCAAGCGCCAGCCTGTTGCGCTCGATACGCTCGAGGCCAGCGGCGCCATCGGCCGAACCGGCTGGCCATGACCAACCCCTCGGTGTTCCTCTCCTATTCCCACGACTCAGCCGCCCCCAAGGCCTGGGTGCGCAAGCTGGCCGCCTACATGGCCAATGGGGCCGCCTTGGGCTGGCTGCTGCTGCCCCAAAGCCGCACGGTGGAGGTGTGGACGGCTGCGGAAACAGCCAACTCTCCCCTGGTGCTCAACGATCCGGCAAGGCTGGAGGCGGGCCTGGAGTTTCCTGGCCTGGTGATTGATCCGCGCCGGATCTGGGAGATTTGAGGGAATCTCTCTGCGAATCTCTCTACGAACTGGACCACGAAATAGCCAACCTAATGCTCTAGGAACTGGGTGGGATTGTGGCCCATCCCATGCTGAAGCTCCCAGCCGCCCGAGATGCCGGCATCAAGGCCTGCCTTGAACCCTTTAGCCTGGGATCACCCTTCCCGCAGGGCCCCCATGCTCACCCTGCCCCGCACGCTCATCCTCACCCCGGCCCAGTTCGCTGAGGTCTGCGCTGCCAATCCGGAGGCGGTACTGGAGCTCGCTGCCGATGGCACCCTGATCGAGATGACCCCAACCGGCGGTAGTACCAGTGCCCGGAACTCGGCACTGGTGTTCCAGCTGCAGTCTTGGGCTCGCAGCTCCGGCGGCTGGATCGTGTTCGACAGTTCCGGTGGCTTCCGGCTTCCCGATGGCTCCGTACGCAGCCCCGACGCCAGCCTGGTGCGGCAGGAGCGTTGGCGTGCCCTGAGCGAGGCCGAACGGGAAGGCTTTCCGCCCCTCTGCCCCGATCTGGTGGTGGAGCTGGCCAGCCCTTCCGATCAGCCGCAAGCCCTGCGCCGCAAGCTGGCTGCCTACATGGCCAATGGGGCCGCCCTGGGCTGGCTGCTGCTGCCCCAAAGCCGCACGGTGGAGGTGTGGACGGCTGCGGAAACAGCCAACTCTCCCCTAGTGCTCAACGATCCAAGCGAGCTGGAGGCGGGCCTGGAGTTTCCCGGCCTGGTGATTGATCCGCGCCGGATCTGGGAGGTTTGAGGGCGCAGCCCCACGCCAGCGCTGGGGCAAAACGGGCAACAATGCTTCCTTGATCCCGACGCCTGCCGGCGATGCAGCCAGCTGCTCCTGGGGCGGCCCAACCGCCCAGCCCCCCCCACCAGCAGGCACCGTTGCGCCTGCTGCGCTGGAGCGGCCGCACCCAGGTGTTCTACGAGGACCTGGGCGAGGATGCGCGGCTGACCATGGCCCGCATTCCGGCCGGCAGCTTCCAGATGGGTTCAGCGGAACAAGAGCCGGGGCGCGAGGCCAACGAGGGCCCGCTGCATACGGTGACGCTGGCTGAATTCCTGATCGGCCAGACGCCGATCACCCAGGCCCAGTGGCGGGCGGTGGCGCGCTGGCAGCACCAGCAGGGGGAGCTCTGGGGGCGGGACCTGAACCCAGAACCTGCCAGGTTCCAGGGCGAGGCGGCCCGCCTGCTGGCGGGGGAAACAAACACCGACGAGCGGCCGGTGGAGCGGGTGAGTTGGTTGGAGGCGATCGAGTTTTGCTCTCGGCTGAGTCAGCGCACGAAGCGCAATTACACGCTGCCGAGTGAGGCGCAGTGGGAGTACGCCTGCCGGGCTGGGACGAGTACGGCGTATTGTTTTGGACCCATCATCTATTCTGATTTAGCCAACTTCAGGGGAACAGATGCATCTCGCTTTAATTCACTGAATACTCCTGATCCGCAGCCCCTCTTTAGGGAGCAGACCACACCGGTAGGGATGTTTCCTGCCAATCCCTGGGGCCTCTATGACATGCACGGCAATGTGTGGGAGTGGTGTTTGGATTCTGTGCGCAGCAGTTACGAGGGTGGGCCCTACGATGGGAGCGCCTGGAATGATCCGCAGGCGCCTAAGGAACAACAGAGAATTACTCGTGGCGGATCCTGGAGCATGCCACCAAGATTTTGCCGCTCGGCATTCCGATCGCCCTTCCGATCACCCTCCAATGCGGATGTTACGGATGGACTCTTCGACGATGCGGGCTTTCGTGTGGTTTGCTTGCCCCCGGGTCAATCGACTGCCGCCGGCGAGCGACCCGCCGCAAAGGATTAGAGTATCGGCTCCCCAGCTTCGAGAAGTCTAAGAAGCATTAAAATTTTCATTGCTTCCTCCTCGGAACTCAAGGAGGATCGTGATGCGATCGAGCTGCACCTCCTTCGGATGAATGAAAATTTCGGCGCCAAAGATTCTTGGTGAACGTGCTTCGCCGGGAGAACTTCCTGGATGACATGAGCGAAACCCGCCTGCAAGATGAATACAATAAAGGGATTAAAGAATGCGGCGTCTACTTAAGCCTATTCAAAGCGCAAATAGGCAATTTCGTTGAGGAGGAGCTTGACTTGGCCCACGCAGGCTTCAAAAATACTGGCAAGCCATTGATTTACGTCTACTTCTTGGGTGCCGAGGTTCCTGGCGTCGAGAGCCCAATTGTCGACCTCAATTCACTCTGGAGCTTCCAAAAAAGACTAAGCGATCTTGGGCACCACCAAGCCACCTAGACCTCCACCTACACCTCCACAGAAGATCTTTGTCTTCGTTTCAGAAGTCAGCTTCATATACTGGTCGAAGAAGATAAGATTTGAGGGGCGGAACAGTACTTGCTTCATCATGGTGGCCCGCATCCTGGGCAGCTGCAGCATCCTGTGATGATCGGGCATCGGACTGGTCGGGATTGAGCACTATCACCAACTAATCCTAGGATTGGCCCAGCGCCTAGGCGTCGTTGTACTTCAGTCCGCTGACGCACACCTCACCAATGGCCCCATATCTGTGGGATGATCGGGAGAGAGCATTTTGGGGTGCTGTTACACAGCGGGAGGCGAGAGCTAGTAGAGGCAATGCTCCCAACCCTGCCCCTGGCGATTGCGCTCGAATCAGGCACCTTTGCCATGGCGGTTCGGCTGTGGCTATAATCATTATGATTCCCTTTCAATACTGCTACCAGATGGGGCGCATTGTTGCTGATTCCCAGCCCACCCCGAAACCTTTGGTCTACGTCTCCTACGCTTGGGGGGACGATACGGATCCGGGCAGGGAACGGGAGCAGATTGTTGATGAGCTCTGCGAAGCACTTGAGAAATATGATGGCATTAAGGTCGGCAGGGACAAGAGCCGGCAGAGATTCGGCGATTCCATCGAAGGTTTTGCCGCTGAAATTGCCACGGCAGATATCATATTTGCCGTGGTCAGCAAGAAGTATCTGAGATCTTACCACTGTATGGTTGAGGAGCTGCATCAAGCATTTCGCCGCGTTGACTGTAATAGGAAGGAGTTTGGAGAGAAAGTTTACCTTGTTCTTCTGGATGACGCGGAGCCTGACATCAATGTCTCCTTGGATCTGATTGATCATTGGGATCGGCTTTCTCAAGAGCGGCATTCCAAGCTTCGGCGGACTGATCCTGGTAAAACAAAATCGCCCCACGGTTGGTCCTCATTGGCAAATATCGAGGCCATGAAAAGCTGCATCGTCGATATGCTGTCAGCCCTTACTGATCCCGTGATGCCCCGGGGCTACGATCAGATCACTCTTAATGATTTCGAGGAACTCCGAGACTTGATCCGCAGGCGCCTTAAAGACTGGCGACAGTGGCGGGAGGATCGCAGTGGATTCATACCTGAGATCGACGAGGGTTCATTGAGTGAGCCCAAACCCGATGGCAGTGGGGTCAATCACCAGTTTCTGGCTCTTGTTCTTGGTCGGGGAGAAGTTCTTGTGGATGATCCGAATTGGTCCCATAAAGAATGTCCTTGGGAGGTTCGCAGCTACAAGTGGGAATCACTGCTGTTCACCTCCCAGCAAGGAGGGTATCTAACGGTTGACCTGCAGGCGGATATCGATAGCTATCTCGTAGCAGAACAGGGTCTGAACACTTCACTGTCCACCGATACGAGGACCAGCACTTTTCGTGATCTTCTTCAAGCTGCTGTCAGCTGGATGAACACTCAGTCTACTCCATGCGTGCTGGAGTTGTTTGTGCCAACGGAGCTGCTGTTGTTTGATTGG
The DNA here is from genome assembly GCA_903858015.1 of uncultured cyanobacterium. GTDB lineage: Bacteria > Cyanobacteriota > Cyanobacteriia > PCC-6307 > Cyanobiaceae > Cyanobium. The sequence continues at coordinate 24,489 of CAIOGZ010000001.1, forward strand.
TCGGCGATCAGGATCTCTGGTAGGTCTGAATACGATGACGACGAATACCTCTTTGAGCAGCATCCCTATGTGCTGCGATCGCTAGAGCGCTTTGGCGATGCAGGCCTCGCATCACGGCTCCGAGAGATGCCGTTTAAGTATCAGGCATTAGCAGCCGGCAACGGTCGCTGGATCGCCGGTAAGGCTGCTGTTGATCTTACAAAGCTAAAAGAGTCTGAAACGAAGCCTGAGCTTGTTGCTCTCAAGTGTATTTGTCCGCTTGATGCCAATCCCAGGAATCGGCTTCTTTGGCACCGGAGAGTGGTCGAGGCCATGCTGCCCCTGGCCCTTTGGTGGAGAGCCCCAGATCCAGTGAGCGAGGATGAACGCACAACACACCTGGATGGCTTCTACAAGGGCTTGCTCAGCGGCCACAACGACGCTGATCCTGTACCCAAGGATTGCCACCATCTCGAGAAGCTTCCCCGCCTGCGCCGAGAGGCGATCAGCCAGCCCCTGACGAAAGACCTTGTGCTGTTGCTCGATCGACCCGATCGGCACCCCTGGGCCCAGTCCGGCCAGCCCCATACCACTTCAATTCACTCGGTCTGAACTCCCGCCAATGACCCCACCTTCTGAGCCCCACACCCCCTGGGGCCCCTTCACCAACGACCGCGATCTGATCGCAGCTGCGCTAGCAGCGAAAAAACCACCTGATCTTGGCAAACCACCCCCCTGGCGCAGTTTCAAGGCCCCTGGCCCGCCCCCCTACAAAAAAGGAGAGCCGCCCATGCCCGAGGAGCAGCGCCGTCGCGGCGAGAAGTTCCGCCTCCCCCATCAGGCTCCGAATGGGCCCCTCACCAAGGCGGGTGAGGAGGTGCGCCTGGCTGTGAACGCCGCCATCAAACTGCGGCGGCCGCTGCTGGTCACCGGCACGCCAGGCACGGGTAAAACCAGCCTTGCCTACGCCATCGCCCATGAGCTGCGGCTGGGCAGGGTCCTGAGCTGGCCGATTACGCCGCGCAGCGAAATGACGGATGGCCTCTACCGCTATGAGGCCCTAGATCGGCTGCGGGAAGCGCAACAATCAGGTAGCTCCTTCAAGACAGAGGATTTCATCACCCTGGGGCCCCTGGGCACGGCCTTTCTGCCGTTTGAACGGCCGCGGGTGCTCTTGATTGATGAGATCGACAAGTCGGATATCCAGTTGCCCAATGAACTGCTGAACTTGTTCGAAGAAGGATGGTTCGAGATTCCGCCGCTCAAGCGTTCCGCCCGCCAGCACCATGTCGAATCAGGAGAGGATTGCGATGAGGTTTCCGAAGAAGCCAAAGACCATCCTTATGTGGCAACTGACGATCCTGGCTGCAGGGCCCAGATCCGGCGAGGGCGCGTGCAATGCCACGCCTTTCCGATTGTGGTGATGACCTCCAATCGAGAACGCGAGTTTCCGGCGGCCTTTCATCGCCGCTGTATTAGGGTGGAGATGCCCACCCCCACCGATCCCGCTACCCTGCTCGATGTAGTCAGCAGCCATTTCAAGGAGGAATGGGGCGAAAATACCTGGAATGAGGAGGAGATCTTGACGCAAATCAATGCCTTTCTTGATGACAACAGTCAGCGGGATCGCGCCATTGATCAGCTCCTGCATGCGCTACATATCCTGGGCGGGCCAGAACAGGGGAAGCACGACGCCATCCAGGCGGAGCGATTGCAGAAGATCCTGTTTAAGCCCTTGAGCGAAAGTGGCTGACCACGAAGCCCTGCTCAAGCTGCTGGAGTGGCGGATTGAGCTGGCCGGGCCGGATGCCGATCCCCTCGATTCCCGCGAAATCAGGGACTGGCTGTGGCTTTCGGCCCAGCTTGATGGTGTGCAACTGCCCTGGCAGTACACAAACAAGGTCCGGACCACCAAAGCGAGCGAGGAGGACCAGCCCAGCCATCCCGAGACAACCCACGCCAGCACCCCTGCCAGCAGCCAGGATCCCAGGCCGGAGGTTCGCGCCCCGGCTCCGCCCGATCCCCATCTGGCCACCCCCTTCCCCGCCTATCCACCCGCACCTGAGGGGGCGGCCGACCCGGTCGCCCGGCTTCTCGCCGACAACCTGCTCCCTGATGACGCTGAGGTGGCCGAGGCGCTGCAGCGACGCCAGGGAGGGGTGCCGCTGCGGGTGCGCCAACTGGACCTGCTGCCCTACCCGCTGCAGATTCTGCAGGCGCTGCGTCCGCTGCTGCGACGGCGCCCCCATCCCCACTGGCGGGTGCTGGATGAGGAGCGCAGTGCAGCCAAGAGCGCCGAGATGGGCCTGGCTTGGCCGGTGTTCCGCCCCCGCAGGGTGCCGATGGTGGCGCTGCGGCTGGTGCTCGATGGCGGTGTGTCGATGGCGGTGTGGGAACCGCTGGCGAAGGAACTGCAGCGGGTGCTGGCCAGCAGCCAGGCCTTCCACAGGGTGGATCTGCAGCGTCTGACGCCACCGGACTTACCCACCCGCCAGCTGGCCAGTGGGGCCGATGATGGCACCACCGTGACCCTGCTGCTGAGCGATACGGCGGGTCGTCACTGGTGGGACGGTTCGATCCTGCCGTGGCTGCAGACCATGGCAAACCACCACCCCTTGGTGGTACTTCATACCCTGCCGCTGCGTTATTGGGAGTCCACGGCCCTGCAGCGGGCTCCAGCGCTGACGTTCAGAAATTACGAGCCCCTCGCGGCCAATAGTCGCTATCGGCCATTGCTCCCACTGAGGGATCCGTGGGATGACCCTGGGGAGCCAAATTCATGGCCACAGCCGGGCGGCACCTGTCTGCCGGTGATCAGCCTTGACCGGCGGGAATTGGGACCGTGGGCGGCCCTGGTGATGGGTGAGACGTACGCTCGTTGCGCCGGCAGGGTGCTGCCTGTGGCCGAGCCCCAACTGCTGGGCCGGGACGAGCAGCCCACCCCCGCCACAGCTGAGATCAACGAGGAGGAGGCTGAGCGCCTGTGGCAGGAGTTCGCACAGCGGGCCAGCCCTGAAGCCCGGGAGCTGATGCTCTCGATTGCGGCTTCCTTGTTTCTGACCTTGCCTGTGCTGCGGCTGCTCCAAGCGGTCGTGGCGCCCCAGGCTTTTGCGCCACAACCGCTGGCGGAGGTGTTGGTGAGCGGTCTGGTGCGCCGCTTACCCGGCCAGGAAACGGTGGGAGCAACGCCTGATCGGCTGCAGTTCGAGCTGGTGCCGGCGTTGAGGCGCCTGCTCGAACCCAGGTTGAGCCCGCAGCGGCGCCGCCAGGTACTGGCGGCCGTTACCGATTTGCTGGAGCGCCACTGGGACCGCCAGGGCAGCGGCTCCAGCTTCCGGGCCCTGTTGCTCGGGCCCAAGGAGGTGCTCGAACGGGACCACCCCGACCTCTTCCACATCGCCAATGTGACCGCCGCCATGCTCGATCAGCTGCCCGGCACGCAGTTTCGCGAGCTGGCCGCCCAGCTACGGGGCCGCAAGCCCGTGGCGCCAGCCCCGGTGTGGCCGGGCTCGATGGTTTTCAGCGATCTGGAGTATGAAAGCGCCCAACTCCTGCCCATATCCGAACCGGAAACGATCAGCTTCGGCACAGCCCGCTACGCGGATGTTGATCTCCACCAGATCTCGTTCGAGACGGCAACTGTCACGGGCGGCGTTCGCCAACTGGATGTGAATATCAGCCGATCCAGTACTTGGGCCTTCTTTGAAAGATTGGCAAGTGAGGGCGAGAAACAGTGGTCGAATCCTGCCATCGCTGGCGGCGCCCCCGCCCTGGAAGGACATTCCGCCGCGGTGACTGTCCTGGCGGTGCTGGGCGATGGGCGCCTCGCCTCCGGTTCAAAAGACAAGGCCATCCGTCTGTGGGATCCAGCCACAGGCACCTGCGATCGCGTCTTCGAGGGGCATCAGGACTGGGTGATGGCTCTGGCGGTGCTGGGCGACGGGCGCCTCGCCTCCGGCTCACTCGACACCACCATCCGGCTGTGGGATCCGGCCACCGGCAACTGCGAGCGGGTCATCGAGGTGCACCAGGGCCCGGTGATGGCCCTGGCGGTGCTGGGCGATGGGCGCCTCGCCTCTGGCTCAATCGACAAGACCATCCGGCTGTGGGATCCAGCCAGCGGCGCCTGCGAACACGTCTTCGAGGGGCATCAGGGCTGGGTGATGGCTCTGGCGGTGCTGGGCGATGGGCGCCTCGCCTCAGGCTCAGACGACAACAGCATCCGGCTGTGGGATCCGGCCAGCGGCGCCTGCGAACGGGTCTTCGAGGGGCATCAGGGCTGGGTGAACGCCTTGGCGGTGCTGGGCGATGGGCGCCTCGCCTCCGGCTCAGACGACAACAGCATCCGGCTGTGGGATCCGGCCAGCAGCGCCTGCGAACGGGTCGTCGAGGGGCATCAGGGGGTGGTGAGGGCTCTGGCGGTTATGGGCGATGGGCGGCTCGCCTTCGGTTCTGGCGGCTTTGGAGGCTTTAGGGCCGACAAGACCATACGTCTGTGGGATCCAGTCACGGGCACCTGCGAACGGATCTTCGAGGGGCATCAGGGCTGGGTGATGGCGCTAGCGGTGCTGGGTGATGGGCGCCTCGCCTCAGGCTCAGACGACAACACCATCCGGTTGTGGGATCCGGCCAGCGGCGAGAGCCAGACGGGACTCAACAACCAACCCCATAAACTTAACGAAGTTTCTGTAGGCCTGGACGGCGGGCTTAAAAATACTGCCGCCCCCCTCAGCCTCACCCTGGTAGAAATCCCCGCCGGCAGCTTCCTGATGGGTTCCCCCCCGGAGGAACCCGAGCGTTCAGACGATGAAGGCCCCCAGCATGAGGTGACGCTGGAGAGCTTCTTCATCAGCCAAACGCCGATCACCCAGGCCCAATGGCGTGAGGTGGCGCTCTGGCAGGAGCGGCCGGGGGAACGGTGGGGCAGGCAGCTGGAAACGGATCCATCCGTATTCCAAAGCAAGCAGGGGCAAGACAACAACAAGCTGCGCTTATTGGAAGGCGAGAGCAAGACCGACCACCGGCCCGTGGAGCGGGTGAGCTGGGAGGATGCGATGGAGTTCTGCCACCGGCTCAGCCTGCGCAGCGGCCGCAGCTATACTTTGCCGAGCGAAGCCCAATGGGAATACGCTTGCCGAGCGGGAACAAAAACGCCCTTTTGTTTTGGCGATACGATCAGCCCGGAGCTGGCCAATTACGATGGCAATTATGCCTACGGGAATGCTGATGCTGATGCCGATGGGCCCAAAGGGATCTACCGAGAGCAGACCACGCCCGTGGGGATGTTTCCAGCCAATGCCTGGGGCCTGCAGGATATGCACGGCAATGTGTATGAATGGTGCCTGGATGAATGGCACGAAAACTACGAAGGAGCACCCATCGACGGAAAAGCCTGGTTGGATGCTACGGAAGGGGAAAAGAGTAATGAAATAGGAAATACCAGGCTGCTGCGCGGCGGCTCCTGGAACAACTTCCCCAGGAACTGCCGCTCGGCCTACCGCGGCCGCGATCGGCCCGGCGATGCCGACGACTTCGTCGGTTTCCGTGTGGTCTGCCTCCCCCAGGGCCCTTCCCTTAACCCTTAATCCATCAATTCCTAAACACTCGGCTGTTTCTTAACCCTGGCTGTTGGTTTGCGGCTGTTGGCTGTTCCCGGCTGGCGCCGCAGGCGCCTCGATTTACTCGCCCTTCATGCCTTCCCAGCATCCCCATCCTCCAGCGGCCGCTGCGCCATCAGGGTGAGGAAGGCCCGCAATCGGGCTCGGTTGGATTCGGAAGGGTCGAGCTGCACTCGGGCGGAAAGCAGTGCTGCTTGATCAAGGCGCTCAAAGCTCTTTCTCTGGCGTTCAGCACTTTCAGCCTGGCGTTCTCGCGCCTCAGCTGCTCGATTTCTTTCTCGATCCGCTTCGTACGCTCCTCGATCTCGCGCACGGGTCGCCAATTCAGCGTCGATAAAAACTGTCGCCACCGAGGCAGCGATGAGGGGGATTCCCCATTGCTGGGGGATATTGAGGCGGAAGGCGCCGCTGCTGAGGTGGTCATAGGAGCTAAGCAGGGCGATCAGGCCGAGGATCAGGCCGCCTCCGGCCTGGAGAGCACCGAGGCGATCGAGGCCAGGCCAGGGGCGCTGGAGTTGTGGTAAGTCTGGCGGAGTTGGGGCCGTCTCGCTGCCGGCCGGGGCGCCAGGGGCGCCGGGGGCGCCGGGAGTGAAAGGGGGCACAGGGGGCGGGAGATAACAGAGAGCCCAGGGCTTCCCCCTGCCAGTTCCACCATGGGCAGCACCGCCTCGCTGCTGCCACGCCCCATGCCCACCCCCTCCACCGCCGAACTGCCGATCCAGGAGGCCACCCTCGACCTGATCCGCTGGTTCATTCCAATCCTGCACCGTCTGCCGCGCCAGCACCGCCACGGCCTGGGCGAGCGGCTGATCACCAACCTCTACGCCCGCCTCACCAGCTTTGCCAGCCTGCAGGTCGCCGCGCCCAGCGGGGCAAGCGCTACCGGCCTGCGGTGCTGGCCTTCAACGCCAACCTGGAAACCGAGTTGCTGCGGGCCCATCCGCACAAGACCCAGCTTCGCCGCTGTCGCGATGGCGCCAGCTTTGTGGGTTTCGTGCTGCGGCCAGGGCGGCTGCGGGTGCGCAACCACAACCTGCGGCGGGGCTGCCTTCGCCTGAAGCTGCAGCACCGGGCGGTGCTGGCTGGGACGCTGCCCGCCGCCGCCGCCCGCACCAGCCTGCTGAGCTGGAACGCCCACCTCGCCCATGGCCACACCTGGCGCCTGCGCCGCCGTCTGTTCGCCGGCCTGGCCTATGCCGCGGATCTACCCTGAACGCGGGCGGGTCGCGCAGCTGCTGCGCGGCGGCTCCTGGAACAACAACCCCAGGAACTGCCGCTCGGCCTACCGCAACCACAATCAGCCCGACAATGCCAACAACAACGTCGGATTCCGTGTGGTCTGCCTCCCCCAGCACCCTTCGCCGTCAGAACCGCTGGAAGGGATTCCAGCGGGCGCACCGGAAGGGTCACAGACCCGAGGGTCCAGACCCGCTCCAGTGATCGGCCGGTTCCGCCGGCTGATCCGCACAGCGCCGGGGGGTGCCCCGCCCGCCCATGGCCTAGCCATCGGCAGCGGATCCGCGCCCTTCTTTTCGCTGCAGCCATGACAGCCACCACCAGCCGCACTGCCACCTTTCTGCTGCGCCAGCCGCGGCAGACGCAGGGGTTTCGTGAGGTGCTGCGGGGCTCGCCTTCAGGAGATGCATCCTTTGAGCGGTTGATCAGCGAGGCTGGAGATGCTGATCAGTTTTTTGCGCAAGAGTCTGCGCTTCAGGCGCAACCTTTAGCCCTCACCCTGCTCTGGATCCCACCCGGGCGTTTCTGGATGGGCTCGCCGCCAACGGAGCCGGAGCGCCGTGATTCAGAAAGCCCCCAGCACCTGGTGCAGCTGCAGGGTTTTTTCATGGGCCAAACGCCGATCACCCAGGCCCAGTGGCGCGAGGTGGCGCTCTGGCAGGAGCGGCCGGGGGAACGGTGGGGCAGGCAGCTGGAAACGGATCCCCCCTCCCGATTCCAAAGCAAGCAAGGGCAAGACAACAACAAGCTGCGCTTATTGGAAGGCGAAGCCAACACCGACAACCGCCCTGTGGAGCGGGTGAGCTGGCTGGATGCGATCGAGTTTTGCAACCGCCTCAGCCAGCGCACTGGCCGCACCTACAGCTTGCCGAGCGAAGCCCAATGGGAATACGCCTGCCGGGCGGGCACCATCACACCGTTTCACTTCGGCGACACGATCAGCCCGGAGCTGGCCAATTACGATGGTAGGTATGCCTATGGAGATGGGCCCAAAGGGATCAATCGAGAGCAGACCACGCCTGTGGGGATGTTTCCAGCCAATGCCTGGGGGCTTCAGGATATGCATGGCAATGTCTATGAATGGTGCCTGGATGAATGGCACGAAAGCTACGAAGGAGCACCCATCGACGGCCGAGCCTGGTTGGATGCTACGGAAGGGGAAAAGAGTAATGAAATAGGAAATACCAGGCTGCTGCGCGGCGGCTCCTGGAACTACTTCCCCGGGTACTGCCGCTCGGCCTTCCGCAACCTCAATCTGCCCGGCTTTGCCTACTACTTCGTCGGTTTCCGTGTGGTCTGCCTCCCCCAGGACCCTTCCCTCAACCCTTAATCCATCAATCCCTCAACACTCGGCTGTTTCTTAACCCTGGCTGTTGGTTTGCGGCTGTCGGCAGTTGGATCGAAGCCGTTGGCTTTTGGCCGTTGTTGGCTGTTCCCGAATGGCGCCGCAGGCGCCTCGATTTCCTAGCTCTTCATGGCATGCCGGCATCCCCATCCACCAGCGGCCGCTGGGCCATCGGGGTGAGGCAGGCCCGCAATCGGGCTCGCTTGGTGGCGTTCTGGGCTTCACCGCCTGGGAACGCGGCGCAGATCGGCCTGGTTGGCAGGGTTCCCAGCGGGCAGAGTTGCAGCTCGACCGGCACCAGATCCGAGCGCCGCTCCGCCTCCACCGCCTGGCCCAGGGCCAGGGCCAGGCTGGTTGCACCAAGACCCCTTGAGTCAGCCTGGGTCAAGTCGGCTTGCGCCCCTCTCGTCCAGCCCGGTGAAGGGAAGCGTCTACGGGAGCATCGCGGGAACGGAGGCGCTGCCATGCAATCCGCTCAAAAGCTCTCGATCACCCTGCCGCCGGCAGCACCCCAGCCGCATGAGGCTGCTGATCACGGCGGCGGCACAAGCTGATCTGCTCGGGATTCACCTGCTGCCATGCCCCATGCCGTTCGCCACATCCCTATGGCCATCGCTGCCAGGGTCCAACTGCCTATCCAGGAGGCCACCTTGGTGCCTGCGGCGCCGCCTGTTCGCCAGCCGGTCCTTTGCCAGCCGATCGACCCTGAAGCGGGCGGGTCGCCTGGCTGCTGCGCAGCGGGTCCTAGTGAGCCCCATCCAGCTGGCGTTGCAGTTGGTCGGTGAATTGGCCTGATCGGGCCTACCCTCGGGCCAGTGGCGGCAGCAACGGTTGGGCAGCGAGCAGGGCCACCCTCTGCAGTCGACCTCGGTGCAACCGGAGCGCCGCCAGCTGTTCATTAGCTACAGCCATCGCGATGGCGAATGGGTGGAGCGGCTGCGCCGGATGATCAAGCCCCTGGAGCAGCGCTACGGCCTCGAGCGTTGGGACGACAGCCGCATCCAGGCGGGCGGCCTGTGGCGGCAGGAGATTGAGCAGGCGTTGGCGAGCGCCAGCGTGGCCCTGCTGCTGGTGAGCGCAGACTTCCTGGCTTCCGACTTCGTGGCGCGCAGTGAACTGCCGCCCCTGTTCCGGGCAGCGAAGCAAAAGGGCCTGCGCATTCTCTGGGTGCCCCTGCGCCCCAGCCTCTGGAAACACATTCCGGAGATCGAGCAGTACCAGGCGGTGATTCCCCCCGGCCGCACCTTGGCCGAGATGGCTGAAGTGGAACAGGAACGGGCCTTTGTGCAGATCGCCGAGCTGATTCTTAGCACCTTTCAGGAGCAGGAGGAGCGTCTGGCCCGCCTGAGGGAGGAAGATACCGAACGGCTCGCCAGTGAGCAGAAGGCGGAGGAGGTGCGACTGGCCCGGGAGCAGAAGGCGGAAGAGGAGCGGCTGGCCCGAGAGCAGGCGGAGGCGGAGCGGCTGGAGCGTGAGCAGGAGGAGGAAGCCGAGCGAATCGCCCGCGAGCGGGAAGCCCAGGACCGGCAGGCCGAACAAGAACGACTGGCCCGCAAGCAGAGAGAGGAACAGCAGCGGCAGGTCCGTGAACAAGCCGAGCATCAAAATCGCACGGAGCTGGAACACTGGAAGGCGGAAGCCGAACGGCTGGACCGCGAGATGAAGGCCCTGGAGCGCAGGGCCGCGCCGGAACAAGTAGCCGAGGAGTTGCCGCAGCCAGCCAAGAACGATCGCCAGGAAAAGGTGCAACGCTATGAACAGGAGTTTCGGCGTGCGATCAACACCCAGCATCCACTGGATAATTATGCTATCGATGGGCTAAAGCGATTCCAACAGCAGCTTGAACTCAGCGATCAAGATGTGGCCCAAATCAAAGAGTCACTGCTGGCGACAAAACGAGCTGAATACGAGATTAAACAGCGGGAACAACAGCTTTCCCAGCGGCAGGAAGCAGCGAAGAGCGTCCCTGGCCAGGCCGAGTTTAGGGCCCGTGAGCAGAAAGAGCAGCAGCAGCGTCGAGAAGCTAAGGGTGTGGCAGAAAAGCCGCAGACGAGTCGGGTTCGCACACCTTTTGGGTCACTTCCTCGCTCAATCTCTGGACCACTCCTTAAGGAACCTCTGATCAAGACGGCTTTATCCAAAGAATCTAATCTCATTCTCCTCAGTGAGACGACAATGAGCAGATTTTCCACGGATTTCGCTCACAGCAGTCCCTGCAAAGAGGTTCAGGCAGTTTCCACCACGCGT
>CAIOGZ010000002.1 GCA_903858015.1 uncultured cyanobacterium
GAGCAACTGCTCGGCGCTGCGCAGCTTGCGGATGATCTGCTCGGGGTTGTGGCGTTTGCGTTTCATGGGGCTTCTCCTGGCCAAGTCTGGCCGGTAGGGACGCTCTCATAAGGGCTGGTTCAGTTTTTGGGGTCCACGTCAGTGTGTAAAAACAGAACTCCTCCAGCTGGCGGCTGGTGGCGATCTGGTCCGCTGCAAACGTGCGGCCGAAATAGCCGTTCGGTTTGAAGCAGCTGAAGGGATTGCGATCGCGTCCCTTCGGCCCCCCAGGCGCGATCCAGGCCTGCACCGCTGCGCAGATCTCCCCCCAGCGCTGCTGCTGAATCGGCCCAGCTCCAGGGGCCGACTCCAGCATCTCCCAGCTCAAGGTCGGGCCACCCTGGACCGCCCGCTCATGGGCCCGTAGGAGCAGCTCGGCCAGATCCCAGCAGGCCTGGTCGTCATCCAGCCGGAAGCCGCGGGCGGCCTGTTGGCGCCGGGGCGGCAGGGTGTCGTACACCTGGATGTAGGGGCTTCTGGAGGCCAGCTTCATCCGGTAGCGGCAGCCCGCAGCCTGGAGGCGCAGCTGGGCCTGGCTGAACGTGTCCTTGGCTCGCATGGCATCGCAGCGATCTCAACACCAAAGTCTCGCCAGACCTTGAGGAACTTTGTTCCTCAAAACTGCTACGCAGGGGGGCGCCCCGCTAGGAACTGGTACAGCTGCGGGATTGGCCTTGGATCCTCAAAAGCCTTGGCGCTGCTGGCTTTTGGGCTAGAAACAAGCCTGAGTCTGTAATGGGTCGCCTGAGATTCGAACTCAGGACCAATCGGTTAAAAGCCGAGTGCTCTACCGCTGAGCTAGCGACCCGAACGACCAGAGAAACGGCTGCGATGCCCTAGGCCGAGGCCTCAGGCCCTGCTGCTCCGCTGGGCTGCATGGAACGTATCACCTGGAGGGGAGCTGCCGCTACAAGGTGCCTGCCTGTGTTGGCAGGGGCAGAAGAATGGCAGGGAGCGATGGCGGCCGATGGACAACCCCAACCCTGCGCAGATCCCCCTGGCCGACTGGCCCGAGCCGCTGCTGCATCCGGAGGCCTGGGTGGCTGCGTCGGCGGTGGTGATCGGCGACGTGCGGCTGGCGGCGGGGGCCAGCCTCTGGCCCACGGCCGTAGCCCGTGGTGACCTCGCCGCGATCACGGTGGGGGAGGGCAGCAATGTGCAGGATGGCGCCGTGCTGCATGGCGATCCGGGCCAGCCGGTGTGGATCGGCGCCGACGTGACGATCGGCCACCGGGCCGTGATCCATGGCGCCACGCTCGAGGATGGCTGCTTGATCGGGATCGGGGCGGTGGTGCTCAATGGCGTCACGGTGGGGGGCGGTGCCCTGGTGGCGGCTGGCTCGCTGGTCAGCCGTGATGTGCCGCCAGGGGTGTTGGTGATGGGATCGCCCGCCAAGCCGAAGCGGGAGCTCAGCGTCGATGCGATCGAGGCGCAACGGCAGCACGCCCGCTTCTACCGGCGCCTGGCCCAGGTCCATGCGGCCCGGGAACGGCGGCCCTGAGCCTGGGGAGCCGGGGCTGCTGGGCCAGCCGTTTGCCTCCATCAGGTTGCCCCAACCCCTTTGCTGCGAGCGTTTGCTGCCAAATCGATTTGCTTCGAAATCGATCGATCCGCAGCCGCTGGCTCGCGTTGCCTGGTCGATTCCTTAAGATCTGCCCATCCACCTTTCAGCCCGCCATGGACCTCAGGCTCCTCCTGGTTGCCGCTCCGATCCTTTTGGCTGCCAGCTGGGCGGTCTTTCACATTGGCCGGGCGGCCGTGGGCCAGCTGCAGCTGTTCATCAAGCGCGCTTGATTTCCGAACCGTTTCTCCAAATCCCCTTGGGTGACCCATGAGAGTGGCAGCTGGTCCTGGTTCTGGCTGCCCATCTCCACCATCCCCGAGCGCGGATGCCCCTTCATTAGGGGATATTTTCCCGTCTCCCTCTGCCGTCGGTACCGTTGAAGTAGGTGCACCTACTGCAACGGGAACTGCATTGGGTGCATCTGCAAAAGGTGATACAACCCTAGACAGTGCGGCGCAAGTTTCTGCCCCGCAGGCTGCTTCTAGTCACCCCGCAGCGATTGCCCTCGCCGCCATCCCCGTTACCCCAAGACTGCTGGTGATCGGCGCCGGCCTGGCTGGCACCGAGGCGGCCTGGCAGATCGCCCAGGCCGGCTTGCCGGTGCGGCTGGTGGAGATGCGCCCGGTGCGGCGGTCGCCAGCCCACCACAGCGCTGAGTTTGCTGAGCTCGTGTGCAGTAACAGCTTCGGTGCCCTCTCCTCCGACCGCGCCGCGGGCCTGCTCCAGGCCGAACTGCGCCTGCTGGGCTCTCTTGTAATACGCACCGCCGACGACTACGCCGTACCCGCTGGAGGTGCCCTGGCGGTGGATCGGGGCCGCTATAGCGCTGCCTTGACCGCCGCCCTCGAACAACACCCCCTGGTGCAGGTGGAGCGCCGTGAGCAGCTGGAGCTTCCCGATGCCGGCGAGATCGCCGTGCTTGCCACCGGGCCCCTCACCGCCGATCAGCTCGCCGAGCAGCTGCGCGACTTCACCGGCCGCGATGACTGCCATTTCTTCGATGCCGCCAGCCCGATCGTGGCAGGCGAGTCGATCGATCTCAACCTCGCCTTCCGCGCCAGCCGCTACGACAAAGGCGATGCCGATTACATCAACTGCCCGATGGATCGCGCCCAATACCTGGCCTTCCGCGAGGCCCTGCTAAGCGCCGAGCAAGCCGAGATCAAGGATTTCGAAGCGGAATCGGCCCATTTTTTTGAGGGTTGTCTGCCGATTGAAGAGTTGGCCCGCCGCGGCGAAGACACGATGCGTTACGGGCCGCTCAAACCGATCGGGCTCTGGGATCCCCGCTGGGGCGATGTGACGGATCGCGATGTGCGCCGCGCCAACCGGGCCTACGCCGTGGTGCAGCTGCGCCAGGAAGACAAAGACGGCCGCCTCTGGAACCTGGTGGGTTTCCAGACCAACCTCAAATGGGGCGACCAAAAGCGGGTGTTGCGCCTGATCCCTGGCCTGGCCGATGCTGAATTCGTGCGCTTCGGCGTGATGCACCGCAACACCTTCCTCGAATCCCCCCAGCTACTGGAGCCCACCCTGCAGTTTCGCCAAAGGCCCAGCCTGCTGGCCGCCGGCCAGATCACCGGCACCGAAGGCTATGCGGCGGCGGTGGCCGGCGGCTGGCTGGCAGGCACCAACGCCGCCCGGCTCGCCCATGGCCTGGCCCCGATCACCTTGCCGCCCACCACCATGGCCGGCGCCTTGATCCAGTTCATCGCCACCGCACCCTGCTCGCAGGCGGGCAGCAGCAAGGGCCGCTTCCAGCCGATGCCCCCCAACTTCGGCCTGCTGCCCCCCCTGGCTGAAACGATCCGCGATAAGCGCCGCCGCTACGGCGCCTACCGCGATCGCGCCCTGGCCGACTTGGAGGCCACCGTGTTGGAGGCATCAGTGTTGCAGCTCACCCAGTAGCTGCCCATCGTCCTGAAGACGGCTACTGCTATCAATCCAGCTCGTACTACCAGTCAGGCTACCGCTACCACGATGGACACCAGCCTGCAGCCTGTTGGTATCCAGCGTTTAACTTGCGGCTGAGCCTGGCTACGGCAAGACGCCGATGCTGCGCCGGGCTCGACTATTTTTGACCCATGCTCAGTTTGCGGGTGTTCGAGTTTGCGCTCAGTTTCGCAAACCCCAATGCCCACTAGCCACTAGCGCTGCAAGCAGAACAGCATCCAGTAGTAAGTCTTGATCATAGGAGTACCAGGAATAACTGGTGCGACTTGTTGGCTACGGCCCTTTAGACGGCTTGGCTTGGAGTCAATAGCCAGGTGCTGCCCGTCGCTTAGCTACTTACCCCTTTTGGCCCTGATCCGGCCGCTTTTGCGTGCTGAGCCGGCAACGGCGGCGGTTGTTTCTGCTCCAACTCCAGGCCATTGCCAACCCCAAGGCGGGGATAGGGGCGGGAACACCCGTGGTAGCCGATTGGGACGGTACATAGGCATAGCGATAGATGAGGGCCGGATCAAGACTGTCCGGGCCGCTCAGCTCATAGATGAATCCGGGAGCACTGAGATCGGCTACGACGGCAGCAAGGCCTCCTCCAGTGGAGGGGGCTGGATCCAAGGCGTAGGCAAACAGCGGGCCGTAATCGGTCGTATTGGGGGGAAAACTGCCGAGGCCCAGCTGGTCGTAGACCTGCTCGGCAAAGCTGCTTGCCAGGCTGTAATCTTCCCACCAAGGCATGGTGGCGATGCTGAATAGCGATGGATCGCTGGCATAGGAGCGCTCAGTGATCAGCACATCAAAGTTGGTGGAAACCCCCTGGATGGGCACCGTAATGCTGACGGCACCGGCTGGGGTGGATGCTCCGATCAGCGAAACGCCCAGGCAAGTGGCAAGGCAGGCAGCAGCAGAAAATCGGATCATTGGGCGAGGGCGCGGTGGAGTGGGGGATGAAAGCTGAGCTGAAATTGCTGTCGTCTTCACTAATGGCTAAATCGAGATCGACTTACCTGGGGGAGCGGTAATCTAGGTCCCTTGAATGCTTGCCATTGGAAATGATGTTGCAAAAATCAAAGCATTCGGATTCACACATATAGAAACTGCGAGAGGTTATTTAGGCCCAATAGCGTGCCGCTGCCGCTTAGTGCCGCCCCTTGAACGAAGCCAATCGTTTCAGGGCTGCTACCAGCTAGCGGCGCATTGACACTGATAAATAGACCACGATTGCCGCTATAGGTGCCTGCTTTGAGGATGTAATTCGCTGCTGTACCACTTAGCTGGATGCGGTCACCGCTGCCAAAATCGGTGATCCAGGCAAAGTCTGCAGCGCCACTACTGGTCGCAATGCCATCGTCGTAGTAACGGCCATTTCGATCTCCTAGCCAGAACAAATCATTGCCACCGTTGCCGCTGAGTTTGTCGATACTGCCACGCCCCCGTAGCGTCGATCCCGCCGCAATGCCACAGAGATCTTCATGGGCACTGCTGCCGATGATCATGTCGTTGCCATCGGTGGCCATGCCCACACTCGGTTCCTTGATCACCAGGCTTAGGGCTGCTCCGAGGCTGACGCTGCGGGCGGCATCGGCAAAGAAGCCCAGCTGGACCGTTTCATCGCCTTCCAAGAGCGAATCAGCTGCAAAGCTCTTCATGAAACTGAACTTGCCATCCGAGCCCAGTACACCAGCACCACTTAACTGGCCATCGCTGAGATCCAAGTTGTTGATCGAGCTGCCACTAAGTTGCCAATAAATGGGGGTGCCTGCAGTAAGATTGGTAGTGGACAGGGAGTAGATCACGCTACTGCCTTCATAGATCATGTTGGAACTTTGGGAGAAGGAATAGGTGGGGCTATCGGCCAGATCGTTCACCCACAACCGCACGGCACGATCAAAGCTCAGCCCAGCTTGGTCGCTGACTCGAAGCTGAAGGTCGTAGTAGGGCTTGGTTTCGAAATCGGGCGAGCGGCTGATGCGAAGGTCGTTGTTGCGAATCGAAAAGGCGAGGTTATCGCTAACACCGGGTAGTAGCGAGAATGTATGGGTCTGATTGCTATCTGGATCTGAGCTCGAGAGGTTGGCTACGATTGTATCGGCTGCGATGTTTTCATTCAATCGTGTTGAAGAGAGCGTTAGCGCTGTTGGGGCTTCATTGACATCCGCAATTCGGATGTTGAATTGCGTAACAGCTTGCGAGCCATCCGCAGAGCCGGCCAGCACGTAGACGCTATGGCTTGCCGCCGTCTCGTAGTTGATCCCACCGGCGACCCGCACGACTCCAGTTACGTCATCGATACTGAACAGACCCCCTGCATAGGCGCTACTGCCGCTGGCATCCGCCACCAGGGAATAATGGATTTGATTGCTGGTGGCATCGCCATCGCTAGCGCTGGCCCGCAGGCCCACCAGCGTGCCGATCGCCACGTTTTCGGCGACCTCATTGGCGGCCGGATCGCTGTCGACTGGCCTGCTGACACTGTATTCATTCACATCAGCCAGGCCCAGCTGCAACGTTGTTCCTACAGGCGTTGATCCGGGCAGGCTGGGATCGGTGGCGAGCACCGCTACGGAAAAACCGGCTCGGCTTTCGCGATCGAGGACCACCCCACGCCGCAGGTAAAGGGATTGGCCGATCAGTTCGAAAGCCGCCGCGTCGGCGCCGCCCAGGCTGAGTTGATTGCTGCCATAGGCGTCATCGTTGATCACCACATCCGCGACGCGGATCGGATTGGTGGTGGGGGTGTTTTCCGCCAGCAGGCTCGTGCTGTTCACCAGGTTCACCGCCGTGGGTGCCCTGTTGCTGCTCAGCAAGGTGAGATCAACCAGCAGCGGATCATGGTCAGAGGAGCGGTAGGGATCGCCGGCGTAGAAGCTGCTGATCTGGCTTGATGATTTGAAATTAGTATTGTAATCAAGCACGACTGGTTCATCGGCATTGATGTGCCATTTGTAGCTACCGCTCACCTGGGCAGCGAGCGTATTGCTGGCGAGAGCATGGTCTAGGGAGCCCCACTGACCGTTGAATTGGAAGGAGTAGGAGCTGGGGCCATAGAGCGATTGGTAACCGCGGCTGGCCAGGATCGTGATTGGATCTTCCTGCAGGTAGGCATTGAGATCGCCGAGGATCAAAACATCTGTATCCCCATTGCCGGTGGGATTGGTCGCCAACCAATTGGCCAGTTCGGCGGCGCCGCGGCTGCGGCTGCCGTTGGAGAGGCCCTGGCCGTCGCCGGCATCCGCATCGCCGGCGCCACCGGCGCTACTTCCCTTCGATTTGAGGTGGGCGATCGCGGTGGTCAGGAATTCGGCTGTGGGGGTCCCCGCCGCCAGGCGTTCAAACGTGGCCGCCAGCACCGGACGCTGCACCCGCTCCGTTCCTTGGCTGAAACTGCCGCTCTGCAGGCTGACCACGCTGCTGCCCGGTGCCAATCGAACCCGGTCGTTGCGGTAGAGGTAGCCCACCGTGATCTCATCGCCTCCAAAACCGCCACTGCCATTGAGGGCGCTGCTGCCTGGCTGCACAAAGCTCCAGAGGCTGGTGCCGGCTTGGCCATTGAGGGCCTCCACCAGCTGGCCCACGGCGCTGCCAACGCCGAAGCCATCATTCTCCATCTCTAAGTAGCCCACGATGTCGGCTCCGAGTCCCAGGATCGCCGCTGTGGTTTTGGGCAGCTGGCGCTGGAACTCCAGCACCGATTCGGCGCCGCGGCTGGTGGGGAAGCCGCCACCGCTGCCGTTGCCATTGAAGAAATTCAGCAGGTTGAAGCTTGCCACCCGCAGGTTGCCGCCCGGCGCCGGCGCTGCAGCGGTGCGGATATTGCTGGCCGTGAAGTTAGCGCCAGTGTTGCTTTGCACGCGGTAGCCGTCATAGCGCTGATCGAGAACCCCTTCGAGAGCGGCGATGCTGTCACCGCCGCGCAGGGTGTTGCTGGCGCTGAGCGGATTGCCGCCCCGAGCGTGAATCACAGCAGCGGGGTTCTGGCTGCTACTGCCGTCGTCAAGTGTTATATAATTGTCCAGGAGATTAGCTAGATAAGCGCTGTAAGCAGCCACGCTGGGCGCATTATTCTGGCTAAACGTGGTTAGTCGCCCGCCTGCAGAGAGGCCCACCTCGCCATAACGCCCCAACCCGAAGGTGTCGGTCACCACCAGGTCGCCATTGGCGGCAGCCAACCTCACCCGCATCCCCTCGTAGCGCTCCAGCTCGGTGGCATCCACCTGGGGCAGGCTGACGTTGACGGCGGTCGGCAGGGGGCTGGGGCCGCTGTCGCTCAGGTCCGCGATCGCGGTGAGTTGGGTCAGGCTGCTCGTGAGCGTGCTGCCGGTGATCCCCAAGCCACTGGTGGCTAGCTCCGCCACCAGGCCGCTGAGCCGCAGGCGCGTGCCGACGGCGCCGCTGAACAGGCCGCTTGGGTCGTACACAAAGATCCCCTCGGAGCTGGTCGGATCGCTGTCGGCGTCGCTGTCTTCCTCCTGCAGATAGAAGCCGTTCAAGCCTGTACTGCCTGGGAAGCTGGCCACCACCACCCCCTCCACCGTGTGCCGCTGGTTCAGCAGGGGGCTGCTGCTGCCTCGGCCCTGGATCGCATGGATGGGGGTGAGGGTTGCGACTTGGTCGTTATCGCTCACCAAGACCGTCAAGTCCTCCACCTGCAGCCCGTCGTAGGCGGCATCGGTGCTGCTCACCTGGAGGCGGACCACGCCGCTATGGATCGCAGCTTCCAGCAACGCGTCGTCGACTGCCCGGATCGTGACGCTGCGGGGGTTGGTGTCGCTGAGTACCAAGCTGAGGCTGGAGCCGAACTGGATGCCGTCGGCGCTGAGTTCCACCTGGCTGTCGGCGGTCAGGGTCACGGTCACGGCGCTGCTGGGGCTGGTCGCCAGGCCGACGCTGACCGTGTCGCTGGCCGGGGGCCCGCTGCCTGGCGAACCATTGCTGGGGCTGGTCTCCGCCACGCTGGTATCGCTGCCGCTGGCTAGGATCCGCACGGCCGGCAGGGGGCTGGAGGACACCCGCACCGCATCAATCGCCAGGCCATGGTCGGCACCGGGTTGGTGGTCGGGGTCCGACCAGCGCAGCCAGATCTCCTGGCCCGCAGCCAAGCCAAGCCCGGTCAGGGAGCCGGAGATCTGGCGGCTGTTGGCGGCGAGGTTGCCGTTGAGGCTGCTGGCGCTGCCACCGCTCTGCGGTGCGCTGAACCCCAGCTGGGGAGCAGTGGTCCAGGTTCCGTCGCTGAGGCTGCTGCCGCCGAGGCGCCATTGCAGCTCCAAAGCCTGGGCGCCGGCGGCGCTGTTGCGCCATTGCTCGCCGCGGTAGCTCAGGTAGAGCGTGTCGAGTTGGCGGCCGGTGTCGTTGTAGAAGCGTGCCCCCCAGAAGAAGGAGCCGGCGGCGTCATTGCCGGAGCCCACCGATCCCAGGGCCCGATCGGTGGCGCCATCGCTGCCAAAGCTATACAAATTACCGCTTGTGTTGGTACCGCTGCTCGCCACCAAGCTGCTGCCGTTGCCGCTGCGGGCCGCATACCAACCGGCGATTTGATTGTCGCTCCAGTTGCTGCTGCCGCTGCCGATCAGGCTGTCAAAATCCTGGCTATAGACACTGCTGAGCGCCAAGCTACCGACGGGAACGTAGGCGGCACCAAGGCTTAGCCAATCGCTGCGGAACTTTTGTAGGTTTTTGTCAAAACCAGCCTCGCTTTCTAGATCTTTGGAGATCACCCCGTTGGCGTACCAGATGCTATCGCCGTTATCGCTGAGCACCTGCAGGCGGGTGTTGGCGCTCAGGGCGTCTGGCACCGCCACGATGGCCTCAAAGCTGCCGCTGTTTTGCAAAGCTGTGAGGTCCGCCTGGCGAAGTAGCGGCGCATCGGAGGCATACCCAGTCCAGCTGTAGAGGCGAAAATCGGCGGGAGCGCTGCCCGTGGCCGCCCCGCTAGGGCCGGCGATGATCAGATACTCGCCGCTGCCATTGCGATCGATGCTACGGATCCCCCGGCCGCCTAAATCGAGGCTGATCGGGTTGCCGAATTGGGCCGAGCCGGCCGTGCCACCACCGCTGCTGATCAAGCTGGTGAAGTTGAGCACCGGAATGATCAGGGCCCGATCGCGACTGGTCGTTGGGGTGGTGGGGGCGCGGAAGGCCAGGTAGGCGCTGCTGTTATCGGGCGCGATGCAGAGCCCCTCGATGTTGAAGCCGGCCACCTGTTCCGGCAACACCCCGGCAGCGGCACTGGCGGCGAGGCCAAGCCGGTTGCCATTGGCCGCGTCCCAGGCGATCAGGTCGTCTTCCAGATAGCGGTAATCGCCCAGGAAACTGAGGCTGGCGCTGCTGCCACTGCCGCTGAGGCTGGTGGCGAACAAGCGCTCCCGGTTGGTGCGGTCGGCGCCGCTGGCGTTGTTGCTGTGGGAGCCGAGCCAGTAGAGGGTGTTGCCGAGGCGGGTGGAAGCCTCCAGGTCGACTTCGCTGCTGCCTTCGAGGCCCAGGGAGCTGCTGAAATCAAAGCCAGCAACGGCCAATCCCGATTGGCTGCGATTGAAGAGGCGCAGGATCTGGTCTTCATCGTCGGCCACCAGCATCCAGCTGTCGTCGAGGGCGATGGCGCTGGAGGCATCGCTGGCTCCGCTGTGGAAACGACTGCTACTGGGTAGTGCGGAGGCTGCAGATGCGCCGTAGGTGAATTGGTAGTCGGCGCTGTTGATGCCATCCCCCACGGTCAGCGTGATGGTGGTAAGCCCTACGCCAGTGGGGTTGATGCTGAGCTTGCGGCTGCTGCCGCTACCGCTGAGCACCAGGTTGGCCGAGGGCACCACGGCGCCATTGCTGCTGCTGGCGCCCAGCTGCAGATCAGCGAGGGGGGTGTCGAAGTCGGCAATCGTGAACTCGATCCCCAGGCTGAAGGCAGGATCGGTGGGATCCCCCACCACACCACCCACGAAACCGCCTGGGCCGCTGGCTGGCAAGTTGATCCAGCCGGCAGCGGTGGCTTCGCTAATCGTCGGCGCTAGGGTCACCAGGTCGTTGTCGTTGATCGTCACCGCCAGGGGGGCGATGCTGAGGTTGTGATAGTTGCTGTCGGCGCTACTCAATTGAAAGCTGAGGCTGCCTGGATGGCTGCCTTCAACCACGACATCGTTGATGGCGCTGAGGCTGATGCCTTGGGCTACGGACCAATTGGTGGCGGTGAATAGCAGGCTTGGGATTGATGCGGTTAGCTGGCTGCCACCATTGAGATTGACCGTCACATCGGCCAGGGGCTGGCTGCGCAGGGCAAGCGTCAGCGTGTCGCTGGCTCCGCCTTCGGCGACGCTGCTGCTGCCGCCTGATTGGATCAGCAACAGGCCGGCGGCTCCGCTGTTGTAGCTGCCTGGGTTGCCGATCTCACCGGCACTGGAACTGCGGGAATTCTGGGCGTCGTTCAGCGTGGCGAGTTGCCAATCGCTGCTGATCTGTAAACTTGTGAGCTTGCTGGGGGGGGCCCAGCCGCTGAATACCTGGGTTCGAATGGTGCCGGCAAAGGTTTGATCGCCGTAGCTGAGGCGATCGGCTAAGGCGCCGGCTGCGTTGTAGAGGTTGATCTCGTCGGCACGGCTGAGATTATTGGTGGAGCCCCCAATCACTTTGACGCTAAGGGGCAGATCCCAGGTGCTACGAAAAACGGCGGCATCACTTTCGGTGAGAATAACAGATTCGCCGGGATTTACAATGCCTAAGCCGCCAAGGTTCTGGGAACCAGGCGTGCGGCTGTCGTCATCGAAACTCCAACCCGTCAGATCAACCGGCTGGTTGCTGACATTGGTGAACTCGACGAATTCACCAAGCCCATTGGCACCGTTGTAGAGATATTCACTGATCTGCATGCTGCTACTACCTTCGTCGTCGTCGCTGATCGTGAAGCTGGCACTGCTGGGGCTGCCGCTGCTGTAGGCGGTGGAGCTTGCCAAACTGATCAGCGCTTGTTCAGGTCCCTCAACCACAGTGTCATCGAGGGGGGTGAGGCTTAGATCGACAAAGGCCGCCCCCGCCGGGATCAGCAGGGAGCTACCGCTGAGGCTGGCGCCGCTGGTGACCGGGATAAGGCTGTAGTCGGCGTTGTAGCTGGCGCTGCCGCTGAGGCTGAGGACCACCGTCAGCGGGGCGGCGCTGGAGCCACTGCGGCTGATGCGCAAGCTGGCGGTGTCGCTGGCGGGGCCACTGCCGGGTTCGGTGGCGCTGCTGTCGATGCCCGAGAGTGTCAGCGATGGCAAATCGGGTGCAAGGCTGATCGATACATCATCGATCGCCAAGCCATGGTCGTTGCCCGTATCGTTCGTTTCAATCCAGCGGAACCAGAGGGTGCTGCCCGCACTCCAATTGAGGTTGGCGAGGCTGCCGCCGCGGTTGGCTACCAGTCCGGCGGCGCCGCTATTGCCATTAACGGCAGCGGCGGTGGTAGTTGTGATTGGAGACGTCCAGTCAAAATTGCCGCCGGGGCTAATCCAGCTGGTCACCGCCGTGAAGCTGGCTCCGAAGCCGTATTGCAGCAGCATCGATTGGGCGCTGCTGTTGCCGCCATTACGCCATTGCTCGCCTGAGAAGCTGAGGTTGAGGCTTGTTATTGAGGCGTTAGTGGCGTTTGTGAGGGCTAAGGCAATCCAGCCGGCCAAGTTTCCACTGCTTGGAGAACCGAAATAGGCGCCGCCACTACCTAAGCCACCGAGGGCGCGATCGGAGGAGCCAGTGCTGCCATAACTATAGAAAGAACCGCTACTGGCTGACCCGTTACCTGCGTCGTAGGCTGTGATCGCGACAGCAGACGAAGACGGTTGGCGAAATAGGAACCAGCCCGGCAATGTTACATCATTTGTCCAGCTAATGCTGCTGCCGCTGAGCGCTAGGCCATCAAAAGTTTGGCTGTAGGTGCCGGTGAACGATGCAGGCATGACAGGTCAAAAATTGAGTGGGTGAACCAGCTGAATAGAGCTACAATCATCATGGCCACGCTTGGTCTTTTCCTGATCTGGCCGTTGCTAAGGGCTCTTTGGTTTACTCGTCCTGCACACGAATACGAGCTAATGGTCGCTAGGTTTTGCGGTCTGGGCATGGCAAGCGCAGATAGAAGGTTCAGTGCTGAGGCTGCTGACATCTGCCAATAGTTCTACTAACTACCGATGACCTGGCTGACTGCGGCCTACGCTGTGACTGCTCAATGCGCCTATGGTTATGATTCTACCCCATCAAAGCCTATCGACGAAGCCGATTGATTAATGCTCGGTTAACCCTTGGTTAGCGATTCGGTTGGCGCCAGACATTTAGTAAGCCAGATCCTGAAGCGGTTGGGGCCCGTTCGGCGATTCAGCCTTTGACCGCATCGCCACTGGCACTGGGCAAGATAAAGCGTTGCAGCAGTATAAATAAGACCAATACAGGTATTATCGATACCACCGATCCCGCCGCCACTAGACGCCAATCGAGCGAGAAGCTAGAGGCAAGCTGTTGCAGTCCGAGCGGAAGGGTGAATAACTTTGGATCGTCAATGATGATCAAAGGCCACAAAAAATCACTCCAACTCCCAATGAATACGAACATCGCCAGCGTAATTAAATCAGAGGTTACGGCCGGAATCATTACGTTCCACCACTCACCTAGGGGTGAACAACCATCAATACGGGCCGCTTCCTCCAGCTCAACTGGCACCCCCAGAAAGCTCTGACGCAGCAGGAAAATTCCAAATGCGGTAGCCGCTTGCGGCAATATCAGAGCCCATAGGCTGTTGCGTAACCCCAACTGAACCATCAACAAATACAACGGAATCATCACCACCTGAAAGGGAATCAAAATGGTGGCCACGATTAGGCCAAACACCAGCCCCCGGCCCCGAAATTGCAGCCGGGCTAGCGGATAGGCCGCCAGCGAACAGAACAACAGGTTGGCTCCTACCGCCAGGGCGCTGACGATGGTACTGTTGAATAGATAGGTGGCCATCGGGTTGGCCGCAAACAGTTGCCCATAGGCCGCCAAGCTGGGCTGTTGCGGCAGTAGGGCGGGCGGGCTGGTGAAGATATCCTCGCCGGGCCCTTTTAACGAGGTGCTGACTAGCCAGAGCAGCGGCAGCAGCACGAGCAGGGCTAAGACCAGCAACAGCCCCAGCTGGAGGCCGGTAGCCAAGGGGCTGCGGGCTAGGTCGGCACGCTTCACCTGTTCGGCTGGCTTCAAGGGGTGCACCTTAGAGACGTGGTAGTTCGGCGATCGGCAGCGGTGTCCTCTGGGGATGGAGGGGGGCCCGTTCAGCTCCCGCCACCAGCCGATTCAGGGCATTGACGAAGGCTTGTGCCGCCGCCACAACAATATCGGTATTAGCGGAATGGCCAGAATAAAGGACACCATCGGCCCGCAGGCGAATGGTTACCTCGCCCATCGCGTCAATACCTTCGGTTACACTTTTCACTGAAAACTCAACCAGCTCATTCGGCACACCGGCGAGGCGATTGAGGGCCTGACAGACCGCATCAACCGGGCCGGTACCGATCGCGGCTTCGCTGCGCAGGTCGCCATCGGCGGTTTCGAGCGTGAGCGTGGCGGTGGGTAGCAGGCCGGTGCCGCAGCTGACCTGCACACCACGCAGCAGAAAGCGAGCTTCGCCTTGCTGTTGCGATTGCTCGCTCACAATTGCCTCAAGATCGCGGTCTGTGATTTCGCGTTTGCGGTCGGCCAGTTCCTTGAACCGGGCGAAGGCATCGTTGAGGTCTTCACCATCAATTTGATAGCCCAATTCCTCTAGGCGAGCGCGGAAAGCGCTGCGGCCAGATAGTTTGCCCAGGGAGATGCGGTTGTCGCTGAGGCCCACGGTGCGGGCATCGATGATCTCGTAGGTAAGGCGATTTTTGAGTACGCCATCCTGGTGGATACCGGATTCGTGGGCGAAGGCATTCGCCCCCACGATCGCCTTATTGGGCTGGACTGCCATGCCCGTGAGGTTGCTCACCAATCGCGAGGTTTTGGTGATCTCCTCGGTACGTACCGCCGTGATCGGCGTGGTGCTTTCGGCCGGCCGACCAAGGAATGGGTTGTAGTAGCTACGCCTCACATGCAGGGCCATGACCAACTCCTCTAGCGAAGCATTACCGGCCCGTTCGCCGATGCCGTTGATCGTGCATTCGAGCTGGCGAGCGCCATTTTTCACCGCCTCCAGGAAGTTCGCCACCGCCAGGCCGAGGTCGTTGTGACCGTGCACGGAGATGATCGCTTGATCAATATTGGGCACGGCGCTGTTGATGCCGGCAATCAAGGCGCCAAACTCAGCGGGTGTGGCATAGCCCACGGTATCGGGGATGTTGATCGTGCTGGCGCCGGCCTTAATGGCGGTCTCAATCACCTGGTGCATGTAGTCAGGGTCGCTGCGCCCGGCGTCTTCGCAGGAGAATTCCACGTCATCGACCAGGGAGCGGGCGTAGGCCACCATCTCGCGGGTGATCTCCAGCACCTCAGCACGGGATTTGCGTAGTTTGTGCTCCAGGTGAATATCGCTGGTGGCGATGAAGGTATGGATGCGGCGGCGGGCGGCGGGGGCCACGGCCTCGGCACAGGCCTTGATGTCGCCGGCGGCGGCTCGGGCCAAACCGCAGATCACCGGGCCATCGGGGCTGCCGACAGTGGCGGCGATGCGTTGCACGGCATTGAAATCACCGCTGCTGGCAAAGGGAAAGCCGGCTTCGATGATGTCAACGCCAAGCCGGGCGAGCTGCTGGGCGATGGCGAGCTTCTCGTCCAGGTTGAGGCTGGCCCCGGGCGACTGCTCGCCATCGCGCAGCGTGGTGTCGAAGATCAAAACCCGACCGGGATCGCGAGCCATGGCAACGGGAAAGCCTGTTAAGCGGAGTGAGTATGAGTACCAGCCATTCTAGGGGGTGGGCAGCTGCTGCGCTCAAGCCCGATCGTCACAGCCCAATCGCCACAAGCAGCCCCGGCCCCAAAACCAGCTCGGCCCCGGTCCTCCTGGCCGCCATCCCCTAGGTGGGATCGGTCAGTCCCTGGGTGATCAGCCGCAGGGCTGTCATGCTGGGAATGAAGAAATAGGCTCCACCACGGGTTTCGACAAATTGGGGTGGACGGTCGCAGATGAACGGGGGCTTGCCGCTTGCCGCTGAACTAGCGATCACGAACTTGGCTTCCGGACCATGGTTGCCAATAATTGGGCAGGTGTCATTGCCAGCATTGAAATCAAGACCATATTCCATCCACTGCTGCTGAATGAATTCGAACTGTCGAAATAGATTCGAGCAGATCAGATGTAACAGTACACCCTGATCAGCTTCGTTGCTGTCAACTGGCTTGGTACCACCGTAGGGAAGGCCGCGTCGCAGTAGGCGACGCCTGTTGTTGAGCACGGAGCTTGCTTTAGCGGCCTGCTCTGGCGAGGGGTTTGGCGGGATATCTGGATCTAGCATGTCACGCGGATTGGAGCGGCGTAGATGGGATGAAAATGGACATTTAGAGCCATCCGGATCTGAAGAGTAGGTAAAATCGACAAAAGCACGCTGGATTGCTTCTTGCTCCGCTTGATTCTTCGTCTGTTCAGCCTTTGCCATCCGCTGCCGGAAGGCTTGCCATTCCTTGAAGCTGGGTGCCACCATCAGCGGTACGCCATCGCTCCAGCGACCGGCCATTTTGGCCCTGATGGTTTCATTGGCTTCCTCTTCGCTAATGCTGTTAACACTCGCATAGGTTTTGGCCGTTGCTGCAATGTATTCGTGAAATGATTTTACATTTTGGTGTAGCTTGCGATAGGCCATAAAAGTGCCATTGCGGCTGAAATCCAGGGGCATTGCCGTGCCTGGAATCTCTTGGGCCTCATCTGGATAACCCAGCAAGAATTCGCCGGTGGCTAACGGCACCCAAGTTTGATCGCCAGTTCTTTTGGCTTGGCCTACGACGCGCTGGGCTTCAACCTTGGGGTCGGCATACTGGCCTTCGAAGACGGGATCGCCAATGCCATCGGTAAAGCCGAAATGTTCCCGGCGCGAAAAGCGTTCGCCCCCGGCGGGGTCCGGTTCCACTAAGGCCTCCATCTCCTGATAGAGCGGGTTGGGGCCGCGATGGCCGCCCAGTATCCGCAGCGCCTTATCATCGCCGCAGCGGGATTGCAACCAGGCAAATTCCTTGTCGAGGGCTTCCCGTGCCTTGTCGAGAACTTCTTCTGGACTCGCAGATTTCTCCGATCTGTTCGAAGCGTTAAGGGTGACAAGGATGTGCACCTCGGCGTTGGCATCATTGACTTCATTGATCCAAATCGGATCCCATTTGGCACTTACCCGCTCTTTGCCAAAGGGATCATCGCGAAGAATCTCGGCTCGTTTGAGCATGCCTTCTTGAAATTCATCCGGTAGGCCTCGCAGTGTTCTTACCGGCACACCCAGCGCCAAGAGCCCCATGAAGGTGAAGGCCACATTCACGGCCACATCAGGGCGGCTGGCGGTGACGGCTCCCGCCGGCAGCGACTTGGTTTTGGAGGAGTCCCAGAGTTCAGCCGTGGTGACCTTGAGCCGTAATTCATCAAGGAAGTTGCGAGCTTGGGCGGCTTTGCCCTTGTTGACATGCAACAGAATGCAACGCGCGATCGGAAAACCGAGTCTTCCGTAGGCGGAGAGAACGTTGCCCTGGATATCAGCTAAATCGAGTGTCAGTGCCATCGGAGTACTCAGGAAAGGTGGGCTGGTAGCTGGGTCGGAGCAGTCACATTGCTGGGCTGGTGTTCGGCAAGGAAGTTGCTAAAACCAGCCTTAAGCGCTTCAGGTGATTGGCCCTGCTGTTCAACCATGAACCGGATAAAGCGGCGCTGCAGGTAAAGGGCCTTGAGCACGGAGGGCAAATCGCTGCGTGGAGCTGTGGGGAAGGGCGCGAACCCCAGCGTCAAGATCCGGCGGTAGAGCCAGTACAGGCAAGCCACCAGCGCAGCGATCGCCACCAGCACCAGCAACCAGCCCCGCAGGCCGCACCAAAGCCCAAGCAAACCGAGCGCTAGAAAGGCGAGTCCCGGTGGCAGCAGCGCCGGTCCAAGTTGAGTGGTCGGCCCTCCGGCTCCTGCCCAGAGCAGATCACTACCCTGCCCCTGAGCGGTCCAGTAGTAATCGTTATACGACATTGTCGTTTCGATTTGGCAATTCCCTACCAACGATACAAAAGATTGCTCAGGATTGCTTGAATCAAAATGATCGCAATGCTGAAATATCGCGTTCAACTCATCACCCATTACTTCCCAGAGTCCTTGTAGGTAGCCACGCAGTGTCTCGGCGCTGCCATCACTGGCATCGAAATCGATAACCATAGCCATGTAGGACTGAGGCAGGTGATCTACCGGCTCCACCAGTACCGGGTTGGGTCCAAAGATGCTGGTGAGTAACGCATCTTTGTGTTGGCGGCCGTTGTAGGCCATGTCGTCGATCACCACCATCCGGGCGAAATGGGTGCGCAGATCTCGGCTAAATGGTGCCGTGACCGTTGCCAGCTCCCGCGTGAGCTGCTCCTGGGGCAGGCTATCTTCCAGGCGCGTCTTGTAGTGGCTAGTGAGACTTTCGTTCTGGCTTGGCAAGCTGGCCAGCACTTCCCTCAGGGCATGCAGATGGGAAATCACCCCCCCATTGATCGGATCGCGCATCAAGCCTCGCCGAATGGGAATAAGCGCCGTTAGAAAGTAATGGCCGCCATCAAAATTTGGCATGGTTTTAGGTGGTTGGACCGTTGGTTGGACGGGTAGAAGTAGAAAGCGTCTGATAGAATTTAGCCGTTAGTCGTCTACGGTTCAGGTCGGCATTTTGCGTGTCTGTACTGGCGATGGGGGCGGGGCCCGATGAAGCCAGATTATTCTGCAAGGCTTGGGTTACTTTTGCATAGAGTGCGGCGAAGGCGGGGGCGTCTAAATTGGGGAGTGCTTCTGCTAATACATCAATCCCAGCCCAGATACGCAGGGCCGACTTGATATCACGCTGGGCCGAGCCAGGTGTCGCATTGTAATAATAGTCGGTGTCAATTTGATTGCGTCTGATATAGGCTTTAAACGGGCTAATTGGGATGGAGCCTGGATAGCCTGTGCTGCTATACCAGAACAGGTCTAGGCCATTGGGAATCCCATCGGAGAATGAATCGATGTATTGGTCCCATGTTCCGTTAAAGTTGCTGATGAACAGCATGCCATCATTGGCGGGTGCTTGGCTGGGATCCATATAGGGCCAGCTATTGCGTGGGATGACCACCCAGCGGGCGAAATGGATGATCGAAAGGTTCAGTAGCCCAGACAACAATCCTGGCAAAAGCCTTCCCGCTGCAAACAGGAAGCGATTGATCCAAGTTCGGGAAGGTCGCATGGGAGTTATCAACGACATCCCATAGGCCTTGCCGGCCACATTAGACATGCTTAACTCTCGCTCGTATTTCCTTCCTGAGGCTACTGCCACTTTCCGACAGCCTGTCATAATTGTGTAATGATTCTTAAAGATGGGCCCGTGGCTGCTTCGGTTTACGCCAATTTCGCCTTGATGAACCTAGATAAAGCTGCCATCAAAGGGATAATCCTGGCCGGGGCGCGAATTTCTTGACTTCTTCCATCCTATCGTTCCGTCCTCCGCCTAGAGTTCTACGTTGACTCCATGGCAACGGCTTGCCCTTTACTCTCCGGCTGCCCTTCGGCATGCCAGCCATCCCTTGGGCGTTGCCGTCAGCCCAAGGGGGGTTCCGTTCTGACTGCCTAAGTTGCGACAAGTGATGGCGCACCTAGTCTGACTCGCAAGCCAGATTATCCTACATATCTACATAACTACATATCTACATTTGGAGGGGTTTTATTTGGCTCTTGATAACAGCATCGCCCATGCCTGATAAGCGTGCTTGGAAGCGCCAAATTGCTTTTGCTGATAACCCTGAGTTGTGTATCTTGCGCCTGGCCTTGGTGGAACTTGACTGCAGATCATGGCTTGCTTTGCGATACCTGCGACAAAGCCTCCGCCCTGGCCAAAAGGTATCGCAATGAGTTACCGAGTGTCGCTCTTTTTTCAATGCTGCTGTTTGCAAGCTCCTACTCCTTTAATCCAGCGTCTGCGATCGCCCGCCTAAGCCCAGCTCAAGCCTGGCCAAGTTGCGGCAAGATACGGCCATGATCAACCCAGCCGCCAGCAATCCAGCCGCCAGCAACGCCCCCGTTCGCTTCTCCCATCTCGATGCCGCCGGCAGCGCCCAGATGGTGGATGTTTCCAACCGCAGCGCCACGGTGCGCCAGGCCGTGGCGGAGGGGTTTTTGTCGATGGCGCCGCCCGTGCTGGCCATGGTGCTGGCAGGCAGTACCCCCAAGGGTGATGTGCTCGCCGTGGCCCGGGTTGCGGCGATCCAGGCGGCGAAGCGCACCTGGGAGCTGATTCCCCTGTGCCATCCCATTCCCCTCACGGGCCTGGAGGTGCGCATTGAGCCCGTCACCCATCAATCCAGCCTGCGGATTGAAGTCACCGCCCGAACCCTCGCCCCCACGGGTGTCGAGATGGAGGCCCTCACCGCTGTGCAGGTGGGGCTGCTCACCCTTTACGACATGGTCAAATCGGCTGATCCCGCCATGGTGATCGGCCCGGTGCGGCTGCTCAGCAAAACCGGTGGACGCCAAGGTGCCTGGCAACGGGAGAGTGCAGCGTGATGGCGGAGCCCTACGCCAAGGAAGGGATCCCCCTGCAGCAAGCGCGCTCCCTGATCTTGGCGGCTCTCGAGCCGCTCGGAATCAGCGACGTGGTCCCCCTGGCCTTAGCCCTAGGCCGGATCACGGCCGCCGCCGTGCACGCCACGGTTGCAATCCCAGGCTTCCGCGCCTCGATCATGGATGGCTACGCGATCGCCGGGGAGGCCATTCCCAGCCCAGGCGACAGCTGGTCGCTGGTGGGCCGCGCCGCTCCGGCGGCTCCCTATGGCGTGCCATTGGCTGCTGGCCAGGCTGTTCGGATCCTCACAGGGGCACCAATTCCCCAGGGCAGTGGCCGGGTGTTGCCCCAGGAGCTGGTTGCTAGCAACGGTGATCGCCTCAGCCTGGTTAGCGAAACCGGATCCAATCCCTGGATTCGCCAGCCCGACGAGGAGGCGGCCGTGGGCCAGCAGCTGTTGGCCGCAGGCCAGCGTCTGGGTGCCGCCGATCTGGCCCGGCTGGCCAGCTGTGGCGTTAGCCAGCTGGCGCTCTACCGCCAGCCCCGCTTGGGGCTGTTGATCAGTGGCGATGAGCTGGTGCCGCCCGGCAGTCGCCGCGCTGCCGGTCAGATCTGGGAGAGCAACGGCACCCTGTTGCAGGCCCTGCTGCAGCGGCTTGGCTACCCGGTGTTCACCAGCCGCGTCGTACCCGACCAACCCCAGGCCCTGGGCGCCGCCCTGCTCGAGCTCGCAGCCGGCTGTGATCTTGTGGTCAGCACCGGTGGCGTCTCGGCTGGCGACAGCGACTGGATCCGGCCCCTCGTGCAGGAATTGGGGGAGCTTCACTTTTGGAAGTTGCAGCTCAAGCCAGGCCGGCCCTTCGCCTGGGGTGAGCTGGCGGGCAAGCCTTTCTTTGGCCTACCCGGCAATCCCGTGGCCGCAGCCATTACGGCCTTGCAGCTGCTCTGGCCTGCTCTGCAACGGCTTGAGGGCGGCTCTGTGCAGGTGCTGCCCCGGTTGCGGGTGCGGCTGGCCGAGCCCCTGCGTCGGGGCCCCGGTCGGCCGGAACTGCTGCGGGCCCGCTTGGAGGTGAACGCTGCCGGCCAGCCGCTGGCCCGGCCCTGCGGTGCCCAGGCCTCCTCCCGCATTGCCTCGCTGCAAGACGCCGACTTGCTGCTTGAAATACCTGCAGATGCAGCCAACTTGGACGTTGACAGCGAACTTTGGGCCCAGCTTCTACGCCTGCCTATTTTCTGATCTCTGGCAATCTGACCTCTGGCAATCTGCCCCGTAGGCAATCGAGCTAGCTGGCGCCTGGTTGGCAAGCGGGTGGCGCTTGTTTGGCCATTGGTTGGCCTGGGCCCTTCAGAGCGGCGTATTGCCCTGGATCCACTCGCCCTGCCCCCCGGCCCATTCCCGCTTCCAGAATGGGGCGTCGTGCTTGAGCAGCTCCAACAGCTCCTGGCAGCAGCGTTGGGCTGGCCCGCGTCGATCGGCCATCACCGCCACCAGCACAATCGCCTCACCGGGCAACAACCGCCCCACCCGGTGCGCCACCAACACCGCCAGCACGCCATGGCTGCGGGCGCAGTCGGCCGCCAGCCGCTCCAGCTGGGCTTCGCACATGCCTGGGTAGTGCTCCAGCTCCAGGGCCTCCAGCGCAGCCCCGGCGCTGGTCAAGCCCCGCACCCGACCGATGAAGATGGCTTCGGCGGCGGCGGCTTCGGCGGCGGAGGCTCCCGCAGGTGGGCCTCCGGCAGCAGCGGCACCGGTCAGGGGCCCAGCAGCTACACCGGGCCGATCCGGGTGAATGGCGCGGCCATCATCAAGGCTGGCGACGTCGTGAGCCGCAGCCTGGGATTGGTACCAGCTCGCCAGGCAATCGTGGGGTGAAAAGGGTTCAGGGTGGAGGCTGATCAATAACGTCGCCATCGAGGGTTTGGCTGGGGTGATCTCAACAGTGAAGCTTTCAGCAGCTTCCGATCGAGGCGATCGAGGCGATTTCCATCTCCGTCCAGCCGTTGGCAAGGGCGCCTCAGCCTGCAGGGGGGGTCTGGAGGATTCGCTCGGTGGGTTTGCAGCGGGCGATGGGGAGCGTTTTTCTGCCTGCAGCGATGCCAATCAGCCACCGCTGATCGGGGGCAGAAAGGCCAGCTCATCGCCGTTCTGCAGGGGCTGATCGAGCCGGGCGAAGTGCTGGTTCACCGCCACCCGCACGCTGATGGGTAGGGGACCCAGCTCCAGCTGCCGCCACACCGAAGCAGGTGTGGCAGGCGGCTCGCCGTTGGCCAGGCTGAAGCCCCGCTGCGCCCAACCAGCCTGCTCCCGCAGGCTGGCGAACAGCCGCACCTGGATCTCGCTTGCCATCGGGGCCAACTGTTCAACGCCTACGGCCCCCACTCTGGCGCCTGTCTACGCTCCGGCCCACTGCGTTGCTGGCCCGTGGGTCTTCCGATCGCCCTGCTCACCGTCTCGGATAGCCGCAGCCTCGCGGACGACGCGAGCGGTGATGCGCTCCAGGCCCTGCTGGCCGGCGCCGGTCACCACCTGGTGGAGCGCAGCCTCGTGCCCGACGATCGCTACCGCATCCGCGCCCTGGTCAGCGGTTGGATCGCTGATCCCGCCGTTCAAGTGGTGATCACCACCGGTGGCACCGGCCTGGCGGGCCGCGATGGCACCCCCGAAGCGCTGTTGCCCCTCCTCGATAAGACGATCGAGGGTTTCGGTGAGTTGTTCCGCGTGCTCTCCTTCGAGACGATCGGCACCAGCGCGTTGCAGAGCCGCTGCCTGGCGGGAGTAGCCAATGGCACCGTGGTGTTTGTGTTGCCGGGCTCCCTCGATGCGGTGACAACGGCCTGGAATCGCCTGATCGTGGCCCAGCTCGATGCCAACACCCGCCCCTGCAACCTGGCCCAGCTGATCCCAAGGCTGAATGAACCGGCCCACCTGCCCGCCGCTCAGCCGCCCAGGTAGGCCATCTCGGCGTGGGCTCGGGGGTTCTTTGCTTCGCTGACTGCGGCCGGGGCCATGGAGCGCTCCTCGCTGTAGCGATCCCGCCGTTGCCGCCAGAGGCTGCGCAGGGCTCGATCGAGACCCTCAGGATCGGGGCTGGGCTGCAGCCAGGGTTTGAGGTCGAGACCGGAGGCGGCGAACAGACAGGTGTAGGCCACACCATCGGCGGTGAGCCGCAGTCGGCTGCAGTCGCCGCAGAAGGGGGCCGTGATCGAAGCCACCACGGCCAGGTGGCCAGCGCCATCGCGGTAGCGCCAGCGGCTGGCGGTGCCATGGCTGGGGCGGCCGATCGGTTCCAGCGGCCAGCGGGTGGCGATGCGATCCACCATCTCGGCGGCGCTGATCACCTGGGCGGGATCCCAACCGTTCCGGTTGCCCACATCCATGTATTCGATCAGCCGCAGCTCCACCCGCCGCTGCCGCGCCAGGTCCGCCAGCGCCATCAGCTGGTCGTCGTTTCGGCCGCGTTGGATCACGGCATTGAGCTTCAGCGCTCCCTTCCCCGGATCGAAGCCCGCTTCCCGGGCGTGCTCGATCGCCGCCAACACCTTCGCCAGCAGGTCGTCGCCGGCGGTCGTTCCGCCCGCCAGGCCCGCCATCGCTGCCACGCTGGTCCCTGTGGTGCCGTCGAGGCTCAGGGTGATCCGGTCCAGCCCGGCTTTGCGCAGGGATCGGGCCCGAGCGGCCGTGAGCAGGCTGCCGTTAGTGGTGAGGGCGATCTCAGCCAGGCCAGCGGTTCCGCTGGATGCGCTCTGGCGCAGGGGCGCGGCGCCGCTGATCAGATCCTCCAGGCCGCTATGCAGCAGGGGTTCGCCGCCGGTGAGCCGCAGGCTCCGGACCCCCAGCGCCACCGCGGCGCGCACCACGGACAGGCGTTGAGCCCGGTTCAGCAGCCCCGGCGGCTCCACCCCATCCGGCAGGCAGTAGGGACAGGCCAGGTTGCAGCGGGCCGTGAGCGAGAGGCGCAGAACACCCAGCGGGCGGCCGTGGCGATCGAGGGGCAGGGGCGGCTCCATGGCCCGAACGTTAGGGGCCCCAGCCCCCGGCCAGCCGCTCTGGCTTCCAACCCACCCCATGGGGCGCCCGTCGTGCCCGCTGATCCCGCTGCAGCTGGTTGCCGTGGAGGCGCGTTAGGAGGAGGGGTGGTTCTGGTTCCGGATGGCGCGGGGGTCGAGCGGCACCGCCTGGCAGGGCAGATCCGCGAGCCAGCGCTGCAGACGTCGCTCGCCCCGCTGCACCGCCGCCGCCAGGTGGGCGCGGATCGGTGCGCTGCTCGGATAGAGGCCCAGCAGCGGTTGTAGCCGGGTGCCGTCATGGGCGAGAGGAAGCCGGCCGGGGCTCGCAGCGGCTGCCGCCAGGAGCGTGTGCAGGGCCGCGAGCGTGAGGTCCGGCATGTCCACGGGGCAGAGCAGCAGGCGCTGCTCGGGGTGGTGCTGCATCAGCCGGTGCAGGGCCAGCAGGGGCCCTTCCCAGGGCGGTGGCTCGGCCAGGGCGGTGAGAGGGCTGTGGCCCACCTGGGGCTGCTCCCCGCTCGGCCGCAGCTCCTTCCCCAGCCGCTCGGCCAGGGCCAGGTGCTGCGGGTGGCGGCTCAGCAGCGTGATCGGGCTGTTCAGGTCGGCCAGCAGCCGCAGGGTGCGCTCCAGCCAGGTGCCCCCCTCGGGGTGGGGCAGCAGGGCCTTGTCGCGCCCCATGCGCCGACTTTCGCCGCCGCTGAGCAGGCAGCAGCGCAGCGGCGGTGGTGGCACTACGGGGGTGGTGATGGCAGGAACGGACGAAACGGTTTGAGCGGGCTGGTTCGGTTGGTCCAGCTGGGCAGGGTGTGATCCAGGCACGGCCTCTCTGTAGCAGGGGCAGCGATCGGCGAACCCGCCGGTCCAAAGGGTCGCCCTCACGCCTCTTGCCGCCATGCCTCTCTGCCCTCTGGCCGCCACGCTGCTCGCCGCCAAGCGGCGCTGCGGGCTGAGTTTCGCCGATCTCGGCGCGCGGCTGGGGGTGGATGAGGTGTGGCTGGCGAGCCTGATCCACGGCCAGGCCACCGGCTGCCTTGCGGAGGCCGACAGCCTGCTGGGGGCCTGGCGATTCCCGAGGCGGAGAGCCAGGAGCTGCGCGAGCAGCTCACCACCTACCCGATCAAGGGCGCCCTCGACCCGGTGATCCCCACTGATCCGTTGCTGTATCGCTTCCACGAGATCCTGCAGGTGTATGGCCTGCCGCTCAAGGATGGGATCCAGGAGAAAATCGGCGATGGCATCATGTCGGCGATCGATTTCACCCCCACCGTCAACAAGCTCGAAGACCCCAAGGGTGATCGGGTGCTGGTGACGATGAATGGCAAGTTTCTGCCCTATCGCAAGTGGTGAGGGGAGATTTGTCGCTCAGGTAAGGCTACGGGCTAAGCGGCGGAGTTCATCAGCTGAGTCGTTGCTGCCAATGGGCTTACAGTCTGCCATTAGAATAACAGCTTGTATCGCTAGGATCCTGGCGTGCTGGCTTGATCGAAAGCAGCGCGAGAGATTACGGCGTCAACGATCAGCAGCATCACCTGAATCAGCTCAAGCTGATCATGGCCTATCCCCCTGGCCTGCCTGCAAATGGTGGTGCCTCTGGCCATGTCTGGTGCCCTACCCTCACCACCAGAGTCCCGCCGCACCGGAACGGCGCCCGCCTGGCGCCATGCGATGACCCCTCCCCCCGAACGCGATCAGCTGTTCATCAGCTACAGCCATGTCGATCGGGGGTGGGTGGAGCGGCTCCAGATGCGATATCTGACTCAAGCATACTACAATAAGGCCGTTTCTGAAAGCCAGACTGTAGCAATGGACATCGCAGGTGATCTTAATTGAGTCTCAACCGAGATTCAATCCTCCATCATCAAATACTCGGCAGCTTGAATGTTCGCCATGCCCCTCCCCCCGGAACCTGACTACAGACAGGCGATATGAATTGCTAAGACTGCAGTTAGCAGGTCAAGGAATTTTGCTTCAATCAACTAAGCCCGAACAAAAAAACAACAAGCAAATCAGGAAATGAGCATGAAACCAAACATCCTGTTTATTCTTGTCGACCAGATGAGAATGCCACCAAGTCAGGTAAATCTGACTCCAAGATTAGCGGAACTGAATCAAGTCCTCAGTTTCGACCCCGCCATGAAGGACGACAATCCATTTCTGCCCTTCTTCCCCGCCTTCCGCCGCCTGCGCCGCCACGGGGTGCGCTTAGGCCGCCATCACATCGCCGCCGCGGCCTGCGTTCCCAGCAGGGCAAGTCTTTATACAGGCCAGTATCCGAGTCGCCACCTGGCCACCCAGACGTCCGGCATGTTCAAGCAGGCTTACGACCCAGGCTTTCCCTGGTTGCCCAATAACCAGGTGCCCACCGCCGGTGATTGGTTCCGGGCGGCGGGCTACAGCACCCATTACTTCGGGCGCCACGATTTCAGCAACCCCCCGGCCCCCAGCCTCGAGGAATGGGGCTTCAGCGACTGGGCGCTCTCCTGGCCGAGCAGCCAGGGGGGCGGGCCCAGCAACCTGGGCGTCTTCCGTGACATCGGCTACTCAGATGTGGCAAACGGCTTCTTCAACCGCAAGGCCCTTGGCGTTGAAACCAATATCCGCAATATCTACGACAGCACTAACGCCACCAAAGAGCAGACGCCTTGGTTCGCGGTGGCGGCGTTCGTGAACCCCCACGACATCACCGGCTGGCCCTTACCGTGGCTGGGCGGGGTGCAGACGGGGGCCTCCGGGGATGGTGACAACGACCCCGAAGGGATCTTCGCCCAGATCGGCGCCCTGCTGGCGGCTCCGGCGCCGATCCCCAGCCAGGGCGAGCGCAGCCGGGCGCCCGCAGGCGGCACCTACCGGGTGCCTCTGAATCCCGATGGTTTCCTCCAGGACAACAGTCTGCTGGCCCCGAGCTGGAATAGCGATCTCAGCACCAAGCCCACCTGTCAATACGAGGCCTCGTTCAAGATCGGCCAGGGCTTCCTGGCCCTCTACCCGCAGCAGCTCTGGCAGGTGGCGCCGCTGCCCTACAAGTCGGCGGCGCGGTCGCAGGAGTGGCTGTTGGCTCACCTGCAGGCCTATATCTATTTCCAATATCTGGTGAATCTAGAGATCGACAAGCTGCTGGCCAATCTCGAGGAGATCGGTCTGCTGGATGACACGGTGATTGTCTTCACCTCCGACCACGGCGAGATGGGCGGCGCCCATGGAGGTCAGATAGAGAAATGGCATAACGCCTACCGGGAAACGGTGCACGTGCCGTTCGTGGTCTCCAGTCCCCTGGTCAACACCTCTGCAGACACCATGGTCGACATCGACCAAGTGACCAGCCACATCGATCTGCTGCCGACCCTACTGGGGCTGGCGGGCTACAGCAAGAGCGACCAGGCGGCGCTGGAGCCGCTGATTCTCGGCCACGAGGTCTACCCCCTCCCTGGCCGCGACCTGAGCGGCCTGATCAGCGGTGATGGCAGTGGCAAAGCCGATGACCGCGAGGGGGTGCTGTTCGTGACCCAGGACAACATCACCCTGCCGACCGACAACAGCAGCCTGCCGGCCAACTTCACCAACTTCCTGAAGATCGTGGACGAGGCAATTGCCCAGGGCAAGCAGAATACGACCTCCGGGCCGATCACCCAGCCCAACCACGTGTATGCCTACTGCGAGAAGAGATGGAAGCTAGTGCGTTACATCGATGGCCGGCGGAGCGACGGCGGCAGCACAGATCCTGCTGCTTACGAACCCGACCAATGGGAGCTCTATGATTTGGCACAGGATCCTGCGGAAACCATCAATCTGGTGAGCTGGCAGCACGGCGAACCGGTGCCCGAAACAAACAGAATTCCTCTCGGTTGGCAGCTAGACGAGATGGAGCTGGTGGCGATCCTCGAGGTGCTTCGGGTGAAGTTGGCTGCCGAAATGGCCCGAGTAGGCTATGGTCCTGATGGGGGCCCAGCCAAGCAGCCCCAGCAGGGCGAGCTGGACTTGTTCAGCACCCACGATTTCAACATTCCTTGAGCTTCGCCGGACGAGCTACTGGACTCACCAGGCTCGTTCATGGTCATGAGGTGGGCTGACTAGTCATATTTTTAGCACCTTCGAATACCTGGGACGCAGCAGCTCATAGGTCTAAAGATGCAAGCAACAACCTGCTCTACGTAGGCCCTTCTGAAAAATAGCAGATCGCTTCCGCTGCAATTGATCTGAGCTGTTGACAGCGGTAAAATGTGCTGAAATCGGCTGAGTTTCGACCCATATAACGAAGGAGAAGATCTGAAGGCTCAGGTGTTTGCCTATCGCCGGCGTCATGGGCATTGTCCTGCCGTTGTTTTCGCCGATCAAATTTATCGAACACGCAGTAATCGTGCGTTCTGTGCAAGTCATAAGATCCGGCTGAGTGGTCCTCGACTTGGTAGGCCCAAAAGTGATCCAGATCTAGTGGCCGAGGAGAAGCGGCAGTTCATTGATGATCAGCGGCGACGCAACGCCTTCGAGGGAAAATTTGGCCAAGGCAAACGCCGCTTCGGATGGGGCCTGATCCGCGAGAAGCTTGCGCTCACTCAGGGTTCAACCATTGCGATGAACATCTTGGTGATGAACCTCGAGAAGCTGCTTGAGCTTCTTTTTGTGCTTTTCACATGCTGGTTTCATCTTCTCTGGGCCAGAGGATCGGTCAATAATGCCCACTCTGACCTCTTGCTCACACATGGAGTGATGGCCTGATGCTCAATCAGCTACAACGAGGCGATGAGCCAGCGTTGCTGCCCTGCCGTCGTAGCGGCTTTCTCAGGAGGCCCTACGTGGTGGGCCACATCCAGATGGTCGAGGGCGGCAACCTGCCCGCGCCAGAGATGGGCGTGGACCCCGTCGCCGTCGAGGTGGGTAACCGCGTTGCCGCCACGCTTCGCCGCATGAAGCTCGGGCACGAGGGAGACATCTACTACTCGTACAAGTTCGTCGTCGTGGAGTAGGTCCCTCACGGCGTATCTGAGGTAGCGCCGGAACAGCCGATGCCTGTGCGGTGAGGGTGATCGGGGTACGTCTTGTAACGTGGCCCCGTCCTACCCCCGTCCGATCGGAGCCTGCGGCTCATGAGAAGTGCTCATATCCCGTGGCGTAACGCCACGATCTCGACCCTGATCTCGTGCGCCGCCCTGGCCGGCGTCGCGGCGACCGCTTCCGCACAGGGCGCCCCGTCGCCGCCGCCCAAGACCGTGTCGATCAGCACGGTCACGGTGGGATCCCCCAACAACGCGTCGGTGTGGGTCATCCCCTTCTACAACAACATCTACCAGACGCAGGCGTCGTGCAACGCGGCGCTGAGTGCACTGCTGGCCAACCCGTCTGCCACGCCTGACCCCCAGGTGCAGAAGGAAACCATCATCCCCGGCAACTGCATGGAAGTGGGCGGCGTCCCGTACACCTACAACGTGGGTGAGACCGAGGTGACCACCGAGCAGTGGGTGGCCTTCCTCAACACCGTCGACCCC
Source organism: uncultured cyanobacterium (assembly GCA_903858015.1). Classification (GTDB taxonomy): domain Bacteria; phylum Cyanobacteriota; class Cyanobacteriia; order PCC-6307; family Cyanobiaceae; genus Cyanobium. Next base: position 29,676 of record CAIOGZ010000002.1, read on the forward strand.
CTGGGCCGCAACCGCCACCGCCTCTGGGATGTCGCCGAGAGCCCCAAGGTATGGCCCAAGTACGGGTCGGTCGAGCGCAACCTCAAGGCCCCCGTGGGGCAGCGGTACGCCGTGGCGTCGAAGCAGTGGGCCAACAAGCCGTACAACTCGGCCGACTTCACCCGCGCGGCGCGCTTCATCAACTCGCTGCAGAACGGCAAGGTGCTGTCGAAGACGACCAAGACGGTCACCACCGTCACGGGTTCGTCGCTCATCATCACCACCTTCAAGGTGCGCCTGTCGCCCATCACCGAGACCGGCCAGTACACCCTGAGCAAGCTGGCAGCCACCCGTAACTCGGCCAAGGGCTTCGTGGTCACCAGCCAGAACGAGTGGATCAAGGCGGCCTACTTCGACCCCAAGGGCGGCGGCACGTTTTCGTACTGGGACTACCCCACGAATCCGGGAACGCTCGTCAACTGCCCGGTGGATGCGTCGGGTTGCGCTGCGGGCGGCCAGCCCTCGGCCACCACGCTCAACCCCACCACGGGCGCGGTGACCAACGCGGGCACGCAGCCGCTTGCCACCTACATCGCGTCGCCGAATGTCCCGAACTCGGCGCCGAACTGGTGCCCGCCGCAGTTCAGCGCGGCGCAGTGCGCCA
>CAIOGZ010000003.1 GCA_903858015.1 uncultured cyanobacterium
TCGATGTTGACGGGCCCCAGCTGGCCATTGCTGCTGGTGTTGCCGGCGCTATCGATCTGACGGGCAAGAATCTGGCCGGCGGCATAGCTGCCTGCGGGGAGATCAAAAGAGGAACCAGAGCCGGTGCTCCAGCTGCTGCCAGCATTGATCGAGTACTGCCAGGTAGAGCCAGCTTCCAGACCCGTGAGCTTGACGGTGGGATTATTGGTGATGCCATCGCTATTGCTGCTGCCGCTGTCGCTGGCGAGGGCCAGAGTTGGCGTCAGCGGGGCTGTGGTGTCGATGTTGACGGGCCCCAGCTGGCCATTGCTGCTGGTGTTGCCGGCGCTATCGATCTGACGGCCAAGAATCTGGCCGGCGGCATAGCTGCCTGCGGGGAGATCAAAAGAGGAAGCAGAGCCGGTGCTCCAGCTGCTGCCAGCATTGATCGAGTACTGCCAGGTAGCGCCAGCTTCTAGCCCCGTGAGCTTGACGGTGGGATTATTGGTGATGCCGTCAGTGTTGCTGCTACCGCTGTCGCTGGCGAGGGCCAGGGTTGGAGTAGGGAGGACTGGAACCGGCGGCACAATGGTCAGTTGGACCTGCTGCGCAGCGACGGCCTTGCCGTCACTCAAGCCCAGCACAACCCGAATGGTTGCCAATTGCGCCGCGCTCAGCTCTGCCGGCAGAGTTGCGCGGAGTTGCGTACCCGTGGTGCGAATCCAGGGCGGGCTTTCCAGCAGCACCAAATCGAGCCGATCAGCATCGGGATCATGGATCGATGCACCGAGATCAAGCACGACCTCCTGGGCCGGCACCAGGATAAGAGTGATGGGAACTTGCGTAAAGCTGGGAGTAGCATTGACCGAAATATCTTGGTCTAACAGCTGCTGGCGAATCTGCGTCCAGGTCCCCTCAGGAGTCTGGCCATCGAGCCGAATCTGGTCGACCCCGATGTTGAAGTCGAGAATTTGGAGACGCTGCCCGCTTGGATCGGAACTATCGATCAGGAAGGTGTCAGCGACCTGATCCACCGATGCAATGGTTGCTGGCAAGCCGAGCTCAGGGGCGCTGGCGAGGAGATTGCCACCGATGACGGTATCGGCCGCAGCGCGCAAATAAAACCTGTCGGCCCCATCTCCGCCCAGCAGCAGATTGCCAGCGAGGCTGTCGATGTTGAACAGCTCATCAGCGCCGCCACCCGCCTCCACCCTGGAGCCAGCAGCGGCGAAGATCCGATCGGAAAGGTCGGATCCCTGAACGATCACATCGGGTAGCTGGACACCGTCGCGGGGGACTGTGGCATAGGCGGCCGGATCTAACAGTGTTTGCTGGCCAGCTGCATCCACAGCTAGGCCGAAGACGAGATCCAGTTCCCGCCAACCCGCCTGCCACTTGATTGATGGCGAGGCGTCTGCGCTGCGGCTGAGTGCAAAAGTGCTGCTAGCCGTCATAGCTTCGCTGACCCAGCGCGGTGCTGAGGTTAATGGATCTGTACCATCAAGAAACTGAAAGCTGCCGATCGCCTGATCCGGTGTAACTGTCAGATCAAGAAAACCACGCCGATTGAGATCTGCGTACTTCAAGCCGTTGATATAGCCCACGAACAGACCATCCAGACCATCAACCGCAGGATACTTCGCCCGGATGTAGGCATCAGCTCCAGGCAGATACTTCTCGAGGCCGGGTGATGTGACACCAGGCGTCGCAAACTCAACTCCCGCCACCGTGCCGGCCGGACGGCTAGCAGCCGCCATGGTGTCGAGCACACCGGCCCAGGCGTTGTGGGTGTCGCCGGCGAGGCTGATCAGCCGCTTGCCCAAGGCCAGGGCGCTCTGCAGGATCGTTTCCCGCTCCGCCCCGTAGCCATCCCAGGCGTCCAGGTTGTAGGGAATCTTGGCGGCCTCAGCAAAGAGGGCCTGCTCCGCTGGCGTCAGGCTGGCAAGGCTGGTGCCGGTGGCCAGCTTCTGCAGCGGGGCGGCGTACTTATCGAGCAGGGCGGGATTACCGGCATCGAGCAGCAGTTCAGCCGGCACAGCCATCGACTGCATCAGCACTTGCTGTCCAAGCACCTGCCAGCTGGCGGTTGAACTGGCCATGCGTTGCTGCAGCCAGGCGAGCTGGTCAGCTCCGATCAAGTCACGACTGGGATCTCCCCAGGCTTGGCGCACGGTGGCGAACACCAGCTCCTGGGTTACCAGCGGTGCCAGGGCAGTGGCAAAGGCCGGGATGGAGGCAGGGGCGGCAGGAGGCGTGAGCCCAAGCTTGCCCGCGTAGGTCAGTAGATCGGCGGGACTGGCCAGGATCGAAGCGATGCGGGCCTGCACGGCGGCGGCATCGGGGTACTTCAACTGCTCATCCCTGGCGGTAAGCCGGGTTTCGAGCACGTGCAGGCCGAGCACATCGCCGAAGTTGAAGGAGCGATACCCCCGGCTGAGCGGCGAGATGGCAGTGGCGCCATCACTGGCCTGGCGTAGAGCTGGCTCGCGGATCGGCAGCCACTCGTAATAAGCCTTCAGGGCCGCGTCGCGGCGCTCCAGCCAGTCGCCCTCCGTGGCGCTCTGGTGATTCTGGGCACCACCGGCCCAGCTGTCATTGGCGGTTTCGTGGTCGTCCCAGATGGCGATCAGCGGCGCTGCAGCGCGCAGGGCCTGGAGATTGGCATCGGTGTGGTACTGGGCATAGCGCTGGCGGTAGTCATCGAGGCTGAGGATCTCTCGATTGGGTGAGAAACCACGGTTACCGGCAGCGTTCTCGGCCTCCCCATAGCCGCCGGGGCCGTATTCATAGATATAATCACCTAAATGAACCAGGGCATCATAGGGGTTAGCAGCATTGATGGCAGCGGCCCGGCCGTAGGCGGCAAAGGAATCCGCGGCGGGGAAGTTAGCACACGAAAACACCGCCAGCCGCACCGGGTCGCTACCTACTGGCAGGGTCTTGGTTTGGCCGACAGTTGAAACGGTGTCACCGACGCGAAAGCGGTAGTAGTAGGTGCTGTCGGCGCTCAGGCCAGCGGCCTCCACCTTGACGCTCCAGTCGCGGCTAGCGTTGGTGCTGAAGATGCCGCTTCCCTTGATTGAGCCGGCTGCGAAATCGGCCTGTTCAGCAATTTCCCACTGCACATTCAGAGGCTCCGCGAGCCCTGAAGATGGGGTGATTCGGGTCCAGAGGATCACCGAATCGACGTAGGGATCGCCCGAAGCCACACCGTGAACAAAGCTGACGCTGGGGACTGACATGGTGTGACGTTGGCGGCTGTGCTGAAGAAGGAATCAGATCGCTGGACTCCGACAGTGGCATGTAGGAGTAAGCCGATCTCCCCGTTATCGCAGAGATCGGCATGGTTGACGACTCAAAGCTACTAGACGGCCAGCCCCGCGAAGTTGGTCAGACTATTGAGGCTGGCGGCGCTGATGTTGGTGAAATGACCAACCTCAGCGCCGCCCACCTTGAGCAGCGTGTCCGCACCCACCTGGCTGAAGATAAGGCTGGAGAAGGCCACGCCCTGCAGGCCCACCTTGTCGCTGCCCACTTGGAAGTCCATCACGAACTGCTTGGCAGCCGGGCGGTCCCCAATCTCACTCACCAGCCAGAACAGGTCGGCACCGGCGCCACCGTTGAGGTGGTTGGTTCCAGCGCCTTCGAGCACGTAGAACTTATCGTCGCCAGCACCACCGAGAGCCCGATTGGTCGAGCTGCCGATGATGAAGCTGTCGTTGCCAAGGCCGCCGCTGATGCGGTTGCCATCGCCGGCTTCGGCATAGATCCAGTCATCACCGCTGCCACCGGTGACCACATCGCGGCTGCCGGCGTAGATGGTGTCCAGACCGGAGCCCGAGAAGATGCGGTTCTTGAAGCCGTCGCTGAGGGCCACATCCACCTCGTCGTCACCGGAGCCGGTGAAGATGGTGTTGCCGATCAGCGTGAGGTCCTTGCTGGCATCAGGCATGAGGAGACTATCGGCGCCAGAAGTACCGATGACAGCCTTGGGCTCGATGCCGGGCAGGTCGATACTGAACATGAAGATCTGACCGCCGTAATCGGACTTGGTGGCTGCGACGGCACCGCCAGACTCGCCAGGTTGCTGAACAACGCCGATGAAGACGTGCTCGGAGAGTGGACGGCTCTGTTCAACGGTCTGAACACCGTTGCCAGCCAGCTCTTCCTGTGTGTACAACGAACCATCGGCCTTGGTGGCCACCAGGGCGGTGACATTCCAGCTGCCTGAGAATTCAGAGCCTGATGCGCTCTTATAGGTTCCGCCATAGGTGGAAACACCGGCAACCGCCCGGGGGTTCTTGTTGCCGCCGGCCTGGGCCAGGAAATAGCCTGTGCCATCGGGCTCGACGGCGAGGGTGTCCTCGTTGATGACCAGGGCAAGCTTGCGCTCGCCGTAATCATTGCCGGAATCCTCATCGAGGATCAGCACATCGGCATCCGACGATTTGACCCAAAGCAGGCCATCGGGAGACACGAGTTTGTTCGTGTTCCCCTCAATGTGCTTCTCGGCAGTAGCCCCATTGGGGTTGCCAGTGGCGTTGTAGTGGCCCTCGCCCTTGCCGCCCACGTCCAGGGTCAGCGCGCCATTGACAGCCGGAAGGATCCTGGTGACGTCAGCGGAGAGGTAGTCGGGGAGTTTGTTGCCATCGAGATCTCTGGTGAGATCGAGAACCATGCTGGTGAACTCGACTCCCAGGACGGCTCCTGTTGCGGTGTGATTCTGGATGAAGCGGAAATTGCTTCCATCCGGATCCGCGGCGGGATGCTCAACTTTGGTGTCGCTATTGAAGAAGGTGTAGCCGCCGGCTGGTTGCTTGTTGGCCTCGGCACCTCCTGAAAGGGTGTCGCCATCCTGAGCCCAACGGAACACTTCTGTGTCCTTGACAGCTTCAGGCGTGTCGAAGCCATCCCAACGGTAATCGGTGGCGTAGAAACGAACCGAGAAGTCATCGGGCGCCGCTGCATTCTTCAGATAGGCGTCCAACATCTTGTCATCGGCATTCACATTCGTGATGCCGAGCTGGGAATAGGTTGCTGCATTGGCGGCCATGCCGTACAGCTGGCCATAGAGCAAACCGTTGGAGCCCAGGAAGCGATCACGCTCGCTGAGGCTGGGATTGTCAAAGTTAATCTGGTTGCCAGCTGCGTCGAGTCCCTTGCGGCCCACGTAAACCTTAAGGGGAGCCGGATTGATGTCGTGGTTGTAGCCAGATGCCACCACAACCACATAATCCTTGTGGCCGGAGTTGATCGGCATCAGCTTTTCATAGCCGGCCTGACCAAGGGCCGGCGCGGTGTAAGCCACCTCGTTCTTGATATCCACCACCAGGGAGGCCAAGCCCATGGTGTTGTTAGCCACGGCAGCTCCGTTGAGCGAGCCCTGGGCGTCAAACATGCTACTGCCAACATTCCATTCTTCGCCCGTCAACCACACATCGTCGGCAAAGCCGATGCCAGCGCCATACTTGTTGGCGGCCTCATACCAGGAGCCACAGAATGAATGGAAGAAGAAATCGCCTTCGGTGAGGCGCATGGAGGTTTTGAACTCAACCAGGGTGCCATCAGGATTGGTCTGGTTGCCCCATTTGCCGGCAAGATCGAGCTTATCAGTTGTCTTATTGTCAACTTCCTTACCAAAAACGTTGTAGACCCTGTCGAACAGGTGGCCCGAAGCCTCGAACATCTCGCTGGCGGGCGACTCGTTGTTGAGGAAGTCGGCAAACTTGGCGCGATTATAATCAATCGTATGAATATGCGAGCCGGTAAACTTCACCCCACTTTCCATTTCCCAGCCATAGGTCTGATTAGACATCGTGGCGTAGGATTCGGACTGGTAGGCAACGCGAACGGTGTCGTTATCCTTCAGCCAGGCTGCGTTGCCATCCGGATAGCCCGTGAGGGCTATTTTGGTAATGGGATCAACCTCGCCAACCGTCGCTAAAGCCTTGAAATTGGCAAAGGGGAAATCCGTGTCGCCACTGCGGCCGTCCAGGAGTTCACTAGGATCGTTGGCTGTACTGGCCTCGGGGATGAGGGCAGTGATCTGGCCAATGGTCTTGATCAACGGGGTTGTCATGGCAATGGAAGAGGGCGGTTGAAGCGGAGCAGTTCAATCAATCTTGTGGCTACAGCCTTGGGGATCCCTAGGAGCCTGCCGTCCTAGGAGATACTGTTTCAGGATGGCAGGCCCAACTCATTGCAAACGTCGGGATAGACACCCACTGCATGTGGCCCATGACACAGGGCTTAAGAAAGTCCCGCAAAATTGGCCTGATTGTTGAGGCTGGCGGCGCTGATGTTGGTGAAATGACCCACCTCCACACCGGCCACCTTCAGCAGCGTGTCCGCACCCACCTGGCTGAAGATAAGGCTGGAGAAAGCCACGCCCGCCAGGCCCACCTTGTCGGCCCCCAGCTGGAAGTCCATCACGAATTGCTTGGAGGCCGGGTGATCGCCGATCTCGCTCACCAGCCAGAACTGGTCGGCACCGGCGCCACCATTGAGGTGGTTGGACCCTGCTCCTTCCAGTACATAGAACTTGTCGTCACCTGCACCGCCGAGGGCGCGATTGGTCAAGCTGCCGATGATGAACGTGTCGTTGCCGAGGCCGCCGCTAAGGCGATTGCCATCGCCATCGATGGCCCAGATCTCATCATCACCGCTGCCGCCGGTAATCAGATCGCGGGATCCGGCGTAGATGGCATCATGACCGCTGCCTGTGAAGATCTTGTTAGCGAATCCACTGAGGCTTGCAACGTCAACCTGATCCGCTCCGGCTCCCGTGAAGAGGACATCGTTCTTGCCATCAAAACCCTGCTGCTTGATGGATTCCGATGTGAAGCTGTCATCCGCGCCGGAGCTGCCGACTTTGACATCGATCACCTCATCCGAGCGCAATGCTGTGTTCTGCAGGCGCAGATCCTGAGCCGCGGCTGTTTCGGGTTCGTTGTAAGCCTTGCTGGCCGTGCCGTGGTTCGCCTTCAGGTACTCAGCAAGGGCATCCTGTTCGGTGCCATCGCCACTGAAGGTGGCGGCACCGGTGAGCGGCGCGGTGGGATTGAACAGGTCGACGCGGTTGGCGGCAGCATCCGTGGGGAACGGATAGCTGTCCCCACCGCTGGCCAGGAAGTTGAGCGTCACCATCCGGAACGTGCGGTCCGGATCACCGACCAGGACCCCGCCGCGTACCACCACATCAAGGTCATTGCCCTGGGAGTCCTGAATCACGAGGTTGAGGATGCGGCTGCCAGCCAATCTGGTGAGGTCGAAGCTGAACGCCAAACCGCCCACCTGGGGGAACCGACCTTGATTGGGATAGAGGGCGATACCGTGCTCGAGCAGCTCCTTGAGCTTGCTGGCGCTCACGGTGACCAGGGAGAGGTTGTTGTTAAACCGCAGTGAGTTCTCGATATCCAGGGTGGACACAGCTCCTTCAGGCTTATTCGCCGCAGCATTGGCGAGGGGAGGTTGCTTAGCCCCACTCACCACATCGATGCTACCGATCTGGGAGCGGATGCCGCCGCCATTCTTCAGCGAGATCAAAACAGAAGGATCAATCTTCTTGGCATAGGCGAGATTGGCGTCAGCCGTGAGATCGCCGAGGTTGGTTTCTTCGGAGCGCACGAAGGCCCGCTCGCCCTCGAGATACACCTTGGTGAATCCCCACACCTGGCCATCTTTGCTGGCGATCACCGCCTGCACGGCATCGGTGAGATCCTGCACGTTTTCGGCCTTGGTGCCGTCCGCAAAGGCGGTGGTGGCGAGCTGGGCTTCGCTGACGTTCCAGGCCTTGGCCACATTGGCGGCGGTGGCGGCAATGGCACCGCTCACTAAGGGATCCACGCTGGAGGGGATGATGCGTCCCTGGGCGTCAAAGTCCACCACCAGCCGGCCCAGGTAGGTGTATTCGTTGTCGGTGTTGACGATCAGGGTGGGGGCGCCATCGGCCCCTTGGGTCACTAGTGGATAGGTGTCAGCAAAGTTGGCGGCATGGCCCGGGAAGGCCACGGCCTGGTCGTTGCTGTCGCCCAAGCGGGTGTTGGAGCCGGCCGAGAGGATGATGTCCACGCCCCGGAGCAGCGGCGCCAGAGCCTTCTCATTGGCGATCTGCTGCAGGTGGGCCATCAGGATCACCTTGTTCACGCCCTGGGAGATCAGGTCGTCGATCACCGGCTGCAGCTGGCTAGCCAGCAGCGCCATGTCGTCGACCTCGCTGCCGTCACCCTTAAAGCCCTTCACCTCGACGCCGCCGGTGGAGCTGATCTTCTCGATGATCTGGGTGGTGGCGCCCACAAGGCCGATCTTTTCGCCGTTCTTGGTGACCACGGCCGAGGGCACGATGCGGCCCTTTTGAGCAGCGGCTTCCTCCAGACCAGCCGTCGCGGCGGTGTTAGTGAAGCGTGGGTTCAGATCCGCATCGGCACTGAACTCGAGGTTGGCCGAGAGGTAGGGGAACTGGGCCCCCACCCAACCGGAACCCGGCGTGAAGGAATCCCGGAACACCCGTGAACCGAGATCGAATTCATGGTTGCCGATCGTGGAGGCCTCCACGCCGATCAGGTTGTGGATGGCGATATCCACCGCAGCGATCGGATGATTCGTGCTGGGAGCCAGGCTGATCGTGGAACCGCTGACGGCGTTGAGCTCATCGCGCACGCTGAGGTCGGTGCCGCCATTGAGGAAGGGGCCAGGGATGAAGTTATCGCCACCGGCCAGGATCAGGGTGTTGGCATAGGTGTTGTCATAACCATCGACGAGGGCGGCAAGGTAAGGGGCTGTCTGGGAGGCGAGCAGGCCGGCCTCTCCATCGGAGAGATGGAGAAGCTGCAGGCGGTAGGGGATCGGGAAATCCACCACCGAAACCACATCGTTATCTTCGCTCGAAGCGATCACGCTGCGTGCGGCATTGGTGGCACTGGTGAGGAACGTGATCCCCTCGACTCGCTTCGCACCAGGGAACAGAATCGGGTCAACAGCCACCGGGGCATAGGGGTTGGTCACATCGAAAATCGCCGCCATGCTGGTGGTGCTGCGCTCCAGGGCCACGAAGGCATAGGTGCGGCCATTGGTGGTGAAGACCTCCACCATCTCGGGTTCGACACCCTTGGCATCCTCACGGTCGTTGACGGGATAGATGCCTCGGGCATTGGCAAGGTTTTCCAAGGCCACACCGGAATCGAACACGGCATTGCCCTTGGAGTCGTAGATCCGCAGGGAGCGTGAACCCGGCGTGTAGGCCTGATCGACGATGCCGTCGCGATCAAGATCGCCGGTATTCGTGAAGATGCTCAGCCGTTGGGCGTTAGTGGCCAGAAGACCTGCCTTCTGGGCAGCGGTGGCACTTCCTGCCGCCGTGAGCAGGGCAGAGACCCGAGCGGTTTCATCGGGATCGAGAAAATCATTGCGATCGTCACCCTCACCAGCTGCCAAAATAAAATTTTCGCCATTGAAAGAGAACGTGGCCAAGCCATCCGGCATCACCAGGCCATACACGTCGTGGTTGCTGGCAGGCGTATAGCCGCCATTGGCATTGTCTTCGGTATCAACAGCCGGATCACTGAAGCTCACCACGGTGAAAGCATTACCGCTGGCGCCCTCGCCGCCGAAATCGTTGTCGTAGTTGATGACAACGGCGCCGTCGTCCCGCAGGGTGAGGCCCTCGGGCTTGTCGTAGCTGAGCGTGCCGCCCACGGAAGGCAGGTTGAATAGTTCCACCTTGTTTGCCAGCTGGATGCCAGCGGCAGCCAGACGATCGGCGCTCGAGGCGTTGTAGACACCATTCACCAGGGTGAGGCTGTTGTCGAGCAGCTCGGGGCTGGCCACGCCGATCGCGTCCAGCCAGCTCGCGGTGCCCGTTACACCGGCTTTGGCGGTGACCATCACACTCAGCTCACCCAGCTCCACCTGGCTGGTGGGAGTGCTGACAGCTTTGTGGATCTGGTCGGCGATCAGGAAGTAGCTGTACTTGCTGGTGTCGTAACCGCTGACACCCGTCAGGTAGCTGCTGATATCAACGATGCCGGAGGATTCCTCGTCATTGGTGATGAAGTTGGGATTCGTGGCGCTCGTGCCCCCGAACAGGACCGGATTGTGCTGCGCCAGCTCCACCAGCGTGTCGGTGGTGGGGTTGTAGCGCCAGATCTTCGCCAGGCGCTCGTTGCCGCCGGGATCTTCCTGCAACAGGATCGAGCCGTCGTCGGCCACGGTCATGTTGTCCAGCATCACCTGGCCTTCGCTGCCGTTGAGCAGCATCTTCACGGTACCGCCGAGCTCCGGACTGGCGGGGTTGGTGAACTCCAGCGCCCACAGCCGGCTGGCACTTGTGGACGTGGCCGTGGTGACGAAATAGAAGCTCTTGCCGTCCTTGCTCCAGGCCCCATCTTCCGGCCGCAGCCAGTTGGTCACACCGGCGGCAATGCTCTCGCTGTTCAGCGTGGCGCCGGTTTTAGCCTTGACATCACCCAGATTCACCAGCTCAAAGCTGCCGACGCCGCTGCCATTCAGCCCCAGGCCCGTTTCATTCGGGCTCGCCAGGTTGCCCAGCTCGGTGTTGGTGGTGCCAGTGGAGTTGACGCGAACGCCATAGGTGGTGCCACCGGCTAGGCCGGCCTGCTCAATCGCATTACCGGTGCTGGTTTTATTGCCCACATACACATACACCTGGCCGTTGGTGATCGTGTCATCCAGATTCACCACCACGGTCTTCGCCTGGGCCAGGGGATTGGCCACCACGTTCTCGAACGAGAGGTTCCCCAGGCTCGCCAACTCATACACCTTGCCGGCATCGCTGCCCGTGAGCACATGGGCAAAGGCACGACCCTCAGCTCCATTCTCCTCACCCGTCAAATAGATGCGGCCGTCGTAGCCCGTTGTGCCGTTGCGGAAGGCACTGGCCGCCGCCAGATCACCAGAACAGAAGCGCGCAAACGCCGTGGTGGTGCCGCTCGTCCAGCTGCTGCCGTCGGCGCTGGCCATGTACAGATCAGTGGCACTAGCGAGGAAATCCTTGCCACTCACCACGGCAAGCGTCTTTTTATCGATCGTCAGGTCCGACACATAGGCACCCTTCGAGCCATGGGCCCGCACATCACCGGCGGTATTCCCCAATTCATGGTTCACAACCACCCGCAGCGTGCCGTCGCCGTTATCCATCACCCCGATCCCATCGGGGATGCCATTGAAGCGATAGCCGTTGTTACCAAGTTCACCCGCATCAATCACTTCGCGGAACACCGCACGCCCCTCTGTTCCCACCAGGAACGCCTGGGCCGGCAGGGCGGTTTCGCCCACCTGGCTGGCGAGGGTGAGCGGCAGGGTGTTGGTGGCACCACGCAGATCCACCTCATACACGCTCTTGAAGCCGTTCAGCAGCCGGCTGCTGTCGCGCTCCATCACCAGGAAGACGCCGCGGCTGGCGTCGTAGGTGACATCGCCGATCTTGTCCTGGCCGCTGCGGCCACTGAGCAGGTACAAATGCTCCTTCTGCGCAGCACCCGTGGCGGGATCGATGGCCAGGATGCGGGTGAGCTGCGATGGACTGCGCTCGGCGGCAACAGCATCGCCATTGCTGTCGATATCCAGCGGGCTCTGCATGAAGGCGTAAAGCAGGCCGTCCTTGCTGTTGAAGGCCATGCCTTCGATGCCGCGGTTGGCCCAGCGGTTGCCGTAGATGGCCGGCAGGCTGTCGATCGTTTCGGCGCCGATCACACTGCCATGCTGGGCCTGAAGCAGGGCTTTCTGGCCAGCGGGGATATACCGCTGGATCAGGTTACCAGTGCTGAAATCAAACAAACCAATTTGGCCGCGATATTCATCACCCACCGCAAAAACCTTGCGGCTGACGCCGCCGATGGTGGCGGTGAAGACGGAGATGGTTTCCGAATCGATGCCGAAGGGGTCGTAGGCGAGGTTCTGGTTGGCGGCATCCACCGGGATCTCATCTTTGCCCTGCAGCTGCGGTAGGCCGGTGAGCGCCGTGCCATCGGCACGCTTCAGACCAATGATGCCAAGCTCGCTCACCGCGCCCGTGGCACGGTTGATGCCGAGTTTGTAGATGGAAGGCTGAAAATCTGGGTCGAGGAACTGCCGTTTGCCGGCTGTCAGTGTGCCATTTGGACCACGATCGGTGATCGAGTAATAGATATCAAGAGCCTGACCATTGATGGTTTCAACACCATCAAACCAGAGGCCGGAGAGGCCGCCTGCCTGCACGCCGGCAGGAAGGTTGGCGGCGCCTGCGGCATAGCTCAGGGTGTAGCTGAAGTTTTTAGCCGTGGCCAGGCCCCGGTCCCAATCCTGGATTCCCGCCGAGAAGATGGTGGTGATCGCAGGCGTGGCCGTGCTGATGTCGAGCACGGCGATGGCGTTGTTCTCCTGCAGCGAGATGAAGGCCGTGCGGCCATCGGCCGTGATGGCGATGGCTTCAGGTTCGATGTCCTGGGCCAGGGTGGTGGTGACCCCGGCTTTGCCGGTGATGCGGATGCCGCGGTTGCTCAGCTCGGCCTTGCGGTTATTCCAGGCGCTGAAATCAACGGTCTGGACTTGGGCCTGGCCAGGCGCTACGGGGGTGGTGGCCAGATAGCCAGTGGTGTCGATCAGCGAGATCGAACCCACCGGATCAATGGTGTAAGTGGTATTCGGTTCAGCTTCGTTGGTAACCAGCAGTTTCTTGCCATCGGCACTGAACTTGACCATGTCGGGCAAGGCGCCGACGTTGACGGTGCTGAGGTGAACCGGCAGCGCGGGATTGGTCAGGTCATAAAACTGAACAAAACCGTTATCGGTCTTGACACTGTTCTGCACGGCAACCGCCAGCAGCTTGCCGAACACAGCCACGCTCTGGAGGGTCTGGCCGCTGACGGAAGGAATGGCCTTGGCAACGATCTTGGCCGCAGCCGGATTGCGCAGATCGCTGACCACAATCGCGCCTGAGCCACCGCCAACTGTGTACAGATGGCCGGAAGCCGCGTTGTAAGCAGAAATCTCAGCGTTTGCACCCTGGGCGGCCATGTTGAGAACGCCGCTCACCGCATCAACAGAGGGGTTGAGCAGCGAAAAAGTGAGTGACACGCCTTAGGGAACGCATTTATTTAGACGAATCAAGCAAGGCGCCGCCAGGCCCCGGCTAAGAAAGCGTTAACAAATGGCAAAGGCGTGACAGGGCTAACCTGCTGATGTATGCCACAACACCTGGCCCTGCAGGCGGCCCCGATCAGGCGGGAATCGCCTTTGCCAAGGCCTAGGCCGTGGTTCGGTAGCGGGCGCGGGGACAGCTATTGGGGCAGCCAAGCTTCAGCTCCCCACGATGTTGATCGCCCGGGCGGCAATCAGCGCCATGGTGACCAGGGAAATGGCACTCTGGACCAGCATCAGCAGCTGGGCGCGGGCGGTGAGCGGCACGGCGCCGGTGGGACTGAAGGCCGTGGCAGTGCAGTAGGCAAGGAAGAGGTAGTCGAGAAAGCTGGGCCTCCAGGCGGCGCTGAGTTCGGAAAAATCCTGCTGGGGGAAGTGCCAGTCGGGACGCGGCCCAAGGCCTGGCCTGGGGTCGGGGATGCGCATCCGGGCCTCCGGGCCACCCCGGTCGGCATGCCAATAGGTGAGGGCGAAGACCACCACATTGGTAACCCAGAGGGCACCGCCGGAGGCGAGCAATTCGATCGCGCTGAGCCGATCACCGCCAAACAGCATCCCCCGGATCAACAGGGTGAGATTGGCGGCGCCAAGGCCGATCACCGCGGCCCCAAAGCCCCAGAGCAGCCGCCGCTCGATCCGCACCCAGGGCTGGCGGCCGCCCGAAACGGCCACCGCCAGCAGGGGCACCACCGCCATGGCGGTGATCGCACAGTCGAGCCCTATCGGAAAGAGGCGGAAGCGGTTGGGCAGGCCCACCAACAGGGCCGCCATCACCAGCACCGCCAGCAGGGCGGGCCAGCGGGGTTCGATCGCTGGGCTGGGGACCGGAGCGGCTTGGGGCCCGCTGGCGGCTGGGGGCCCGCTGGCGGCTGGGGGGCGGGGCAGCGGCGGCAAGGGGGGCGTGGCTGGGGGGCAGCGCCATGCTGAACAACGCCGGGCTGAACCGGCTAGCGCCTGAAGGGCTGAGCCAGGGGGCCGGTGGCCACCGCGCCAGCCTGGCCGAGCGAAGCCGAAGCCAGGATCACCAGAGCCAGGACAGGCAACACGATGGCAGCAGCATCGCCCCGCAACAACTGCGGCCCCAATCGGATCAGCACCATCCAGGGAACGATCAGGCCAAGAACCAGCAGCAGTTGGCGGGGCAGGCGCAGCAATCGGTGCGTGATCGCATCACTGAAGGCCAGCAGCGGCCGATACAAGCGCAGGGCCGGCTGCTCGAGCCAATGAAACGACAGCCAGGCCATGATTGCTGTGATTACGGTACTGAGCAGCAGCAGCACAATGGGATTGCGCAGGGCAAGCTGCTGGCGCAGGAGTTGCTGCACGGGCCAGCAGTAGAGAGCGATGCCATAGGCGAGATTGCCAGCCTGCTGCAGCAACGGCGGCATCGCCCAGGGCCGGGTGGCGGCATAGACCACCAGATAGGCCCCAAAACAGGCGAAAGCGGCGGACAAATGGCCCAGCAGGGCAAAGCCGATCAAGGCTGCCAAACTGATCTGGGCCAGATGGCGGCTGAGGCCAAAGCGGCTCACCAGCCCCTGCATCACGATCCCGGCCGAGAAGTAGGGCAGAATCTGGACCAGCTGGGGATCGAGGCCGAAATGGTGCGGGACCAGCACCACCGCCAGGCTGAGGCTTGCGAAGCCCACCGCCAACAAACCCAGCGAAGGTAAGACCAGATAAAGGCAAAGCAGCAACAGCAAAGTTCGCAGCCCATCCTGCAGGGGCCAGAGCGAGCCATTGACCACCGTGGCCAGCGAACCGGGATGGTCGAACACGCCGAGCAGCGGTGCATCGGCAAGCGAAGTGAGGGAGTGGAGGATGTAGGAAAGCCACTGACCCCTGGCCAGGTAGGCGGCGGGGCCTAGCCCGCTGGCAAGCGGACCGATCACCAGGGCCGTGACCAACACACAGACCACAAAACCGGGAAGGATGCAGACCCCTAGACGGATCAACAAGCGGTTAATCGAGCGCTCGCGCCGCAAAAAACCTGCTAGCCAATAGCCGCTGGCGATAAAAAAGAGCGCCATGCCATAAAAAGCAGCCGTTGCATGCCGAGCGGCAGGAAGGGCGGTGATCGGATCGGCGGCCAGGGTATCGAAGCTAATCAGATAGGCATGGGAAATCAACAGGGAAGCGGCCGCGAGCAGGCGTAAGCCTGCAAATCCGGGCAGTAAATGCAGACCAACCTCCGCAGCGCTGGCTGGCGAGGGCGCCGTTCGAGCAGGAGGCCGAGGCGCCGCCGGATCAGGAGAGCGGCCGGCAGCCGACGCGAGCGCAAGGGCGAGACGTTCAAGACGAAGCATGGAACAATTCGAGGGTTTCCAGCAGGTGGTCAAACTAGGCAATCAAGGCTGGATTAGAGCAGACAATACAAATCCGACCTCAATGTGCTTGCCATCCGCTCAGGCCGCGACACAAACGGTTCAGTTGTGCTGAACAGCCCTACAAGCCACCAAGCCCAACCATAGGCTTCTGCGAGCTGATTTGATTTTGCCAACAGGCGAGCTGATCAGATTTTGCGAACAAAAAACCGCTCTGTTTCCAGCAGCGGATCAGCAGTCGGCAAGCTGATCCGCCGTACGCAGACCATGCCTAACCACCCAAGCCCATCCCCCCATTTCCGCTCCACATGTCCCAGATTTTTGTGCCCGCCCTGCCCGGCCAGCAACAGCGCATCCTGCGGCTGTTGATCCTCTCCTGGGTGGTGGGCACCATGGCCTTTTGGTGCTGGTTTAGCCAACCCGGCGCCCAGGTGAGCCTGCAGGGAAGCCTGATCAATGTGGGCCTGCTTCTGTATGTAACGGGCCTGCCTGTGTGGCCCTTCTACCTGCTGATGCGGATGCAGAAAGTACGCGAGGATCTCGTGGTGCCCCCCCAGCTGCGGGTGGCGATGGTGGTAACCAAAGCCCCCTCCGAGCCCTGGCCGCTGGTGGAAAGCACCCTAGTCGCGATGCTGGAGCAAAGTCCTGACCATGCTACTTGGCTAGCGGACGAACATCCTGCTGAACAAACGCTGCAATGGTGCCAACGCCATGGGGTGATGGTGTGCAGCCGCCATGGGGTCGAGGCTTACCACCGGCCCAGTTGGCCGCGCCGAACCCGCTGCAAAGAAGGCAATCTCGCCTACTTCTACGACCACCACGGCTACGGGAACTACGACGTCGTCGTGCAGCTTGATGCTGATCACCGCCCCGAGCCCGGCTATCTGGCGGCCATGCTGAAGCCGTTAGCGGATCCTGACGTGGGCTATGTGGCAGCCCCTTCGATCTGTGATGCCAATGCTGCCGCTAGCTGGGTGGCACGCGGCCGCCTCTATGCCGAAAGTGTGCTGCACGGACCGATGCAACTCGGTTTCAATGGCGGCTGGGCTCCCCTCTGCATCGGCAGTCACTACGCAGTTCGTACCCGGGCCCTGCGCCAAATCGGCGGCCTGGGCCCTGAACTGGCCGAAGACCACTCCACCACCCTGCTGATGAACGCCCATGGCTGGCGCGGTGCCTTTGCCCACGGGGCGATTTGCCATGGCCTCGGGCCAGAGCGCTTTGAAGATGGCATGGTGCAGGAATATCAATGGTCCCAAAGCCTTACCACAATCCTGCTAACGCTCTGCCCAGCGGTGCTGCGGCGCCTACCGGCCCAACAACAGCTGCAGTTTCTCTACTCTCAGATCTACTATCCGCTGCGGGGATTACTAAGCCTCTGCGCCCTCGGCTTGCCGGCGCTGGCCCTGCTCTTGAATCGGCCCTGGATGCGGCTGCACTACCCATCCTTTCTGCTGCTAAGCGGCCTGCAGATGGTGATCACGATCCTGCCGATTGTGTATGTACGGCAGGCGGCCTTGCTGCGGCCAAGCACAGCACCGCTGCTGTCCTGGGAGATGGCATTGTTCGAACTCAGCCGCGGTCCCTGGATCCTGGCCGGCGTTACCAGTGGGCTGCTGCAATGCCTGCAGCAGCGCAGCGTTGAATTTCGGGTCACCAATAAACACGGCCAAGCGGCGCCGCTACCGCTGACCTATTTGCTGCCCTATGCGCTGCTCACCCTGGTCGGCGCCGGCGTGGCGCTGGTGGCCGGGGCCGGAGCGATAGCGGCCAAGGGTTATGTGTTGCTCACCTTGGTAGCCACCTTGATGCTGGCAGCGACGGCGCTGATGATCACCATCCTCAGCCAACGCGGCGGCACCCATTCACTGCGCTCCTACCTACCCCATTACCTGATCAGTGGCGGTGGTGTGCTGCTCACCCTCGGCAGCGCCCTACTGCGCCGCCAGGAGCTGTTGGTGCCCCTGGGCAGCGCCGGCGCCGGCGCCGTTGCCACCCCCTTCTGAGGCCGCGTGCGCAAACTCGGTCCGGCGTTGCTGCTCGCTATCTCCCTGGCCACCTCAGCCCTGCTCGTGAAGTTCAGCACCATGCACTCCCACTCCCAACGCCGCCAACCGCTGCTAGTGGGCATCTACCAGCCTGAGCCCGGGCCTGGCCCCGAGCTGCAGGGGAGTCAGGAGCTCAGCCTCAGCCCCCTGTTTTTGAATTGGTCGGCTGCCGATGCCCTCGCCCAACTCGATCATTTTCTCAACAATCCAACCCACGCCAACCGCTTGCCGTTGATCACCGTGGAGCCCTTCGCCAACCAGGCCGCCGGCCGCAGCGACCACCAATTAGTGAGCGATATCGAGAACGGCCTCTATGACCCCCAAATCGTGGCGATTGGCAAACGGCTGGCAAGCCATCGCAAGCCGGTGTTGCTTCGCTTTGGCCACGAGATGGACCAAGTCGGCCAATACCCCTGGTCGATCAGCGATGGTGATCGTTATGTCCGCATGCTGCGCCATGTGCATGCCACGATGGCGCCCACAGGGATCAGCAATGTGCGCTGGGTATGGTCGCCAGCCGGCAATCGAAACGCCGATCAGTACTGGCCGGGGGATCGCTATGTGGATCTAATCGGCATTTCGATCTACAGCAGCCGCGGCTTCAGTGCCGATGGCTCCCTGCCCAGCTTTACGAAGCTGTACGGGGAGAAGCGCTGGCTGCATCAACGCTATCGCAAACCGATGCTGCTGGCCGAAATCGGCGTCAGCGACAGCGCAACAGATAAGCAGGCCTGGCTGAAGCAAGCCCTGAGCACCATGCCGGACTACCCAGAAATCTGCGGGCTTATTTACTTCAATGCCCAGCAACCCAGCTGGATGCCCCTTGCCAGCGGGCCAGAAAACTGGCGGCTGCAACCCGCCGACCTCCGCTGGCTGGTGGGGAGTTTGCCGCAGGGGCAACAACTCGGTTCCTGCGCGCCAGCATGATGCCAAACCGATCCAATCGAGGACGACGCTACGTCGACCTGGTGGCCCTATTCAGCAGCCTCGCTGCAGCCGCCACGGCCCTTGGCCCGCTCGCTGGCCTTGCGGCTGAGGCTGGCGCTGCGCCGCCGGCGCTGAGCGCTGCTCCCCAGCCCAGCAAACCCCAGCCTCGCTACAACGAGCCCAACCTCAATCCCACCCAGGTACCGACGGCTTTTGTGGCTGAATGGGGCAACTATTTCATCTCCAGCTCCTACTACGCCTACGACAGCGGCTACCACAACGGCATGGTGAGCGATGGCAGCCTCAACCTCGGCGTCGGCGCCGGCGATGCCCGCCGCCTGGTGGCCCTGGAGCTGGATTTCAACCTCGAAAGCCTGGCCGACAGCCGCAATGGCGGCAGCCTCGATCTACGCCTGGGCCGCAGTTTGATCTCCAGACCGCACTTCCGGCTGCAGCTGGGAGGGGGCTGGCTGGGGGTGGCCTCCTACGGCAACTGGCCCAAACCGGGGGGCTCGCCCTACGGGGTGCTGAGTGCCGCCTGGCCGCTCCGCCCCAACGATGCCAATTTCCCGCAAACCCTGCAGATCAACCTCGGCGGCGGCAGCGGCCGCTTTCAACGCCTCGACGCGGTGGATCTGAGCAGTGATGGCGTCTTTGGCTCGATCGGCGTCGCCCTAACGCCCAACCTCGGCATCAGCGCCGGCTGGGCCGGCAAGGGGGTGAACACCAGCTTGTCCTATGTGCCGATTCGCGGCCTGCCGTTATTTCTTACCCTCTCCGGCGCCAACATCACCAATGTGGACGCCAGCGGCCGGGCCGTGGCCTTCTCGCTCAGCTGGGGCGGCAGTTTCCGTACGGCTACGTTCCCGGCGGCGGCAGGAGGCAACTAGGGCTTGCGCTGACGCGGGCAGCCGGCCATCTCCAGGGCCCAGCTTGCCAACCGCTGCCTAACCAACGACAGGGCCGCGTAACGTCGCGGCGCCCAATGGGATCCACAGCCGAACAGCAACACACCAGCTGCGTTACTAGCTCTCGCTGGCAACAGCTGCGATAGCGTTGCCCTGGTTGCCCAGGCAAGATGCCCCCAGACAGCATGGCTGGAATAGCGGAATCAACAGCAATTCCCAAGCTGGCCGTAGGGGAACGTCGCCAGATGCTCGAAGCGATCCTTGATCCGCTCGCCTATTTTCGCCGCTGCTTTGCCGAGCACCCTGGCGTGGTGCGCGTCCACATGGGGCCAGGCCTGCCGCCCCAGCAGGTGTTGATCAATGATCCGGCCGTACTGCAGGAGCTGATCAACCGCGACACGGACGGGGGTATCAGCGCCCCGGGGCATCTGAACACCCTGCTGGCCCAGGTGGTGGGCGATCGCTCGATCATGTTGCTGGAGCCCGCACCCCACCGCAAGCGGCGCCGCTTGCTGATGCCGGCCTTCCACGGCGAGCGGCTGCGGGCCTATGGCGAGCTGATCCTCGGGCTGAGCAGCGCGAACCTGGCCGATCTAGGGCCGGGCGATCGCTTCGATGCCCGCGAGCGGATGCAGCGGATCACGATGGGTGTGATCCTCACGGCCGTGTTCGGCCTGCATGGCGGCGAGCGCCACGGCCGCCTGCAAACCCTGCTCACCCTGATCACCCAGCTGCAGACCGGCCGCCTGGGGTCGTTGCTGCTGTTCTGGCCGCTACTGCGGCAAGACCTGGGGCCCTGGAGCCCAGGCGGGCGCCTGCGGCGCCTGCAGACGGAAATCCGCTCCTTACTGCTACAGGAAATAGCCGAACGGCGCCAGGCGTTGGCGGACGATCAGGCCGGGGCGGATGTGCTCAGCCTGCTACTGGCTTGCCGCGATGAGCAGGGCCAGGGCCTCTCCGATGACGAGCTGCACGATGAGTTGCTCACCCTCCTCTTTGCCGGCAACGAAACCACCGCCACCGCCCTCACCTGGGCGCTGTATTGGATCCATCGCCAGCCCGAAGTGCGGCAGCGGCTGCTGCAGGAGCTGGAGGGCCTTGGCGACCAGCGGGATCCTGAAACGATCAGCCGCCTGCCCTATCTGGCGGCGGTGGTGAACGAGGTGCTGCGCATCCATCCGGTGGCGATGCTGCTCTTCCCGCGGCTGGTGGAGGAGCCGCTCAACCTGGCCGGCCATCGCTTCGAGCCGGGGGATGTGCTGATCGGCTGCATCTCGGCGGTACATTGGCGGACTGATCTCTATCCAGAACCGCAGCGATTCAATCCAGATCGCTTCCTAGAGCGCAGCTTTTCTGCCACGGAATACCTACCCTTCGGCGGCGGCGCCCGGCGGTGCATTGGGGCCACCCTGGCACTCTACGAAATGAAGCTGATTCTGGCCAATCTCCTCGGGCAGTACAGCTTCGAGCTTTGCCCCCAGAGTGATCGGCCAATCCAACCAGTCCGGCGCGGGTTCACCCTGGGGCCCGAGCGGCCGGTGCGGCTGCGGCTGGCTTAGCCGTGCTGGGCCACAACCCCGCAGGGGCCGCGCCAGAGTTGGAGGATCGATTCACCGCCATGCTGCTTCCCAACCCCTTCTGCCCCCTCAGTGCCGCGAAGATCGCAGGCCTGCAGGCCACGGTGTTGCTGCTGCTCACCCTACTGATCAAGGCCAGGGTGCAGATCAAGGCGGCCTCGGCGCTGGGCTTGGCTTTGCTAGCCCTGCAAACCCTGGTGTTCCTGGCCGCCACGGGCGCCTTGGGCCTGGCGGGCCTCGGCGGCCTGGCCGTTGCCGTCAAGCGCCGCCCTGCGCCGGCGATCTGAGCAGGCTGGGGCCTTGGAGCGGCCGGCAGGGAGCTGCAGGGGCTCTTCAGGGCCGACGGGGTTGCTCAGGGCTAAACACCACTGCCCATAGCGACTAGCTTGCTTGGAGCACGATGGCATTTCCCCGCCTCTGCAGCCTTAGGAATCCCTTGGCCACGGGATCGAGGTAATCTGCCCATTGTGGGCTTCCTAAACAGATCAGCTGATACTCGGGGGCCGTCCTGGTTGGCTGAAGCTCGAACCACCGCATCGATCTTGCCCAACAGCTTAGTCGCTGCTTAGGACCCCATGACCCTGCATCTCTATGGCGACAGCGAGCTGGAAGCTCTGATGGCAGCAGTAGAGAGCGACCTTGCGGAAAGGAAAGAGAGCTGGAATGGGTCGGCTCCCACTAAAGGCCGAGAAGCGATCTGCTCCTTCGCAAACGACCTAGCCAACCATGCTAAGCCAGGCGTTTTGTTCGTTGGGGTGGCAGACAATGGAACACCAATCAAGTTGTCGATCACTGATCAGCTACTGCAAACCCTCACGGACATCAAGACCGATGGTCGTATCGTACCGCCACCCACCCTGCAGGTGGCGTGTCGAACCTTGCAGGGAGTCAGCGTGGCTGTGGTCACAGTGGGGCCTGCAGATTCGCCGCCCGTCCGTTTCGATGGACGAATCTGCGCTCGCTCAGGCCCCCGGCGCGGTTTTGCCACCGCCCAGGATGAGCGGATTCTCAACGAGAAGCGCCGCTTCCGCGATCAGCCTTTCGATGCAAGGCCCTGCGGCAGTGCGCAATTGGGCGACCTCGATCTTTCCTGGTACAGGGAGAACTATCTGCCGGCAGCCGTGGCACCAGAAGTACTGGAGGCGAACGAACGCACCGTTGAAGAGCGCTTGGCGAGCACGCGCATGATTCTGAGCCCCACAGAGCCCACTCCCACCAATCTGGCGGTACTGACCCTCACCACCCAACCCCTAGATTTCTTGCCTGGGGCTTATGTCCAGTTTCTAAGGGTTGCTGGGACCAGCCTGGCGGATGAGCCTGTGGATGCGGCGGTGTTCGAGGGGCGGCTGGCGGATGTGATTCGCCGTGTGGAAGAGAAGTTGGATTCCCACAACCGTACAGCCGTCGATTTTAGAAGCGCCAGCACCGAGAAACGCACTCAGCTCTATCCGATGGTGGCGCTGCAGCAGCTTTTCCGCAATGCGGTGATGCACCGGACCTACGAACACACCAATACCCCAATCCGGCTCACCTGGTATACAGATCGAATCGAAATCATCAGCCCTGGTGGGCCAGTTGGCATGGTGACGCGCGAGAACTTTGGGATCCCGGGCTACACCGACTACAGAAATCCAAATTTGGCGGGGTTCCTGCGGGAAATGGGATTTGCCCAGCGCTTTGGGGCGGGCATTGCCACGGCCAGGCGCGAGTGCGAGCGGAACGGCAACCCTGCGCCGGAGTTCGACGTGCAGGATGCCTTCATCCGCGTCACCCTGCGGACGACAACTGCCGGGGAGGT
This sequence comes from uncultured cyanobacterium, assembly GCA_903858015.1. Lineage (GTDB taxonomy): Bacteria > Cyanobacteriota > Cyanobacteriia > PCC-6307 > Cyanobiaceae > Cyanobium. The sequence goes on from CAIOGZ010000003.1 coordinate 22,696, forward strand.
GGCGCCGTGAAAAGCATCGCCTTCTTCAACAACAAGAGTGGCGTGGGAAGTACCACACTTGTCTATCACTTGGCCTGGAAGTTTGCCGAACTGGGGCTGTCAGTGGTGGTGGCTGATCTGGATCCACAGGCCAATCTCACTAGTATGTTTCTCGAAGAAGAGGAACTGGAGGCGATCTGGAGCGATCGCACGATTGCCTGTACTGTTGCTGACAGTATTACTGCGATGCTGGAGGGCAGCGGCGATGTAGACGATCCCTATCTGGCCCCTGTCAACGACAACATCGGATTGTTGGTGGGGGATTTGGCGTTGTCGAGGCTGGAGAATGAGTTGTCAATCCAATGGCCTCTTTGCCTGGATGGCAAGGCCAGAGCATTCCGGGTGATCACGGCCTTCTGGCGGCTGCTGGCCAATGCGGCCCAGGCACGTCAGGCGGATGTGGTGCTGATCGATGTAGCCCCGAGCCTGGGAGGCCTCAACCGGGCAGCCTTGATCGCCGCGAGCCAGGTGGTGATTCCGCTGGTACCTGATCTCTATTCGATCCAGGGCCTCAGGAATCTTGGCCCCACACTGCAGACATGGCGGAACGAGTGGACTGATCGGCTACACCGCAGACCGGCCACGCTTCTTGCAGAATCACTTCCCCCGGGTACCATGCAATCGGTGGGCTATGTAGTGCTGCAGCACTCGGTGCGGCTGGATCGTCCCGTGAAGGCCTACCAGCGTTGGCTCGATCGCATACCAATGGAGTACCGGCGATCAGTGCTACAACAGGAACGTAATGGCGATGCTGAATCTCCTCGCAATGATCCGAACTGCCTTGCCGAACTAAAGCACTACCGCAGTCTTATGTGCTTAGCCCAGGAGGCGCGCAAGCCGATGTTCCTGCTTACGCCAGCCGATGGTGCCCTGGGCGGGCATTACCAGGCGGCCCAAGCCTGCAAACAAGATTTCAAGAGCCTTGCACTGAAGATCGCTGAACGCTGCAAGATTACTTTCCCATATTAACATTTAGCAAAGGACACTGCATCCATCCCTTGGCATGCCGAGCTGCCAATGCAACCACACCGGAATGCCTTGATCGGTTCCATGTCTCCGCAGAGGATAGCCCTACGATGGAGCTCGCATCGCGCCTCAGGCTGCCCGCCTATGGAGGGGTTGCCTAAACAATCACCACTCCAGGCCATGAAAGCCAGCCCGGAAGACCAACTCATCGAGAAACTGCGCCGCATTGAAGCCCTGCATGCCCGCGCCGGCAGCAGCGGCGAGAAGCTGGCGGCCCAGCTGGCCCGCGAGCGCATCCAGGCGCGGCTGCAGCAGCTCGCTGGCGAGGAACCGCCGATCGAATTTCGCTTCACTCTGGCGGATCAATGGTCGCGGCATTTGTTTGTGGCGCTGTTGCGGCGCTACGCAATCCAGCCCTACCGCTACCGCGGCCAGCGGCGCACCACCGTGATGGCCCGCCTCAGCCGCAGCTTCGTGAACGACACCCTCTGGCCCGAATTCCAGGAACTGCAGCAAACCCTCTCGGCCTACTTCGATACCCTCACCGATCGGGTGATCGAGCAGGCCCTGGAGGTGAAGGCCGGCGAGGCCGAGGAACGCTCCGAACCCCAGACGTTGCCTCCGGTGGAGCATCAGGGATCGCTGCTTTAGTTGGTTGTTGCCAACAATCTGGTCAAGACTGTTCAGGTGCTTCAGGCTTGGCTTCCTCTTGGTTCGGGGCTTGCGGCTTGTCAGTAAACGCCTCGCTGAGATCGGCATTGACAGCCTCCAAATCGAAGCGATTCGGGTCGAACGGGCCAATCCAGGCCAGCATCTCCTGGTGCTCGGGGTGAGCTGGATTCGCCACAATCTCCAGGGCCCGCCCATAGCCAAACACCCCACCAATATCTTCCGGTGGGCAAGCCCGTTGACCGGTTACACAGCGCGGTATGCGAGCCAACTGGAGGGGCTGAACAAGGATGTCTTCCAGGGTGAGGCGATGAAGCCAGCCGTCGCCGAAATCGTATTCGTAGCGAATCCAATCTTTGCGGTTCACCAGCAGGTGATCGATCGGCACATTCAGATCATTGATGAACTTGCCTTCCGCCTCCTGCATCAGATCGATATCAAGCAGATCAGGATCGCCATAGAAACGCAAACCCTTCGATCGGGTACCGACCATGAAGTGATAGAGATGCTCATTGTTCCAGCCCATCGCAAGCTGGATCACCCCATGAAGATCGGGAAGCCTGAGATTGGCAGGGATCAGCAGCCGACGCCAAATGGGCGGCTTGCTGTCCTCCAGCACGATCTTGAGCTGAAACACCTCCCGCTGACCGCGGGGCAACTCCGCCTGCACCTGGGCCCGGCCTGAGCGCTGGGCAGCCTGCTGATGACGTTTGGCTTGCTCGCGACAGGAGCGGATCTCGGCTTCGTTGGGGGGATGGAAAGGCATGGGTTGGGGACGGGGATGGGCTCTGGGCGTTATGGGATTCATGATGCCGGATAGGCTGTAGGCCCTGGGGGAATAGATGTCGCTTGGGCCGCATCAACAGAGACTTCTAAGAATTATTCGCCCCAACAAAAATCGTGATCGGCGCCAAGACATCCAGCTCCAAAAGCCCGAGTTTCGCTGCTTCCTCAAGCTCCTGCTGACTGCCAGAACGGTCGATCAGATACTGCCCCGCCACCTCCCCCTCCAGGCAGAGGCCACTGAACCAGGGCACACGCACGACCTGCCCCTTGCCCTCAACCACAACCCAGCCCCATCACGGCCTCCAGTCTGCCTCCAACTGATCCCCTGGCGTCTTGGTTACGAACAGGGTATCGCGATCCAGCAGGTTCATGAATCCAACGCGGTGGCCATAGCCGTACAACAGCTCATTGATGTAGCTGTTGTGCTGGGGAATTGCGCCCCAGGCCTCAATCGCGCCGGCCAGGCGACGGCAGCTGGCCAGGTGGCGTACGGCGTGGCGGTAGCGGTTGGAGCGGGCCTGGTCCAAAATCGCCTCGATCAAGGCCCGTAGGCACAACGTGGCCGCCAAGGGTTGCTCGGCCTCCAACGCTTCAGCCACCGCGGCCAGCAGTTGTTCATCGGCACTGTCGAGTTCGGCGGGCCGCGCCAGGATCATGCGGGCGCAGCGGCGGCGATCGGGCCATTGGTGCAGAAACTCCAGGGCCGGCCCGAGATAGGGGTGCTGCAGCACGAGATCCAGCGCCCGCTCCTGCGCCTCGCCATCTTCAAAGGCCGGCAGGCGCTTGAGGTAATCGCGCAGATGCTGGTTCGATAGCCGCAGCAGGGCAAACTTCCAGCGCAATTGCTGGGCCTCGGCGCCCCGCTCCAGCTGGTCCAAGGCGGTGATGCGGGCATCGATCCAGGGCCCGGGGCCCGGCGGGGTCTGGTGCGGCAACGGCTGAGCGGCATCGAGCAGCGCAAGGGCCTCTTCGGCGCGGCCGGCAGCCGTGAGCCGCTGGGCAACGCGGGCTGCCACCAGCGGCCGCTTCAGGGCAGTGGGCTCGTGATCGCGATATTCGGCCAGGTAGGCCTCCGCATCCCCCAGGGCATCGGCGATGGCCAGCATCGCCAGGCGCACCGTCTGGCCGCGGTCGTGGGGGTCGGGATCGAGGTCGTAATCTTCATCGTCTTCTTCATAAGCTGATTCGCTTTCATCATCGTAACCTGATTCGAAGTCAACATCGTATTCAACTTCGAAGTCTGCATCGCCATCTGGTTTGTAATCCGAATTAAAAGTAGGTGCATGAATATAGCCATTGCCATCTTCTGCTGCTTCATCTTCTTCGCCATCGAAGCTGGCGGCCTCTCCATCCGCCTGCTTGGCGTCGCTCCTACGAGGGGGTCGCTTGGCCTCCATGATCTGGCGCAATTGCTCCAAACCTTCCGGCTTCAAGGCCTCTTTGAGGTGCTCAATCAGGTGGTCGACTCCGTCGCCCTCGTTCTCTAACAGCGCCGCTGCCACCTGCTCCGCCAGGGCCGCCGTTGACCCCTTCGCGCGGCAGGCCACCTGTCCGAGATCGGCGCTGGCCTGGCGAAACAGCGGCAGTTCGGCGTCGTCGCTGCAGTCGCAGCGATCCTGCAGCGACGAGGCCAGATCCAGGAACCGCCACAGCAACTCCACCGCCAGATCGGGATCGTGGGCGGCAATCGACCCCACCATCGCCTGGCGCTGCCGGTCGAGATCCGCCAGCAACGCATCGCGCCGCTTCTGATCCAGCCAACTGCTGGAGCGCTCCACCGCAGCCAGCCGCTTGCGCACCTCCTGCGCCATCTCCAGCGGCCCCCGCTGCTCGGCCAACGCCAACCGCAACGCCCGCCGCGCCGCCGCATTGCCCTCGGTGTGCTGCAGCAGCAGTTCCGCTAACCGGGCGGGCCCCAGCGCTTCCAGGTTTTTGGCATTGAGGCTGGCGCGGCCGGCCATGGCAACAAAGGGGGAGGCGGGGAACGTCTTGCTGTGATTATCAAGCAGGTAGGGCAGACAACTTCATTGAGCCATTCCTCTTGACACTGCCGATGGTGTCAGCGGCCAGCACATCTGCCATCCGGTGCCATCGCCGCGCCGGAGCAGTTTGGTGTTGCCCTGGACTTAGATCGTGGTGAAGGGTGTGCCGATGATGCCATCTCGGGTGGCGTCCACCTGGAAGCTTGTTTCCAGCCCCCAGGCTTTGGCTGTGTTGAAGCCATCGGAGCCATTGGAGGATTGCAAGTTCCAGTTGGCATCGAGGCTCCAGATGTGGAGGAAGTTGGATGTGTTGTTGCGCCAGAGAATTTTGTTGATGCCGCCGATGGTGTCAGCGGCCAGCATCTGCCACTCGCTGCTGTCGCTGCCGGCGGTGGAGTTCCAGGGGGAGGTGATCTCTTGCTGAGTGCCAGTGCCGTACTCCACGAAAGCCTTGCCGTTGGCTCGCCGCAGCAGCTTGGTGTTGCCCAGGGCTTCGATCGTGGTGAAGGGGGCACCGGTGATACCATCTCGGGTGGCATCCACCTGGAAGCTTGTTTCCAGCTCCCAGGCTTTGGCTGTGTTGAACCCATCGGCGCCACTGGCGGATTGCAAGTTCCAGTTGGCATCGAGGCTCCAGATGTGGAGGAAGTTGGATGTGTTGTTGCGCCAGAGGATTGTGTTGATGCCGCCGATGGTGTCAGCGGCCAGCATCTGCCACTCGCTGCTGTCGCTGCCGGCGGTGGAGTTCCAGGGAGAGGTGATCTCTTGCTGGGTGCCAGTGCCGTACTCCACGAAAGCCTTGCCATTGGCTCGTCGCAGCAGCTTGGTGTTGCCCTGGGCTTCGATTGTTGTGTAGGGAGTGCCGGTGATGCCATCTCGGGTGGCGTCCACCTGGAAGCTTGTTTCTAGCTCCCAGGCTTTGGCTGTGTTGAACCCATCGGCGCCACTGGCGGATTGCAAGTTCCAGTTGGCATCGAGGCTCCAGCTGTGGAGGAAGTTGGATGTGTTGTTGCGCCAGAGGATTTTGTTGATGCCGTTGACGGTTTCAGCGGCCAGCATCTGCCACTCGCTGCTGTCGCTGCCGGCCGTGGAGTTCCAGGGAGAGGTGATCTCTTGCAGGGTGCCAGTGCCGTACTCCACCAAAGCCTTGCCATCGGCTCGCCGCAGCAGCTTGGTGTTGCCTTGGGCTTCAATGATGGTGTCATCGTTGAGGATCGTGCCGACGACCGCGACCGTATTTGCGATGCTGTAGCTGCTGCCGGCGGCGAGGGTGAGGGCGACGGTTTCATCCGGTTCGATCGTGACATCCGCAGTGGGATCCACGGTGAGGGTGGCGGTGGTGGCTCCAGCGGCAAAGCTCATCGTCTTGGTGGCCGGTGTGGCGGCAATGCCGGTGAAATCGGTGCCAAGGGTGGCGGTGCCGCCGACGGTGTAGTTCACCGCCAGGGCGGCGGTAGTGGGTCCTGTTCGTGAGAAGGTGTAGATGAGATTGGCGGTGCCATCTTCTGAGACGCCAGCGCTGGGTGCCACCGCCAGGGTGATCACCGGCAAGTCGTCATTGAGGATCGTTCCCACCACTGCAGCCGTGGTGCCGATGCTGTAGCCGGTGCCTGCGGCAAGGGTGAGGGCAACGATTTCATCAGCCTCGATCGTGTTATCAGCGGTTGGGTCAATAGCGAGGCTGGCTGTAGTAGAGCCTGATGCAAAGCTGATCGTTTTGCCGCTTCCAGGCGTTGCACCGGTGTAGTCAGAGTTATCGGCGAGGCCGCTGATGGCGTAGTTAACGGTTAAGGCGCTGGTGGTTGGGCCAGTCCGCGAGAATGTATAGAACAGATTGCTGGTGCCATCTTCTGTCACGGAGGCTGGCGAGACAGCCAGGGTGATGACGGGTAAGACGTCATTGCCGATCTGCGCATTGGTCAAATACGAACCGTCGGCAAAGCGCATACCAGCAAGTTGATAGTTCATTCCATTGAACCAATTACAGATTATGATCTGATCACCATTGGCGCCGACCTTGAAAATGAGATCATAAGCATTCCTCTCAATCCTGATCTCCTTGGCTGTGATACCAGTCCCAAGTTGCAAGACGTCATTTGGTTTAGCACTTGACTCATATGTGTAGACCAAATCTGCACCGTCGCCAATCATAAAGGAGTAGGTGTCCACAGAGCCAGGACCGCTATTGAACATATCATCGCCTTTTCCACCGTTCAGGGCATTGATTCCATCGCCACCGTTGAGAATGTCGTTTCCAATATCGCCATTTAGCGAATCATTGCCTTCGCCGCCATACAGAATATCATTGCCATCACCTCCATATAGTGCGTCGTTGCCGCTATAACCATTGAGCGTGTCTCCACCTTCTTGCCCGTTAAGAATATCGTTGCCTTCATGGCCATTGAGAGTATCATCTCCCAAACCGCCATTGAGCTGGTCATCACCAAGTTTTCCATTGATTGTATCGTTATCTTCTCCCCCTGCGAGAATATCATTGTTACTACCGCCCGTAATTTGATCATTTCCTTTGCCGCCATCAATCACAACGCTATAGGTTCCAGAATGGCTAAAAGTATCGTTTCCATCGTAACCCAGTGCCATTTCCAGGCTGGCTTTACCCAAGTCGAGGGAAATGCCTGTTGCTGTGTTAATGATCGCGATATCGTTTCCTAGACCACCGTTGATCAGGGTATCTTGTGCATCAATGTAGAGGTGGTCATTGCCTGCTCCTGCGTTGAGTTGATCCGCGCCGTCATCGCCGACTAACCAATCGTTACCGTTGTTTCCTGTGAGGGTATCGTTGCCGGCTCCTCCTGAAAGAAAGACGTTTTTATTGTCGGTACTGTAAAGGGTGTCTTTTCCACTGTTACCGATCGCTACTTGTACTTTGGCTTGGGCGAGGTTAAGGGTATGGTTAGCGGAATCGTTAAAGATGGTGAGAGAGGACGCACTATCGTTTTCGCCGATAATTTGGGTTGTGGCGGTGCTTTGGGTGGTTTTGAAGCCTGTTTGGGTGACAAGAAAGGCGACATCGGCGACTATGCCACCGGTTCCGTCGTTACGGGTAAAGAGGGATTGTTTACGGATAATATTGCCGTCTTGTACCGTTTCGGTGGCGAGTCCATTGAGGTTGATGCTGTTGATGCCATGTTGGGCAAGGGTTTTAAGTTCGTTGGCTTGGCTGATAGCGTCTTGGTTGAGGTCTTGCCAAACGAGGATTATGTTAAATTGGTCATCGTTGGCGGAAATAATGCCGTTTTTGTTGCTGTCGAGGGAGGCGAGGGCTTCTAGTCCTGATTTGGCGCTTCCGTCGCCGTAGTGTTCGGAGAAGAGTTCGGCAATGTTATTAATGGTTTTGTCACCGTTTAAATCAATACTTAAGATTCCATCCTTTGTCCAGGAAGTATTTTCAAGATACCCATCTTTGTCCAGATCAAAGAATATAGAAGAGGAGAGTAAGGGAGTCATTTGAATTCCATTGTTATCCAAGTCAATGACAACAGGATCAATAATATTTTGCTTATTTGTAGGTGAGTTACTGCTCTGATTATTGATAAATTCCATTAATAAATCTAAACTTTTGTAATTATCAGGAATCAGTTTGATTTGTGTTGGTTTTTCTAATTCAGATTGAATAGCAGACTTGAGAAGTTCTATTCTTCTGACAAAGCGATCATTTGGGACATTGACCCACTTATGTTTATCGGAAATAGCCTCATATAAACCAATGAGATCATTCTTAATAATAAGAGGTTGTAAAAATTCCCGACTGGAGGAAGTGTAGTCACCGCGATAGCGTAAATCTACTACTAAGTCTCGAATCACTGGATTTAGCTTTGTCCAATTAACATCACTTCCATATATTTGAATAGTATCCGTTTTACCAGAAATCCGTTGAACATCTTGATAAAGTTTTTTCCATTCTTGATTAAAGAGTTGTTTTTGTTGCTCAGTTGTAATTTCTGGTAGTTCCTGTCTGACGGTATCAATTAAACTTTTAGCATCAACACCATTAACTCCAGCAAATTTAGAAAATTTTTCGGCATCTGCTTGAGAAAAACCAATAGCTATAAAGTCTGCGATAATTTGCTCTTTTGTATGTTTTCCTAAGTCATAGCCACGTCCGACAGTAATTCCTGAAACTCCACCTGGATAATGTGGAATACGAGAGTGATATTTGCCCCCTTCCATGCCCTCTGCGTCAAAAGTTATTTGGCCATTCTCCACTGTAGATGAATATAGTTTATCTGCAAATTCTAACTGAGCTTTAATTGAATTAATGGGTAAATCCTGAGTATTACTTGCAAGTAAAATACGGTGAGCGTTAAACCACGCTTTTTCAGACGGATATTTTTGCAATAGATATTCTATAACAGAATCCTTAATTGCACTAGGCAAACCATCCAAAGAGTTATTCATCTCAGAAAAAGAAGATGACGTATCAATTTTCTCTGCTATTTGAGTTATATTTTCGCTAATAGTTTGATAGCCAACAAGTATTTTGTTTTTTTGGTTGTCAGTGTAGTATATTTTGCCATCATCGCTAACCGTTAATTGATCAGGGTAGACATTGTATTTATTCGCTATTGCGACGATTTCTGGATTGTAAATGGCATCATAGACCCAGCCACGGATATCATCTTTCCATATATCTAAAGCATCATTAAAACTGGACAACCAAGTTTGCCAGTCTCCTTTTTCATTAGCTTTGACAACCAAGCTAGTAGTCTCAATTGCTTTGTGAATATTGTCAATATCATTGGTATTTAAAATTAAATCTTTATCAACTAATCCTTTCAGCTTACCATCCAAAACTTTTAGTGTTTTGCTAACATTTGTTAAAATCGTGCCAATGGTAGGATTTTCATAAATATGAAAGACTGCCTCACGCAGTGTGCCAACTTCTGAATAGCTTAAGCCTAGAGTATTCTCGATATAGTTTTTAAGATTATTGTAGTACCCTTTAAAATCTTCGAAAAGATTATTAACATCATCAAAAATGTCTGAATTGCTGTTATTCTGATCTAGTCCACTATCCTGAGAACTGTCAAAGTCAAAATTTTGATCAACTACATCGGCAATTTCTCCGATAGCTTTTATTGCTTTAATCCATTCTTTATTGTCAATTAATTGGAATGTTTGATAGACATTAGATGACACTTGGCCGGCTGTTAGCACAACTTTTAAATTGAATAAATTGTCACTGAGGTTGTCACCAGTCAAATCCTGTACAAAGTTATTAGCAATTTTTCCTGATATTTGTGCAATGGATTGAAAGACACCACCTAAGTTGCCATCATTAACAGCGTTAATTCCTTGATAGGTAGTAACAGATAGCTGTCCCGCCGTAATCAATGCTTTTTCAAAGTTAGAAAAGTTCTTGGTATTACCAAGTGTATCATTGACCCCTAAACCGTCAATTGTAACAACATTCGCCACTCCTTGAATGGCTGCAAGAAAAGCTAAAGTATTATCACCAGATTGGATGGCGCGATAGGAATTATAAATACCCTCCAACCCGGATTTAAAGGCTTCCAAATCTTTCAAGGTAGGCAATAAAGTATTATTTAGATCATCAAAAGCAAATGTTGCCTCCCATAAGGCATCAAAGTCATTGGCTTTTTCTGCCACATCAATTGCTTTATCTGCGTTGGCAAGTTCTGACTGTATATTACTAATTTGATAATTGACAACAGCCATTGCTGCATTGAAAATTGCTCCTCCCCAATCTCCGTTATAAGCTGCTTGAATTGCACTAATTGCATTACTAGCAACGGTTAGTGTTGCTCCAATAGAAGCCAGGGTTGAAGCTGATGTGTATAAACCAAGTGTTACGCCGCCCGAAAGAACTGCACCCGCAATAGCGAGTATCATCGTTGCGGTTCCCAAGGTTTCATTGACAAACGCTTTCTTTCTTACTTTTCGTTCGGCAACTCGGCCATCAATAATTTGGCCAATAATCTGTTTCGATTGTTTAGCCAGCTCGCTGGATAGATCTACCGCACCCTGGGCATAACCAATCTGATACAGAACCTGTAGATATTGCTGATTAACGCCTTCAAATTTGTCACCTAATGACTGACTGGTTTGGATTTGATCATAGAGAGCTTTCGCTGCTCCTTTGAGATCCGTTTCGGATTGCGTCAGAATCCCTGTTAATTTGGTTTCTTCCGCATCCAGTTGGATGAGTTGGGTTTGCAGGCGATTGGCCTCAGTAATCAGTGCAGTGGCACTCTTGAGCAAATTATCCTGAATGTTGACGGCTTCTTCACCTTGCAGAGCCTTATGTAGATCAGCAGTCGTCGCGGCTAAAAGGGTTTTAAGGCTTTCGGGTAGGCCAGGTTTTTGTTTAAAGCTGTCTAAAAAACTCAGGACACCAGCTATATTGCCCTTATATTCGGCCAGTATGACAATATCCTCGATCGGTTGCAATCCGAGGTCAGTGCGTAGCTCATTAAGGGCTTTTTGCCAGGCATCTTCGGCTTGTAGTTGATTTAACTGCTCTAGCTTAGCAATCGCAGAGGCTTGGTCGCGGTTAATATCTGCCCGTTGTTTGTTGTAGATCGCTTTGAGGGTATCATCCAGGGCATTCTGACGATTTTTGGCAAATTCCTGTTCGAGTTGAGCTTGAGCGAGGTTAAGTTTTTGAACTTGCAGAACCTGGACGAGGGTTTGTTCTGTCCAACCCCTTAGATATTGCAGAGCATCAATGCGTAGATCGACGATTTGGACTTGTTGTTCAAGGCCTTTAATGTCGCCAGTTGCTTTATCAATCTCGATTTGGAGCTTATCCCGTTCCAGTTGGGTAACGGTTTGATGGGATTTGATGCGGTCGATCTGATCTTCGGCAGCATTTTTTACCCCACTAAATTGATTGGCCTGTTGTTCGGCCTGATGCTCTAATGCCCGATACTTGAGCATTTCTTGATAATAATAATCGGCCTTTTGGGCATCTTCAGGACGCGCGATACCCCCCGCACAACCTCCTCCCTTATCACTCATCAAGTCCCGATAGTCTCGGAAATAGATTTCGGCGGCGGTGGCAAAGTTTTGGTTTTTAGCGGCTTCTAGCAAGGCCGCAGCCTGTTGGCTGCCTGCTTTTTTTGCCTCTTCGAGACGGGTTAGCAGTTCGGTTTGCAGGGTATTGAGTTCATTTTGTTTTTCGGTGGCTTTGAGGGTATAATTTTCTTTGAGTTCAATAGTAGCAATGAGCGTTTGAAGGTTTCCTTGTTTATTTTGGATTTCCGTCAGATATTGATCGTCTTGCAGTTCCAGAAATTTTTGCAGGTCTTGGAGAGAAGATGACAGAATAATGCTGTTTTCTTCGGCTTGTTTGGCCAGTTTTTGGACTTCAATCAGAGTTTTTTGGGTATCGGTGAGTTGATCCTGAAGGTTGGAGTAGTCATCATCGGGGTTTTGGATCGTGGCCAGCAGGAGTTGATGTTGGGTTTCAACAAGATTTTTTTGGGTATCGAGGAGGGAAATTTTCTGGGTGAGAGCCGCTTTTTGGGCGGTAAGGATGGTTTGTTTATGGGTCAGCAGGTTAAGGGTTTGTTGGATTTGGACAATTTTGGTTTGATTGTCGGCGGAATAGTTGGCTAGGTTGATGGCATCGGTGTTGAAAACGCCTGAGAGCAGGGGAATAGATTTGAGTTGGTTCTCTAGGCTGGTTTTTAGTGTAACGGTTTCGGTGATTTCGGTATCGAGGGCGGTATCTTCCTGAGCAACCCAAGCGCAGCTATTGGCAATCTCTTTTAGTAGGCTTTGGGTCTGGGTTTCGAGGGTAGCGGTACGTTTAACGACATCGGTGAGGGCGGTCTGATAGGTTTGGCGGCTAGTTTCGTAGTCGCTTTGGGCTTGGGTGGTTTCGGTTTTTGCTTTTTCGGCGGCGGTTTGGGCAGCAGTGAGTTGACTTTGGAGGGTGGGCAGAAGTTTTTTATAGGTGTCGAGTTGTGCCTGTTCGTCGGCTTGTAGGCTTCTTTGGGCTTCGAGCAGTTGAATTTTGGCAATAAATTCGTTGAGAGTTATGTCCGCTTCATCTGCGACGGCATTAGCCTGTTGCCATTGGTTAATGAGGCCATCGGTCAGGTCTCTTTGGTGGGAATCGTTAGTGATTTGTTTGTCAAGACTGACAGCATACTCGCGTAGGGTTTCGGCTTGTTTGGTGTAGGCATCCCAAATGATCCAGTAGTGGTCAACATGGACAACGGTAATTGATTTGTTTTTGCTGCCTCCATGCCAGTTTGTTTGTTTGTAGCTACGGGTTTCAAACCAGGTGGGGCCTACTTTGCGGCTTAAATCCCAATTAAGTTGGGCTTGTTCTGCGTACCATTGGGCTTGTTTGAGAGCGCCGGAGGCATTGGCTTGATTGTTGCTGATTTCGTTTTTGAGGTTGGTAAATTGGGTTTGGCTATCATTGAGTCCTTTAGTGATTTGAGTTTTGAGGATGGCGAGGGTGGAGGCGTTGGTTAGGTCGGGATAGTATTTGTTACGGAGAGTATCTAAACTCATTTTCCAATGATCGCCATAACCGATGGATTTTAAAAGTTTGTGTCTTTCTGGAACGGAAAAATAGATATTAAAATTGTTGATTTCATTATCATCCCACCCACTTTTTTCTTGACGAATAAAATCATCTGATCCATCGCCATTATAGTCGCCGGTTATTATATTTACACCATAATCAAATCTCAACCAATCTTGATAGACTCCGCCTTCAGGCGTAATAATATCAAAATAACCATCTCCGCGAGAATAATAGACCTGAAAACTAACAATTAGATCATCATCCCAGTTTCCCTTTTCTTGACGTATAAAGTCAGTTTTTCCATCGCCATTATAATCGCCAGGAATGATATTAACACCATCATCAAATTTGAGATATCGTTGATAATCAATATTATTGGGAGTGATGACATCAAAATAACCATCACCACGAGAGAAATAAACTTGAAACGTAGCACTTTCATCGTTATCCCAGTTTCCTTTTTCTTGTCGGATAAAGTCAGTTCTTCCATCGCCATTATAATCGCCAGGAATGATATTAACACCATCATCAAATTTGAGATATCGTTGATAATCAATATTATTGGGAGTGATGACATCAAAATAACCATCACCACGAGAGAAA
>CAIOGZ010000004.1 GCA_903858015.1 uncultured cyanobacterium
AGACACTCTGATGCTCGGGCTGTTCCTCGATTTCCTCAGCCGACAGGCACTCACAAGCGATCAGGGCCCTGTGCTCTACACGGAAGCCATGGCGGCAGATGACGACGAGCTGCTGGCTGGCGTGACGGTTGAGGCCGCAGACGAGCCACTCGGAGCATGAGTGCGCCGCTGGTGCGCCATGGCTGGACGATCGCCTTCCAGCCCCAGCTCTTCGCGCGGCAATACGCCGAGCTCAAAGCGGAGGTGAAACGGCTCAAGCAGGAGCTCGATCCCCAGTCCTTCATTCAGCACCCCCAGGTGAAGCTGCTGGCGGCAGTGATGGAGGGGATCAAGGAGCGGATCGCTGCCGATCCCTACGCCAGCCGCTTTGCTCTCAGCGGCCCGCTGCGCCGCTACGGCCGGCTCAAGGGCCTGGGACTGCCGGATCGCTACCGCCTGTTCTTCCGCCCCTTTGAAGCGGAGGACCGGCGCCTGCTGTTGATCCTCTGGCTGGGCTTCCCCCGCAAGGACGGCGACCGCAACGACTGCTACGCCGTGTTCTCGCGAATGGTGCAGCGCGGCGAGCTGCCGGAGGACTGGGAGAGCCTGCAGCGTGAGCTCGACGCCGGTTGAGGGGACGATACCTGGACAAGGCAGACATGACCCAGCCGGCCGCAGCGCCTTGCGGAGTGTCGAGCCCCCTCAAGCGTCCGTTGCAAGTAATCCGGTGCATATTCACTGGGGCCCCGTCGGACTGTCACCAGGGCTGAATGAGCTTCAGATTCCTGGCTTTACGGGCCCTATGCGTTTAACAAGGTCGGGAAGATTGATCCGGCTTGTCGTCCCCCGAGATCCCAGCGCATCCCCCACAAGCCCGGCAAAGTGGTGGCGTAAACGGGGTCCTGGCTCTAACCGACAAGGAAGTTCGCGCTCTGCCACAGTGGTCTCGGCGCTACCGGGTCTCGGACGGCGGCGGCCTGCTTCTTGAGGTCGAGCCCGCTGGTGGCAAGTAGTGGCTCTGGCGGCACCGCTTCCCGCCCACCAAGGACGGCCGACGGCAGGATTTGCGCATCGGGCCCTATCCCAGGATCTCGCTCAAGGCCGCCCACGACATCCGCGGTGAGCAGAAACGTCTTCTCTATGCAGACGAAATCAAGCCCTGTGATGCCAAGAAACGCAGCAAAGATCAGCGCTGCGGCAAACACGCCCAGCTCACCTTTGAGGCCGTTGCACTCGACTGGCACGCCACCAAAACGGCTGGCACTTGGACGGAGCGGCACAGCGATGACCTCCTCAAGAAGCTCAACAAGGACATCCTTCCCGCCAGCGGCGGCATGGCCATCGATGCCATCACCGCCCAGGACTGCCTGAACGCACCACCCCTCCAGAATGCCCCCACAACAAAGCCGGCCCTTCACCAGGCCGGCCGTTGCTGCTGCTGGTGCGCGATCAGGGCCTCCCCGCAGGCTCGCTCATCGCAGCCTGGATTCTCTGCTCGATCCACGCATCCAGGTCCTCCTGACACCAGGCCACCGTGCGCGGTCCGATGCAGACCTGCCGGGGGAACTGGCCCTCCGCGATCAACCGGTAGATCGCCGTGCGGGACAGCGGTTTCGCCTGGTGTTGCAGCGCCGCAGCTTGGCTTGAAATTGCCAAAGCGGCCCTGATCATCGTCAGATCGCCGGCACTGCAGGCTTTTTGCGGTCAGCACCTCGTCATTTCTAGATGGTGAAGGGCGGTTGACAGCTCCCCACTTCACCTTGCATGCTTCCATCGATAGAGCTCAAGTCCCTGTTGCAGCCATGAGCTGCATCACGCTTGAGCCATCCCTTTTGGCCCAGGGAGCCATTGTCGCCCTCCCCCAGCCCCAAACCGCCCAAGCCCTTCAGGTCTTATTCCGAACTCGTTGATCTCCTCAGCACGAGAGGGATGGACGTCGGGCCTGACCCTCAGCGAGCCGCTCGAAAACTGTCGCAGATTGGCTACTACCGGCTGAGTGGCTTTTGGTACCTCAACCCCGATCCTCAATCACGATGTCGCTAAGCAACTTCCCTTGCCCCCGCAACTTCACGGGAGGGGGCAAGTTGGGCTTCTGACCGCTCCAGCTAATCAGGCCAGCATCAATCGCTTTTTGCAGCGGGCTGGTTATCCCTGAGTCCGCTGGCTTCACAGCGGTGATGCGGGCGATGGGTTTGCGATGGGAGGTGACTTCCACCACCTCACCGGACTGGGCACGGGCCAGCCATTCGGAGAGATGGGTCTTGAGATCCCGCACCGACACCTGACTTGCGACTACTTCAGACACGCCTGGCGCTTTATATGCGACCACGCTAGCCGCCTCCAACCACGGTGCGGCGCTGGCCAGAACAGCCAGCCGGGGTCGGTGAGGGCCTGCCGCAATCCAGCGGCACTGGTGGGCTTGCCGGTGCTGAGGAAGGCGGCCAGGGTCCAATCGCGCCCATGGCGCTGGAGCCAGAGGCTGCCGCGGAACATCAGCTCGATCAGGCTCAAGCAGGGTGCGGGGCGACTAAGCTAAGGCTTAGTTCAAGGCGCTGTCCCATGGCCGCCACGAAGGAGCCCCTGACGCATCGGCCCCTGGCCGACCAGCGCCTGGTGAACGTGCACCAGGCCAAGACCCATCTCTCCCAGCTGCTACAGGAGGTGGAGCAAGGGCAAGAGGTGGTGATCGCCCGCTCAGGGGTGCCGATTGCGCGGCTGGTGGCCTGGCAGGCTCCGGCCCAGCCGGTGGCGGCGCCTGGGGCGATGCGCGGCCAGATCGCGCTGGCCGAGAATTTCGATGCGCCCCTGGATGGGCTGTTTGAGGCGTTGCAGTGACCCGGCTGCTGCTCGATACCCACCTGGTGCTGTGGTGGCTGAACGGCGATGCACGGCTGCCGCAGCCGCTGGTGGAGCGGGTGCAGGCGCCGGAGGCGGAGGTGTTCGTGAGCCAGGCGTCGCTGTGGGAGATGGCGATCAAGGTGTCGATCGGCCGGCTGCAAGTGGATCTGCCGGAATTGGAGCGCCAGGTGCCGTTGCAGGGTTTCCGTTGGCTGCCGATCAGCAACGTTCACATGCTCGCCGTGGCGGACCTAGAGACCGATGGCGTCCACCGGGATCCCTTTGATCGCTTGCTGGTGTGCCAGAGCCGGGTGGAGCCGATGCTGCTGCTGACTGGGGACAGCCAGCTGCGCAGCTATGGCGCCACGGTGATCGTGAACTGAGCCTGGCGTCGATAGAGCCTGCTGGGAGATACGGCCGGACAGACCGGTAGGGCGACGGGCGGCAGCTGAAGCTGAAGCTGCTCCAGCCAGATCGGAGCCTCTTGCCAGGCAGATGTCAATCAGGTTGACCAGTGCTGCGGCAGCTCAGGATCGAAGTGCTCGACGTAATCGCCATTGAGGATGGGGCGGCTCATCGGAACACCCCCCGCCGGCCGGGTGCCAGGGCGGGCTGCATCTTCCCGATGGTGGTCTGCATGCCGGAAGGGAAGAACAGGGCGAGAGCCGGCCTGCGCGACCGGCAGGCATTCACCTCGCGGGGGGCCTGGATCCAGTTGGGCAGCTCACAGGCGCCGACGAACGCGGTCGAGAAAACGATCTGACCGGTGAGCAAACCGTTTGACGCGGCCGCTCCGAGCAGCCGCAGCAAGGGGTTGACGTCAGGTGAGCCGCAGGGCTGAGGCCTGGGCCGCCGGCAGCTGCTCCACCAGCTGCTCCAGCGCCGGCCCGGTGAGGGAGGCCTCCAGCGTGGGCTCAGCGACGGGAGCCGCGAGCTGCTCCAGCAGGGAGGACTCACCGGCGAAGGGTGCATCGAGGCTGGTGTGGCCGAGCGGCCAGGTGCCCTTCTCATGCTCCCGGCGGGAGAAGCGCACCAGCCGTACCCGATCGCGGAGGTGATGCTGCAGGCCCCCGGCGATGCAGCGGCGCAGATAGGGCCACGCAGGCTCGCCAGCTCTGCAGCGGGGAGCGGAGCGAACCAGGGCCTCACGGGCCACCCGGATCAGATCCTACCGCTCCACCAGCGGGAAGAGGCGCCGGGCGGCGGCGGAAGCGAGGGCATCAGCCAGGGGCAGGTGCTCCAGCACCAGGGCATCGCGGGCACGCAGGGCAGAACGGCTGAGAGGCGTGGACGGCTGCTGGCGGCGGGAGGAGGATGCGGGGGAGGCCAACTGAGGGACAGCGCAGAACCCCACCCCCACTGGCCGGCCGCAGCGCCACGGCAAGGACGCCCCCCTGGGGCGCCTGGCCCGATCCTTGACGCGGCGTGAGGACTGGCCAAGGGCTGCGGTGGGTGTGCGCTCGCCCGGGGGCGAACTCCATCCCTTTCGCTGACGACCACCAGCCGGATCAGCCGGCGTCCTGGCTCGGCCTGACAGAACTGGTGGAGGCACGTCCGCCACCTGAGGGCCAGACTTCCGGACGAGATGCGCTGGAGAGAGCAGCCGAATGGGGGCAGACGATCAGCAGCTGGAGCTTCTTGGCGCCCTGGAAGCCCTGGGCGGCTCGGCGGGGAACGGCAGGCTGCGCGATCTGCTGGGCTGGGACGAGGCCACCTATGACGCGGTGAAGGGACCGCTGATCGCCACAGGCCAGCTGCAGAGCGGCCGAGGACGCGGAGGCTCGGTGAGCCTGGCCGGGAGCGGGAGAGGCGATGAAGCAGAGCAGGCAGGACTGGAATCCGCGCCCAGGCCCAACGGGACAACTCCACGAGCCGCTCCGGCCGTCCCTGGACCCGGCCCACAGCCAACCGGCAAACAGAACCTCTCGGCCTTCATCTGGAGCGTGGCCGACCTGCTCCGCGGTGACTACAAGCAGAGCGACTACGGCAAGGTGATTCTGCAGTTCACCGTGTTGCGCCGGCTCGACTGCGTGCTCGAGCCCACCAAAACGGAAGTGCTTGAGGAGAAGACAGCGCGGGAGGGCCAGGGCCTCGACCCGGTGCCGTTCCTGCTGCGCAAGGCCGGCCAGAACTTCTGCAACAGCTCACCGCTGGACATGAAGCGGCTGATGGGCGACCAGGACAACATCGGCGAGAACCTGCGCAGCTATATCCAGGCGTTCACGCCGGAGGTGCGTGACATCTTCGAGAGCTTTGAATTTCACCTCCAGGTGGACCGCCTGGAGAAGGCTGGGCTGCTCTACATGGTGTGCGAACGCTTTGCACAGATCGACCTGCATCCCGAAACGGTGAGCAATGCCCAGATGGGGCTTGTGTTCGAGGAGCTGATCCGCAAGTTCGCGGAACTCTCCAATGAAACAGCTGGGGAACACTTCACGCCAAGGGAAGTGATCCGTTTGATGGTGAACCTGATCTTCATTGAAGACGATCAGGCGCTCACCCAAGCCGGCATCGTGCGCAGCCTGTATGACCCCACTGCGGGCACCGGCGGCATGCTCAGCGTGGCGGAGGAACATTTGGTGGGGATGAACCCCTCGGCGCGGCTGGTGCTGAGCGGCCAAGAGCTCAACCCCGAAAGCTACGCGATCTGCAAGGCCGACATGCTGATCAAGGGGCAGGACATCAAGAACATCCGCTTCGGGAACACGCTCTCGGATGACCAGCTGGGCGATCGGAAATACGACTACATGCTCTCCAATCCACCGTTCGGGGTGGAGTGGAAGAAGATCCAGAAGGAGGTGCAGCGGGAGGCCGACACACTCGGTTTCGCTGGTCGCTTCGGGCCAGGGCTACCTCGGGTGAGCGATGGCTCGCTCCTGTTTTTGCTGCATCTGATCAGCAAGATGCGCCCGGCCAGAGAGGGCGGCAGCCGCTTCGGGATTGTGCTGAATGGCTCGCCGCTGTTCACCGGCGGGGCGGGATCAGGCGAGAGCGAGATCCGCCGCTATTTGCTGGAAAACGATCTGGTGGAGGCGATCATCGGCCTGCCGACGGATATGTTCTACAACACGGGCATCAGCACCTATGTGTGGATCCTCAGCAACCGCAAGCCAGAGGAACGCAAGGGCAAGGTGCAGCTGATCGATGCCAGCAGCTTCTGGCACAAGATGCGCAAGAGCCTGGGCAGCAAGCGCAAGGAGTTGAGCCCCGAACACATCGAGGAGATCACCCAGTTGTTCGGCAACTTTGAGGCGGCCGAACAAGACGGCAAGCCGATCAGCAAGATCTTCCGCAACGAAGACTTCGGCTTCCGCACGATCACCGTGGAGCGCCCGCTGCGGGACGAAGCCGGCAACGTGGTGGTTGGTCAGCGCGGCAAAGCCAAGGGCCAGCCCCAGGCCGATTCCAGCCTGCGCGACACCGAAAACGTGCCGCTCTCAGAAGACGTGCAGACCTACTTCGAGCGGGAGGTGCTGCCCCACGTGAACGATACCTGGATCGACCATGAGAAAACAAAGGTGGGCTACGAGATCCCCTTCAACCGCCACTTTTATGTGTTCACCCCGCCTAGGCCGCTGGAGGTGATCGATGCCGAGCTGAAGCAGGTGACGGATCGGATCCTGGAAATGATTGGGGGTTTGAGTGGCTGAGCAGTTGAACAACGAGAAACGAATCATCATCATCGCCGGACCCAATGGCTCCGGTAAAACCACGTTTGCCCGCGAGTACCTGCCTGTTGAAGTAGGCATAACCACCTTTATCAATGCTGATCTGATCGCTGCCGGCCTCTCGCCGTTTGCGCCGGAACTGGCCGCTCGGCGGGCGGGGCGGTTGATGTTGGAGGAGATCGATCGCTGCGGGGCAGCGGGTATGGATTTTGCGTTTGAAACAACACTGGCGGGGAAGGCTTATCTGCAGAGAATTCATCAGTGGCAGGCTGATGGCTATCGCGTCAAGCTGATTTTTCTGAAGCTCTCCCATGAGGAGGCTGCCATTTGCCGTGTCGCCGAGCGTGTTGCGCAGGGAGGTCATTCGATACCCCCTGAGGTGATCCGCCGGCGCTTCGTCAGCGGCCTTAGGAACTTCACCACCCTGTACCAGCCCATCGTGGATGCCTGGCAATTGATTGATAATGGAGGCGCCACACCGCACCTGATCATGCAGGGAGGCCGTTCGTGAGTCAGCCTTGGCAGAACCAGCATCCCGACCCAGACCTCAAGCGGGTGGAAGCGGCCCTGCGGCGATCGGGCTTACGCGCTCGCGAGTTGGCCCGGATCACCAACACGGGCCTTGTGGTCACGA
>CAIOGZ010000005.1 GCA_903858015.1 uncultured cyanobacterium
AGCGCCGCCGACGCCAGCAGGGTGGAGGTGAGGCTTTGCCGCAGCGCCAGCGAACTGGCCTACCACCCTGCGGCGTCGGCGGCGCTGGATGCCTTCTTGGCACGGTTTGGAGACAGTTACGTCAGCTCGCTGCGCCTGGGAGGCGAAATGCAGGGGGTCTACACGTTCTTCGCCCAGACGCGGCAGGAGGCCCGGCAGGTGGAGCAGGCCTTCGGCGGGGCTTTGGCGGTGAGCGGCTTTAGCCTCGGCCCCGAGCTCCAGCGCAAGGCGTCGGAGGTAGCCCGTTCGATGGGGTGAACAGCAGCTTCCGGGTGGCCGTGCGGGGCCTGGGCAGCCCGCCAGCGCTGAGCCAGTTCGGCGCCGGGCTAATGGGTGGAGAGCACCTATGGGCTATAGCCAGGAGCAGGATGCCAACCTGGCCACCACTTGCCGCCAGCTCGATCGCGATGCGATCCGCGATCGGATGCATGCCTACGCTGCGGCGGGCTTCGTGGAGCGGGCCACGGCCGTGCAGCAGCGAATACGCCTGGAGCGGGTGGGACTGCGGGCGGGGGGCCGCATCGACCAGATTCGGCTCACGTATCGGTTTGGTGCCACTGCCCTGGGGGCGGCGGAGCAACGGCAGGAGCTGCATGGGCAAGCGGGTGGAAGCGATCTGGGCGAGAGCAGCTCGGAGCGGACGTGGGCATCGAGCGGATCGAGGCCAAGACCGGTACGCGGGTGGATCGCCTGACCCTCAGCAGCAGCGACGGCCAGAGCCTCGGTGGCGGCGGCGATAGGGGTAACAGGACGCTGCTCTGGGAGCGCGCCGCCAACGAGGTGGTGTTGGGTTTCAGCGGCCGCGCCGGCAGTGAGCTCGATGCCCTGCAGGCTGTGGTGGCAGCCTTCGGCCCCCTGAAGTGGGAACCGGTGCTTGAGGCGGAGGATCCCTGACCACCCCGGTGGCCAGCGATCAGGCCGCGACGACCACACCTGGGCGCCGTCGCAGGGAGACAGCCCAAGTGGCTGCAGCATGACAATCCACTCGTTGCGGCTCGACCAATCAAGGGGTTGGATGCCAATTCCCTTCGGCGCCTTTCTGTGTCATCAGGGATGGGGCAACTGAGTTGGTCAGTCCAGGGAACCCACGCTAGAGCAACTCATAGGTCTGGATCGTGGCTATTCGAGATCGTAGACGGAGGAGTTTTTTACATCATTAGCTGCAGTCCAGACTCGCGATCTATTCGATTCCCCGTACCCGTAGGATCAGCGGACTGGGATCCTATGCGGCACAAAAGGAGCGTTATTAATGAAAGATGTTGCACATAGCTTCGCAAGGCTGCGAGGAATGGTGAACCTGAAGAAACATGAAGAACACAATACGCTGCTAATCAAAACCATCACGCTTAGCATGGTTACCGCATGAACATCATGGATTCACCCTCTAAAGATACGAACAATTCGACGGCGCTGAGCCAGTCGGAAACAAACCATAGGATCTGGCTTTCAGGAGGCACAATTGCAGCCTGCTTTATCTTTATCGGATTAATCACCACTGTTGCCTTGTTTGGTAGCAACATAACCCCAGGAAATGGAGCCAATGGCATTAGCAACAATGTGCAACTGGAAGCACTGAAAGAGCGCAATAATAGCGAGAGAGAAACTCTGCGGTGGCTTACCACAGCTACCTTTCCGATGTTTTCCTCATGGATCGGAATTGTTCTTGCTTTTTACTTTGCAAGTGGAGCCCCCCGGGCCACAAATGAAGGTTACCAAAAACTTCTTGAAGATGCCAATAGCAAGATTGTCGCAGGTGGGGCCCAATTGGACGACAAGCTAAAGGCGCTTAATCTCTCCTCCCAGGCCAAGGGGCTCACATTCTATGAAACGGATCTCAGGCTAAATCTTGTTGAAATAAAGAAGAAAATTGAAGCCGCAGCTCCCCGACAAAAGCTACTTATTCTTAATCAAGATGATGGCAGCTATCGTGCAATCGTAACACTATCAGACATTAGCAGCTTTCTCGTCGATCCCAAGACGGGCGGCCAGGGCGGGGAGGCTGGGTTTACCAGCCTAGAAGATTACCTTGAAAACAGGCCAAAGGAATCTGAGCAATCGGTTATTTTTTCCTCGCAAACCGAATCAATTTTTGATGCACGCGCAAAGATGCTGAACCAGAAGGTTGGCAATCTGATTGTGACTGAAAGCGGTGAATCGAGTGGCAAAGTAATTGCGTTTCTTACTTCGTCCGATATTGAGGCGCTTAGGCTCTGAGGCAATTTCGAGGCCGGCATGCAGGAGGGACTTGACCTGTGCAGGGGTAGGGCCGCTTCGCGTGGTGTGACTCAGGAGGAGCTGGGACCCTGGCTAGAGGGTGAATAGGAGCAGTTGGGGGATGACTAACTGGGGGCTGATTGCACAGCATCATCGAACCATGATGGCACCGGCTGATCGGGCAACAACTCCCCCACGGTCAACTCAAGCCGCTGATACCAGCGGTCCCCGCGGCTGGGGCGATAGTGCGGCAGCTGGAAGCCATCGCTGATCCAAGCTTTACGGGTACAGCGGCGGCCGGGAAAAGGCGTAGGCGACCGCTCACGTGTCGAGAAGATAGGCCAGGGATACGCCTAGGCCGTGCAGGTTGAAGTTTCAGCGCTCGGTGATGGCGCGTCCGCAGAGGGCCAAGGCCAGACAAGTTGGCGGGGAATTCCCAGTGGATTGCTCTATGCAGCTGCGCCTCCGATTGGGCTAAGCTATTCAAAGGTACTTCTCCTATAAGCACCATGCCTGATCACTCCATAAACCATCCTTTACGCCAAAGCGACCAGCTGGCCAACAAAATGTTACGAAGCTGGTGGCGCCTGCTCGCCCCCCTGCTGGTTGTCGTTTTAGGGGTAACCCTGCTGGGCCCAGCTCCGGTGCATGCCGTATCGCCAGGCTGCAGCATCGAGCCAGGCTGGTGGGAAAGCAAGGGCTTGAATCCTGTCTTCCCCAGTGGGGCCGCAGCCAACGAAACTGACTGCGACTTTCAACGCTGGTCGTGGACCGCTTTTGCCCACTACATGCAAAAGAACGGTCCGACGGGGCAGCCGCTGTTCCTCAGCCTGCCCACAGCCCAAGACCTGGAACAGCGAGCCTCCGGCCAAAGCCAGGACAGCGTTGCCGCGACCCCGGGGGGGCTCAGGCTGGCACCGCGCTTTCAGAAACCCGGCCTGGCTTCACGACGCCGTAATCAAGACGACCTCTCCAGCCTGAACCAGGCGGGCTCGGAAGGCATCCTCGTCGCCCAGGACTCTAGGGTTGTCTACTACTCGATTCACGTCAACCGTGACTACTACAATTTCGCAAAACTCCATATGGGCAACGAGAATTACAACAAAACACCGCCAATCAAAAACTTTCCCGTCAATGCTACGGTTGTTAAAGCAGCCTGGAAAGTGGTGGATGAAAACAGCAATCTTCCCAGGGATACATTTACCACTAAAGCAACCATCCAATTACTTGAAACGGACAAGGATGGCAAGCTGCAAGCATCCCAGCAAACACAACCGAATGTGACCGTCGCCCTGGTGGGCGTCCATGTTGTTGGGGTGGTCGACAATCATCCCGAATTCATCTGGGCAACCTTCGAACAGAACAACAACACACCTGATCTAGCTGGCGGCACCTCGATAAGCTCCGACCAACAAGTTAGCGCGCAGAATTTCACTTTTTACAAGGCCGGCACAACCGCTGCCAACTCCAACAAATTGCCAGCCGCCTATACTCTTAATGCTGAGACTCAGCAAGTCAAGCCACTCACCAACATTTTCAGGCAATTTGCCCATGGAGGAGCAGAGTTTAGCGCCGAAAGCCCAACAGTATCTGGCATGAACCGGGTCGCAGACATCGACAGCATCAATGCCAACTTCCGAACGGATATACCTGTACATCCAACCCAGATTGATCCGGTCTTTTCCAACTACAAACTGATCGGCAGTGTCTGGCTCGACACAACACAGACCCCCCTAAAGCCTGGCCTGGATGTATTCGGCAATGCTGTGGGCTCGATCACCCTGGCCAATTCAACGATGGAAAGCTTTGTGCAAGGCATCGGCGCTAACTGCTTTTCGTGCCACACCACCCAACCATTTCCTACCAAAAGCGAGTTTAAAGATAAAAACATTGCAGTCAGCCACATCATCTCTGGCAGCCTGACGCCAACGACAAGCTCCAATCAGAGCTGAACGGCGAGCTGCAAGCGCGTTCTTTGTGTCAATAAATTTACTTGATCCACGGCAACGACGGGTTCCAGCAGGTAAGCACTAGGGCGAGTACCAATCTCCCGCCCTAGTGCGCTGCCGATCCAGCTCGTTCAGCCTGTCGCTCAAGATCCCCATCCCAAGCTGCCTGGTGGTTCAGCCTCTGGGTTTCCGTCGGACTGCAGGCCTCGATTTCAGCCTCAAGGTGAACGGCAGAATTGCAGGACTCGATTTCAGCTCGAGGTTTCAACCTGCAGTTTCAGCTTGCATTTTCAGCCCGTAGTTTCAGCCTCCCCCGAATTCAGCCCGCAGCTTTAGGCCCAGATTTCACCCGTGCTCTCCTGCCATGGTTTCAATCAGCAAAAGGATTTCGGCGGCCATCGTGTAATGCAAGTCCTGCTGATCGGCGAGGGCGGGGTCGCGGCTGCCGGCGACGACGGCCTGGAGGGCGCCGATCAAGGGCAGGAGCTCTGCGGCGTCGGGAGCGGTGGCGCGTTGTAGGAGGAGGGTGGCGGCCTCGTCCGACTCGCCGCTGCGCAGGGCCTGGGTTACGGCAAGGCTGAGGCGGCCATCGGGGTGGTGGTTTTCGCCGCCGTCGCGGCGGTAGGCGAGGTAGCTGGCGATGGCCTTGCCTTTCGCCTCAGCGGCGGCGCCGGTGTTGCCGGCATCCGTTTCGATGAGGGCGAGGATGGACCAAGACTTCCAAGCCTCGGTTGCGTGGCCGAACTGCGCTTTGCAGTCGATCGCCCGGAGGATTTCTTGCCGTGCTTCGTCCAGGCGGCGGAGCCTGCCCAGGATGTTGGCGAGATTGCTCCTCGCGATGCCTTCGTTGGCTGCGTCGCGGCCTTCTGCATACATGTTTGCCGCTTGGCGGAAGAAGCCTGCGGCATCTTCTGGGCGATCGAGGACAGCGCCATACAAGTTGCCTAGTTGATTGAGCGTGCTCGCCTGCCCGGCGACATCGCCGAGCCGCACCTGGAGCGCCAGCGATTGGCGATAGGCATCCTCCGCCGCTTGCGTCTGGCCCACCTCCTGATGCACTGTGCCGGTCTGGTGCCAGATCACGGCGACGGAGCCCGGTTCGTCCAAAGCGGTGAACCGCTGGCGAGCTTCGGCATAGGCCGCCAGGGCCTCCGGATAGCGGCGCTGTTGCAGGCGGACGGTCCCAAGATGGGCTTTGCCCACGGCAATACTGCGGGCGTCGCCGCGTTGCTCGTCGCGCTGGATGGCCTCTTCGAAGGCCGCCGCCGCTTCATCAAGCCGGCCCAGAGCTCGAAGACAGTCGCCTTGTTCGGTGCTGCAGGCGGACGCCATGCCTTCTGCGCCTCGGCCGGGGCGCTCCTTGGCCACGGCCTCGAAGCGCTGGCGGGCATCGATCAACAGCGGCAGGGCCTGTTCCGATCCGCCGACCGTCTTCAACACGCGGGCCAGAAGCCAGAAAGCCATCGCCAGGTCGTAATCGGCGTCGGGATAGGCCTGGCAGCCAGCCGACTGGATGCACTGGAGCAAGGATTGGGCGCCCTCCAACGCCTCGCGCAATTGCCCGCCGGCAAGCTGCTGGTCGATGCGGGTCCGAGTCGCCCCGAACCGGGCGTGATTCCAGCTATCGCCCAGCGTTCGTTCCAGCTCCTTGGCTGCGGCATCGCGCACCTGCCCCAGGCGCGCCAGCAGCCGCGGCTTGCCGAGGCTTTGCAGCAGGCTGTAGAGCGACGTGGCCAGAGCAATCGTCGCCTCCGCATCCTCTTGGCGCTGCACAAGATCGAGCAGGGCAAACAGATTCGGCAGCTCTAGCCCCGTCAGCGTCGCCGCCACTTCGGCGTTCTGGTTCTCCTGCTGATTGAGGAACCGGACATATCCGCCCATCGCCTCCACCCAGCGGGCCGTCAGCGCTTCGCGCTCCGGGGCCTCCAGCCGCCCGCGCAAGTAAGGGCAGAGGGCGGGATTGAGGCTGAGGTGGTTGTAGGGGTTTGGCGTCGCCAGCCCCGTGGCGATCAACTCGCCCGCCAGCGCGGCCATCTCCGCCTCCTCCCACTGCATCATTTGGCGCAATGCGTCGAGATCGACGCCGCCGTGAAACACCCCAAGCACCCGCGCCCGCTCCTGGTTTTCAGGCGATAGGCGGCGCAGGGATAGCTCCACGCTGGCGAAAAGCGATTGCTCCCGGCTGCCGGGGAACTTCTGCTCCATTTCCACCATCAGCTGCACGAGCGCTTTGCGGGTGCCCTCCACGCCACGGCTGCGCAGGGCCGGCGCCAGTAAGGCCAGGCTGCGGGCGTGGCCGTGCACGGCCTCCACCAGCTGCTCGATCTGCTCGCGGGCGGCATCGCTGGCGCCGCCACCGCCACCGTCGCCGTCGGCATTCAGCGCCCGCTCCACCAGCTTCACCGCGTCGTTGGGATCGAGCCGGTGCAGGTCTCGCAGTTGGTGCCCCGCCGCAAACGGCGCCGGCAGCGCCTCGCGGCTGGTGAACAGCAGGCGCGTATCGCCCTTGCCATTCAGCCGGGCGCAGAGCTGCAAAATCGCCGCCAGCTCCCGGCCGGCCTCCTCGCTGAGCGCTGGCGAGGATTCGATGTAGGGCGGCAGCAGCAGGCTTTCCATGTTGTCCACCACCAGCAAAGTGGTCTGCTCCACCAGCGCCCGCTCCACGGGCAGGGTGGCTTTTTCGAGGTTGTCGTAGGTGGCCACGGAGTAAGCCGGCCCCAGCAACTGGCGGCCGATCGCATCGAGCACGGCGGCGGGGTGGCTATGGGTTTCCACAGACACAAAGGCGACGCGGGTGATCTGCTGGGAGCGCACCAGCCAGCGGGCCAGCTCTGCGGCCAACGCCGTTTTGCCCTCGCCGCCCTGGCCGCGCAGCACGGCGTAGCGCTCTTGGCGCAGCAACCGCTGCAGCGCCAAGAGCTCGCGGCTGCGGCCAATGAAGCCGGTTTCAGGTATGGGCGGCAGCGCTCCGAGACGGGCCGCCAGGGCATCTTGAAAATCGGCCAGGGTTTGCTTCGTGGGGGTGGATTTGAATAGCTGCGGGTCGTCCTTTTCCTGGTACAGCACCGGCACAAACCAATCGTCGAGGCGCAGTTCACCGGCGCCGAAGATGCGGCCGCGGCAGGTGTCGTCCTTGAGTTGGCGCTGGCCGGCGAGCATGGCGTCGCCCACCCGTTTGCCCTGGGCGAGGGCGCCGTAAAAAGCCTCGACAAAACGGCGCGAGGTTTCCACCAGCAGGCTGTGGCTCATGGCCACCACCGAGGCCACGCCCACCTTGAGCAGGGCCGAGGCCACACTCTCGGAGGCCTGGCCAGCCTGGGCGCTCTGGCAGGCATCGAGGCAGACCAGCGGGATGCGGTGGTCGCGCAGCAGCGGGCCGAGCTCGTCGCTGAAAACAGTCACATGCCCCCGCTGCTCCAGCTTGCCGCTGTCTTCGGGGCGCTCGAAGCAGAGCCCGCCGAGGCCCACGCTTGGGTCATACACGCCGTGGCCGTCGAAGTGCACCACGTGATACGGCCTCTTCTGGACGCGGGCGCGCTCCAGTTCGGCCCGCAGGGCGGGCAGCGTCGGCGGGCTGAGCAGGTGGAGCTTCACCAGGCCCGGTAGCGCCTCCGTTGCTTCCACCAGCGGCAGCGCACTGGAGCGGTGGTCGATGTAGCCGCAGGCGTCGTCGTCGGGCCGCGCCGTGATCAGCAGGATGCGGATCGGCGGGGCAACAACGGCCACGCCGAAGCCCTCGGTGCCAGGTAGGCGCCGCCGGACCCGCGTCGGTTTGGCGCCCTGGAAGAGGTAGCTGCTGCCGTCGTGCAGCAGTTCCCACGGCAGGCCGAGCAGGAGGGTGGCGGCCTCGCGGGAGATGGCGGCTTCGCGGGAGATGGCCGCTTCGGCCTGGGGCGCATCGGTCTCGGGACCACCTGGCTCGGCTGTGCCGGCATCAAGCGCACCAGCTACGAGCGCCCCGGCTTCGAGCGACGCATCCACCTGCACGGAGAAACGGCGCCCGGCCTGGTCGCCGACCCTCGCCCAGGCGTGCATCACGTTCGCGGTGTGGGCCAAGGGCAGCGCCGCGGCGTGTAGGAGCTGGCCCCACTGCACGAGCTTCTCCTCCACATGCAGCGCCCGGCTTTTGAAATAGGGGCTCGGCCAGATGGCGTACTGCTCCAGGTACCAGCGCAGGTCGCCCGCTTCGATCGGTCCGGTGGGCGCGATCAGCCGCCAGCTCTGGGCGCTGTAGACCTTTGGCTGGCCTGGCGTGGCGGCTTCGTAGATCAGCCGGGCCCGGGCCGTGGCGCGGCGCACGCCATCGCGCTCCTGGAATTGGAGGTCGGTGAGTTCGAGCACGAGCTCCTCCAGCGGCTCGGCCTGCGGCTGCGGCAAGGCGGGCACGTCAGCGGGATCACGCTTACCCAGGGCCACGAGGATTGGATCGATCGCCGCCTCAATGCCGCCGGCGCCGCTGCTGAGCGGGATGTAGAGCGGCTCCTCGCCGAAGAATTCCTCCAGCACCCCGAGCCTGGTGCCATTGAGCGCCAGCGCGAAGACGGGGAACTGGTCCTTGCCGCGCTGCTCGCGAAGCTTGAGCGCGTGGCGCAGCTCCTTGCCCACCCACTTCGACTGCAACGCAGCCGAGCTCACCACCACCGCAAAGGCCGTCGCGGCTTCGATCGCCTGCTCAATCTCAGGCCAAAGCGGATCGCCGCCGCGCAAATGGCGCGAATCGATCCAGCCTTCCTGGCCGTGGTCGGCGAGGGCGGCGCGGAGGTCGCGCACGAACGGATCGTCCGTTGAGCTGTGGGAGAGGAAGAGCTGGGTCATTCAGTCAGGCAATGGAGTCAGATGTTGGCTTGGTCTCTGGATTTAGCCTCTGGATTCTGGCATGAGCTGCAGGTAATCGATCGAGGTGCTGGATCGGAGTACTGGATTCAGACCTTCGCGTCAGGCCGTTACTTCAGGCCGACACGCTATCTTTGCAAAATATCCTAGCTATCCCACGACCCAAGCCTCCAGGTAGCAGCCGATGGCTGTTTCTTCTTGCTTACTCCTGGTTCTCTTCGTCATAGGGATAGCATTCTCCTTGTTTGTAGCGGTTTTGTGGTGAATCGGTTTCTGCGGCTATCTCTTTGAGCTCCAGTTCCTGTGGGTGGGGCTTAAGCCCCTGCGCCAGACCAAATGTTTCTTGATTGAAGCCCAATAGCGCCTTTTTTTCCTCGGACAAACCGGCCATGACGACTTCACTAAGAAGAAAATCTTCATCCCAGAAATAATAGTCAGCCACAAACTCAAAGTCCACATGGCCAAGCAGCACACTGCCGAACTCAAGCGGTTGACCTCCGCTAGAGACCCGATCATTATGGAAGCCAATCTGCAGCTGCAAAACTTCGTGCAGAATGAGGAAATGATAATCAGTTGGCATGTATAGTTTTGCTGATCGATGGGCCGCTAGCAATTTCTGCAGTTCGCCCAGAAGTTGGCTGGGATCAAACAGTTCCCAGATTCGAGTTCCGACCAGGCAGCCATCATTGGCCTCGGCGATCGTTCCCGCTAGCTCGTCGTCCAGTTGATCGTCCAGCTCGTCGTCCAGGAAATCACCCAGCTGATCGCCTAGCTGATCACTTAGTTGGTCGATGCAGATGCTCAGGGAACTGTCCAGGATCGCGGCGAAGGCTTCGTCGGGTTGGAATTGCCAGCTCAACATTCGAGGCACCCAGGCAGTGGAGGCACCTATGGGATTCCTTGCGGCGCCACTAACCACTCTGCCAGCGGCGTTGCCAAAGCGTCGCCCCTACGGTCTCGTCATCATGGTGTCGTCCGCCCTGGCCTGGGCTTGGATTTTTCGGCTGCTAGCCCCAGGAGCAGTCCGGCCACGGCATCGCTGTGGGGCGAGGCTTAGTTGGTGAGGAACCAAGCGCAGAACAAGCAGTTGTCGAACGCAAACTCGTTTTCTGCCATCGGCGTGTTGCATTCACACCCTCCTGGGCGATCAGCCGCAGGTTGCCCTCCAATCCAACGCCGCCCGCCGCGATCGCATGGATCGGGCAGCAGCCGCCCTAGCGGTACCGCCCTTAGGCTGAAACCCTGCACCTTCGCCGGGCCCATGCTCGCTCCGCCCCGCCCCCTGCAGATCCCGTCCGTCCGGGAATCGGGCGCCGGGCTGCTGTCGCTCAACCTGCCTGTTTCACTCTGCGCTGGCCTGCGCTTCACCCCCGAGCAATTTGCCCAGCTGTGCTAGGCCAATCCCGAGGCAGTGCTGGAGCTGGCCGCCGATGGTTCCCTGATCTGCATGACCCCCACCGGCAGCGAAACGGGCGCCCGCAACGGCGAACTCATTTTTCAGATCAAAACCTGGGCCCGCGGCAATGGCCGGTGGAAGGCGTTCGACAGCTCCACCGGCTTCCGCCTACCCGACAACTCCGTGCTCAGCCCAGATGCTTCGCTGGTGGCCCTCGATCGCTGGCAGGCCCTCACGGCCTAGCAACGCCGCAGTTTCGCTCCCCTCTGCCCCGATCTCGTCATCGAGCTGGCGAGTCCCAGCGCTGCCGCAGGCTTCTCCGAAGGAGTTGAGGGCCCCCGCGGCCTCAGCGCCCTGCGCCAGAAAATGGCCGCCTACCAGCGCAATGGCGCCCGGCTCGGCTGGCTATTAATCCCGGCGGAGCGGGCGGTGGAAATCTGGGAACCGCTGGCCGATCCCCCGGCCCAGCCACGGCGGCTCGACGCGGCCACCGTTCTCGATGCCGATCCCCACTTCCCTGGGGTGACGCTAGATCTGGAGCAGATCTGGGCGGGCTGAGGGTTCACTCAGGCCTGCAATAGCCCAAGCTGCTTAGCTCGTGCTAGTCGAATCAGCCGGCCGCGATACGCACCAACTGATCGGCAGCATAGGAATCAGCTGCTTGCTGAAGGCGCACTCGTTCCTCGTCGGTTCTTGTGCAGGCAAAGCCATAGCGGGCTCGCACCCGCTCCGAGGCCTGCTCCAGAGCTGTCATCCCCTTGCTGGTGAGTTCGGCTACGGACAAAGTTTGGCCAGGTTGAAGAAAATCGAGGATCACGGTGGAGGGCGAATAGAGCTCGCTGCGGCGGCCGTCGGGCCACTCCAAGCTGAGACGCACTTCGGGCATGGACGAGCTCCTGCAGCGCTTGCCATGTTGGCGTCCAGGCTGCCATCACGCGGTAAGAATCGCGACTACTAGCCGCGACGGCGCCAACGACGATGCTGGCGAGTGCCCTCCGAACACCGGGAGCAGTCGCCGCTGAGCACTGAAGGTTTCCAGCCTGCAGCGAACCCATTCAGAAGCCTGTCAGCAGCTCACCCCCCTGCCATAGCTCGGCACTCCCAGCGGCGCAGCCAAGCTGAACGCTGGCGGCGCCCGCAGCAAAGCGACCAATCGGCTCACAACGCAGGTCCAGATCGGGGGCCACGGCGGCCTGCAACGGCGCCAGCTGGGCGGAATCAACGGCCAGGAGATAGCCATAGCTAGGAAAACAGCCCAGCCAGGCCTCCCGATCCACGCCAACCGGTGGCACGATGGCATCGAGATCGAGCTCCAGGCGGCAGCCGGCCGCTTCGGCAAACATCACCGCCGTGCCGATGATGCCTCCCATGCTCACATCCTTGGCTGCGTGACAAAAACCTTTGGCGGCCAGCTCCACCAGCAACGCCAGCTGGCTGCGCAGTTGGGCGGCGGGGGCGTGGGTGGCGGCATCCCAGAAGGGGTAATGGCGATGGAATCGGCCGTTGATGTTCACCAGCAGGCAACAGAGATCGCCCGCTTTGGCCGCCCGGGCCGAGAGCACGGGGCCCGGCGCCGTTCCCAGCACTGCCACCGAGAGGGCTGTGTAGGGGCTCTGCAAATTGGTGTGGCCGCCCACCATTGGGATCGCGAACTTGTCGCAGGCAAAGCGCATCCCCGCCAGCAGCGGCTGCTCGGGGCCCTCTCCCTGGCTCCAAAGGCTGTTGACCAGGGCCAATGGCCGCCCGCCCATCGCCGCAATGTCGCTGAGGTTCACCAACACCGCGCTCCAGCCAGCAAACCAGGGATCCTCCGCCACCAGGGCTGGATGCATGCCCTCGCAGGCCAGCAGCAACGGGCCCGCCACGCCGGGCACCAGGCCGGCATCATCGCCAAGGGCGGCGGCGGGGCCCAGGGCAGCAAAGGGTTGGTGGGGGAACACCGCCGCCGGGGCCTGTACATGGCGCTTGCCTTGCAGGCCTGCCAGCTGCCTGAGGCGCTCCACCAGGGGTAAGAAAAGGGTGCTGTCGCTTGGGATCGGCAACTTATCCTCTGACATCGACAAATTATCATCGACCATCGACAAACTAGCCTCATCGCTCAAGAAACTTGGGCCTGGATTTACCCCGGGGCCGCTGCTACTCATGCCGCCAGCTGGGCTGGCCTGCGGCCATAGGCTGGTTCGTAATAGGCAAGATCGGCCTCCATCAAATGGTGGCCAACGCCACGAATCTCGATCGCTTCGATCGATTGCCAGTGCAGCCGTTCAAAGAAACGCACATTCTGGACCTGCACATGGGCCTGAAAACGTTGGCAACCCCAACCGTGGGCAGTGGTGACAGCCTTCCAGATCAATCCCTTGCCGATTTGATTGTAGCGGCGGAAGTTGGCATGAACGCCTAATCGCCCGCCAAACCAGAGCCCGGGGGTAGTTTCCAGGATGCGCACCACCCCCACCACGCGGCCGGCGAGCAGCGTGCCATGGCTGATCGCCGCAATGGGATAGGCGTGGCGGTCGTGCTGATCGCGGTCGTGCTGCTCAAATAGGTTTTGCTCTTCGCAGAAAATGGCACTGCGAAGATCCCAGTAATCCGCCATCAAGGGTGAAGGATCGCGCAGCAAATGGAAGGAGAAGCGATCGGAACTGGCGGTGGGTGAAAGGTGAAAGTCTTCGGCATCCACCCCAATGCCCCAACGCACCGAGGGCGTGAAGGCGCGAGGGGCCGAGCTGGTACTGCGGCCGCCACCTGGGCTCGTGGGATCAAAGGCCGAACCAAGAGCCGTATCAAGGGACGAATCAAGGGCTGAATCAATCACCGGATCAATGAACCACATGGCACTAGAGCTGCTGCTCGAACAAGGAAAGGGCGGAGCAGGCGCCGCACTTGGCGCAGCCGGCGGCCATCGCTCCACTGCTCAGGTCTGAGGCCCGCAACAATGCCGCCACCGCCGTGTAAACCTCCACCATGAACGCCGTGGAAGGGGCTGCATGGGCTTCGAGGGGAGTGCCAGCGATCGGCACAAACGGCACCACAAAGGGATAGACCCCCAGCTCAATCAAGCGCTGGCTACAGGTAATCAAGGAGGCGGCGCTATCCCCCAAACCGGCCAGCAAATAGGTGCTCACTTGCCCCCTGCCAAACACAGCCACGGCCTCGGCAAAGGCCGCGAAATACTGCTCCAGGCCCAGCTCCGATTTGCCCGGCAGGATGCGCTTGCGCACCTCCGGTTCCACCACCTCCAGGTGCATGCCGAGGCTGTCAATCCCCGCCGCCTTCATGCGCCCGTACCAAAGCGGATCCGCCGGCGGTTCGCATTGGCCCTGGATCGGCAGGTTCACCCGGGCCTTGACGGCGGCAGCGGTTTCGGCCATCAGCCGGGCGCCGCGGTCGTCGCTGTTGGGGGTGCCCGTGGTCAGCACCAGCTGCTTGACGCCATCGAGCCTGACGGCCGCCTCGGCCACCTCCGCCACCTGCTCGGGGGTTTTGCGCACCAACGTGCGGCCATCGTCTAGCGACTGCTCGATGGCGCAGAACTGACAGGCCTCAGCCCGGTTGCGAAAGCGAATGCAGGTTTGCAGCAAGGTGGTGGCTAAGACATCGCGGGCGTGCAGCAGGGCGATTGATTTGTAGGGGATGCCATCGGCGGTGCTCAGGCCGTAGAAGGCGGGCTGCGGCGGGGTTGTGGTGGCATAGACGGGGGGTGTGGCGTCTGATCCCAAGGCCCCGGTCGATAGCAGGGCCCCATCTGATCGCAGAGCAACGCCGCCATCTGGCTCCAGGCTGAGGTGATAGGGCGAAGCCTGGGAGACGGCGTTGTACACAGGCACCATCACCGTGACGCCATCAATCGTGAGGGCCCGGTGGTCGGACGGACCCGCGCCGCCGCGACGGCCGGCATTGCCGGGAACCGCCGGATCCACCACACCCTGCACCTGCAGGGCCGTAACCAGATGGCCCAGGGAAGGGGCTTCAGCCATGGGGAAGCTCCGCCATCAAGGGTGACAAACCGGCGGGCCGATGCTCTGCCAGGGCTGCGCCAGCAGCCGCTGAACCTGAAGCGCCAGCCAACCCCGGCGGCGGCTCGAATGCCCCGATCAGCTCCACTTGGCTGGCAGGGGCGGCATTGAGCCGCAATCCGAGAATGTCGGGGCGGCTGTAGTGGCCAATGCTGTCCATCATTCGCTTGCGTTTGGTAATCAGGGCGCGGTCGAGTTCGGCAATCGCCAATCCCTCCCCTTCCGCTAATGGCCCCGCTAGATATCGTCCTTCCGGGCTGATCACCGCCGTGTGGCACCCCCCCTGAAAAGCCTTGTGCAGCCCTACATCCGGAGTGATGGCGGCGTAATCGGCAGGATCCAGCCAGGCGGTGGAACTCAACACAAAACAGCCGGCCTCCAAGGCATGGTGCCGCAGCGTTACCGCGGTTTGTTCACTAAAGATCGGCCCCACCAGCGATCCCGGAAACTGGGCGCAATGAATCTCTTCGGCCTGGCTCATCAAGGCGAAGCGGGCCAGGGGGTTGTAGTGCTCCCAACAGGCCAGGGCACCAATCCGACCCAGGGCGGTGGGCACCACCTTGAGGCCGGCCCCATCGCCCTGACCCCAAACCATGCGTTCGTGATAAGTGGGGGTGATCTTGCGCCGCTTCAACACCACCTCCCCCTGGGCATCGAGCAGCAATTGGGTGTTGTAAAGGCTGCCGCCATCGCGTTCGTTGATCCCCAACAGCACATGCAGCCGGTGTTGGCGGGCGGCGGCGGCAATCTTGCTGAGCTCAGGTCCTGGCACCGTCATCGCCTGCTCGTAGAGCTTCAGATGGGAGGGGCCCATCAGCACGGCCGGCTCAACGAACGAGAAATAGGGGTAGTAGGGCAGAAACGTTTCCGGAAAAACGATCAGTTGAACCCCGGAACTGGCCGCTTCTGCCATAGCTGCCAGCACCCTCTCGATCGATCCCTGCAGGGAACACAGCACAGGGCGAATCTGGGCAGCAGCAACAATCAGGGGATCGGCCATTGATGGCAGCGATGGGGGAGTAATACAAGGGACCACCTCGCCCAGGGGGCAGACATACCAGGGTTCATGCAGACCAGGGTCCGAGCAGACCAGAGTACAAACAAACCACCGGGCAGGGTGCGAATCAGCTGGAGATCAGGGGGTCCTGGTATCAGAGCGTCCAGGTGTCGAGAATAAAGGCACCTTCCTTACGGTGCAGTAGGATGATGTCGAGCACATCGAGCGGATTGACCGGCGTGATGCCGGGAATCAAAGCCCCTTCGCCATGGCCGTAGAGGGCCTGGAGCGCAAAGCGGCAGGCGTAAACCTTGCCGCCTTGATCCATGAATTTCTGCAGGCGGGCGTTGAAATTGAGATGGCCATCGAAGGCCGCATCGCCAAGCTTGGGGAACCCGCGCTGAACGCCCAGGGTCACACCGGGGCCGTAGAGAAGAATCGAGGTTTCAAAACCCTTATTGATCAGGCGACTGGCCTGCAGAAGGTTGACCAATCCGATCGAACCTTCAAAGGCCACGGTGTGAAATGTAACCAGGGCTTTCTCACCTGGATCTGCTTTCACATCAGGAAAAACCTTCTGCTCGTAGTCGACAAGAAAATCGCCCGGCTGATTAGCGGGACGGTTGACTTCGGGCATGGGACTGGGGCCTTGCAACGGATTTCAAGGGCAACCGTTGCATGGGCGAAGTTATGCTCAGCGTCGCCATTGTTACCGAATAGCCGGAAGCCGTGGTGTCGCCTGCCGGCTGGGGAAATGGTGTTTGTTGTTACGCAAGCATCTGCAAGCAGCCATCAAGGTTGAGGTCTTCGCCAAATCGGTGCCGACCCGTGTCCCTCGGTTCCGAGACCAGCCCAAACCCTCGCCCTCCCCTGCCGATCCCTTCGCGGCGCAGCCCCCATCCCGTGGTTGTCGTCGGTGCCGGCCAGGCGGGCTTAGCCATCACCGCCTGTCTGCAACGGCGGGGGATTCGCCCCTTGCTGCTGGAGCAACAGCGGATTGGCCATGCCTGGGAGCAGCAGCGCTGGGATTCCTTCTGCCTGGTCACCCCTAACTGGCAATGTCGCCTGCCGGATTTTCCCTACGACGGCGCCGATCCTGAGGGGTTCATGGGTCGCGCCGAGATCGTGGATTATCTGCGCCGCTTCGCTTCCCAGTTGCAACCCGATGTCCGCGAGGGGGTGAGCGTTAGCCGCCTGGGCCGCCACGGCAGCGGCTACCGCCTCAGCACCACCGAAGGCGAAATCGATGCCGACCAGGTGGTGATCGCCACCGGCGGCTATCACCGGCCCAAGCGCCATCCCCAGGCCGAACGTCTTCCGGCTTCCGTATTGCAACTCGATGCGCGCCAGTACCGCAACCCCGCCCAACTGCCGCCGGGGCCGGTGCTGGTGGTGGGCAGTGGTCAATCCGGGGCCCAGATCGCCGAAGACCTCCACTTAGCTGGTCGCCGCGTACACCTGAGCGTGGGATCGGCCCCCCGCTCGCCGCGCCGTTATCGCGGTAAGGACGTGGTCGATTGGTTGGATCGCATGGGCTATTACGCCATGCCGATCAGCGAGCACGCCGACCCCAGGGCTGTACGCGGCAAAACCAACCACTACCTCACCGGCCGCGATGGTGGTCGGGAGATCGACCTCCGCCAGCGGGCCCTCGAAGGCATGGTGTTGCATGGTCGCCTGGTGGAGTTGGGCCCTGATCAGATCGAGTTCTCAGCCGATCTGGCCGCCAATCTGGACCAAGCCGATGCCGTCTACAGCCGCATCCGCACCAGCATCGACGCCTGGATTGCCCGCGAAGGCATCGATGCCCCTGCAGAACCCGGCTATTGCCCCTGCTGGGAACCGCCCGCGGGCCACCCCACCCGCCTCGATCTAGCCAACGAACCGCTGGCGGCGGTGATTTGGTGCACCGGCTACGGCAGCGACTTCAGCTGGATCGATGTACCGGTGTTCGATGGTCGCGGAGCTCCGGCCCATGAACGGGGCATCAGCCCCAGCGCTGGCCTTTACTTCCTCGGCTTGCCCTGGCTGCAC
Organism: uncultured cyanobacterium; assembly: GCA_903858015.1. Taxonomy (GTDB): domain Bacteria; phylum Cyanobacteriota; class Cyanobacteriia; order PCC-6307; family Cyanobiaceae; genus Cyanobium. The sequence goes on from CAIOGZ010000005.1 coordinate 17,479, forward strand.
ACCTGGGGATCGGGCCGCTTCTGCGGCGTTGCCGAAGATGCCGAGTATCTGGCCGAAGCCATCCGCCTGCGGCACCAATGGCGTGATGCCAGCCAAGAGAGGCTGGAGTGCACGGCTTTACTGGGTTCCTGAACTTGCGGGGGAAGGCCTCGGGCTCCGGCCGCTCAGCTCTCGCCCCGGCTGTTGGCGGTCTTGGCCCTGTGCAGCTCTAAGGTGGATGGGGGTCCAGCGGCCAGCTGGGGGCATGGCGGAATGGTAGACGCAGCGGACTTAAAATCCGCAGGTCGCAAGACTGTGGGGGTTCAAGTCCCCCTGCCCCCATCGCTGAAAACCCCTGCAGCAACTGGATTTTGGCAAGGAGCTCGGCCGCGAAATCGAACTCCACCGCATCGGGTTGGATCGCTTCCCTTCGATTGGTGGTTTGATGAGCCATAGACGCGTGTTGGGGCCAGAGCTGGAGCGGCGGCTGGTGTCTCCAGCACAGCCGCTCTGCTCGGACTGTTCGCCATTCCTTGACGCGCCGCTCGCTTGAGCGCAGCTGACCCTCGTGGTCAAGGCCCGGAGCCAGCGCCATGGCCCGCCCCAAGATCTCGGCGGCATTCATACAAGCTCGCACTGCCTAGGGCGGTTGCCCGGGCGCCAGCTGCTGCGGGGCTTGGTGTGGTGGAGTACACGCCAAGCGCAAAGGGGTCTCCTGGGCGTCGCACCTAGGAATCAGTCATCGATGACGTAGTCGATGCGGCGCGACTAGCAGCCGGCCAGGTTTTGCCGCAGAGGCTCGGGTTTGGCGATGCCATCGCAAGGATGGCGCAAGCAAGCCTGGATCAGCTGGTTGATGCGCCGCAATTGCCTGCGGTCCTGGCTATGCCAGTGGAGATCGTCGTCCCAGGCGGCAGCCGTGTTCTTACCGATGGACTGATCAGCATGACCTTAGGGACTGCGTAGCAGCAGCAGGCCGTATTGCTAGAAGGCACGTCTGATCATGGCAGTACCAGTCTAGACATTCGCTGCGATCGCGGGCTCCATGAACTCAACAGGGCCAAGAATCTGCACCTGGCCACTCGTTGCATCTTCTTCTGACACAACACCAGGGACAGCGCCGAAGTGATCGGCATGAGTGTGGCAATACACGACCGCCACAACCGGCCTCTGGCCGAGCTGCTGATTGACAACATCGAGCGCCCCCCTTGCGGACCCTTGCAGGTGAGAACGTCAAACAGGATCCAACCTGTCTGGCCCTTGCTGATGGTCATGTTGGCGAGATCGAAACCTCGCAGCCGAAATGCGTAGCTGCCCATAGCCCAAGCCCCATAGCCGGCTTCCGCCATGATCTGCTTGTAGTCTGCTGCAGCTAAGAAACCGTGCTGGGCTGCTTCGAAGTCACGTTGATGCTCGAATGGCAGGCTACGGCGCAGCGCCATCTGCAATTCGATCGTATAAGTCTAGGGAAGCTTTCCCTTTGCATCAAAGTGTTGCCTTGCCGGACCTGCCTGATCAGCGTTGGTCAAGGGGTTCAGTACTGTCTTGAACGTAGCTTTAGTCCCGTCATGATAACCATGGTCGGCTGGCCAATCAGCGTCTGGCCGCCCAAGCCGAAAGCCAGGGCTTGCGAAAGTGCAAAGCCTGGATCGGGGCTCCCGGGCAGCCCGGCGATGGCTGCCGCCATCCGTGGCGATGGTTGAGCCTAGCCAGCGCGTGCCCCATCCAGCCGCCACGCAAGCCCGCCTAACCCTGGCCGCCATTGTTGCCGTTGTTGTGCTGACGCTCAGCGCTCTCCTGCACGGCTTTGTCCAGACGCCGGCCCTGGCGCAGGTCCAGCTCCAGGCGCCAGTCCCGCAGGAGCCGCTGGTCTATCAGCCCCAGGCCAAGCCTCCGATCGATGGCGTGCCGATCCTGCTCGATGGCCGGGAGGTGTTGACCCTGCGGCGGGGGATCGCCGGTTTTTCGCTGCAGGAGCGGGCGGAGACGATCAGCCGCCGGCTGAAGCGCTTCGCCCAGGACGATGCCCGTTCGATCGATTCACTCACCTTTCAGCAACGGCTGGATGACGATTTCTGGTATCTCAGCGCCGGCCCGGACGTGCTGCTCACCATCAATGAACGCGATGCCCAGGCCAGCCGCCTGACGGCCAAGGAGTTGGCCGAGCAATCCCTGCAACAGATCAAGGCGGCCCTGCGCCAATACCGCCAGGACCGTAAACCCGGACAGTTGCTGCGGCACAGCCTTTACGCGCTGATCGCCAGCGTTGGCTTTCTGGCTTTCTGTTTTGTGGTGATCCAGCTTTCGGGCCGCCTGTTTCCGCTGCTGGCGCGCTTGATCGCCAGGCGCGTGCCGGCGATTCGGCTCAATCAGGTGGAGATCGTCTCCGCCCACGCGATTGCCCAGGTCTGGCTGCAGGCGCTGACGCTGCTGCGGCTACTGTTGCTGTTGCTCGGCTTCTTTTATCTCGCCGCCTTCATTCTGCGCCTCTATCCCTGGACCCGGGCTGTTGGTGAGGACATCCTCGATTATTTCTACGGATCTCTGGAACTGGTGCTCACGGCGATCGGCAACTATCTGCCGAATCTGTTCATCGTTGCCATCATCCTCTCTCTGGCCTTCTCCTTGCTGCGCGCTCTCCGGCCTTTCTTCATGGCGGTGGACCGGGGCAGCCTGGTGATTCCAGGCTTTTATGCCGAATGGGGTAAGCCTACATTTAATCTGCTGATGGCGCTGGTGATCGCCCTGGCGGCGGTGCTGGCCTTTCCCTTTCTGCCGGGGTTCAGCTCGCCGGCGTTTCAGGGTATGTCTGTTTTTCTCGGCCTGCTGCTCTCACTCGGCTCCACATCGGCGATCTCCAATGTGATCGGTGGCATCATCCTGATCTACACCCGCGCCTTCCGGATCGGCGATCATATCCGTGTGGATGATGTGATCGGAGACATCATCGAGAAAAACTTTTTGGCGGTGCGCATCTGCACTCCCGCCAACCAGATCATCACCATCCCCAATTCAGCCCTGTTGAGCAACAAGGTGGTGAATTACAATCTCTCCGCCCGGGATTTAAGCCGCGCCCTGATCCTGCAAACCACGATTACCCTGGGATATGAGGTACCCTGGCGCCAGGCCCACGCCACCCTGATCGCTGCAGCCCTGGCCAGCGAGCACATTCTCCGGGAGCCGCCGGCGTTTGTGTTGCAAACCAACCTGGGCAATGATGCGATCAGCTATCAAGTGAATGCCTACACAGCCAATCCTAATCTAATGGTGCTGATTTATTCGGAGCTGCATCAAAATATCCAGGATCAATGCGCTGCCAACGGCATTGAGATCCTCTCTCCCACCTATGCCTCCCTGCGCGATGGCAGCGCCAGCACCATTCCAACTCCGGAAGCCTCGGCGCCGCAAGCGGCGCCGGAGCGCGGCTAACCTCATGGAGCATGAGATGGAACAGGGGCGTTCTCGGATCGGCGCGATCGCTGCCTGGGCGGTGGCGGGGTTGCTGGGGGGCCTGATCGGCTCCTTGGCGGCGGTGGCGCTCACCGAGCTGATCAAGCTGTCGCTGGCCGCCGCCTCCGGCCTGGGTCCGGCGGCGCTGCGGCTGCTCCCCCTGCTTGGCGTGGGCCTGGCGGTGCTGATCCTGTTCGGCCTGGGCCGGGGCCATTCGGTGCAGACGATCGCACCCCGCCAGACGCCCCGACCTGGCTTGGCTCCCGGCTCGCTGGCGGCCTGGTACTCGTTCCCCCACGACATCGCCCGCGCCGATCTGACGGGCGATGTGGTCAATGCGTCGGGGGTGGAGGAGCGGTTCCCATGGAACCTGGCGCCCCTGCGGGCATTGGCGATCCTGGCCACCGTAGGGCTGGGGGCGCCGATGGGCACGGAATCGCCGGCGGCCCACATCGGCGTGGCCATGGGCAGCTGGCTGGGCAGCGCGGTGCCGGCGCTGCGGAGCTTGGCCCGGCCCCTGGCGATCGGGGGCGGCGCGGCGAGCGTGTCGGCCCTGATCGGCATCCCGCTGGTGGGCAGCTTCTTCATGGCCGAGCTGGCGGCGCGCCGCCAGATTCCGCTGAGCTGGCCGCGGGCCGCCGCGATGCTGGCGGGAGGCCTCAGCGGCTGGGCGGTGAATGCCGCGTTTCAGCTCAATCTGATCCGGCTGGTGGTGCCCCGGCTTCCCCCCGCCGGTTTCCTTTCCGCGGTGGAGGCCACCCTGTGCATTGGCGTGGTGGCCGGCGCCCTCACGGCCCTCACCGGTGAGGCGATCTACTGGGCCCGGGGCTGGCGCGACCGACCGCTGACGCGCCTGCTGATCGGCGGCGCGGCGCTGCTGGTCCTGGCGTTGCTGATCGGGATCCTGGCCACCCCGGCGGCGGCTTTCGGGCCGGGGGGCGCGGCGATCGTCTGGGCCGAAACCCACAGTCCCGCACCGCTACGCCTGCTGGCCCTGGCCCTGCTGCGGGCGGCCGCCACCACGGCGGCGGTGCTGGCGGGGGGCTGCGGCGGGGTGTTCGTGCCGTTTCTGGCGATCGGTGACCTCAGCGGCCGGGTGTTCGCGGCCCCCTTCGGGATCGCGGCAGACCTGGCCGGTGCTGCCGGAGCCGCCGCGGGCATCGCTGGCGGTTATCGCCTGCCGTTCACCGCCATGGCGATGGTGCTGGGCGTCGGCGGACCGGAGGGCGCGCAGCTCACGAGTATGGCCACGGTGCTGGTGGCGGCCCTGTCCGGATTGCTCACGGCCCGAGCCGCCAATGCCCTGAGCTCGCTGGTCCGGGGTCTTTGGCGTGGGCGGGTTGGGTCAAGGGAGTGAACAGAGCAGGCTGGCCAGGCCTAGGGAACCTCTGATGAAGACGGCATCAACGAAAAGATCTAGTCTCATTCCCATGAATGGACGGAAACGCAAACGCCACAACCCTGAGCGGATCATCCGCAAGCTGCGCAGTGCCGAGCAGTTGCTCAACCAAGGACAAACCGTTGCCGATGTATGCCGAGCCATAGGGGTATCCGCTGCCGCTGTGACATAATTTGAATCAGCCCTGCTTGCATAGGGGCCTATGGGAATTCAGAGCCATGCTGAAACATCTTCAAACAGGGAACTTCGAGCGCGAGTATCTTACGCAAGCAACAGTTTCCAATGGCGAAACTGTCGCCAGCTATCTCAATAAGAGGTTGAAACAAATCGGCGTCAGCCATGTCTTCTGTATCCCGGGTGACTATCTCGCCGAATGGGCGGCGAGCCTCGACGATCCGCGGATCAATGCCGGTCTGATCCGCGTCAATCCGAACAATGAGATGTGCGGGACCTATGCGGCGGACGGCTATGGACGGGCGACGAACCAGACGGTCGGATGTGTGGCGTTCACCTACGGTGTCGGCGGGATCAATGCGGCCCAGGCGGTTGCGGGCGCCTATGTCGAGCAGGTGCCGCTGGTGGTGATCAATGGAAGTCCATCCGTTGCCCAGTTCAACTCCCAGCGCGACCAGGGTGTTCTCTACCACCACATGGTTAATGGCTCCCACACCGATCATCGCATCTTTAGCGAGATCACCGAAATCGCGGTGAAGATAGACAATCCGGCCACCGCACCGGGCCTGATCGATGCCGCCTTGCAGACCTGCCTGACAACCAGGCGGCCGGTCTATATCGAGCTCGCCTCCCAGACGGCACACATGGCGTGTGCGTCGCTGCCAAAGTCTGAGCTCCGTGCCAGTCAGATCCCCGCCTCGCCCGCGTCGCTCAGGGAGGCTTGCGCGGCGGTGATGGCCCATCTCAGCTCGGCCAAGCGGGCCGTCGTTGTGGGCGGATCGGAGCTTGCACGCTACGGTCTGCAGGAGAAGTTTGCACAACTGTTGAAGGCGATTCAAGCTCCCTATGCGACGAGCCCGCTTGGCAAGAGCGTCCTTTGTGAACTGCGGACTGATGTCAGTTTTGCCGGAGTCTATTTCGGCATGAGTTCGCAAACTAATCTGCAGAGGCTCATGGAGTCAGCTGATTGCATCCTCACACTCGGCGTTCGTGACACCGACTTCAACTATCTCGGCGTCGTGACGCCAGACTACAAGCCACCGGCCACCAAGCTGCCCGGGCCTGACCATATTCAGGCGAGGAATGGTGCGGTTCTGGTCGGTCGGCAACTGGCCTATTGGGGCGATGTCGGCCTCGAAGCCTTGCTGGACGCGCTGCTCGCTGCGCTAGCGGAATTGCCCGGCAAAAAACTACCGGGCGCACCGTTTCCGTGCCTCGAGGGTTTGGCTTCGCAAATCCCGCCCGTATCGGAGTATATCGATGCCGATCCGATCACCTATGATAGCTTCAAATCCATATTCAGTTATGGCTTCATGGAAGGACGGGAGCAGAAGACTCAGATCATTGCCGACTCTGGATTCTCATTCCTGTCCAATATTGGCCTGAAATGCGCTGAAAGCGGCTATATCGCGCAGCTCGCTTGGGCGGCGATTGGCTACGGCGTCGGGGCGATTCCCGGGGTGACGCTGGCAAATCACATCGCTGGGCGGCCACGGCGCACTGTGGCGATTACCGGCGATGCGGCCTTCGCTGAAACATTGAACGCCCTTGGCACGGTGGCGCAGCTCGCTCAGGACGCAATCATCTTCGTGATGGACAATCGTGTTTACGCCGTCGAGCAATGGCTGATCGACCCAAATGCTTTTTGCCCCGAAAATGCACCGCCCTTTGCCGCGCTGGCCGACGTGCCGCAGGGCCACATCTGGGATTACGTGAAGCTGGCGGAAGGGTTTGGCGGCAAGGGTTATTCGGTCAAGACAAATGCTGAACTTAAACACCTGATGCAGGAATTGAAGAACGGGACAGCGCCGATCAATCAGCTCACCAAAAGGCCAACCTTTACTTTGATAGCCGTTCGACTACCAAAAAACAGCCTGCCTAGCAATGCAACCTGGAAACTGAACTGCCCGGCACTGGCGCCCGAGCAGCCGACTGACGAACCGAAAGACCGACAACCATAATCATCCCAGCTCGCATTGATCGTCTGCCAAGCTCACTTAGGTATCCATTTTCCAATAACCAAGCAGGACCTCCCATCGACGTGATTATAGACGGAGCTCCGTCCCAACACCTGCCCCTGGCCAGAGCGCGGCGCTCCAGGCCCGCATCACACAAACCGCCCATACAGCCAGCGCACGAAGCCACCCAATACCGGCACCGGCCCAAAGGTGGGGCCCACGAAGTCGAAGTAGTCGCGGTGGTCGGTGATTTTGCCGTCGTCGTTGAGCAGCAGGCGGCTGCAACCGGGGTAGATGAACTCGATCCCCTTGATTTTGAGGCCCATCTCCCATTCGATAAAGGCGCTATTCGCTTCGATCGCTAGGGCAGCGGGTTTGAGGTAGATGTCGTCGCAGCGCTTGAGCAGGCCCTGCTGGGCGGCGAGGTAGGCGTCGATGCCGTGGTGTTCCTGGGTTGGGTCCTGAAAGTGCACATCTGGGGCATAGAGAGCCCGCCACTGCTCCTCGCTGGGGGCGGGGCTGCCGTAGGGCTTGCTGAACAGGGCCCGCAGGGTGGCGGCATCCATGGCTGGGCTGGTAGTGGGCAGACCCATTCCATCGCACGGGGGGACTGTCCACGGGCAGGGCATCGCCCGGGCCGGCAGGCCTGCGGTTGAATCACGGCTCCCGCAGCACCCCGATGGCCACCCTGCACCTGACCACGGCGGCCGGCTGCACCCTGGCGATCGGTCGTTACCCCCGCTTCCGCTACAACGCCTCGGGCGGCGGCGGCAGCGGCCTGGGGGGGGAGCTCGATCCAACCGGTTGGCAGCCGTTGCTGTTCGAGCCGGCCGGCCTAGCCATTCCGCCCCTCAACTGGCGCACCACCCGGGTGGGGGGGTTGCCGCTGCCGCCAGGGCTCAGCATCAGCCTGCTGCCGCAGCGCCTGGCCGGGCGCTGGCAGCCGGCCAGCGGGGCAGTCGAACTGGCGTTTCTGGCCCGGTTTCGCTTCGCCTTGGCTGGTATCTACCAGGCGCCGGATTTGATTGTGCAAACCGACCTGGGCACAGGCGCGGTGCAAGGGCAACGCCACAGCGCCAGCGGCCAGCCGCTTGATGGCGACGGGCGGGGGCTACTGGTGGGCGTCGCCACGGTGCCGCCAACGGGGGAGGGCTGGTTGGATCGGTTTCTGGGACTGCCCGAGGAGGCTCTGGCCGTGCTGCGCTGTGAGCTGCGGCAGGTTGGCTTCAGGGGCCCAAGCGAGGGGTGAGCTGTTGCAGCAGGGATGTATTGAGGGCGTTCTCGCAGCTGAACCAGAGGATCGGCCCAATGCTGCCGCCCAGGCCCCGTTCGGCCGGGCGTCGACAGACCGCATGGCGAGCGCTGCGCCAGCCCTCCAGCTCCTGGCTACCCCCAAGCAGCTCCAGCAGGCGCCCATCGAGCTGGTCGCGCCGTTGCCACAGGCAGGCCACCAGCTCCTGGGTGTTGCCTTCGCAACTGGGCCGGAAGGGGAAGACCCGACGCCGCTCGATCGATTGCGCCAGGGTTTCAGAGCTTTGGACCGCCGGCCTGGTGGCCGCCGGCAGCAGGGCGGGCGCCGGGGTCCCACGGCCTGCGGCCGGGGCCCCTAAGCCTGCGGCCGGCGCAGCGAGGCCTGCGGCAGGCGCCGCGAGATATGCGGCCGGTGCGGCGAATCCTGGAGCCGGGGCCGCCGTGGTTTGGGCCAGGAAGCTGGGGTCCAGGGCGAGGCCAGCTGCTGCTGCGCCGCAGAGGGCGCCACCGACCAGGGCGCTGCCCAGCAAGCCAGCGGCGGCATGGCGAACGCTTTGGGGCAAGGGGCTCGCCGCCGGAGCTGGGGCTGGAGCTGGGGCTGGAGCTGGGGTCGTGGCTGTGGAGGCTGCGCTGGCCCCTCCACCCGGCTGGCCGCAGCGAAGAACAGGTTCAGGCTGGATCGGCAAGGCGCTAGCAACAGCTGGGGCGATTCTTGCACCTGCGCTGTAGGGGCAATGGCGGCTAGTCCTACAGGGCTTCGCGCAGCGGCCATCGTGGCCTGTTCCAGGTCAGCAGCGCCTTGGGCATCGGCTGCTCCTTGGGCATCGGCTGCTCCTTTGTGGTGGACCTGCCCGCCCGGCGCGGCAAGATCGCGCCCTCCGCCTACGCAGCTCAACTCCACCGCTAGCAAATCAGCAGGCGACTGACCGGCGCGATGGCCAGCATTGGAACTCCAACGCAGCGGGGCTGCTCCGGTGCTGTTGCCGGCGATCGCGAGGCCATCACCCGGCTGATCCAGCTCCAGGGCGATGACCCGGCAGCGCTGATCGAGGTGCTGCATCAGCTGCAACAGATCGAGGGCTACCTGGCGGCCAGGAGCCTGCATCAGGTGGCCCGCCAGCTGCGGTTGCCCCTGAGCCGGGTGTATGGCGTCGCGAGTTTCTATCACCTGTTTCGCCGCACCCCGCCCCCTGTCCATTGCTGCGCGGTCTGCCTGGGCACCGCCTGTTTTGTGAATGGGGCCCTGGAGCTGCTGGCGGTCCTGGAGCTGCGCTTGGCCCAGCAAGCCAGGGCGGGCGGTTGGGTCTTGGAGCGCATGGGTTGCCTCGGGGCCTGCGGCTCCGGCCCAGTGCTGCGGCTCGATCAGGGCCTGGCGATCCGGGTGCGCCTGGCTCCTGCCCCCAAGCTCGACGCCCAGCTGGAGGCGATCGGCCTGCCGCCGCTTGGCAGGGCAACCGCCCGATGAGCAAGCCCGCCCCAGCACGGCTGCGCTGTTGCGATGCCAGCGCCTGCCGCAACGCCGGGGGCCTCGCCCTGCGCCAGGCGCTGCTGGCGGCGCGGGCGGCGGCGGGCCTGCAACCCACCAGCCTGGCGATTGGCGCGGTGGGCTGTCTGCGGCTCTGTGGCCGCGGGCCGTTGGTTGCAGCGGATGGCCCCGGGGGCAGCCGCCTCTGGGGGGGCCTGTCTCCAGAGCAAGCCGCCCTGCTGGTGGCGGCGGCTTGGGTCGATGCGGATCCGCCCCTAGCGCTCGCGTCCCCCCAAGCCTCCCCGCCAGCCTCCCCCCCAACCCCCGTCCCGCCGGCCAGCGCCCCCCTCGCCTCCAGCAGCGATCCCCTGGCGTCCTATCGCCTCGACTTAAGCCATCCCTTCTTCTCGCTGCAGCAGCCCGTGGTGTTGGAGCACTGCGGCCTGATCGACCCCGATTGCCTCGACCAAGCCCTCGCCCATGGCGCCTACAGCCAGTTGCGACGCTGCGTGCGGCAGCTCACGCCCGAGGCCGTGCGCCAGGAGGTGCGGCGCAGCGGCTTGCGGGGGCGGGGCGGCGCCGGCTACCCCACCGGCCTCAAGTGGGACACGGTGGCGCTGCAACCCCCCGGCCCCCGCCTGGTGGTGGCCAATGGCGATGAGGGCGACCCCGGGGCGTTCATGGATCGCACCGTGCTCGAAAGCGATCCGCACCGGCTGTTGGAGGGCCTGGCCATCGCCGCCTGGGCGGTGGGGGCCGAGCGCGGCTACGTGTATGTGCGGGCCGAGTATCCGCTGGCGATCGCGCGGCTGCGGCGCGCCCTCGACCAAATCAGCCAGCGGGGGGGCTTTGGTGTGGCCTTCACCGGCACGCCATGGCCGCTGCGGCTGGAGCTGCGGGTGGGGGCCGGCGCCTACGTCTGCGGCGAGGAAACGGCCCTGCTGCAATCGATCGAGGGCGGCCGGGGCACGCCTCGGCCCCGGCCGCCCTACCCGGCCCAGCGGGGGCTGGGGGGCGCACCCACCTTGATCAATAACGTCGAGACCCTGGCGGCGATCCCGCCGATCCTGCGCCAGGGCGGCGATTGGTATGCGGCGATTGGCGCCGGTAACCAAGCCAGCGCCGATAAGCCGGCCAGCGGCGCAACAACCGCAACACTTGGCAGCCGTGGCACCAAGGTGTTCTCCCTCTCCGGTGCCGTGGTGCATACCGGGGTCGTGGAGGTGCCGCTGGGCATGCCGCTGCGCACGGTGGTCGAAACCATGGGCGGCGGCGTGGTCGGCGGCGCCCCGGTCAAGGCGGTGCAAACCGGCGGACCCTCCGGTGGCTGTATTCCCGCCGCCCTGCTCGACACAGCCCTCGATTACGAAGCGATGGCCAGCCTTGGTTCGATGCTCGGATCCGGCGGCATGGTGGTGCTCGGCCCCCACACCGCCATGCCGGAGCTGGCCCGCTACTTCATGGGCTTCTGCGTTGAGGAGAGCTGCGGCAAGTGCCTCCCCTGTCGGGCCGGCACCGTGCAGCTGGCCGCCCTGCTCGATCGCTTCGTGGCGGGGCAAGCCGAGGCGGCCGACCTGGATCGGCTCGAAGCACTCTGCGCCATGGTCAAGGCCACCAGCCTCTGCGGCCTGGGCCAATCGGCCCCCAATCCGGTGCTCGCCACCCTGCGCCATTTCCGGCCGGAGTATCTGGCGGCCTGCCGGGAGGAGCCGCGATGGGCGTGATCACGCTCAGCGTCAACGGGGCGGCGGTGGCGGTGCCGAGCGGCGCCACCTTGCTGGCGGCCTGCCGCAGCGCCGGCATCGCCCTCCCCACCCTTTGCTATCTCGAAGGCCTCAGCCCCGTTGGCGCCTGTCGCCTTTGCCTGGTGGAGCTGGAGGGGGCGGGCCGGCCCCTGGCCGCCTGCGTCAGCGAGGCGGCCGAGGGGATGGTGCTGCGCACCGACACCCCCCAGCTGGTCAACTTCCGCCGCATGGGCGTGGAGTTGTTCTTCGCCGAAGGCAACCACGTCTGTGCCATCTGCGTGGCCAACGGCTGCTGCGAACTTCAAGATGTGGCCGTGGCCGTGGGCATGGACCACTCCCGTTTCCCCTACCGCTATCCCCAGCGCAGCGTCGACGCCTCCCACCCCCTCTTCAGCCTCGACCCCAACCGCTGCATCCTCTGCACCCGCTGCGTGCGGGCCTGCGATGAACTTGAGGGCGCCCACGTTTGGGATGTGGCCGAGCGCGGCAGCCACTGCCGGATCGTGGCCGGCCTCGACCAACCCTGGGCTGAAGTGGAGGCCTGCACCTCCTGCGGCCAGTGCGTCGATGCCTGCCCCACCGGCGCCCTGTTCCGCAAGGACGACACCAATGTCACCAGCCATCCCCAGCGCCAGCGGGCGGCGCTGCTCCAGGAGGCCCGCCAGCGCCACAGCTGGCGGAACCAGGGGCCGCCGCCGCCATGAGCCACTCCCCGCCGCTGCCGCAGGCCAGCTGGTCGCCGCCCCCCCCTGGCGATGGCAGCCCAAAACTCCGCCTCGCCACCGTTTGGCTGGCCGGCTGCTCCGGCTGCCACATGGCGTTCCTCGATCTCGACGAAGAGCTGTTTGAGCTCGCCAAACGGGTGGACATCGTTTATTCGCCCCTGGCCAGCGATGTGAAGGTGTACCCAGAGGCGGTGGATGTGGCCCTGGTCGAAGGTGCGGTCGCCAACAGCGACAACCTGGCCCTGGCCCGCAGCCTGCGCCGCCGCACGGGGTTGGTGGTGTCCTTCGGCGATTGCGCCATCAGCGCCAATGTGCCCGGCCTCCGCAACCTGCTCGGCGCCCCCGGCGCCGGCAGCGGCGGCAGTGCCGCGGCGGTGTTGGAGCGGGGCTACGTCGAACTCGCCGATAGCCAACCGGGCTATCCCAGGGCGCCCGGGATCCTGCCGGAGTTGCTGGAGCGGGTCCTGCCGCTGCATGCGGTGATCCCGGTGGATCTGTGGCTGCCGGGCTGCCCGCCGCCGGCGCCGCGCATCCTGGCGTTGCTGCAGGCCCTGCTGCGGGGCGAGCGCCCCGTGCAGCTGGGCGCCGCAGAGCTGCAGTTCGGATGAACAGCCGATGAGCCGCACCGTTGTGATCGATCCGGTCACCCGCCTGGAAGGTCACGCCCGCATCACCCTGCAGCTCGATGCCGACGGCCACCTGGTGGAGGCCCGCTTCCACGTTGTCGAATACCGGGGCTTTGAGAAGTTCTGTGAGGGCCGCCCCTTCACCGAAATGGCGGCGATCACGGCCCGGATTTGTGGTATTTGTCCGGTCAGTCACCTGCTGGCGGCAGCCAAGACCGGCGACAAGTTGCTGGCGGTGCGCATTCCGCCAGCGGCGGCAAAGCTGCGGCGGCTGCTCAACCTGGCCCAGATCAGCCAGAGCCACGCCCTCTCGTTTTTCCATCTCAGCAGCCCCGACTTCCTCCTGGGTTGGGATAGCGATCCGGCCAAGCGCAACCTGTTCGGCCTGATGGCGACCGATCCGGATCTGGCCCGCGCTGGCATCCGCCTGCGCCAATTCGGCCAGCAGATCATCGAGTTACTGGGCGGCCGCAAAATCCACAGCACCTGGGCCGTGCCCGGCGGTGTGCGCAGCCCCCTGGCCCCGGCGGCAAAAATCTGGATCCAGGAGCGCCTGCCCGAGGCGAAGGCCACGGTCAGCCTGGCCTTGGGAATCTATAAACGCTTGCTGGATGGGCCCCTGCAGCGGGAGCAGCGCAGCTTTGGCAATTTCCCCAGCCTGTTCATGGGCCTGGTCGGACCAGAGGGCCACTGGGAGCACCTGGAGGGTTGGGATGGGGGCGAGGCCCGCGGACCGGGGGGCGCCGGCGGATCCGGAGCTGCCGGCGGGCATGGTGGTCTGCGGATCCGCGCCGCCGATGGCAGCCTGGTGGCCGATGGCCTGCGGGAAGACGACTACGCCAGCTTCCTGGCTGAGGCGGTGGAGCCCTGGAGCTATCTGAAGTTCCCCTATTACCGCTCCCTTGGTTACCCGGAGGGCATCTACCGGGTGGGGCCCCTGGCCCGGCTCAACGTCTGCGACCGGATCGGCAGCCCCTGGGCCGATGCCGAACTGGTCGAACTGCGCCAGCGTTGCGGCCCCGTTGCCACCTCCTCCTTCGCCTACCACCACGCCCGCCTGGTCGAAATCGTGGCCTGCCTGGAGGGCATCGAGCTGCTGCTGCAAGATCCGGAATTGGAAGATCCCCACGTCCGGGCCCGGGCGTCGCTGAACCGGCGCGAAGCGGTGGGGGTAAGCGAAGCACCGCGGGGCACCCTCTTTCACCACTACCGGGTCGATGACAACGGCCTGATCACCCGCGTCAACCTGATCATCGCCACCGGCCAGAACAACCTGGCGATGAACCGCACCGTGCTCCAAATCGCCCGGGAGTTCATCCCCGATCCCGTGCCGGCGGGCATGGAGATCCCCGAGCCCCTGCTCAACCGCCTTGAGGCGGGCATCCGCTGCTTCGACCCCTGCCTCTCCTGCTCCACCCATGCGGCAGGATCCATGCCTCTTGATCTGGAGTTGCTGGCGGCCGATGGCACGCTGCTGGCCCAGCGGCGGCGTGGAGCCTGATCGCGGCATGGCACCGAGCTCCCTGTTGATCGGGCTCGGCAACCCCCTGCGCGGCGATGACGGCGTGGGCCCCTGGCTGGTGCAGAAGCTGGAGGCCGGGGCGGCCAGCTGGCTGCGGATCAAGGTGGTGGATCAGTTGCTGCCGGAACTGGCGGCCGAGCTGGCAGAGGTGGAGCGGCTGCTGTTGGTGGATGCCTGGCGAGCCCCGAACGCTGCGGTGGCCCAGCTACGGGCGTTCGACACAGCAACCGGGCCGAATGGGGTTCCAGCCAGCACAAAGGCAGCCAACGACCCAGCCAGGGCAGCATGGGATAGCAGCCACCGTTTGGGGCCCAGCGAGCTACTGGCCCTAGCGGCAACGTTGTACGGCCACGCCCCCCAGGCCGATCAACTGCTCATCCCTGCCTTTCACTTCGACAGCGTTGGCCTGGCCCTGGGTCCGATCGGCTTTTCCCAGGGCCTGCGCCGCCAGCTGCCCCAGGCCCAGCACCTGCTAGCCCAATGGCTGGGCCAGGGTGCCATGGCTTCGATACGGTGCCCTATCTGCCCACGTGGATACCCCGAATCGAATCGAGCAATCCGAAGACCTTAAGCAACCAGATCGTGACAACAACAACGACAACCCCATTAAGTATTCCCTTGATTTTTCCATCCATGGGGATGTAGTTGTTAACCAGCCACAGCAGTACGCCAACAACGATCAAGGTGAGCGCAAGGGAAATCAAGTCCATGATTTGGTCTCCTGAAGTTGCGGGGGTTCGGGGTAGAAAACAAAGCGTTCACTTCAGGCTGCTGGATCCAGAGTCGGCTCAGAATCCGCTTGCAAGGACTGCTGCGAACCCTGTTGAACATGCTTGGCATAGCGCACTAACAGGCAACCAAGCCTGAACAATTCGGCTTGACTACAAATCAATTCACAGGCTCCTGCACCAGCCCTTAGGCGGTTGGTGCCATAGCTGGGACGCTGGTCTTCGTCGACCAGTAAATCCTGCGGCAGGGATACATCGTCAAGCCGCAAGCTTTCGAGACCCACCGAAGCACGGCCAGGGTTGCCCTCCTGGTCCGGAGCCAACGGCAACGTTGCGTCCAGGCTGCGATGCACCGCCTCGATCACTTGCTCTAGCTGCATATTGCAATGATATAGCAGGCCGCAAAGGTCGATCAAATGCTTGTCAGACAACAAGGCTTGCTGGGCTTGCGAATGGTCGATCTCCACAGTTTTCGGCCGCTTTAGCAGCTTCTGGGCCTGCGTAGTCCGACGCAAATGGGACCATGCCGCCAAGGAAGATGAGGATCTGTTCAGCATTGGCTGGATATTGGGAACTATTGGACCTCATCATCTTGATCTGATTGGGTTGGCTCGTTGTCGTTGCTGCGCCTTCCGTTCAGATCTGCTGTGAATTTGCCTGTAGCATCGGGTTCGTACCGGAAACAGGTGCTTCAGCTAGCGATCTCACGCTTAAGATGATAATAGAGCTGTTGTGGATCCTTGTATTGACGTGGCAGGCACTGATGCAGGGTGGTTAACCTATGCCAGCAAACACTCCGTTGGATCTGATTGATTGTTTTAGCCTCACGAATTAAAATACGAAGGGCTTTGCAATAGAGGGGGTAGTTTGCTTCCAGTTCCCCGATCGTGAGCTTGGTGGTGAAGGTTGCCTGGGCCATGGCAGCACATGCTGGAGTGCTCCTAAGTTTCGAATGGCCGCAGGCTGGATCGATGCCCCCCTTTGGGGGCAATCTGTTGCAGAGCTGAACCAGTGCAGGGCTGAACCACCAGGATGTCGCAGCACAATGCAGCCGCTACTCAGCCTGGGGTTCTGTGTTGATCTGGGGCTGTTCCGCTTGGTTCTGGCATCCAGAGACGCGAACAGCCACGAGAAGAACGAAGTGCCAGCAAGCAATCCGTCAGTCGTCGTAGACGCGGCAGTTGACATCCGAGGGATTGAGATCGCAGAAGACCTCGAAGGGGCTAGGTGCGTCGACCTCCTCGGGGTGGCGTTGCTGGAAGGCCTCCAATTCACTGATCTGCTGTTCAAGCTTTCGAGCCGTGGCCTGATCACCCTTGGTTTGCGCTTCGCCAAGCGCGGAACGATAGGCTTCGATCTGGGCTTGGATGCTGGCCATGGGCAGGGTTTCCTGGTTCGGATCACACGGGCTGCATTCTTGCGCAGCGGCAGGGCGGCTGGCTATCCCCATTCGGGAACAGTGGCCGGCCGCTCAGATCTTCACCATCCCACAGCGCATACCTTTGAGTACCGCCTGAAGCCGATTGTTGACACTCAGGGTTTGCAACAGTCTTTTGGTATACGTATGGGCCGTTTCCTCACTAACCACCAAGCGCTTCGCAATCTCCCGATCGCTGATGCCGCTGGCCAGCAGATCCAGAACCTCATACTCCCTTGGCGTGAGCCGCGGGCAGCTCAGATAGGGGAGGATGCCGGTGCGCAAGGAAGGGCTGCGGTAGGAATGGCCGGCCAGCACCGCCAGCACGGCCGCCTGCAACGGTTGTTGATCCTCGACAAAATCCGCTTCTGCCACCACAGCCTCCAACCAAGGTGCATCCACATATTCGGCTGGGATCACATCGCCAAGGGCCAAAACAACGCAGTGCAGCTTCGGATGCAGTTGCCTGACCTTACGCACCAAATCGAAGCCATTGCCGCTTTCCAGATAGTCGGTGCAGATCAGTAATTGATAAGGATCTAAACCCTCGGAGGCAATATAGCTTAGGCAGGTATCTTGATCGGTTACGGCACAGGTGATGCGGTTGTACTCACCGAAGCTTTCGCACACAGCCCGCAACAGGAAGCGACCCTTCATCGCCACGGCGACACGGCCGGGAATCTCAACGGAGAGCAGCCCCTCCTCAGGCGACCGGGTGGCGGCGGTCGGGATGAACGGGGTGAGATCCATGGTGATGGTCGGTCCCGGCGGGCGCTGGACGCTGAACTCAGACCAAGACTAGGGGTAGGAGCCTGCCCTGCCGCTAGGCAGCCCAGGGCCCCCTTGCCATGCAGGCCTTGGCCTGGAAGGTACTGGCGCAGTTCCGGTAGAAGTGCTCATCTTGAGGGCCAAGGCTGTTCGCATGGCAAGGGGGCCCTGCAGGGTGGTGGGGCTCCCTACCCCCATGGCCCCATGGCCGATGCCCCCTACCTGGTTGCTCTCGCATTCGTTGAACGCGATGGCAAGCGCGCCATGCCCCTCACCGGCAAATCCCAGAAGCCAGAGGCTGTCGAGGCGCTCGACCCCGGTGCCGATGGTCAGACCTTGGCGTTAGAGCTGCTGATTCGCATCTGGCAACAGAGTGACGAGCAGGCGATTCGGCGTGCCGCTGGTGATGCCAGCTTGTTACTGGTGGAGATTCCGCTCGAGAGCATGAGCGAGCAGTTGCCGCTGCTGAAGGCCGATTGGCTCAGCGGCGGCGAAACCAGCGACTTTCAAGCAGCGCTACAAAAGCTTGCCCTGCGGGCCTGGCGGATCCACTTGGCGAAATACGAGCCGATTAGCTTTGTTGCCTGGCCCTAGGGGCTGACGCCCCCCATTGGGCGACCCGCTTGGGGAACCTGAGGTGATTTTGCTGAGGGGGCAGCCTGGATGCTGGCCATGGTTCGGCCAGCATGGTTTCAACTGTGTTCAGCCAGGCCAGGTGGGTTTACCACCACTAACCAGGGTGCCGCGGTTGCGCCAGAGGGTTTCAGGCGTGATCGCGATGCCATGCCTGGCGGCCAAGTGGGCCGCATCCTCGGTGGTGTTGGTGGCTCGCAGGGCCTCGGCAAAAACCGGATCCTGCTGCACCAGTTGCTTGAGCGGCGTGAGGCCACCATGCCCCGCTTGGACATCAACAACGCCAGAACCCGCTGACTGATGGGCGCTAGACAAATCAGCACGGACCATGGGAACCCCATTTGATTTTAATCAAAGTCTAGGATCTTTAGTCGCAGCTGCTGTCCATGAAAGGGGCTTGATGGCGATGGGTTATTAGGCAATCGTCCGTTAGATCTGCCACGATCTTGATGCTGATCCTCAGCTCAATGAGGCACAACAGGTTTGGGTCCCAAGCGTTCCAACCACTAGAGCAGAAACATCTTGGTCGACTGCGGCAAGACGAAGCAGAACCAGTTCGAGATCCAAGGCAGTCAGTTCGCCATCGGGGCCCCATTGCAGGCAGGTCCGGCCGAGGCAGCTGCCGGCGGTATGGGTCATGGTGGTGTCGCCCATGGCGCACCTGCTCGCTTGGGATGGATTGATTCTCCAGCTGGCCAAGGGGATGGGGCAGTCCCCAGCTGGGGTCAATTGGACCGTTCAGGGGTTCAAGGGGGAGCTGAGCTGGCGCTTGAGCAAGAGATAGAGATACTCAGGATCGCGGTACTGGCCAGGCAAGCAGTGGTGTAGCAGCTCCAACCGCTGCCAGCAGACGGTGCGCCTCGCCTTGATGGCACTCTTGCCCTCCCGGGCGAGCATGCGCATCGCCTTGCAATACAGGGGGTAGTTGGCCTCCAGCTCACCGACGGTGAGGGATGGGGTCGGTGGGACTGCGTCTGCCATCGGAGTGGATGCCGTCAATCGCCCTTCTATCCAAGGAATCCCCCATCGGGTTCTGCGCAAATGCGACACATCTCGACGTGAACCCGGCCGGTTCCGCTGGTCAAGGTCTGCTCCCGCTCACAGAAAGCTAGCCAGGGCGGTTTGAGCCAGCCCGCTGCCTGGGCTGATCGGGCGGGCCAGCAGCGTGCACAAACCAGACAACACTTGTTTCGACGGGCCAGCTGCCAGGGGCAGACGCTGATCCCGGAGGGTCGGCAAGGGTCGTGATCTCCTGACAGGCCCTATCCAGACGCCGCCGGCACCAGGACGATGGGTGCACCAATCGCAACGTGACCCCGATGGTGGCTTCCGGATTCCCCAGCAACAACCTGGCCCAGCTAAGCCTGCGCCAATTGCGGGAACTGGCCAGCCAGCTGGGGGTCGGACGCTACAGCCGTCTGCTCAAAGAGCAGTTGGTGTTGGCGATCCAATCGCGAGCTTCCCAGGACGAGCCGGAGCCGGGTGCTGCAATCCTGGCAGCCGCCGCTTCGGAGCCCCCATCCCCTGGGGCCGAGACCCCATCCCCTAGCGACCAGGCCCCATCCCTTGGCGCCCAGCCCCTGAATAGCTGGAGTGATGCCCCCTCTCTCCAGGCCCTAGAAGCCAAGCTCCCCCCGGCCCCGCGGCCAGTTGGTGAGACGCGGGTGGTCTTTCTGCCCCGGGATCCCCAATGGGCCTACGTGTTCTGGCAGATCAGCGCCGCCGATCGCGCTGAAGCCCTGGCCGGCGGTGGGGAGCAACTGGCGCTGCGAATCATGGATGTCACCGGCCGCAACGGCGGCACGGCCCATCCCCACACCCTGCAGGAGGTGGTGGTGGATGGCGCTGCCCACGAATGGTATGTGCCGGTACCCCTCAGTGACCGGGACTACCGGGTGGAGCTGGGCTTCCGTAAGACGGGGGGGGGGTGGATCTCCCTCGCCATCTCCGCCGCGGCGCGGATGCCATCGAGCGAACCCGTCGAGGCGATTGCCGATCAGTTTGTGCCGTTTTCGCTCGACACCTTTGCCAACACCAGTACAAGCCCAGCCCAGCCCGCGGTGCTGCCGGCGGCGGAACTGCATGAGCGTCTTTATCAGCAGGCAAGCGGCGGGCGCCGCAGCCTTGGGCGCGGATCGGAGGGGTTCCAGGATCAGGATGCTCGCCACCAAACAGCCGCAGGCCAGCAGCGTTCCGGCGTAGGTCTTTGGGCCAGCGGCCGCAGTGACTCTGGCGCCGGCCTGGCGGCACGCCAGCGCGACTTCTGGCTGGTGGCCGATGCCGAATTGATTGTTTACGGCGCCACCGATCCGAGCGCGATCCTGCAGATCGGCGAGGAGGTGGTTCCCCTCTCCCCAGAAGGCACCTTCCGGGTCCAGGTGCCCTTCCGCGATGGTGAGCAGCACTACCCGATCACCGCCCTGGCCGCCGATCGAGAGCAGCAGCGCTCGATCACCCTGGCCTTCCGCCGCACCACCCCGGAAGCGAATACCAACAGCCGCGAAGACAGCGTGGCCGAGTGGTTCTGACCAGCCAACCATCCTTCACCCCCAGCTCCGCATGGCCCCTAACCGTCGGATCGAAATCCTGCCGATTGAGCCCGTGCTGATCGGCCACACCCTGCTGTCGTCGGCTCCGCGGGGCGATGAAACCCAGATTGCCGAGGTGGCCCCCAGGCGCCCCGCCGAACTGCTATGCCATCGCCATCAAACCAGCCAGCTCAGGGTGATACGGGGAGCTGTTGATTTGATCGTGCTGCAAAACCGCCGTTTCCAGGCCATCGCCCTACGGGAGGACGAAGCCACCTGGCTGGTGATTCCGCCCGGCGTTCCCCATGCTCCGATCAACCGGGGCTGCCTGCCAGCGGTATTGGTGAATGCCGTGCTTCACCACGCCAACGGACTTGGGCCGGAGGTTGGTGATCAACGCCGAGATTCGCGCCGGATCCCGCCGACCCTACTGGAGGAATGGCAGGCATTGGTGGCCTAAGCCCGTTGCCATGGCTGGGATGGCCATGGCAATCGCAGCCTAGTCAGAAACGAGAGGCCCACCAGCTGATACCGCATCAGTGGAGGCCAATACCCGATAGCGATGAATCGAAGCGTACATGCCAAAACCAACGCCCTAAAGGGCATTGGTGGAGCCGTGAAGATGGTCAACCATTGGAATCAGCTGCTGCGCGCCCCGTAGTTGGCCCGGTGTTTCTGGCACCACGGCGTTGATGGCACCCATCGTGTTGAGCACCTTGGCGATGCCACGGATCGCCTGGGCCGCCATCCACGCTGGCGCCGCGGGGATCGTTGCCGTATCCACCGAAACGAGCAGCCGGATTTCATAGTCCAGGATTGCGGCTAGTGCCCCAGGGGCAGTGGCCTCAAAGGCAGCCTTGAGCGCCTCACCCGTGGTGCTGCGCTCAAGCTCGAAGACGGCATCGGGGAGCGAGGCATTCAGTAAGGGCAGCCTCAAGTGCTGAATTTATGCTTCCGTTCGACTCATACTCGTTGAAGAGCTAGACCTTGAAACGGTTGGGCGGATCGGGGCAAAAACTTCAAATGGAGTACGAAAGGAAAAGCCGAAGCCGATTGAAAGCATGAGGCTTGTCACAATTTTGCGGAGGTTGACCTGGACGACAGACAGAACTTGTCCAGCACTAGGATTGGCAAACTGGTTAACCAAACGATAGGAAGAGCTATTGACCTGGTTAATAAGCTCGGACTTCAGCTGGGGCAGGGGACGCTCAAGTAATTGGGGAGGGATTGGCGGAGCGTTGATAGCGGTCATCCTGGCAACAAGTTCATCCGTAGATTTTGAGGCCTCAACAACCTTGACAATCTGTTTGAGTGTCTGACTTGTTTGATCACGACGCATCGAATTTTCTTTTTTCAGCATGCCATAGCCCCGCCATACCGAAAAAGCCAGCAAGGGAAGCAGCATCAGGTAGCCAATCGCAGCTAGCCGGGCGAGGTTACGAACTGCGTTGACCCGGTTGTGGAAGCGATTCACCTCCAGCAGCGCTTCGGTACCGGGCCTAACTGCCTTGCGTTGGCTATCGATGGATCCAGCCAACAAAACCAGGATTAAGCCAAGTAAGGCCATGGTCCCATTGTCAATCAATGAGGAAGCCAGCCTGTATTGCCATTGGGGCTCCAGCAAGCGAACGGGGAGCACCTGCGTGACAACACTTGAGACAAAAATAACAGTCAATGCCAAACCGGCATTGAAAATCATTCTGGAAACCTTGAATGGACTTTGGTGGAAGTAGGAGTTCATCAGCTTGAAAAAAGGGGGTCAGTCAGGCGAAGGGACTCAGAAACAAGTATGCGAAAAGCAAATGGTTTCCAATAACTGGAACAGCCTCTATAGATCGCTCATTTCATACCTGCAAAGACGAGGCCGGCAGGTGCTGGCTGGGATTAGGTTTCGGTGTCTGTGTCTCAAGCAAACCATAGGAAGAAGGCCAACGACTTTTTGGCAAAAAATAAGAACCGAAAATCATATCAATAAACGGGAATATGGCAGCATAGTTTTTATTAACTAACCGAGGATCTTCATTGGTATGATGCCAATGATGAAATGCAGGCGTAGCTAAAACCTTTTCAAGCCAACCCATCCTAAGATCAAGATTAGCATGAATAACAAAACTCCAAAGGTTTCCGAAAATAACATAGACAAAAGGTACTATATCAGTGGTGCTAGCGGTAGGTTGGGCTAAGCCCAATAGATAGAGTGGCAAAAGTCCACACAGGCGAGTAAAAACCATGTCGAGGGGATGGGCTCTTGAATTGACCAGCCAATCCATTTCAGGGGCACTGTGATGAACAGAATGCAGCCTCCACAAAAGTGGCCATTCATGGCTCCATCGGTGTCCCCAATAGGCACCAAAATCACCCACAAGCAAGGCGAGTACCAATCGCTTTCTTACAGATAAATCAGCGACCCACTGATAAAAAGCATTGGGGCCGACATGATGGACAGCTGCAGCAAGCAGGGACAAAGGTAGTATCAGAATAAGCTTAGGTAAAATGCCATTGATAAAATAGTAAAACAAATCCTCGCGATAGTTGGCTCGAATAACGGGCTGGGGATTACGCGGGAACAGCCTCTCTAGTGGCACAAAGATTAGCGCAAGCAGAATGAACCATGCCGTGTTTCTTAACAGGTCATAAGCCATGGAGCCAAGCTGGGCTGTCATTGTAGTTGATAACAATGGGGGAATGAGTGGCGTGAAACGAGAACTGCGCTCGGTTTAGGAATCAACTGCCAACGCAACATAGTTGATCGAGCCTGCAATTTTAGGCATCTAATCAGAAAACGACAGTGATTGTCGTTTTCTGGACAAAAGACATTTGAGGTCCCAATGTCAACCCTGAAGGCACCTATCAATTGCTGTTCTCCCCAGACCACCGCTCAGCTGATCCACGTCGAGCGCCTGGGTTGCCGCCGTTGCCGGGGAATCCTTAAATCATGATCAAAGCTTGATCGGCCGGGCAATCCTTACCGGAAATTACGAAGTGCCAGGCGCACAACGAGGCAGGGGCAGATCAAGGTTGGGTAGAAACCATGCAGAATGCGCATATAGCGCTGAATTGCGGCGCATTTTGCCAACAAAAATGAGCCTATCGTGCCCCAGACTGTGCTAAGTCTACAATTTGTACCAAATGAAGCGCCATGGTTTGTATACCTTTAGTCGCGACAGCTTCAAAAACTCTTATCGTTCAAGATCATATAAGCAGCATGTGCCCTTTTTGGCCTTACCAGAAGCGATTCGAACCAATAATGCCGAATCGTTTGGTAAATTACTGAAAAAGAGCCTGCGGCTTAGGAGTTGCAAGCCGTCCTGCACTTGCAGGGGCTGTTACAACACTACAACTCTTGTCAACATTCAAAATGTTTCAATAATTGCCACATATGGCTGTGGTGTAGACATCAAATCAGGGCCGTGCGAAGAATCTTTGTTCATCATTCCCTTCGAAACAAAAGGAATCTTTCGTATTGGTGGGCAAGACCACACTGTGGGCGGCAAACGAAACATCGTATACGTTCCGCCCGTGGAATGGGAAATGAGGATTAAGAGTCGAAGCCTATCGGGCCTCATGATAAGTATCAGACAAGAAACAATTGTGGATGCGCTAGCGGCAATCTGCGGCACCAGAGAACTTGCCACTCCACTGCATCAATTAGTCCAGCAACCAGACATCATCAATGCTAGCAGGGGATGCGGCAGCTCGATGCTAGATGCAATTAATTCGTATTTGCGGTTTATTGAAACGATTAAAATGACCGAAGGGCACCTGCCAAGCCATCTGCGTCTTGATGATCTCTTGGTGCGGCAGCTGCTGCTGTTGAGGTTTCCTTTGCTGGCAGAGCTTGTCAAGGAGCCCCCAGGCGTTTTTGGTTTTGAACAACTCCTTGAGTGGATCCGTGCCAATTGTTGCAAACCGATCTCACTGTCGGAGCTCGAAGCTCGCTCTGGCTATTCCCGCCGGAGTTTGCAAAGAGCTTTCCAGGCTCGGTTTGGCTGTGGGCCGATGCAATGGCTGCGAAAACAGCGGATGGAGATCGCCCGTCGCAAGCTCGAAACGGCGCCATTGGGAACGAGGGTTCAAGATATTGCTCACCAATGTGGTTACATCAGCCCATCATCCTTCTGTCGCGATTACAATCAAATGTTCTGCGTCTCACCAAGAAAGCATTTGAACAGATTAATACCTTAAAGCTGGTCTTCGCGGCAGACCATGCCTTTGTTATCTCCTGTCCACTGCCGCCCCCCAGGGCCCTCGCGGCTTGTCGCGGCAAAGGAGCTCACCAGGCCACAATAGAAATCAAAAAGATGGAGCTGGAATGGGTGTTGATGCCGCCCCACCCCTGCAGCATGGGCAAGCCAGGGCCCTGCTCAAGGCCCTGGCCGATCCGCTGCGGCTGCAGGTGATCGAGGCGCTCCACAACGGCGAACGCTGCGTCTGCGAGCTCACCGAGGAGTTGAACCTGGCCCAATCAAAGCTCTCGTTCCATCTCAAGGTGATGAAGGAGGCCGGCCTGCTCGAAGCCAGGGAAGAGGGTCGCTGGATCTATTACCGGCTGCGGAGCGAGCCGATTGGGGCCCTGCAAACATGGTTGGCAACCTTGGCACCGAGCAGTGATCGGCAGGCTCCCTCCTGCGGTTGAGGCCACCGGCCCGATCCCCATCACCCCTCCAGCCTACCTAGCACCAGCCTCCCCATGGCCAGCCTGCCGATCCCAAACCTGCCCCTGGGCAGCCCCCGCCCCGAAACCGACGCCAGCTTGCCGGGTGTGGCATCCCTGGCGGGCCGGGCCGGCCTGCGGCCCCGCCCCGCCGCCGAACGGTTCCACAGCCAGCGGGGCTGGCTCGATAGCTGGCATAGCTTCAGCTTCGGCGGCCACGACGATCCGGATTGGCGGGGCTTCGGCCCGCTGCTGGTGATCAACGACGACCGCATCGAGGCCGGCCAGGGTTTCGGCATGCACCCCCACCGCGAGATGGAAATCATCACCGTGATGGTGGAGGGCGTTCTGAACCATCGCGACTCGATCGGCCATAACGCCTCGCTGCGCGCCGGTGAGGTGCAGCGGATGGGTGCCGGCAGCGGCATCGTCCACAGCGAGATCAATGGCGGATCGGAGGCCTGCCGTCTGCTGCAAATTTGGATCCAACCAAGCCATAGCGGCAGCTCCCCCAGCTACGGCCAACAAGCCTTCCCGCCCAGCGAAGACTGGACCCTGCTTGTCGACCCCGCAGGTGCTGGCGGTGCCCTCAGCATCGATCGAGCGGTGCGACTCTGGCGGGCCCAGCCCCGGGCCGGCCAGGGGCTGGGCTGGCCGGTGGCGGCCGCTGCCCAGGCCTGGATTCAGGTGATCGCGGGCGATGTCACAGCCGTGGTCGGGCCGCAAGAAACTGGGGTGCAGGCGCTGTTGCAAGCCGGCGATGGGCTTGGTTTAGGGCCGGGCATGGCGGCCTGCCTCGGCGCCGCTGGCCAAGGAGCCGATCTGCTGGTCTTTGAGCTGCGCTAAGCGGCCAAACCCGTTACGATCTGCATTCGTTGATGTCTTGAGGACGACGATGGCTGTTACCTACCCCCGCAAGCTGCTCAACAACGTCGGGCCGCGGGAGGTTATGGCTCAGGTGGTGCAGGAGCGCAAGCTGCAGATCCTGTTTCTGAACAGCTACCGCTTCAATGAACAGCGCTCCTGCCTGGAACTCACCGCCCTCACCGAAGCCCTCGATGGCGAACCCCGCGAGCTGGTGCGCGACCTCTCGCACCACATCAGCGACGAAGCCCGCCATGCTGTCTGGCTCACCGACCTGCTGTACGAGCTGGGTGAGCCCCTCGGCAACCCGCCGACCGGTTCCTACATCGATGAACTCAACCGCCTGTTCGATAAAAGCGGCGATCAGGTGCAGCAGGAGGATGGCCTGATCGCGGTGCTGGCCTCGATCAACGCCACCGAAAAGCGGGGCTGCCAGGCTTTTTCGGCCCACATCGCCGCCCTGCGCCAAGCCCCCGCCAGCGCCGAAAACGTGCGGATTCGCGAAACCCTTGAGCAGATTTTGCCCGAGGAAGCCGGCCATGTGAGCTGGGGCAACCGCTGGCTTGGCAAGATCGCCAGCCGCAGCCCGGCCCATCGCGCCCGGGTGAATCAAGCCAAGCACAAGTATTCAATGATCGAGCATGCGGCCTTCGAAGCCGGCATGGACATCACCGCCGGCGCCGAACTGCGCCGGGTGGGCAGTTTGGTGGAGATCGCCAACACCATGCCGGCCTGGGAGCGGCCCCGCTATTTGCTGGAGCGGCTACCCCAAGCCCTGCTGGCCCCCGACCTGCAAAAATCCCGCCTGCTGGCGGCCCAGCGCGTTTGGGAAGATAAGCCAGAAAAACTGATCGAGCAGTTCATCCCGATGTTCCTGGGCGGGCTTCGCAATCTGCGTCCATCCGTGGCCAGCAGCAACTGAAGCCCAACGCAAACCTAGTGTTTGGCTAGATGGCGGATTGGGGTTAGGCCGAGCTCGATGGGGGTTTCCGCTAGGGAAGCCCTTTTTTTGTGGCTGGTGGTCATAGCCTGTATCCCACGCCTATGCAGCGGCACCTGCGGTTGCCAAGCAGCTGGGTCGTGCGTTTCATGGGGTGAAACAGACGCAAGGGCAACCCTATTCAAGCCATATCACTACATCTAAAATAGTGAGACTTGCCGCCTCCAGTTACTAGACTCTCCTCCTGCTTCATCATTAAAGGCTCGCTCCCCCTTGAAGTGGGTGCTTTGCACCGGACAAGACAACTGTTTTGGAATGAAAATAGTTTTTATCCGAATAACGCCAAGTCTTGGCGCATATAGTCAAATGACCGCAAAAAATGCAGCAAAACAGGTATCTTTGATGCACATGGTTTTGACACTCAATGTGTTGAGACCTGTCCTTGATCCCAAATGCTTCATGCTCAATCATGAAAACCCCTCCTTCTAGGTCAACCTTCTCGATACGCGCTTCACTGATTGTAAGCCTCGAAAATCTGGCTGCTGCTGGTTTAGCTAAGGTTCTGCCCGCAGCCTTCGCCCTCTCTGCCCTGGCGATGCCGGCTTCTGCGGCAACCAATTTAGTGAACAACGGCAGCTTTGAAAACAATAGCGGACCCGGCATCGTTTACGGAAATACTAGCGGCTACTACATAGGTACAACTGTCCCTGACTGGTATTTTGTGAAACCAAGCACCAATACCCCCTTTGCTGGGGTGGACAACTATGCCCATGCCAGAACAAATACATCGCAAGCGGCCCAGTTTTGGGGTGCAGCACCTGGCTACCAAAATGGCAATGGTTTTAGCGCTAGTCCCGATGGAGGCTACTTCTGGTTCGTCGATGGCGACGTCAGCTACAGGGTAGGACTTAAGCAAGATATCACAGGCTTGACCGTAGGCGAAAAGTACGATCTCAGCTTCAACTATGCCTATACCCAGGAAATCTTCCGCAGTGAAAACAATAACCAGATTTGGGAAGTTTATTTCGGCGATGACTACTATAATACGGGTTGGACCTCGGTCCCAGGGACTGGTTTCGTTGGTTGGAACACCTCAACCCATACCTACACAGCTACTTCCTCAACGCAAACCCTTCAATTCTGGGCCTCTGGTAGTAATAGTCTGCCCCCGTTCGCCCTGCTCGACGGTGTAAGGCTAACGGCGCAGAACGAACCCCCGGCACCCCCGGCTCCCACTCCCGGTCCGCTTCCATTGCTGGGACTTGGCGCCAGCTTCGCCTGGAGTGGGCGCCTGCGTAAGCGCATCAACCAAGGCGGCAAGGCCTGAGCTACGGGGATCCCAAGCCTGGGGTGTCCCATCGTTCAGGTGGGCGCCCTTGGCTCTCGGCTTGGTGCCCGCCAAAACCAGAAATTCCGCTGGCTAGGTGGGCCAACGGCAGCTCTTTAGCGCACCATCCAAACGATTCCCCTAGCTGGCGGCGATAAGTCCTAGCTGGGCCGAAGCGATTGGATGGTACTTGGTATTGGGCAAAAGAATTGTCTTAAAATGAAGATCATATGTATCCCAAAAACGCCATATCTTGGCGCGTAACAACAAATTGCAGCAGATCTGCGGCTGAGCAGGTAGTTTTTGTGAGCCAGGTCTCGGCACTTGTTGTTTTGAGGCTTGCTTCTGTCCCCAAACGTTGCCTGCTCCATCATGAAAGCCTCCCCCCCCCCCGTCATCCATTTCATTTGTTCAGCGCATCGAAAATCTGGCTGCTTCTGGCTTCACTAAACTTCTGCCTGCAGCCTTCGCCCTCTCTGCCCTGGTGATGCCGGCTTCGGCGGCAACCAACTTGGTAAAGAACGGGAGCTTTGAAACGAATACTGGACCCGGCAAAATTTTCGATGGTTACCCTGATAAAACTGTTGCAAACTGGAGTTTTACAAGACCAAGTCCAAACGAAGGCTTTGCTGGGATTCAAACCTATGCCCAAGGCTTGGCAAATGCTACGAATGGGATAAACTGGTGGGGCGTAAAACCAGCCTTTCAAAATGGCAATGGTTTTGTCGATAGCCCAGATGGAGGCTATTTCTTTTCTAACGATAGCGATCCAAGATATACTGTACGCATGACTCAAACTATCACAGGATTAACCGTAGGCGACAAATACGATCTAGGCTTTTTTCATGCTTACGGCCAAGAGGCCTGTTCCGGCTGTGACGGAGCGAGCTATGGAGCTTGGTCAGTAAACTTCGGGAGCGAAAATTTCAACACAGGCTATACTTCTGTGCCAGACCACGGTTTCAGAGGTTGGTACACTGCAGCCCATACATTTACAGCCACTGCTGAAACCCAAATTCTTCAGTTCGCGGCTCTGGGACCAGTTGGCGGGCCTCCGATGGCGCTCCTCGATGGTATAATCCTAACCGCCCAAAATGAACCCCCGGCGCCCCCGGCAGCCACCCCCGGCCCGCTGCCGTTGCTCGGTCTTGGCGCCAGCTTCGCCTGGAGTGGCCGCCTGCGTAAGCGCATCAACCAAGGCGGCAAAGCCTGAGCTAAGGGAATCCCAAACCTTGGGCGGCCCATCGTTTTGGTGGGCGCCCTTGGCTTTTGGCTTGCTGCCTGCCAACAGCAGAATCTGGTGGCTAGTTGGGTCGTCGTCGGCAACACGTGGCCCCCTTCCCCACGCTTCCCCTAGCTGGCGGCGATATGGCCTGGCTGGCACGAAGCGATTGGATGGTGCCTTTGATTGGGCAAAAGAAATGTCTTGAAATGAAGATGATTTATATTCCAAAAACGCCATATCTTGGCGCGTAACAACAAATTGCAGCAAATCTGCAGCTGAGCAGGTAGTTTTTTTTGTCAGCCAGGTCTCGACACTTGTTGTTTTGAGGCTTGCTCCTGTCCCCAAACGTTTCCTGCTCCATCATGAAAGGCTTGATCACCCCCCAAACCACGCGCATGTCATTCATTAAGCGCCTCGAAAATCTGGCCGCCTCTGGCCTACCAAAAATTCTGCCCGCCGCCTTCGCCCTCTCCGCCCTGGTGATGCCGGCTTCTGCGGGAACAAACTTAGTAAAAAATGGGGGCTTTGAAGCAAATGGTGGTCCGGGCGCCACTGTCTATAATCCTACCCCGATGGTCCTTGATGACTGGACTTTTTCCCCCAATGGTCGCTTTGCAGGAATAGACACAGAAGCCCATGCCTATACAAATACTACGCAGAATGTCAGGTTTTGGGGTGCGAGCCCAGGCTATCAAAATGGCAACGGCTTTAAAGGTAGCCCCGATGGAGGCTATTTCTATGCTGCAGATGGCAACGCTGCTTTCCGTGGTAATCTCAGCCAAAACATCACAGGATTAACGGTAGGCGCCAAATACGACCTCACCTTTTACCATGCTTACGGCCAAGAGGCTTGCCCCACATGCAATGGAGCCACTAGACAAGCCTGGCATGTAGTGTTTGGCAGTGATCAGTATGAGACAGATTTTGTTGATGTCCCAAGCCATGGATTTGTGGATTGGAATACCGCAACCCATACATTCACGGCCTCTGCCACCACGCAAACCCTTACATTCTGGGCTAATGGTGGAAGTGGTGCACCGCCATTCGCACTGCTCGATAGTGTCAAGCTGACGGCGCAGGATGAACCCCCGGCGCCCCCGGCTGCCACCCCCGGCCCGCTGCCGTTGCTGGGGCTTGGCGCCAGCTTCGCCTGGAGTGGCCGCCTGCGTAAGCGTATCAACCTCGCCAGCAAAGCCTGAGCTACGAAGATCCCAAGCCGGGCGTCCCAGAGTCAAGGTGGGCGCCCTTGACTCTGGGGGCGTGGCAGCGATTGCCAAAATTCCCCCTGGGTTGAAGGGCTGCAGCGCTTGCGGCTGCCACCGGAGTGGCTGGCATGCTTGGCGGCGGTGGCGCCCAATTTGGATAGGGGTCGGCTCCCAGGTTCGAGGCTTAGTCCAACCTGGGAGCAGACCATCCAACCGCTTGCCACACCGTAAAATCGATCCGATCAAATCGATCCGATCAAATCGATCCGATCAAATCGATCTGATCAAATCGATCTGATCAATCTTCGGGGCCCGTTCTGTTTGGCGCTGCTGCGAGCGATCTAGCCAATCCGGTGGGCCGCTCCAGCCTGAATCCGCCGCCGCAACTTACCGCTCCAGGCGAAGGCACTAGCCATGCCAAGTAGAGGTAGGGGACCAGGTGTGGCGGCAGGGCTGGGAGGCGTGGGATCATTCGCGGTAAGGCTTACACCATCAAGCAGCAGATAGGGGGGGACACCATTGGTGCCGACGGCGAGGAAACTCAGTACTTGTGTAGCCGAGGAAGCTGTAAATGTATTAGTTGCGGTATACCAGCCATCAAAACCATGAGAGACAAGAAGCCGATTCGGAGTTTCAAAACTTTCACCACCAAAATTGACTACCCATTTTTGATAGGAGTTTCCACTGACATTGGCCTCCTGGGAACGTGCATATTCAAATGATAAGGTGTAGGTAGAGCCTACGTCAAGGCCAGTGATTGTCTGTTCAACTGGTGACCGATAGTCAAAGCCATCCGATGCCAGAAACCAGCCACCATTTGGGCTTGAGTGGAAGCCGTTGCCATTAGCGTAGCCTGGGGTGGCTCCCCAGATACCTGGGTAATAATAATTGGTAGATGCTAAAAAGCTATGGCTGGTTATAAAATTGTAATTGCCAATTTGGGTTGTAGATACAAGATTAGGATGCCAGTGAGCAGCAGTTGTTACCAATTGATTGGGATACTGAGGATAGTAAGTTCCATCTAGTTGCCCTTGGCCACCATTGGTTTCAAACCCGCCATTCTGAACCAGATTGGTTGCCGCATGGGCGACGGCACCACCAAAGCTGCTAAAAGCCAGGATAGTGCCCGAAGTGAAAACTGTAACCAAAGCAGAACGTAGACGCTTCATCGCTGTTGCAAAAGAAGGGGTGAACTTGAATAAGCGAAGACATTGGCAAAGCTGATTTGCATAGATGCCACAAAAGGCATCTAGCCAGCTAGTCAAAAATCTCGACAAGCGCACTCTAGGGGATGTCCGTAGCAAGACAAGACCCTTAAACAAGTAACGACAAAACTTGGCGGTTTCCGCACAAAAAGCTGCAAGAATGCGCCACTGCCAGCCAGGGCAAAGCAGCTGATTGCTCTTGCCAAACTGAATCGGAGCGCAGAAGTTCCTGATCTACCTTCTAATAACGATTTGTCCAGCCGTCTTTTCAAGCAGCGGATAGACCGCAGAAGGCCGCTATCGATCGATCAGCTGGGATTGACCAGCTGGGATTAATCATTCAAGTATGATCAGGCAAGCTGATCGATCGATAGCACTAGCCTCGTTGGCGCTAATGCGGGCGCATCAGCCCAGCTGGCGCTTGGCTCCCGATTGAACCCGCCGGCGCAACTTCCCACTCCAGGCAAAAGCACCGGCGATCCCAAGCAGGGGCAGGGGGCCGGGGGTGGCAGCAGGGCTGGGCGGCGTGGGATCATTGGCAGTCAGACTCACCCCATCCAGTAGTAGAAAGGGGGGAACACCATTGGTGCCGAAGGCGAGAAAACTAAGAACTTGCGTAGAAGCAGCAGCGGTAAATTCATGGGTAGCAGTATACCACCCATCAAAATCATGAGAAGGGAGGAGGGCATATGGGGTTTCAAAACTTTCACTACCAAACGTGGCCCTCCATTTCTGATAAGAATCACCGCTTTGAGAAGCCTCTTGAGAACGTGCATATTGAAATGACAAGGTATAGGTGGAACCCACATCAAGGCCACTGATCGTCTGTTCCAGAGGTGTTCGCTCATCAAAACCATCCGACTGAAGAAACCAACCGCCATTAGGACTAGTGGTAAAGCCATTGCCATTCTGATAGCCTGGAGTAGCTCCCCACAGGCCAAACGCATAATAATTGGTTGCCTGGAGACTAGCCAAGCTAGCAATAATATTAAATCTCCAGCCATAGCTACCATTTTGCCAGTTTGCTACAGTAGTTGGCCGTACTTGAGGATGCGGTGCCCCTTGGTGGTCTATGAATCCAGGCCCACCATTGGTTTCAAAGCCGCCATTTTGAACCAGATTAGGCCCGGCATGGGCAGCGGCTCCAGTAAGGCTAGTAAAAGCCAGAACACTGCCGGCCGTGAAGACTGTAACCAATGCAGAACGTAGGCGCTTCATCTGTGGTGCAAAAGAAAGGGTTAGCTTGAAAAATGAAGAGATTGGCAAACTGGTTTTGATGACGCCGCACAAGGCATCAAGCCAGCTAGCCAAAATCTTGACGATCGCACCTTACTAGATACGCCTAGACGGACAATGCCTTTAATAAAAAAACGACAAAACTTGGCGTTATCCGCATAAAAACTGGCAAGACCAAGCCTTCGCCCGCCAACGCAAACGAGCTGCTTGCCCTTGCCAAGCTCAATCGGAATGCAACAGTTCCTGATCCACCTCCTAACGCTGATCCACCTCCAAACGCTGATCCACCGCCTAACAACGATCTACTCAGCCAACTCATCAAGCAGCGGCTGCGACAGCAACAGCGCCATCCAGCAACAACGGCCCGCGGCTCCCAAGCACCGATGCCCACCTGCGGCTGACAGCAGCAATCCAGCAAAGATTTGAACGCCCTTCACCCTGCTTCCAAACCCATGCCAAACAAGCCGTGAAGCAGCGCTTAGCGTTCGTGGCACCTATCTTGGCTACCTACCTCGCTTGCCAATCTCCCCCACCATGACCCTTCAGATCGCCGTGGCGATGCTCGAGCGCGAAGGGCGTTGGCTGCTGCAACTCCGCGATGACATCGAAGGCATCGTCCATCCGGGCACCTGGGGCCTGTTCGGCGGCCACCTCGATCCAGGCGAAACTCCCGAGCAGGCCCTGCGCCGGGAGCTGGAGGAGGAAATCAGCTGGAGGGCCGGCGAGGTGCGCTGGTGGTTTACCCACCAGGATCCCCACCGCAGCCTGCACGTCTTCCAGGTGCCGCTCACCGTTGGCTTCGAGGCCCTGGAGCTGCGCGAGGGCCAGGATATGGTGCTAGCGGCCCTCCCCGAGCTGCGGAGCGGCGCCATCTGGAGCCCGAAGCGGCAACAATCCCGCCCCCTAGCTCCCTCCCTGCGGTTGGCGGTGCAGCAAATGCACGGGCATGGCGATGGGCAGGGGGATAACGCAGCAGGCCAGGGTAAATCGGCACCTTAACCGGTTTCCCCTACCAAGATTCCGAATCGATGGTGTAGGGTCCGCAAGAATCCTTCACATTTAGGACCGTCTGCGGATGTTCACGCTCTCCAAGGCCTCCCAGATCTTCCCTGAAACCTTGGCGGCCGATGTGGTCCCCGCCATCACAGCCCGCTTCCACCTGCTCAATGCCGAAGACCAGCTGGCCCTGATCTGGTACGCCTACCTCGAAATGGGCTCCACGATCACGATCGCAGCCCCCGGTGCCGCCCGCATGCAGTTCGCCGAACCGGTGCTCGCCAAGATCAAGGCCCTCGATTTTGCAGGCCAGAGCCAGGTGATGTGCGATCTGGCCAACAGTGCCGACACCGAAATCGGCCGCACCTACGCCAGCTGGTCGGTGAACATCAAGCTCGGGTTCTGGTACCAGCTCGGCCAGTGGATGGCCGCTGGAACTGTGGCTCCGATCCCCGAAGGCTACCAACTCTCCGCCAACGCCGCCGCCGTTCTCAACTCCGTCAAGGCCGTGGAGCAGGGTCAGCAAATCACCCTGCTGCGCAACTTCGTCGCCGACATGGGCTACGACCCGGCCAAGGGCGAAGGCCAGCGGGTGATGGAGCCCGTCGCCGCCCCCACACCGGAAGAAAGCCGCAAGAAGGTGTTCATCGAAGGCGTGATCAACCCCACGATCAACGCCTATATGGACCTGCTCAACGCCAACGACTTTGACAACCTGATCGCCCTCTTCCTGCCCGACGGCGCCCTCCAACCCCCCTTCCAAAAACCGATTGTGGGCACCGATGCGATTCTGCGCTTCTTCCGCGAAGACTGCCAGAACCTCAGGTTGCTGCCCGAACGCGGTTATGCCGAACCTGCCGATGGCGGCTTCAACCAGATCAAAGTCACCGGCAAGGTCCAGACCCCCTGGTTCGGCGCCGGCGTCGGCATGAATGTGGCCTGGCGTTTCCTGCTCAACCCCGAGGGCAAGATCTACTTTGTGGCGATCGATCTGCTGGCCTCCCCCGCCGAACTGCTGAAGTTCGCCCGTTGAACGCCAGCATCCAGGCCCCCAACCAGGCCAGCAACCAGCGCGGCTGGCTTTGGGCCAGCCTGATTGGCTTGGCCTGGTTGGCCAGCTTGGTGGGCCTCCTGGCCCTCGATCTCGGCGCGCTCTACCGCTTCGGTGCAACTGCGGTTCCGGGCCTGGGCGTGGCGCTGCTGCTGGGGGCGGTGTTGACCCGCAGCTTCCTTCACACCGGCCTGTTCATCGTCGCCCACGACGCCATGCACGGCGTCCTGATCCCCGGCTCGCCCAGCCGCAACCACCGCTGCGGCCAGCTAGCCCTGGCCCTCTATGCCGCCCTGCCCTACGCCCCTTGCCGGGCCCAGCACCAGCTCCACCATCGCGCGCCGGGCAGCCTCGCTGATCCCGATTTCCATCCAGATCCGAACGCCATCGCCGCCTGGTTTGGCAACTTTCTCGGCGGCTATTTGTCGTGGTCCCAGATGCTGCAGCTGCTGGCGGGCTGGGCTGGGCTGGGCCTGCTCAGCTCCCTGGCCACGGCCAGCGGCCCCCTCAACGTGTTGCTGTTTTGCACCATCCCCCTGCTGTTGAGTGCATTGCAGCTATTCCTGTTCGGCACCTTTCTGCCCCATCGGGCCGCTGCAGCCCCTGCCAATCGGCACCATGCCCGCAGCCTCGACCTGCCGATCTGGCTCTCCTTCCTCGCCTGCTATCACTTCGGCTACCACTGGGAACACCATGAGTTTCCGGCCCTGGCCTGGTTTGAGCTCCCCGGCTCACGCTGCCGATCTTCGGGCGATAGGGTGCCTGGAGGGCGGAGATGACCATGGGAGAAACGATCGTGTCCGGCCAAGTCGTGCCGGCTCAGACCGCGACAGCGGCAACCAATCTGGAGCCCCTGGCAGCTGCCCCCCTTGAGCAGGGTGACTGGCCGGGCTGGACAGAGCAAGAACACGGCATCGCCCGCGCCGCCTTCGACGCAGCCTATGGCCGGGCCTTGGTGAGCTTGATCAACGACATCCAGCTCAAGGCAGCCGTACTCGATTCGGCCACCTCGCTCTGGCAACTCCATGATTTTCTCAGCATCGAACGCCACGGGATCGAAGGACGTTTCGATTTCCGCCCCCAGGCAATCCTGTTTCTGTTTGCCAGCCTGGTGCGCGACGACCTGCTTGACCTAGGCGAACTAGCCGGACTTGAGGCAAGTAAATTAGCCAAGATTCGAGCAATGTCCCTGTTTTAAATCCAAATTAGCGAATCCCCATAATCGCTTGTTATTGATTGTTTCTTGTTTTCATCCAGGTTGTATGCTTCGATCTGGACCAGATCGCCGCTACCAACCCAGGCCCGAGTTGGATCTTGATCCGATTAGCTGGCCCGGATCGCTGGCCCAGACCCGATGGCGATCAGCTCGCCTGGAGCCAAACCGCTTCAACTGGCCTTGCGAGGCTCAACAACCCAGACTGCTCAGCGCCGATTCGCCATTTTCAGCCAATCAGTAGGCCTGGGATACCAGCTAAGCAGCGGTGCTCCGATTAGGTTTGATGTCCAATGCATGGTCTGCCGGTTTGAATCAGGGTGCACCCACTAGCTCATCAGCCGCCGAGCTGCTGCCCAGCAGCCCAGGCCTGCCTTCCGCTGGCCTAGAGCCCGTTCCCCAAACCGCGATCGCCCGCAGCGACTTCGATCTGCGGCCCTTCATGGCCAGCTCCAATTGGCTGGGAACCTGGCAGATCCTCAACACCCTGCTGCCCTACGGCCTGCTCTGGTGGTTGGCGCTGGTGGCCCTGAAGCAAGCCCCCTGGCTGCTACCGCCGCTGATCGCTCTGCAGGTGCTGTTCCTAGCGCGCTGTTTCTCGTTGATGCACGATTGCGGTCACTACTCCCTGTTCCGCAGCCGTCAGGCCAACCGCTGCATTGGCTTCCTACTGGGCATCGTCAGCGGCATCCCGCAGCTGCCCTGGTCCCGGGGCCATGAGTACCACCATCGCCACAACGGCGATTGGGAGAAATACCAGGGTCCATCAGCGCTCAAAAGCACCGAAGCCTTCGCCGGCTTCACGGCCGCAGGCCAACGCCGCTACCGCTGGCTGCGCCATCCGCTCATGCTGTTTCCGGGCGGCTTCTTTTATCTGGTGATCAAACCGCGGCTTGCCCTCCTGCTCGGCCTGGCCGACCTGCTGCCCTACATCACCAGCTGCTTGCAACAATCCCCCTCCCTGTCCATCCATGCCATCTTGGCCAGCCACCGCAGCCGGCACTGGCACAGTCCCGAGGAGTTTTGGGATCTGCTGTTCAACAACCTGGCGGTGCTCAGCCTCTGGGCAACCATGGCGGCCACGGTTGGCTCTGCAGCCTTCTGGACCATCTATACGCCCGTGATGACCTGCGGCGCCGCCATCTTCATCTGCATCTTCTTCGTGCAGCACAACTTTCCGGGCTCCTATGCCCATCGCACCGAAGGCTGGAGCTCCCTGGCCGGAGCCCTCGAAGGCACCAGCGACCTTGCGTTGCCCCCGCTGCTCAATTGGTTCTCCGCAGACATCGGCTGCCACGCCATTCACCACCTCTGTGCAGCCATCCCGAACTACCGGCTGCGGGCCTGCCACAACCGCAATGCCCCCCTGCTGCAAGGCGTCAAACGCCTGAGGCTGGCGGACATCCCCGATTGCTTCAGCTACATCCTCTGGGATCCCCAGCTCGGACGGCTGACCACCATTGACTCCTACCAAAGGCCCCAGGCCCCAGCCGCGACGGCTGGGGCGTAGGATGACAGCTCCCGGAGTGCACACCAGCGTGATAACAAAATTCAAATCACTCGATTTGTATGGCATCTCCAATAGCAACGTGTCTGCCATCCTCAAATAACCAGTTCAGCAGCCCTAGCCCTTCATCAAGGCTGGGGCCATTCTTTCAGCGATAGAAGTTAGCCCTGGCACTCTTTATTGACTGAGCCGCTAGGCCATTAGCCAAGAATGCATGGGGCTTTCAGTCTTGCCGATGATCCTACCTTCCTCCCGATTCCATGACAGAATTCACCGCCCCATCGCTGACAATCGGCCAACTGGAAGCCAAATACCCGATGTACTGCAAAGCCATGCGCCTCCTGCTACGAGAAGGTTGCACCCAGAAACAGATTGAACGCACTGTTTGCTGGGATCGCCTCGCCATTCTCCACAACAGCCTACCCAAAAACTACAAATCACCAGAGTATCTGTTCTGGCTCTTCCGCCGCGAATACGAACAACAGAAATTAAAAGCCCTCGACTGATCGCTCCAGTCCCAATCCCAAACTCCCGAGGCCCAACGGACCCCCCCCATGGGAAGCCCGTTGGCACAAGCAACCAAGCATCAACCTCCAAAAAAAGCCCCTGCCAAGGCAAGGGCTCTATCTGATCAGATTGGAGGCGTCTTCACTGCTGCTGCGGTGAGAACCTCAGCCCCGCAAGGGGCGATGGATCAATAACGGTCGCGGTTGCCGTAACCACCACCGTTGTAGCCGCCGCCGCCGCCGAAGCTGCCGTTGCCGTAGCCACCACGGCCGCCGCCGCCACCACCGCCGCCACCGCCGGAACGGGGCTCAGCTTTGTTAACGCGGATGGCACGTCCCATCCACTCCACATTCTGGAGCTCATTGATCGCCTTGGTTTCCTCGGCTTCGCTGGCCATCTCCACAAACGCGAAACCGCGCTTGCGACCGGTGTCGCGATCAAGGGGAAGGCTGCACTTGCTCACCTTGCCGTACTCGCCAAACAGTTGTTGGACGTCCTCCGCTTCGGCATCGAAGGAGAGGTTGCCCACGTAAATCGTCATGAACCTGAGAGAGAAACTATGAACCTGATCCGCCGAAAGCCCTGAAGAAAGTTGATTGCCCGCTGAGGAGAACCTGCTGGAGAGAACCCGTTTGTGAGAAACCCTTGCTGGAGAGAAATCTTTGAACCACGGTCATCCTACAACGCCCTGCGGCCATTGGGGAGTCATCGGCAGGCTCGGCCGGGTAGCCCGGCTGGGATTAACGCTCCCCGCTAGGCGGCTGGGCAGT
This sequence comes from uncultured cyanobacterium, assembly GCA_903858015.1. Lineage (GTDB taxonomy): Bacteria > Cyanobacteriota > Cyanobacteriia > PCC-6307 > Cyanobiaceae > Cyanobium. The sequence continues at coordinate 56,547 of CAIOGZ010000005.1, forward strand.
CCAAGCCCCGGCAGGACCGGCTTTGGCCAAGGCAGGGGCGGTCCTTTCGTAAAGCATCAGCTACAGCGCAAATTTGCGCCGGATCCTGGCCTCCGGGCCCTTGGCGCGGCAGCATTCGAACAATTGGTTTCAATCTCATCCATGGCGGATCCGCATCGCTGGAGCGTGACGTTGGCGGGCTCGGAGCATCGTCGCCCCCGCTGGCTTGATGAAAATGGCCATTTCAGTTCCGATCCGGCCCGGGCCCTGCGCTTGGCCAGCCCAGAAATCGCCGTGCAGCGCATCCAGACCTTCCTAGCCCTGCACGGTTCGAAGGCCGACTTGATCGAACGCTTCCGACTCGTACCGGCTCCGCCCCTCTCGACCAGCCTTGATCAGCAAGCCACGGTTGCCTAAGTCCGCCCCAGTCCTTGCGATTCCCCATGGCCCAGCGCCCACCCCTCCGCCCAGTTCCCAGCTCCGCCAGCCCGGCTCTTCAGGGCCCCAGCCCATCTCGCTCCAGCCCATTCGCCTGCTGCCTCCCTAGCGCCCCCCTGGCCCCGGGCTTGCTGGTCAGTGCCCTGCTGGTGGTGGCGGGTTGCCAGCCAGCTAGAACCCCGGAAGCCCAACGGATGGATCAGCTGGAACTCAAGATTCAACAGCTGGAGCAGCGCCTTAACAAGCAGGCCGCAGACCACACCAACGGCGCCGACAGGAAGGGCAAGCCACCGGCTGGAGCGATTAAATCCCTCACCATCCGCACCGGCAGCGCCGACGACCGGCTGAGGATCTACTGGTCGGATGGCAGCACCACCGATCTGCCCTGCACCAAGGAACAGACCACCTTTGCCTGTGGTTGAGACGCTGGGGCTGGCCCAGCAGCGGCCACGCCGATGGTCAGGTGCTGACTAAACGGGCAGCCAAGGCTTGCAGTGCCCCGGCCCAGGCCGGCTGCACGGGCCAGGTTTCGCGGGTTGTGAGGCTCAAGGCAATGCCCTTTTCGCCATAGGCCGCCTCGTTGATAAACACGGGCCAGGCTGGCTGCCCTTCCAAGTCGGCGGGGGGCGCGTAGGCGATCGTGCTGCCATCGGCGGCCAGGAACAAGGGGTCGCCAGGCAGCAGCGGTTGCCAGTCCCGGTGCTGGCGCCGGGGATGGATCAGGGCGGCGGGGCTGCCGTCGGCCTGGCGGGGAAGATCCAGGCTGCAGCGATGGCGATGCACCACCAGCTGGGCGGGCTGGGCCAGCCGGCCCTGCCGGGCCCCGGCCAACTGGGCCAGGGCCGCCTCCAGGGCCAGGCTGGTCTGCTCGATCACGGTCGCGGTGAGCACCCCCTGGGGAACCGGGCCCACCTCGATCACCAGGCCACAGGGCCAGCGTTCAACCAAAAAACCGCTTTGGTGCCGGTCGGCCTCATGGAGATAGATCGGCAGCCCAAGCTCCAGCTGCAGGGCTGCGGCCAGGGCCAGATCCGCGGCGCGGCGGCCATAAAGCACCAGCGCGTTGCCCATGGCGGCGGTGGTGCTGTGCAGATCCAGCGCCACCAGGCAGGGGTCGGCCCCCTCCGGTCCATGGGCAGCCACCAGGGCGCGGGCTCGCACCAGCTCGCGCTCGAGCCGCTTTGGATCAGCCAGCAACTGCGGGTCGAAGCTGCGGTTCAGATCCCGCTCGCCATAACGGCGGGCCTCGGCCAGGGCTTCGGGGTTACCCAGCAGGCGGCAGAGGGCCAAGCCAGAGGCCTGCAGCCGATCGGGCTGGCGAGCCCAGGCATCGAGCAACCAAGGAGCATTGGGCTCGTTGCCATGGGTGCCGCCAACCACCAGCACCTTGCCCTGGTTGGACACTGCGCCCTGGTTGGACACTGCGCCCTGGCTGGAGACTGTGCCCTGGTTGGATTCGATCGCCATCCGTTCCCAGCTCCCCAACAATACCCAGCCTGGCCCAGCGTGACGCAGAGTTACCCCAATAGCCTCCCCAACCATGGCGCCGCCTGCAGCGCTGGTGCGCACCGCCCGTTCGCTCTGGCACGGCCAGTGGCTGGCGCTGATGCAGGGTCTCGGTCCAGCCGATGGCCAGGGCCGCTATCGCCGCCCCTCCCCGGCCTTTGGCAGCTGTCCCCCCCTGCCGGAGGATGCCGCTGCACCGGCGGGCCATGTGCTGATCGTGGGACGCAGCTGCCCCTGGGCCCACCGGGCTTGGCTCTGCTGGACCCTGCGCCAACTGGCGGCCAGCATCGATCTGGTGGTGGTGGAACCGGATCCGGCCGCCGGGCGCTGGCGTTTCAGCACCCCCTTGGCGGGCTGCTCCACCCTGGCGGATCTCTACCGGGCCAGCGGTAGCAAGCGGGGCGCCCCGGCCAGCGTGCCGGCCCTCTACTCAAGGAGCCAGGCAAGAATCTTGGTGAATGAGAGCGCCCGGCTGATCGAGCTGCTCAATGGCTGGCCCGGCCCAGGGCCCGACCTCTGGCCAGCGGCGCAACGGGAGGCGATCGACACCTGGCGGCAGCAACTGCAAGGCCGGGTCAATGACGGCGTCTACCGCTGTGGCTTCGCCCGTAACCAGGGCGCCTACGACGAAGCCGAGCAGGAGTTGTTCACCACGCTGGCGGCCGTTGACCGGAGCCTGGAGCAGCAGGCCGTGCTCGGCGAGCAGTGGCTGTGCGGTCCGACGGCGAGCCTTGCCGATCTGGTGCTGTTCCCCACCCTGATTCGATTCGAGCTGGTCTACGCCCCCCTGTTTGGCTGCAGCCGCCTCCCCCTCGGGCAGCTGGCTTCGATCGCCAACTGGCGGCAGCGCTTCTTCGGCCTGCCGGGCGTGGCGGCCACCTGCTTCCCCGAGGCATGGCGCCGCGATTACTTCGGCGCCCTGTTTCCGCTCCACCCCTCCAACATCATTCCGGCCGGCCCAGACCTGGGCTCGCTCGTGGCTGCGGCGGCGGCTCACCGCCCACCAAGCCCGCCCCAGCAGCCCTAGGGCCCCGGCCGCACCCCGTTCCGCCAGCATGGGGGAAGCCGCCCGGATTCCGTGGCCACCAGCCCCCTGCCCGCCGCCCGTGATCCAAGCTTTGAGGGGGTGTTTGGCCCCTACAGCATCAACGCCACCGACCGCCGCGAGGTGCTCGCCTACCGCCTCTCCCTGACCGCCGTCGCCATCGGCCAGCTGGGGCTGTTGCTGCAATGGCGTCAGTGGGGACCGACCCTGCTCTGGCCGTGGCTGCTGCTGATGGCCACCGGCTTGGGCCTGGCATTGCGCTGGATCCACATTTATCTGCGCCCTCTGCACCGGGCCCTGCAGCTGTTTTGGCTGCTGGGCTGCCTGGGGGGCCTGCTGCTGGCCCAGCGGGCGGGGGTGGGCCAAATGGGGGAGACCCTGCTGGAGCAGCCGCTCTGGATCCTGGCGCTGGGACCCTTCTTCGCCGCCCTGGCCGGGGTGGGCTTCAAGGAATTCTTCTGTTTTCGCCGGCCCGAGGCGGTCGGCGTCACCTTGCTGCTCCCGCTAGCCCTGCTGGGCCGCCTGGTGGGGGTGCTATCGAATCACGCCACCGCCCTGTTGCTGGCGTTTGAGAGCGTGTTGTTACTGGTGCTCTGCTTGCGCAAATTTCCGATGCCCGCCGCCGCCGATGTGGGCGATAAGAGCGTGTTTCTGCACCTGGAGGCCCAACGGCTTGGCACCGCCGCTGGGGCGATCGCAGCGGCAGAAGCCCCGGAGGGTCGGTGAGCCTGATCTCCCTGGTGGCTGCCGGCAAGGACTTCGGCATCCGCACCCTCTTTTCCGACCTTGATCTGCATGTGGGGCCGCGCGAGCGCCTGGGGTTGATCGGCCCCAACGGCGCCGGCAAGAGCACCCTGCTGCGGGTTCTGGCCGGCCGCGAACCGCTCGATCGAGGCGAACGGCGCTGCTCGGCCCGGCTGAACGTGGTGCTGCTCGATCAGGAACCCGAACTCGATCCAAACCGCACGGTGCTGGAGGAGGTGGTCGCCGGCGGCGGCGAGCGGATGGCGTTACTGCGCGAGCATGGGGACGTGATCCTGGCCCTGGCCCAGGATCCGAGCCACGACACCCTGCTGGCCCGGCTCGGTTCGCTCAATCAACGCATGGACAGCTGCAACGCCTGGGGGCTGGAGCAGCACTGCCGCGAGGTCCTGGAGCGGCTGGGCATCGGGGCAGCTTCGGAGCTGCTCGATCGCCGCGTGGGTGAGCTGTCAGGGGGCAACCGGCGGCGGGTGGCCCTGGCGGCAGCCCTGGTGGCCGAGCCCGATGTCCTGCTGCTCGATGAACCCACCAACCACCTCGACGCCGAGGGGGTCGAGTGGCTGCAGAGCTGGTTGGATCGTTTTGCCGGCGCCCTGGTGCTGGTCACCCACGACCGCTACCTGCTCGACCGGGTGACCCGCCGGATCGTGGCGGTGGAGCGGGGTGAAGCCAGGCCCTACGAGGGCAACTACGCCACCTACCTAGCCCGGCGGGCCGAAGAGGAGGCCTCGGAAACGGCCAGCGCCGCCAAGTTCCGCGGCAGCCTGCGGCGGGAGTTGGCCTGGCTGCGGCAGGGTCCGAAGGCGCGCAGCACCAAGCAGAAAGCCCGACTGCAGCGGATCGAGGCGATGCGGGAGGCGCCCAGCCGCCAGGGGCGCGGCCAGGTCAACCTGGCCTCCACGGCCCGCCGGATCGGCAAGCAGGCGATCAGCGCTGAGGCACTGGGCGTGGCGGTGCCCCACCGGGAGCTGCAACCGGGCGATCTGGGCCATGCCCCCCGCCTGTTGCTGCGCGACTTCAGCTACGACTTCAGCCCCGAAGATCGGGTTGGAATCATCGGCCCCAACGGGGTGGGCAAATCCAGCTTGTTGGAGGTGATCGCCGGTCGCCGCCAGCCCAGTTGCGGGCGCCTGGAGCTGGGCTCCACCGTCAAGCTCGCCTATTTCGACCAGCACAGTGAGGTGTTGCTGGCCGATCGGGCCCAGCGCAAGGTGATCGATGTGGTGCAGGAGGCCGCCAGCCGGGTGGACGTCGATGGGGTGGAACTGAGCGCGTCCCAGCTGCTGGAGCGCTTTCTGTTCCCTCCTGCCCAACAGCACCAGCCCGTGGCCAAGCTCTCGGGCGGTGAGCGACGACGGCTGCACCTCTGCCGCCTGCTGATCGAAGCGCCCAACGTGCTGCTGTTGGATGAGCCCACCAACGATCTGGATATCCAAACCCTGGGGGTTCTGGAGGAGTTTCTCGACGATTTCCGGGGCTGTGTGGTGGTGGTCTCCCACGACCGCTGGTTCCTCGACCGCACCGTCGACCGCCTGTTCTGCTTCCGCGACGGGCAGCTGGAACGATTCGAAGGCAACTACAGCAGCTATCTGGAGCGCCAGCAGGCCAGGGCGGCCCCCCCGGCGGCCGGTGGCGATTCCAGCGGCACAGCGGCGGCTGATGCCAACAATGGGGCGGTTGGCAGCCCTGGGCCTGGTGCCGACACTGCCGCGAAAACATCCCGCCGCCGCAGCTTCAAGGAGAACCGGGAGCTGGAAGCGATCAACCGCGATCTGCCCCTCTGGGAGGAGCGCCGCCGGAGCTTGGAGGCCAAGCTGGCCCATCCCGCAGGCGGCGATTACGACCAACTGGAAGCCCTCACCCGCGAGCTAGCCCTTCTGGCGGAGCGTATCCACACCGCCGAGGAGCGCTGGCTCGATCTGAGTGATCGACCGGCCTGAGGGGGCCGGCCCGGGTGCCAGATCAGGATGAGCGCACAGGTTGCCCAGTTCGGGTGAAGGCACCCGTAGGGTGACTCTGGTGAGCTCCGGCCGTGAGCGGTCGGTCAATCATGAAAACCATCGACGATCACATCCAAAAAGACCGGGTCGACATCGAAGCCGCCAAGGCCGAAGGCAACCTGGGCAAAGTCCGCCACCTCGAAGAAGAGTTGAAGGGACTGGAGGAGTACAAAACCCACCACCCCGAAGACAGCCACGACCCCTCGCCGCTTGAGGTCTACTGCGACCTCAACCCGGAAGCCCCTGAATGCCGCGTCTACGACGACTGATCTGCTAAGCACCAAGTTGTCGCCCCTACCCCCAAAGGTGCCCGTGCACTTTTAGGGGGTTTTTCATGGATTTTTTCGTGGATATGGACTGGCTCGCTTCTGCCGGTCGTTTGAGCTGGAGGCTTTAGCTGGAGGCTCTAACTGGAGGCTCTAGCTGCAGGGTTCTACGGATGGTTGGCCGCGCTTGCGCACCCCGGGCAGGGGCGCAAGCACCCATTCGGGCTCTGGCGCCGCAGCTTGCTGTGCGCTCCACTCGCGTGGTCGATCCACCCCGAGCTCCCGCCAGACCACCGCCAGCAGGGCCTCGAGGCCCTGGCGGCTGGCAGCGGAGATCGCCAAGGGCCGATCGATCGTGGGCAGAGCCAGGGCCGTGCGGCCATGGGCGGCAAGGGCCTCCAGGCTTTCCGCCTGCTGCTCGGGATCGAGCAGTTCGGCTTTTGTCAACACCACCAAGCGAGGGCGCTGCTCAAGGCCATGGCCATAGGCCTTCAACTCCCGTTCAACCACCTCCAAATCCGCCAGCACATCGTCGGCGCTGCCATCGACCAGGTGGAGCAGCAGACGGGTCCGTTCGATGTGACGCAGGAAGTCGTGGCCTAGGCCGGCGCCCTGGGCAGCGCCAGCGATCAAGCCAGGGATGTCGGCAAACACGGTGCCATCGCCGCTGGGGCGGCGCACCACCCCCAGATTGGGCACCAGGGTGGTGAAGGGGTAGTCGGCGATGCGGGGCCGGGCGGCCGAGAGCACGGCGATCAGGGTGCTCTTGCCGGCGTTGGGTTGGCCGATGATGCCTACCTCCGCCAGCAACTTGAGCTCCAGCTGCAGGATCCAGGCTTCGCCATCGCGGCCTTCGGTGAACTTCTCCGGAGCCCGGTTGCGGTTGCTGAGGTAGTGGGCGTTGCCGAGGCCGCCGCGACCGCCGGCCGCGACCAGCAGCTCCTGACCTGGCTCGGTGAGGTCGCCCAACAAAATGCCCGTCCGGCGGTCGCGCACCTCCGTACCGCAGGGCACCTTGATCACCAAGTGCTTGCCGCTGGCACCGCTGCTGCGGTTTGGACCACCCCGCACGCCATCGATGGCGGCGAAGAGGCGCTTGTACTTGAAATCCAGCAGCGTCTGGAGGTTGGGGTCAGCCCGGAGCAGCACGTCGCCGCCGCGCCCGCCATCACCGCCGGAGGGGCCGCCGGCGGGTACGTACTTCTCGCGGCGGAAGGCCACGATGCCGTCGCCTCCGCGGCCACCGCGCACGGCGATACGAGCTTGATCGATGAATTGCATTGCTCCAACCTTAGGATCTCCCGGTTGCGGAGCTGCTTTGGCTGAAGTTCGCTTCCAGCAAGTGAGCAAGACCTACCCACCCCGGCGGGGCGCCACGGGCGTTGGGGCGGCGGTGGAAGTGCTGCAGCAGCTGGATCTCGCCATCGCCGATGGCGAATTTCTGGTGTTGGTCGGCCCCTCGGGCTGCGGCAAGAGCACCCTGCTGCGGCTGTTAGCCGGCTTGGAGAACCCCAGCAGCGGCGAGATCTACGTCGGGGGGCGGCCCGTGAGTCAGCTGCGCCCCTCTGCCCGCAATGTGGCCATGGTGTTCCAGAGCTATGCCCTGTATCCCCACCTGAGCGTGGCCGATAACATCGGTTTCGGGCTGCGCCGCAGTCGCCCCCGCCAGCTGGGCGAGCAGCTGTGGGATGGGCTGCACCGCGCCAGCCAGCATTGGCCGCGGGGGTTGCGGTTCCACTCCGAGCGGGAGCGGCTGATCGAGCAGCGGGTGGCGGCGGTGGCGAGCAGCCTGGAATTGGAAGGCCTCCTGGAGCGGCGACCGAAGGAACTGTCCGGCGGCCAGAAGCAGCGGGTGGCGCTCGGACGGGCGATCGCACGGCAACCGGCGGTGTTCCTGATGGATGAACCGCTCAGCAACCTCGACGCCAAACTGCGCACCGGCACCCGCGCCCAGATCGTGGAACTGCAGCGGCGGCTAGGCACCACCACGCTCTACGTGACCCACGACCAGGTGGAGGCGATGACCATGGGCCACCGCATCGCCGTACTCAACGCCGGCAAACTACAACAACTAGGCACGCCGCTGGAGCTTTATCAATGGCCTGCCAACCTCTTCGTAGCCCAGTTCATCGGCAGCCCGCCGATGAACCTGCTGCCGCTGCAATTGGCAGGGCCCGGCCAAATCCTGCTGGAAGGACGGCGGCTCACCGTGGAGGGACCTTCGGCTGAAGCGCTGGCCGCCTACAGCGCTAGCCGGCAAAATGGGGGACGTCTCAGCGGTGGCCTGCGGCCGGAGCACCTGAAGCTGGCGCCGGCCACCAACCGCAATCTGGCCGCCGAGGTAAGCCACGTGGAAGCGCTCGGCAACGAGCAAATGGTCACCTGCCGACTGCTGGAAGGAAGCCATTTGCTGCTGGTGCGCGCCCCAGCCGAGCAGATGCTGAGCGTGGGCCAAAGCGTTCATCTGGCGGTGGATCCAAGCAGCTGGCGCCTATTTGATGGCGAGGGACTGGCCCTGCCACTGCCTAAATCAGCCCAGGATATCCCCCCTAGTTACCAGTTGGTATTTTGATAGATTCGCAATGTGGCAATTCCAACCGGGCTGCCCACGGGATTAGGGCCAGCAGGAAATGCCTCAACATCAAACAAATAGGTATCCGACTGCATTGGATTAGTCCAGGGAATGATCGACACAGTTACCGTATTACCAGGGGACACCGGTTCAGGAAAGTCCACCGTCATCGTGCGGCTGTCGTTGTCAAAACGGGCGCGAACCGGTAACCTTGCCCCCCCATGCCGGGGCCGGCCGAAGAAGGCGCTGGTGCGCTCAGGTGCGAAGGGAAAGTGCCGATCTGCCCCACGGATTTGGCGAAATGTGAAGCGCCCCAATGAAGCTCCTGCTTCTGGATCGAGGGTTAAGGTGATGTAATACTCTGGCTGGGGATAGCCTACGGTGCTGTAGTAAGTAACCAGCTCAACCTGCCATGGGGCCTTAACAAACAGCGTGGCCCCAGAGATTTCCACGGCCTGGGCAGGCACCGCGCCAGGGAGAAGCGGCAGGCCCATCATCAACACGATTAAGCCGACGCGGTGCAAGCAACGGATGCCACCCATGGTCCTGCCCAAGTCGGGTTGATCTTTAGACTACTTTCATGCCGCTCTGGCGCAAAAAGGGAAGCGGATCCTGATCGCGGCGATGGTTGAGGGGCAAGGGAGCCGGCCAGACATCGGCATCGACGGGGTCTAAGGCGGCAGTGTTTTGGAGGGCCTGGCGCAGCCTCCGGGCCGAATACAGCGACATGTCCCGCGGCACGCTGATGCGTTGGGCAAGGCTGCGCAAACTCTTCGCCGTGCCAGCGGGCGGCGGGCACTCCCAACCCAGCACCAACCTGGTGAGGACACAACGCAGGGCGGTCGAAAAGGGGTCAGTTTCGCTGCCGCTGCCGTCGCCGTAACGCTCTAGCAGGGGCTCCCGGTGCCGCAGCACCCGAGCCAGACCCTGGAGCGCAGCATCAACAGGTTCAGGCTGACTCGTTTCCGGATCTGGGTCCATAAAATTGCCGATCGGCCAGGGGCCCCGGTCAATGCGATCGGCCAGCTGGCGCTGGGCAAGCGATCCATTGGCCTGGCAGCACCCCATCTGGGGTGGCAGATCGTGGACGTGGGTGTGGAAATCGGCCTGGGTGCCCAAATAGGTGGAACGCTGCTCCAAGGCCGAGAACCAACGGTCAATGGCGGCATGGCGCTGCCGCAACCGATAGCCCTTGTAATAGGCCAGGCTGGCGTTCATCCGCTCCAGATAGGGAACAAACACCACGTCGGCTGAGCTGAACTTTCCTAGCAAGAAAGGTCCCGGGGTGGCGTCTAGGGCTTGGGCCATGGCCGAAGCCCTGCGGTCGAAATGGAGGCCGGCTTGTTCGTCCTGGCGCTGATCGGGGCCTGTGGCACAGAGCCACTGGCACCAGGCAGCAAACAGCTGCCGCTCCAAACGGCGGAGGGGAAGCACCTGGGGGTGAGCCATTCCGTGTTCCAGCACCCCAAACGCCTGCTCAAGAGCCTCCAGAATCGAATCGCTCTCGGTGATCAACCTGCCATCAAGCTCGATCGCCGGCAACTTGCCGGAGGGAACCAGTTGCCTGTACCAGCCTTCCTTCTCACCAAAACAGACCATGGTGACCTTGCGTATCCGATAAGGAATCCGCTTCTCCTCCAGCCAGAGCCACACCTTCTGACAGTAGGGACACCAGGCATGATGATCGCGGTAGAGGGTCACCCGTACGGCGTGCTCGGGATAGCCAAACAAACGAAGATTGGCCTGGGCATTCGTTGTGCCGTTGGCCAGGTCGCTAGCGGGGGGCGCAAGCCTTGCGAGCTCGTCCCAGCCAAGGGGTTGGCCAGGGCTGGGAAGGTCCTTCGGCACCGGAGCAAGGTCGAGGGTCCGGCGTGCTAGGGGCATGGGGCCAATTTGTGCACTGCCAATGGTGTCGCTCATGCCAGGGGTTGGTGGTGTAATGACGCGCCTTGATGGATGCTTGAAGACCTCGACTGGATCGGTCAAGGGCAGTTTTTTAGCAGGATGCTGGTGGTTCATCGCCTTAAGGATGGCAGGGATGGGGACCCGCTTGGGGATGTTGCTCAGATGTGACAGCGATAAACAGGAGAATCGTGGGTGGCAGCGTCAACAAATGCACCTCTTGGTCGGTGGTGACCATCCAACAACCTGAGCAACGGAAAAGGGCCATCCATGCGGCAATCTGCTGCCAATCTACTGAGCCGGTGGACGTGATCGGATCTTGATCGCGAAGGCCAGCTCTGGCTACTTCAACCCCAAAACTAACTTCGGAACCAGCACCAACAATCAAATTTTGACCGTCCCCCATGGATGGAGATGGGCGATTCTGTTTCTGTTGTTACAGAGGCTCACCCACCCTTAGGGCCAGTGTCTGCTCGGTCCATGAAAAAGTTTCCCAACCGATGCTACGGCCCCTTTCCTCCGGTGGAGGTCCGTCTGTCGCAGCGACCTTCAACCGTTTCCGCATCAAGTTGTTGGCGGGTGTCCAGGATCCCCAGCTCAGGCGCTACGGCTTCCTGCTCATGGCCGCTGGTGCTGGCCTTCTACCCCTGATGGCCGGCTCAGCCCAGGCAGCCCTCACCAAGATGCCCACCGATGGTGCCGACACCCTGTTGATGTCCATGGGTGCAGCGATGGTGCTGCTGATGACCCCCGGGCTTGCGTTCTTTTACGGCGGCTTTACCCGCTCCAAGAACGTGCTTAACACGATGATGATGAGCTTCTTCCTGATGGGGCTGATCGGAGTGCTGTGGGTCGTGGTCGGCTACAGCCTCGCCTTTGACACCGGTTTCAAGAGCCCCTTCATCGGAGGCCTGGGCCAGATGTGGCTCAATGGCGTCGGCGGCGAACTGGGTGACCAGCCCCTTGCCGATGGCTACGCCCTCTCGGCCACCTCTTTCGCCCTCTTCCAGGGCATGTTTGCGATCATTACCCCGGCCCTGATCTCCGGTGCGATCGTGGAACGGGTGACCTTTAAGGCTTGGTTCTGGTTTTGCCTGATCTGGAGCCTGCTGATTTACTCGCCGATGGCCAAAATGGTCTGGGGCGGAGGTTTCCTCGGACCCTTCGGATCCATCGGGGCCGTTGATTTCGCAGGCGGCACTGTGGTGCACATCGCTTCCGGCGTGGCCGCCCTCGTGGCCGCAGCGATCATTGGTCCGCGCAGCACCTGGCCCAATAGCAAGCGCCCACCCCACAACGTGCCCTTCATCCTGCTGGGGGCTGGCTTGCTCTGGTTCGGATGGTTTGGCTTCAACGGAGCCAGTTATTTCGCCGCCAAAGGTGCTGGCCTCTCCTTCCTCACCACCACCACATCAGCCTCCGCCGGACTGCTGGCCTGGTGCCTGCTGGAGTGGTTCAAGGATGGCAAGCCCACAGCCGTGGGCGCGGCAACCGGGGCCGTGGCCGGCCTGGTGGGCATCACCCCCGCTGCTGGTTTCGTTTACATGCCCCAATCGATTTTAATCGGCGCACTGACGGCCTGTGCTTGCTTCATTGCGGTGCAGATCAAAGCCGCGATCAAGTTCGACGATTCCCTCGACACCTTCATGGTGCACGGGGTTGGTGGCACGCTGGGGGCCCTGCTGACGGGCCTGCTGGCGGCTAAATCCCTAGTACCAGCAGATTATTTCCCCCTCTCGGCCAAGATCCTTGAAGAAGCGGGCAATGGGGGCCTGTTCCTTGCCCAGCTCAAGGCAGTACTGTTCACCTACGGCTTCGTAGGCCTTGGCACTGCCCTGATCCTGTGGTTCCTCAAACTGTTCATGCCCCTGCGGGTCAGCACGAACGATGAGGAGCGTGGTCTCGATTTCGTGGCCCATGGCGAAGAGGCTTACGACCCGATGACCAATTGAGGAGAACCTGATGAAAATGATCACCGCTCTTGTGCGTCCATCCAAGGTAGACGCCGTCAAAGATGCCCTGGTTTCACTCAATATCATTGGCATGACTGTGAGTGATGTACGCGGCTTTGGTCGTCAAAAAGGCCAGATAGAGCGTTACCGTGGCAACGAGTTCACCGTTGATTTTCTGCAGAAAACAAAGATTGTCGTTGTCGTCGATGACAGCAAGGTTGAAGCGGCGATCACCGCGATCACCGAAGTGGCCCGCACCGGCGAAATCGGTGATGGCAAAATCTTTGTGACTGCAGTTGAAACGGCCATCCGCATCCGCACCGGTGACCGGGGCGAGTCGGCGCTCTGATCCTGTTGTCAGTACGCCGTAAGCGCTGCTTCTGCCTCCGTGCTCACGGGGGCTTTTTATTGCTCTGGAAGTTTGGGCGGCCAGCCGCTGGGCCCTGCTGCTGGAGCCAGGGGGAGCTCGGCGAGCCAGGGTGGGGCTCGGCCTAGCTTGGGGCGGCATGATCCAACCGTCGCCCCATCTCCAGCGTCCATGGCAGCCGATACGGAATCCTTTGATCTGCTGGTGCTAGGCGCCGGTTCCGGTGGTCTTGCCGCCGCCAAACGGGCCGCCTCCCATGGCGCCCGGGTGGCCGTCGTCGAGGGCGACCGGGTTGGCGGCACCTGTGTGATCCGCGGTTGTGTGCCGAAGAAACTGCTGGTGTATGGGGCCGCCTACCGCCAGTGGCTGGCCGATGCCCCCAGCCAGGGCTGGCTGCCCCTGCTCGGGGATGGCCTGCGCTGCGATCCGGCGCTGCTGTTAGAGCAGGTGCGCCGCGAGGTCGACCGGCTCAACACCCTCCACATCGGCTGGCTGGAAAAGGCTGGGGTGGCCTTGCTACCCGGCTGGGCCCGCTTCATCGACGCCCACCGGGTGGCCGTACGCAGCCAAGGGGGTCAGGAACGCCTGGTTTCGGCAGACCGGATCCTGATTGCCGTGGGCGGGCGCCCCACCCGACCGGCCATTGCGGGGGCTGAGCTGGGCTGGGTGAGCGACGATCTGTTTGAGCTGCAGGCCCTGCCGGAACGGGTTGTGATTGTGGGCGGTGGCTTCATCGCCTGCGAATTTGCCAACATCCTCCAGGGCCTGGGTGTGGATGTGGTCCAGCTGGTGCGGAGCGAGCGGATCCTGCGGGGGTTCGATGGCGAAGCCGCGACCCTGTTGCAGGAATCGATGCAAGAGTGCGGCATCGACTTGCGCACCGGCGTTGTGCCGGCGGCCATCGAAACCGAGGCTGCTGGTGGTCTCAGCCTGCGAACCGCCAGTGGCGAAACCTTCCGCTGCGGAGGGGTGCTGCTGGCCACCGGCCGCCGGCCATTCCTGGAGGGGCTGGACCTGGCGGCGGCCGGCGTGCAAGTCGTTGACCAACGCATCCCCGTGGATGCCAACCAGGCCACGAACCTGCCCCACATCTTTGCAGTAGGCGATGTAACCGACCGCATTAACTTGACACCTGTTGCCATCGACGAAGGCCGTGCTTTTGCCGACAGCACCTACGGCAATCGCCCCCGCCAGGTGAACTACGGGACCGTGCCCGTCGCCGTGTTCAGCCGGCCGGAACTGGCCACGGTGGGGCTGAGCGAAGAAGCGGCGATCGAGCGCCACGGTAGCGACGCCATCCGGGTCCACCGGGCCCGCTTTAGGCCCATGGCCCAGGCCCTGGCCAAACGGGGCCCGGCGGTGCTGTTAAAGCTGGTGGTGGAGAACGGCAGCGATCGGGTGCTCGGCTGCCACATGGTGGGCGACCATGCCGCTGAGATCATTCAGATGGCAGCAATCGCCGTGGGCATGGGGGCCACCAAGGCTGATTTCGATCGCACCATGGCTCTGCACCCCTCGGTGGCCGAGGAATTCGTCACGATGGCCAACTGAGCAAGGCTCCTAGACGGCGGCCAGACCCTTCTCGTTGAACACGCCCTCAAACAAGACCGAACTGAGGTAGCGCTCACCCGAATCCGGCAGCACCACCACGATCGTCTTACCCGCAAAAGCCTCCTCATGGGCCAAGCGCAGGGCCGCCGCGGTGGCAGCCCCACACGAGATTCCAGCCAGGATGCCCTCCTCCCTCATCAAGCGGCGAGCCATCGCTACGGCCTCTTCATCGCTCACCGTTTCAACCCGATCCAATAGCGAAAGGTCGAGATTGTCGGGTACGAAACCGGCACCGATGCCTTGAATCTTGTGCGGACCAGGCCGCAGGGCAGCACCGGCCAGGGTTTGGCCGATCACCGGACTGTTCTGGGGCTCCACCGCCACCGAAACAATCGGACGGCCCCGGGTTTGCTTGAAGTAGCGGCTGACGCCTGTGATCGTGCCCCCTGTGCCTACCCCAGCCACAAAGGCATCGACCTGGCCCTCGGTGTCGTCCCAGATCTCGGGGCCCGTGGTGTCGTGATGGATGCGGGGATTGGCAGGATTACTGAATTGTTGCAACATCAGATAGCGACCTGGCTCCGCTTTCGCCATCTCGATCGCAGACCCAATCGCCCCACTCATCCCCAGCCGCCCCTCGGTAAGGACGAGCTTGGCCCCGTAGGCCGTGAGCAACTTGCGCCGCTCCATGCTCATCGTTTCCGGCATCGTGAGCGTCAGCGGAATCCCCCGCGACGCCGTGACGAAGGCGAGGGCAATGCCGGTGTTGCCGCTGGTGGGTTCAATCAACTCCCGACCCGGGCCCAGCAAGCCATCCTTCTCGGCCTGCCAGATCATGGCAGCTCCGATGCGGCACTTCACCGAGTAAGCCGGATTGCGACCCTCAATCTTGGCCAGCACCCTGGCCTTGCAACCTTCGGTCACACGGTTCAGCTGCACCAGCGGCGTACGGCCAATGCTCAAGCTGTTGTCGGCAAGGATGGGGCTCATGCGGGAAGCGCGGTGCCACGGCTAACGGCAACATTAATCAGCGGCAGCGAGCGCCCCAACTCAGCCGAGCAGCTGCGCCAGTTCGGCAAACGGACGTTCGAGGCGGCCAGCTGCGGATCCCCCGCCTTCGGCCCGTCGCGGTGCAGTTCAAGGCCGGCTCAGGCGCTGATCAGGACAGGCTGGACCGCCTCGGCCATCTCCGCAGGGGTCGCCAACTGGCCATAGCCTCAGCGCCGGGATTGGAGGCGGGGCAAAGCCCATGGTTGGTCGAATCAACCGGCCAGAGGCAACTGCAGCTCCAGTAGGGCGCCGCCATCGGGATGGTTGCTGGCCTGCACCCGGCCGCCGTGGGTGAGGGCGATCTGGCGCACGATCGCCAACCCCAATCCACTGCCACCTCGCCGGCTACGGGCCCGGCTCGGATCACCACGGTAAAAACGTTCGAACATGCGCTCCTGGTCTTCACCACTCAGTCCGGGGCCGCGATCGCGCACGGTGAGCGAACACCAGCGGCCCCGCCTACGGCAGGCCACCGCCACGGGGGCGCCATCGGGGCTGTAGCGCAGGGCGTTATCGAGCAGGTTGTAGAGCAGGCGGTGCAGCCGGGAGACATCACCGCGCACCACGAGCTCGTCTGCATCGCAGGCCAGGCCATCGTCCAGCAGCAAAGCCACGCCGCGGGGATCGGCGAGGGGCCGCAGGCCATTCCAGACCTGCTCCAGCAGCGGCCGCAGGGCTACGGGCGGACGGGGGGCGGGCGGCGTGGGCAGGGCATTTTCGAGCCGGGAGAGTTCGAGCAGATCATTGACCAGCTCCTGGAGCCGCAGCAATTCGCGCTGCAGCCGCTCCACCAGCACGGCATTGCGGCTGTTCACCTGGGCGGCGAGGCTGTCACCCACCAGCAATAGGGCAGTGAGCGGCGTGCGCAGTTCGTGCGCCACGTCACTCACCCACCGCTCCTGCTGGTCGAGCTGGGCCTCCAGGGAGCGCCGGCTCTGGATCACCACGCTCACCCAGTGGTCGCGGCCCGGCAGGGTCAAGAGTTCGAGTTCCTGGTCACCGCGGGGCCAGGCCAGCCGCTGGGGGCGGTTGCGCAGGCGGGTGTCCTCGATCAGCCCCTCCAGCTCCGGAGCTGAACAGATCCGCGCCAGCGGCTGCCCTACCGGCTGGGCAGCCCCGGAGCTGCCGAGCAACTGGTCGGCGCGAGCATTGATCAACTGCACGCCATTGAGGGGATCGAGCAGCAACCAACCGACGGGGGCTGCATCGAACCAACCCAAGAGGCGGTTGCGTTCAATCGCATGGGCCCGGGAGAGGAGCAAGGCGCGCCGCTGGCCGATCGCCCAGCCGCCCAGGGCACCGATCAACAAGGCCAGAAAGATCGCCACTAACCGAAGCGATAGCCGAAGCCGCGGACGGTGACGAGGTGCTGCGGTGCCGAGGGGTTGGCTTCAAGCTTTTCGCGCAGCCAGCGGATGTGCACATCCACGGTCTTGCTATCGCCGAAGTAATCGTGGCCCCAAACCTGCTCGAGCAACTTGTCACGACTCCAGACCCTACGGGGATTATGCATGAACAACTCCAGCAGGCGGTACTCCTTGGGGGAGAGGTTCACATCCAGCCCATCGCGGGTGACTCGGCACTCCTCCGGGTAGAGGCAAAGATTGGCATGCAAAACCTGCTTTGCCGCGGCGGGGCCACCGCTGCTGCGGCGCAACAGGGCGCGGCAACGGGCGACCAACTCCCGCATCCCAAACGGTTTGATCAAATAGTCGTCAGCCCCCACTTCCAGCCCCAGCACCCGATCGGCTTCACTGTCCCGGGCGCTGACCACCAGAATCGGGGTGTGGTCGCCGGCCTGACGCAGCTGGCGACAGAGCTCCAGCCCGCCCAGGCCGGGCAGCATCAGATCCAGCACCACCAGGACGTAGGGGTCATCGCCGCCCCTGGCGTGCTGGAGGCTGGCCAGGGCATCGCGACCGTTGGCGCAGGCGGTGACCTTGAAGCCCTCCAGCATCAAGGCTTCGCGGATGGTTTCACGGATGGTGTCGTCGTCTTCGACAACGAGCAGGGAGGCATGCATCAACCCATTGTCGGGGCTGATCGGCTCACGCCAAAAATCAGAGATCAACGGCGGGGCAGATTGCTGATCACCAGACGGCGCTGGGCATCGGTTTGAAGCCAGCCCTGATCGCGCAGGTTGCCGATCACCCGGGTGACGGTGACCCGGGTGGTGCCCAGGGCACTGGCCACTTCGTGGTGGGTGAGCCGCAGGTTGAGCCGTAGTCCTTGCTCGCAAGGCTGGCCGTAATCGGTGGCAATCAATTCCAGGAAACCCCGCACCCGCTCATCGACGCGGCGCAGGGCCATCAGGGCCAACAGCGCCTGGCTTTGGCGGTAGCGCTGGGCAACGGCGTGCAGCATCGCCGCCGAGAGGGCGGGATCGGCCTGGATTTCCTGCAGGGTGAGGCAGAGAAGGTCGGTGTCGCAGAGGGTGCGGGCCTCAAAAGCTTCGACGCCGCTGAGGGGATCACCGAAGGGTTCGCTGGGGCCAGCCAGGCCGAGCAGCAGGTCGTCGCCGTGGATGGTGATCGCCCCAAGCTTGACCATGCCCCGCACCACCAACCAGACGTTGTTGCGCAACAGCGGAACCTGACTGCCGGAGGCCAGATGAATCAGGCTGCGCTTGTGATAGCTGGCTTCCAGGAGACTACGAAAGGCATCGCTGCTACTGCCGGCTTCACGGGAAGGCGTGAACACCATCGATTCTCGGCGCGAGACCTCCAAACTCTATGCAGACCATCGCCGACCAAAGCCAAGAAGGGGTAGTGATTGGGTTAAGGGAGCCCTAAGGGCGTCGTCGAAGTCGGCGAATGCTCACCCGTCATGACCAGTCAAGGGATTGCACAGAAAGGGGCCGAACAGAGGGTTGCTCTGTTCGGCCCCTTAGGAAACCGGCAGCGGCTTTGGAGCCTGCGGGCCGTTGGCTTGAACGATCAAAGGGCGATCGCCCAGCGTGCGATCACTCAAGGGGCAATCCCCCCGAGGCTGATCACTGGCCGATCCGGGCGACGGCCTTACGGCTGGCGGCCAGGATTGAGTTGGAGAGGGGCACATAGCCCAAGTCGTCGGCGCGGTTTTGGGCGGCAGGGCTGAGCAGGTGGAGCATGGCCTTGCGAACCGAGCTGGCCTTGGGACCATTGCCCTTTTCATAGGCAAGGATCCAGGTAAGGGTGGCGATCGGATAGCTGCCAACACCGGCTGGGTTGGGACTTTCGCCAGCCAAGTTGCCATCAAGTTTAATGTTGGCAAGCGCAGCGATCCCGCCCTTGAGGCCAGGTTTGACAAAAGCGCCGGCCCGGTTCTGGATCGCCGCTGCCTTGAGGGGGCCCTTCACAAAGGCCTGGTTGACGTAACCGATGGAACCGGGGGTGTTGGTGAGCACGCCCGCCACACCTTCGTTGCCTTTACCGCCCACGCCCACGGGCCAGCTGACGCTCTTGGCCACACCGAGGTTCCAGGCGGGCGAGAAACTTTCCAGCGAGTTGGTGAAGGCGAAGGTGGTACCAGAACCATCGGAACGGTGGGCAATCGTGATCGGACCCTTGCCGCACTTGAGGGCATCCCAAGTTTTGATCTTGCCGAGAAACACATCAACCACCTGCGACTGGGTGAGTTTGAGGTCTGGGCAATCAGCTTTGTTATAGGCAATCGCAATCGTGCCGCCCACTACGGGGAACTGCACCACACCCTTTTTGACCTTGGCGGCATCGGCAGTCTTGATCGGTTCATCGGTGGCGCCGAAATCCACGGTGCCCTTGATGAATTGCTTGATACCGGCGCCGGAGCCCACCGATTGGTAATTCACTTTGGTTCCTGTGCTGGCCAAGCCAGCGAAGGCGCTTTGATAAAAGGGAGCCGGGAACGTGGCTCCCGCACCATTCAGGGCATCAGCAGCTAAAGCGGCAAGGCCAGCGGCCATCGAGCCGAGGATGCCGAGAGTCAAGGCCTTCTTGGCGAAGGTCATCGCAATGCCATGGTTGGGTCGCATCTTGATTAGCGGGCCGCCCCTGCCCAAGTCGTTAGGATTCGGTTAAGGGCTGGTCAAGATCCGCTTCCCGGCGTTCTATGGGACTGGGTCCAGTCCTGAAACCAACCGCGGCGCCAGAGCCAGAACGTCTGCAGGGCAGCCACCAGGGCCATTAGGGCAAGGGCGATGAAGTAACCATGGCGAAGCCGCAGTTCTGGCATCACCTCGAAGTTCATGCCGTAGATGCCAGCGATCAAGGTGAGGGGAGCAAAGATGCTGGTGAGGATGGTGAGCGTCTTCATCACCTGGTTCATGCGGTTGCCAACGCTGGCGGCATAAGCCTGGGAAATGGCATCGCATTGGTTGCGAAGCAGTTCACAATTTTCATGGAGCAGTTCCACCATTTCCGCCATTTCCTGGAATCCCACCGTGGCTTCCGGCCCGAGCAGGGGCAGCCGTTCGCGCAGCAGTATGCGGATCTGGTGCCGCAGCGGCCAAACCTGGGTGCGGATCGTGCGCAGGTGGCTGCGAAACAGGAAGGTTTGGGCCAGTTGGCCGGGGTTGGGTTGGGCGAGCACGGCCTCCTCCAGTTGATCGAGGCGATGGGAGATCCGCTCCAACATCGGGAACAGATCATCGAGCAGATCATCGATCAGAAAATGGAGGATATTGTCAAGGTCCTGGTCTTCCACGGCGGCATTGCTGGAGATCAACCAGTTGGTGAGCTCGGGGAAGGATTCTGCTGCGGCCGATTCCTCCACACTGATCAGCAATCCCGGCAGCAACATCACTCCCACCTGATCACTGAACAGCACGGCAGGATCAACGCCGAAGCGGAGCCGGTGGATCACCACCAGCACCACCTGATCGAGGCAGTCGACCTGGGGGCGCTGGGGGGGCTCGAGCAGGGGTTCGGCCAAGCTGGCGGGAACGCCCAGCTGCTCCAACAGGGTCTGGATGCCCTGGTGGTCGGCCAGGCCGCGGATCCGTAACCAGAGGGGAACCTGGAGCTGGTGCAGCGCTTGGAGCGATTCGCGGCAGGTGAAGGCCCGGCGGCTGGGGCCCTCGGCCTCGAACACCACCAGATCCATCTGGGTGGGGGCAACACCCCCATGCACGCAGAGGTCCGCTGGAGGATCGGCGGGCCGCTCCTCCAGCAGGTTGGAACTCAGAGCACCAGGGGTGAGTCGCAGCAAGGGGTGTCGCTCTGAAAGCAGCGTTGGACCAGAAGACCCGTGCTGATGATGGCAGCCTGAAGCAGCAGACAGGTACCGACCGGAGGAATCCAGGTGCGCAACATCCGTATCATCGTCTGATCAGGAAGGGATGGCCATTTCAGGCGAATGGGGGTTGAATCGATGTCGCCTAGGTCACCAGCGGCCGCTTAGCAGGTGGGCTGACGCCATCGCGTTGAGCTACCGGGTTCAGCCATCCCGCTGAGCCATCAACTCCGGCAACCAAGAGCGGCCCCAAGCCTCCGCTCTGCATGGGCTTTCGACAAGCTCCAACGGCCGCACCACAGCGGGCTGTGGTAGAGCAGCTGCTGAGGGAGGAGAATCCGAAGCGCTGGAAGCAGAAAGGCCTAGGGCTGCCTGCGGACAGGCGTCAACGGGTACGCGTTGACGGCAAACTAACTAACGTGATCCTTTGGCTGATCTGATCGCGGTGCCAGATAGCGTCGAAGGCCCCAAGCCGAGCTCCCAGCCAGCCGCCGGCGGCCCAGGCTCCAGCGTGGCTTCCCCTCTGGAAGCCCATGCCAGCTACCGCGGTGACAACTGGTCGCCCGAGCGCTTGGTGTTTCATCAAAATCTCGAAAGCTTTGCTGAACGGGTGGGCTTGATCGTGGGGCTCCAGGGCAATGGCAAACTGAGCCAAGATCAGGCCTATGCCGAAATTCACAAACTCTGGAAGGCGCTGCGATCCAGCAAGGATTCCCTGTTCAAGGAAGGCGGTCGCTAGGCGTCCGGCTGAGCCTCGAGCTCAGGGTTAGGCCTTGCCAGGAAAGCTGATAGGGCGCCAATCAAGAGCCACTCCGCCACGACTTAGCGGCAGTGATACAAACCCAGGGCGCCGGCCTGATCGATCCAGGTACAGCGCAACCCCACCAGCTCGGGGGCCTGGCGAGACAGCAGCAACAACCCATCCCCAGCATCTCTGCCTGCTGGGCCCGCAGCTGGCAGGCCAGCTGGCGGCCGATCGCTTGGCTGGCTTGGGGAGTGGCCTGCTGCAGCGGTGGCATGGGCAGCGGTGGCATCAGCAGCCGCGGCATCGTCTAGCGGCCGCAAGCGACGCCCGACATACCAATTAAGGCTGGGCCGCTCGGCCTCGTGCCAGAGCTGGGGCTTGGCACCCTGGCTTGCCTCGATGCGGCGGATCAGGCCAGCGACCGGCGGCACGGGCCAGCTCTCATTGAGCTCCCACAACCAGAGGGGGCCCGCCATCAACAGGCCCAACGTCAGCGCCACCCCCCCCAGCAGCAGCCCAGCCGCAGCGAGTCTGAGCACCGGTGCCCTGCGTAGCAACAACAGACCGCCAGCCAGCAGGCCGAAGCCGAGGCTCAACAGCAGCGGCAGTGTGGCCGCCGGCAGGGGCAGCCAGCCGGCGGCCACGGGCGGTATGGCCGCCAACAGCAGGGCCCCCAGTGCCGCCCAAGCCCGGGGGATGGCGGCCGCCAGCGCCGCAGCGGGGGGCCTCGGCATGCCATCGGGTTGGCTGAGCCAAGCCAGGACAGGCCCGCACGCCAAGCAGAACGGGGGCCACAACAGCAAGCTGTACCAGGGCAACTGGGTGCGCAGCGGCAGCACCAGGGCGGCGGCGGAGAGGCTGAGGCCGAGAACCCAACGGCCCCAGCGCTGCTGCCGCAGGCGCCAGGCCAGCGCCAGGCCAAAGGGCCAGAGCGGCAGCCAGGGCCAGCCACCCTTGAGCACCTCCATCAGCGGCGGCCCTGGTCCTCCGGCATGGCCTTCGATCGCGGCACCAACTCGGGCATAGCCCTGGCTGGTCCACATCAACAGCGCCCCGGGGCCGCGCACAAAGCCATGCAACCCATGCCAGGCCAGGCCAGGCAGCAAGCCCAGGGCCAGACCGAGCAGCAGCAGGCGCCAGCAACGCCAACCCAGATCCCGATCCAGCCAGCGCAGACCGAGGGCCGCCAGTAGCAGCGGTAGGGCGGCGGGGGCTTTGAGCAGCAGCAGCAGGGTGGCGGCCAGACCGGCGAGGGCGCCATGCAGCAGCAGTTGACGCTTACACGATTGGGCAGCGAGCAGGGCCCACCAGAGCAGTGCCAACGCCACCAGCTGGCTGCTATCGAGCATCGCCAAGCGCCCGTGGCGCACCAACGGCATCAAGGTGAGGGCGATCGCGGCGCTGGCGATCGCCGCCAGCCTCTGCTCCGGCCAGAGCCGCAGCTGCACCAAACCCAACAGCGGCGGCAGCGTGGAGGCAACCAGAGCCGGGCCGAGCCGAACCACCCACTCCGGTGGCAGGCTGGTGGGCGGCGGCTGGCCGAAGGCACGCCAAACGCCGATGCAGGCGGCGATCAGCAGGTGGATGGCCGGTGGTTTGTTGAGGTAGGCATCGCCCCAGTAGGTGGGCAATAACTTGGCCGGCCAAGGGGCGAGGCTGGTTTCCAACGCCACCCGGGCGACGATGCCTTCATCCCAATCGCGCAGGGGGAGCTGGCCCAGGCCGACCAGGGCCAGGGTGAGGGCCACCAGCCAGATCAAAGCCAGGGCTGGCACTAGCCGCAGCGGTCTCGGAGCAAGGCCAGGGGCCGTGGCTGGGCTCAAGGGCGCAGGCCGGGCATGGAGTGGCGCTCGTGGGGTTCGCCGCGCAGCATGCGGTTCCAGTAGATCCAAGGCAGCAAATGTTTTTTGACCACCCACATGCTCCAGCGCTCCTTGGTGGGATCGAGCGGGAAGGAGGGAACGGGCTGCTGCTCGTAATTGAATTCGGCCATGATCGTGCGGCCGTAGCCGGTGATTAGCGGGCAGCAGCTGTAGCCATCGTAGCGCTCTTGCAGCGGGTGGCCATCAAGTTGGGCCAGCATGTTAGCCACCAGCACCGGGGCTTGGCCGCGCACGGCGGCGGCGGTTTTGGAATTAGGCATGCCCGCCACATCGCCGAGGGCGAAGACATTGGCAAAGCGCTTGTGTTGCAGGCTGTATTGATCCACGTCGACAAAACCACTGGCGGCGGCCAGGGGGCTGCTGGCCACCACCTCCGGTGCCGCCATCGGCGGGGTGACATGCAGCAGGCCGTAGGGGATCACAACCTCGCGGCTCTGCTCGCCTTCGTTAACCATGAACACAGCCTCCCGGCTTTCGGGCCGCACCGCCTTGAGCACGTGGTTATAGCGGGCATCGATACCGCGGCGGGCGACCACCTCCCGCAGGGGCGCGGCGTAGGTGGGAACACCGAAGATGCCGGGGGTGGCGGTGGCGTAGATCACTTGGCTGGCGGCGGCGAGGGCGGAATCCCTGCGAATGACGTCGTCGGCGAGATAGGCGATCTTTTGGGGTGCCCCCGGGCACTTGATCGGCATCGGTGGGCAAGTGAACAGGGCATTGCCGCCCTGGAAGGCCTGTATCGATTCCCAGGTATAAGCAGCGTGTTGGCGGGAATAGTTGCTGCAAACACCGCCCTCGCCGAGGGCATCGGGCAGGCCCTCAATCGCTTCCCAGCAGAGGCGCAGGCCGGTGGCCACCACCAGCAGGTCGTAGCCCAGCTGGCGGCCAGAGCTGGTGGTAACGGTTTGGGCGGCTGGATCAAACTCGGCTGCCGCTTCATGGATCCATTGCACGCCGGCCGGGATCAGATCGGCTTCGCGGCGGCGGGTTTGCTCCAGGTTGAAGACACCGGCTCCAACCAGGGTCCAGCCCGGTTGGTAGTAGTGGTCATCGGCGGGTTCGAGGATGGTGATCGCCAGCTCGGGCCGGGCCCGCCGCAGTTGGCTAGCGGCCGTGAGCCCCGCGGCGCCGCCGCCAACGATCAAAATCTGCTGCTGGGGCATGGTGGTGGGCCTGGGCTGGGGCTGGGCGGGTGGAGATTGTGATGTTCTAAGCGATCTGGGCCCGCCTATAAATCGTGTGGGTGATTGTTGAATCAAATCTTTCCCGTTAGCCGCTGCTGGCTCCAGTGGACGCCAAACGCTGGGCCAGGGGGTTGGCGTGGTGGAGTAACCCCGTGGCGGTGCTACGGCAAGGTTGCGGCAGCAGCCGAACCGCCAACGGCCTGTCGCCAAGCTGAAAGCACCCTCGAGCTGTCAGCAACAGCACACCGCTGATGTTCCTCACCATTCGCCTCGACGACGACAGCAACAGCCTGGTGGAGGTGCTGGACCTGCCCCAATTGTTTGATCCGTTTGAAGCCAAGGTGCAGGGGCGGTTGCATGCGGGTGAAGAGCTGCAGGATCCGCAGCCGTGGGCGAAGGCTGAGCTGCACTTTCCCTCCGGCGAAGCCCTGCCGAGCTGCTGGCTCCAGGCGCCGCAGCGGCAAATGGCCGGGGTGGCGGTGGCAACTGATGTTGCCTAGGTGCTGTTGGTGCGGGGGGGTGTTGCGTAGGGATTTGGTGGACTGAAGGAGCCCCATGGCGTGGCGGGGATCAAAGATCCTTACCGGCCTGGTTGGCAGTTTTTTTTCAGCTCACGTTCAGGGCTATGCAGGAGTCCGTTTGTTGCACAGTTCCAGATTTGCCTGCTTCAAGGGCGACAGGCCTAGCGGCGACTGGCCTGGCACGGTTGGTGCCCTACGGGGCTGCTGCTAACCAACAGCCCGCTGGCCGTTGAGTAAGGGCAGCCTGGCATTGCTTTTCCAAGGGCGTGCATGGTGGGGGTGGATAACGCATCAACAGCTAAGTGCCAACCAGCTATCTGGGGCCTGGGCCGCCAGCTGGGAGCGATCCAGCAGGCGCAGGGATGAATCAGGGACAGGGTCTAGCGCTTGCAAGGATCAGCTCCAATCTACGCATGAAATCCATCGGGCAGATCACGGCAGATACTGTGCTTATATCTTCAGTAGATGGTGCCGTTCATCATGGCCGTTTAGACCTCATAGTCCTTCTAGCACAAACGGTCTGGGCACTGTTCCCTCACTTCTGGATACCTGCCCTGCTTGGTAGCATTATGCTCAACATAGTACAGCTTGGCAATCTGGCGCCAGGGTGGGACTCGTGATCTGAGAACCACGGGCTACCATGCCTTAAGCACATAGCTTCTCCTACATTCGCTCAACCAGCACATCAACAACATCGACCTGTCGTGGACAGTCCCGCAAGAAGGCATCCAGCATTGCTCTTGCGCTACTTACTGTACTGAGCAGCTTAAATCTTAATCCCATTGCCTCATAGGGCAGCATAATATCCCCATGACTGCGCCCCACCAGTGCAATTTTCGCCAGCCTGCGAACGCAATAAGCTCCCGATCCTGCAGCTATTGCGCGATTGGCTGCCGGCCAATGCCCGGGTCTTGGAGGTGGGCTCCGGCAGTGGGCAGCACGCTGTGTTTTTTTGCCAGCAACTGGCCGGGTTGCAGTGGCAGCCAAGCGATCGAGCCGACTACCTGCTTGGCCTGGCTGAGCGGATCGCGTTGGAGGGCCAGGCCGGCCTAGCCCCCGGTGCCAACCTGGCAGCACCGCTAGAGCTGGATGTCGACCGCGCCGAGCAGTGGCCCCGCCAGCGTTATCAGGCTGTGTTCAGCGCCAACACCACCCACATCATGGCGGCAGCATCGGTGCCGCAATTGCTAGCCGGTGCCGCTGCGGTGCTCGAGACCGGTGGACTGCTGCTGCTCTACGGCCCCTTCCACGATGGCGACCAGCCCACCGCCGCCACTAACGCCGCCTTCGATGCCCACCTGCGCAGCCTGGATCCCACGATGGGAGTGCGGGATGCCCTCGCGATCCGCTCCCAGGCCCTGAGCCATGGCCTTGTGCCGGTGGCGGACGTGGCCATGCCGGCCAATAACCGCACCTTGATCTTTCGGCGAGTGGATGGGGTGGCGGCTGGGCTGGTAGCTGGCTTGCCAGCTGGGTCGTTCTAAGGAATCATGGCCTAGACCGGCTGGGCGCTGCCGAAGCACAGCTCAAACCAGCCATCCCCTAAGGAGCTGACCGATGGCCTTTGTGAATGAACGGGTTTCAGATGAAGACATTGATGCTTATGAGCTATCTATCGAAAAAGGGAAAGGCCACTGGTGGACCAGGGATAAAGAACGTAATTATTACCTTTGGGGTGGCGAAAGAGGCAATCCAGCTAGGGGCCAGGAGATGCATGGATATTTTTACTTGTTCATCTCAGGCATTAGGCTTCGTCTAGCAATTTCACTGGGACAATGGTCCAAGAACTGGCACGTAAAGCCCTACGTAGTGGCCTGGGACCAGCTGCTCTGGATCGATCCACCCGATTGCGGGGGGCTAGATCGGACTACTGTGATAAACCTACTTAAGGAAGCCCTAGTAGTCTATGGCCGCAATGGCAGAGAAAACCTAAACACTCCCGATCGAATCACAAATTTTGGTTTCTAAAGAGATATGACTGAAGTTCAATATCCACGTAACATTACCAACAAAAAACTGCGAGAGAAATCTTGATTGGCCAGTACTTACTGATATTCATTAGGGATCCGCTTCAGCGAACCAATTAGAGAGGTTTACCCGCAGCCTCAACCATTTTTGTGTATGCAAAGAACTGTTAGATATTCATTCATTTGCTTATGGCGCTTTTGGCGTGTACGCCTGAATTGGCGCTGAGTGGCAGAGAATACTAGGTTTCTAAAGTCCTAGTGAATCAAGCTGCTCTGCACAATCCAGCCGTTGCTTGGAAACAGCTTGTAGTAAAGGGCAAATAGTGGAACTGCTCGATGCACAACCGACCGATATTCTGAGATATCAACACGCGAAAGGGCAGAATGTCGTTCCAGCCTCAAAGGGCATAATCTTGTCATTTTCAACTCGATACTGGCACTTGGTTCCAGAGGAGTTGAGTCAATCTGGCTTCCCAGACGAGACCTAGTTAGCTGGCATCGCATTCACCACTTTGTCACAACAGCCTTGACGCGCAAGGCTGTTCGCGCCCTGGATTCAGATGCGAACAAGATACTCTAGACAAATTTTCTCCCATTAAGGAAAGAATCTGACGTATTTTATCATCAAAAAATAGTCGCTAGCAATGCATGAATACCTCTTGACCGGAAACTCTAGGACGAATAAATGAGACACTTTTCCTGGTTCGTCAGTTGTAAATTAGCCATCAAAACACTTGATTTAAATATTTTTGGGTTGGTTGTCCGCCCTTGGGAATGATCGTTGCGTTGCCTTTGCTCCCTTCGGCAGCCAGCTGAAATGTGCCAAGCAGCTACCAGCCTCCCAAGGCTGAACTGTTCAAGTTGGCAGATTTACACAGCTTTTGAATCTTAATCGTCACTGAATAAGTGACCAATCCTTTCGCACATCATGTCATGGGAATCTCAGCCCATTCAGCCATTTCACGTCTTGGAAATATACGCACAGTCGAGGAGCTCACAAGCCTGATCAATCAAATTGATCTTGACATGAGCTCAAGTCGCATTATTCTCTTTAGTGGCGATATCGGGGTTGGAAATGGGCAAGCCAGTCATCCGATTTACTCGATGGATATGGCAAGCTCCATCTCCTCCGTGCATCCGCAAATTCAAATTACAAACGACTTGCCAATTGGTCGCTTTTTAGATACTGTAGCCAGTAGCGTCAATGTAAATGAAGACCTTATTCACAAGCTTGATCAGTTGTTTGATGGCGATCGCGACAAAATCAACGAATACCTCTACGGCAGCCGCGACGCCGACGGCAATCGCATCGCCAATGGCATCTGGGACTACGTTTCTGCGCGTTTCGCTGCCGCTGCCAAGGGGGATGTTCTCACCCTTGCTGCTGGTGCCCGTTCCGATGGTGTGTTTGCCCAGACCGAATTGCCGACATTGCTGGCTAATCCGAACGTGACCAGCGTGGATGGAATCCCAACGGCCATGTTACGTAAGCTTGGCCGTGAAGGGGCTTTTGACCTGATCAAGGCTAATTCGGAAATTCGTGCCGCCCAATTACGCATCGCCGTGGATGGCGACGGAAATCCGATACAGCACAAAGGACGTTATCAGATCGACACCACCAGCTTTTTGCCTGACTTTCCGGCCGTATCCCCCCCGGAGCTAGCTGAAGGGCACACTTACCGTCACCTCGGCAACTTCTTTCCAGCCGAGCGCCTCCGGAGCCATCAGGAAATCCTGCAGCGTTACCGTCCGCTCGTCGTGGCCGAAAAGCAGGCGCTGAAACAACCCCATCAGATCAATCAACGGCTGCCAGTAACCAACCTGCTTCATAAAGTGGATCAAGGGCTTATGGCTTTGGGCCTAGTTGTTGCAACCGTCGAGGCCCAGCAGGCCCACAGCCGTGGCGATGATGCCGAGGCCAAGGCGATCCTGAGCCGCTGGGCCCGCGAAACGTCCGCAGCCTATGTGGCCAGTAAGATAGTTAGCACGTTGGCTAGACCTTTGGCCTCAACCGGGCCGGTTGGCACAATTATTGCTGGCGCCCTGGTCATAGCGTCCTCCATCTACGCCTCCCAGCAGGCTGGCAGCAGCTTCGGTGAAGATGTGATGAACGACATCATCGAGTCCATGGCGAAATGGACTGAAGGCCTGATCAGCAAACTGCAGCGAATGTTTTCACAGCCAGAAATCTGTATTAGCCCCCTAGTGCTCGACCTCGATGGCAACGGTGTCTCCACCAGGGCGCTCAGCGCTGGCCGAATCCACTTCGACCATGACAACAACGGCTTCGCGGAACGCAGCGGCTGGGTAGGTGACGGAGATGGTTTGCTGGTGCGGGATCTCGATGGCAATGGCCGCATCACGGGCGGAGCAGAACTTTTCGGCAACAACACCCGCTTGGCGAACAACAAGCGTGTCGCCAATGGCTTCGAAGCCCTGGGCAGCCTCGATAGCAACCTTGACAATCAAATTTCGGCCAGCGATGCGGAATGGAGAAGTCTGCGGCTCTGGATCGATGCCGATGCCAATGCCGAGACCGATCCCGGCGAACTGATCAGCCTTGAGCAGGCCGGCGTGGCAGCCCTTCTGCTTAGTTACACCCCCAGCAGCAGACTTGATGCCCAGGGCAACGGCCATTGGCAGATCGGCTCCTACCGCCGCAGCGATGGCAGCCTCGCCGCCTGCAATGACGTGTGGTTCAGCACCGACACCAGCCGCACCGTTCAGCTCAACCCCATTCCAGTACCTGCAGCAATCGCCGACCTGCCAAACCTGCCGGGGATGGGCACAGTAGCCAGCCTGCATCAGGTGATGGCGGCCAACCCCGCCTCAGCCCTGCCGAACCTACTGAGGCAATGGATGGCCGGCAGTTCCGACCAACGGGCCGCCCTGATCCTGCCAATCCTCGACGCCTGGACCGGCGTAGATGGGCCGACACCCGTCGAGTGGATCGGCACTGGCGAAGATTACCGCCGGTTGCGCTTGATCGAACGATTGATCGGCCGGCCGTTTCGGGGTCTGACCTGGAACAGCATGCCCGACTTGGCAGTGGCGCGGGGAACCTTCCTTCCCATCCAGCAGATGCTGGTGGATGAATTGGATCTACTGCTCTCCGCCCAGGTTGATCTACTACCCCTGCTGGGCAGCATTCCCCTGCCGGATGGCAGCCCTGATGGTGCCAAGCTCAGCGGGGAGGCGGCCATCACCTACTTCAACCGCATCTGGGGCGATCGGCCTGATCCAGGCATCCTCTGGCGAATCAGCACCAATCTCAACCGATTCGGGGGGACAGGGGTGCAGCTTCTCGAAGCACTACGCCAGGTCTGTATCTACCGCAGTGATGCCCTGAGCAGGATGCTGCTGGCCGCGCAAGATGTCCCGCTCCGGATCCAGGGGTGCGAGGGAGACGACACGATCAGCGGCTCAGCTGCGAACGAGTGGTTCGAAGGCAATGGGGGCAGCGACAGTCTCTCGGGCGGCGACGGTAACGACGTGTTGATCGCCGCTGGTGGTAACGACACCCTGATCGGCGGCGGCGGCAACGATCTCTTCTTGATCAACGGTGGCGGCTGGCGCACCACCCTCACCGACTACAGACCCACCGATCATGCTGGCAACGCCGATCGGATCCGCTTCCTTGACCTCAATGCCAGTGCTGTTAAAGCGGTGGAGCGTCATGAGCTGGCTCTACGAATTCGTTTTAGCAGCTCCGATGAACTCTTCCTGCCCTATTACTTCCTCGGGCAAGATCAACGGGTGACCAGCATAGATTTCGCTGATCAGATCACATGGAGCGATCTCGATATTAAAGCCAGGGTCGTTATCAGCGGGGCTACCGACGGTGACGATCGGCTCGGCGGTTTCTACGACATCGTCAACCGCATCGATGGCCTGGATGGCAACGATGTCCTCTACGGCGCCAGCCTTGACGATCAACTCATCGGCGGAGCCGGTCATGACTACTTGGTTGGCAATGGGGGTCATGATCTACTCATCGGTGGCAGTGGCCATGATCGCCTCCAAGGTGATGATGGCAACGATACCTTGATCGCCGCTGGCGGTAACGACACCCTCGTCGGCGGCGGCGGCAACGA
>CAIOGZ010000006.1 GCA_903858015.1 uncultured cyanobacterium
CAAGCAGAGGCACCGCCGGCGCAGCCAAGGCGGAACCACTCCGGAAACGACGCCCCAGACCGGGTCGGGGGTGGCTCACTTTTCGGTGTCGGAAGTGGCGCAGTTTTGGATGTCGGTTGACATCCACGGTAAAACCAATCCGTTCAATGCCACTTTCAATAGCCGATCGCAGCCCCCCAAGCCAGGTTCAAGCTTGCGAATCAAAGGCATCCCAATAGGCCAGCCCTATTGAGCGGTCTTAATGTCGCACCCAATAGCCTTGCGATCGCCTCGGCTCAGATCAAGCAACCACTCTCTCACTGGTTCCCTCCCTCCTTGAGAACGGAAGCAGACAACTCGAAGCACAGGGTGAGTTCCCATCCTGCGAATCGCCTAACTCATCGACTGTGCCATCAATGATGCGGCCGTGCCAGTCTGTGTCCCTTGGTCCCGCTCTCAGCCCATCCCAACGCTCGCCATCACCTGGCCGCAGGGACTATTTGTGGAACCAGATGATTGCAGGAGGCGGCTCTGGTGTATGGCTCTGTTAGATTGCATCTATCAGGATGGAGCCAGTCAGATCCTCCATTTCAATCACCCTGGTTAGCTGACTAAGGCCATATTTCATTACAACAGCATTGAGAGTAAAAGACACATTCTTACGATCTCCGATCATATCTGCGATCCAAGCCTCGCCAGCCTTCTCCAAGCTATATGGGTCTCTCAAGCCTGACGCAAGAATGCCTGTTAGACCACATGATTTGGCTCGCGAGTATCTTGGAGAATAAGAATTAAGGCATATGGATATCTGTGACTCGGTCGAAACGATAGCGGCATCGATCGAATCTCTATACTTGAAGAAGAGGCTTTCATAGAAGTAATGGCAAGGCCTCGCTTCTCCGTCATCTGAAAAGTCTGCAACATAAGCTGTTCCAAAGAGCATATTGGTAAAACGTTTAACGTCTGTAGAAGCTTGTTGCCCAAGACAAAGAAGCCATGGTATTCTTAATGGTTCAGATTCACAATAGGATGATGTAGTCAGCTGTTCGTAAGCCTTCTTTAGAATTGAGCGATAAGCTGCAGTAGCACGAAGGCCCAGCGAATCCATGTAGATCTGTCCAGGCCTTAGTCTATCTTGCCTGATTCTGGAGCGTTCTGGAGATTCATACTTGGTTTTAAGCTCAACATAATATCGTTCATGCTCATCACTCAGGAAGAAATCAGGACGCTTATCACTACCTTCTTTGATTCGTGTGCACTGAAAGCCCCAACTCTCGAAGACTTGAGCAATGTCACTCTCAACGTTGTTCATTGATCGCTTCCTGTTCGGCTAGTCAAGAAATAAGAATCCACCATAGCGTACCATTGCATGGGTTGAAAGGACAATCAAAATACTCAAAATCTCGGCGGCGATGGCTTAAAGCAGCTAGAGAAACTGCTTCCGTAGCTTCGAGCCTCACAGCGAAGATATTCAGTGTACTGGCGGTTATAAGACTCGATCTGTCTAGTTGCGCAGTCTCGGAATTGCTCAATATCGCGGTTGTATTCATCAACTTTTTTATTGTAGGCATCAATCTGTTGATTTGAGTTGTAAGTCCATGGTTTGTAGGGTGGCGATGGCTTCATGCAATATGCAATGGCCTTTTCCCGGGTCCTTCCAACGCTAAGATCAGAAGCGGGCCGAAGGTTTTTGCATAGCCTACATCCACTGATCCCGTCTTCTGAATCTTGATGTTAGGCACTGCCTTGCCGCACGTCAGCTTGATTCAGGCGACATTTTGGACTGAATCCACCGCCGCAAAAACTTATCAAGAATAGAAGAAGTTTCGCGAAAACATTCCAGAATCTCTATCCAGCTATACTCTGGGTATTTAAGATCTTGATCTGAAACAAGCAGTTCCATCGTAAAGGCTTCTTCAGCGCAAACGGATTTAACTGCATTCGAGAAATGCGCGCTAGAGA
Source organism: uncultured cyanobacterium (assembly GCA_903858015.1). Classification (GTDB taxonomy): domain Bacteria; phylum Cyanobacteriota; class Cyanobacteriia; order PCC-6307; family Cyanobiaceae; genus Cyanobium. Next base: position 1,942 of record CAIOGZ010000006.1, read on the forward strand.
AGTGTACATATCCTGATAGGCGTTCGTAGACATCGGGTAGCCATGGGTGGCTTTCCTTGTGTAGCTCAACTAGGTGCGCATCCGTTAGTCTTGCGCCCTCCCGGCTTTTCATTTTGTCAATTCTCTGCCCCTTTAGAACGCAATCAGCAAACTCGTGAGGCTCATTCACATGCCATGCGGCTGAAAAGCGAAGAGAGGTATCGATATGCATGCGCAGAAGGGCACGGGCGATAACCATGTTCCATGATCTCACCATCATGGCGAAGGCGGTAGTCGTGCTTGAATGCCGCTTGACAGCAGCAAGGGCAAGAAGATCAAGAGAGAATATCGGTGCCCCAGCTGGCGTAAGAATCTCGATCAGATATCTCCTCATATGATCTGCATCCGTCTCAATTTCAGAGAGAAGATGCTCTACAGAGTGGCTTTGTACAGGATTTGTCATCAGTTGCTTGAGATGCCTAACGCTCATCATCACCCGCCCGCGGCATTCCCCTCGAATACGCAGGCTTCATGCATTGGGTCGGGCGGATGATGATGTTAGCTTTCAGCGGAAGAGTTTTAGCGGCCAAGCCAACATGAAAAAATATACACTATGCTGTTAGATAAATCTAGACTTTGCCGGGAGGCATCTCGTCGACTCGAAAGATAGCCATTCCGCCGACCTCCTCAAGCATGATCCTATATCTTACTCCGCCATACTCAACAGTCTTATACTCGCCTGCGTCCCACGTGTCTGCATAGTCATTGTCAAATGTTGCCCAGATATATCCCGCTTCAATTTCCTTGACGCCAACTACGTGCTTGCCATTTACAATAGACTTTGCTTGCCCAACTTTGAGAGAAAACCTTTCAGATAGCTTAGTCGTTTGCTTTAACGTCTCGTATGAGATCTTGGTTTTTGAGTGCTCTGCTTTGAGTGTCTCATGCTCTGCTTTGAGCTTATTTAGCTCCAGCTTGGCGTTTGCCGGTCCAACAAAATTTTGCAATTCATGCATAAGCTTAGGGATGTCCACGCTTTTCGTTGACTTGTAAAAACTAAGCTCATTCTCCAAGGCAGACATCTTGCTCTGAACCGCAACATTTGCCACGACCCATGTGCCAGCGATCAGAGCTGCTGCGGCCGAGAACAGACCTCCAAGAGGCGTAACTGATGCCAGAAATGCAGAGACACGCTTCCTAGTTGAATTCATGAAAAATTTAAGATTGGCTTGGTGGCTTGCCGATCCAACCGAGATATGGTACATCGGAGTAGTCGTAAAGCTAACTATGTATTGGGAGGTTCCGAGAACCACGCCGAGAGCACCCCTCCTTTTCCGCAAACCACACTGCAGCATGGGGCTGGATACTCGAAAACCATTGCAGTGCAGGGCTCCTTGACGACCTTCAGCCAATTATAGGGGTGGTTTGCGGGTCCGATAACCACATGTTCGCTACGATACATAGCCCGGATCGGATGACCAGATCAGCAACAAGCATGATTGTAGGCCAAGGTGCGCAGTCTGACTAATCTGATCCTTCGAACACCAAGAACAGAAGCCGGGATCAGCCTCGGCAAAGCCAGTAAGCACCGCACCCGTCTTCTTTGTGTTGATGTTAGAGGGTTCGGACACCGGTGGAAATCTCTCCGTTAGCCGTGGTTGAGCAGACAGTAATTTGAGCCTTTCAATCAACCGTGACAGGGTAGCTTTATAGGTTATCGCCTGTAGCTCTGTGGCTGCCGATGGCTTGATTGTGAGCTTAAATACGTCCACCATTCCTTAGGCCTGTAACAAATTCTTCAAAGCTGGAACTTTCTTCGGCTTGTCTCTGATCAGAATCTATCAAATCATCTGCATCTTCGGCCAACGTCATACGCACTGCCTCATTGACCATGTCCGATATTGAGCGATTACATGCAGCGGCTCCCAGGTGCAGGGCCCGGTGCACATCTGCGTCGAAGTAGATGGTGGCGCGCCTTGATTCATCCATCGTACCAGTGTGGCGGCTTAACGTCGAAGCGTTAAGATGTCAAGCTTTTCTTCTTCCAGTCTGATCCTTATAACGAGTATGGGCGGATCCTCATAACATCCCAAACTGAGGCACAGTTTCCAGGGATGGCCTAGGTAGTTCGGCCTCCCTTGGAAAAGAGAAGATTTGCAGGGCTTTTCAACAAACCACCCCACGACTGAGTACATGGGCATAGCCCATGGTGGTGTTCGTATCGCCATAGTCATGAGCTCTTCAACTGTGCGGATGGCCTCGCCTCGTTCCAGCAGCTGGGTTCGGCTACCTTTCCCTACGCCAGCGGGGTGGAGCCCCGAAGCACGGCGCAAGCAGTTGCTCGTGGCAGGCGTTTCAGTCTCTGGCGCGGCTGGTAAGGCTCCCGGCTGCCAAGGCGCCGGAAGGCAAGCTTGAAACCTTCTGCCCTGAAGCGGCGTCCGTTTAGATCACCACCACCTTCCAACGCACATCGCATAATCCCGCTCACCACCAGGGCCGCGTCTAGCCATCACCTGGCCGGGCTGAACCCTTGTTGACGCCCCCGGTCCCGAGCGCAGTCCAGCATGGGGCGATGCTGCGTTTTTGCCTGGAGCTCCTGCCGGCCCTGCTCGTGGGGCTGGTGTTGGGGCATCGCTTTCCGGCCTTGCCCGCCAGGCTGGCGGCTCCCCTGGTGGGTTGGGGCATCCCGATCACCCTGGTGGGCCTGCTGCTGCGCTCCGGTTTGGGCGGCAACCTGCTGATCGCCGGCTTGGCGGCGGCGCTGATCAACGCGATTGCCCTGGCGTTGCTGCTCGGCCTGGCGCCGCTGCGGCGGGCCCTCGCCAATGGCGGCCTGCAGCTCGGCTCGGTGGTGGGCAACACCGGCTATTTCGGCATCCCGGTGGCCCTCGCCCTGTTGCCGCCCCAAGCCCTCGGCTACAGCATCACCTACGACCTGGTGGGCACCTTGATCACCTGGAGCGTGGGGCCCCTGTTGATCGGCGGCGGCAGGCTGAGCCCGCCAGCGCTGTTGGCCATCTTTTTGACCAGCCCCGCCTTCAAGGGGCTGGCCATCGCCTTCGCCATCCACCTCACCCCCTGGGGCGCGGCCGTGGCGGCCTGGCTGTGGATCCCTTCGCGGCTGGTGTTGCTGCTGGCGCTTGCGGCGGTGGGGATGCGGTTGGGGGTGATGCTGCGCCGGCCCCAGGGGGCGGCGATCCAGGCCGCGGCACGCGGTCCGCTGGCGCTGGCCCTGGCCCTCAAGTTGGTGGCACTGCCGTTGCTGGCCCTGCTGGTGGGGCTGCAACTACGGCTGCCTGAGCTGGTGCGCAACGCCGTGGTGTTGCAGGCCGCCGCCCCCACGGCCGTGTCGGCCCTGCTGCTCGCCGAGGCGGCGGGCCGTCACCAGGAGCCCACGGCCCACCTGGTGTTGTGGAGCACGCTGTTGGCGCTGCTGAGCGTGCCGGCCTGGTGGTGGGGCCTCAGCCAGCTGCCCTTGGGCTGAAGCTGCGGCGGCCCGTCAAACTTTGTTGTGCATTGCTAAGCGTCCATGCCGAGCTGCGGGCCGATCAGCGCCATGGCCGTTGCAGCCTTGGCGCCCATGGCGCCCCTGGGTCTGCTGGCGGTCAACCTGCTGGCAGCCAGCCTGGCAACAAGCCTGGCGGCGACGGCAACCCGGCCGGCGTTAGCCCGGCCGGTGGCTTTGGGAGCCCTGATCCAGCTGGCTGGCCGCCCCCTCTCCGGCGGCACGGTGCAGGGTGAAGCGCGGCTGCCCCTGGAGCGGGCCGCTGGCGGCGACACCCCCGTGCTCGAGTTCCAGGTGCTGGGAGCTGCAAGCGGCAACGGGCCGCTGCGGCTCCTGTTGGATACCGGTGCCTCTTCCACCATGGTCACGCCAGCGCTGGCGCAGCGGCTGGGGCTGGCCAGCGCAGCGCTGCCGCCCGCGGCTTTCCAGCTGGCGGGGGGCGGCCAGGGCTGTGCGGCGCTGGCGCCCCGCCGCACCCGCCTGCCGGATCTACGGCTTGGCGCTAGCGGCGTTGCCGCCGGCGGCGTTGGCCAGCCTGATGGCGTAAGCAGGGGGCTGTTGCTGCGGGGGGCGGAAGCCCTGGTGTTGCCGGTGGCTGCTCTGCCGGCAGGCGTTGATGGGGTGCTCGGTGCCCCGACCCTGCGGCTGCTGCCGTTCCGGATCGATCCCGTCGCCGGCCAGGTCGTGCTGGGGCCCGGGGCACTGCAGCCGCCGCCGCCCCGAGCGGCGCTGCGGCTGGCCCTGCGCTGGCATCGCCATGTGCCCCTGCTGCAGTTGGCCAGCGCTGCCGGGCCGGTGGCGGCCTTGGCCGATACCGGCGCCGAGGGGCTGTTCCTGCAGCCGGCCCTGGCGGCGCGGCTACAACCGCTGGATCGGGGCAAACCGCTGCGCTTGGTGGGCTTCTGCGGCGAGCAGCCCGTGCTGCGCCAGCGCTTCCTGGGCCTGGCCCTGCCGGGCCTGGCGCCGCCGCCCGGCCAGCCCAACCAGGGCCTGGAGGGCATCGTCACCGCCAATCCGATCTTCGCGCAGCTGGGGGTTGGGGCGATCGTGGGCCAGGAGTTGCTGCGCTATCAGCGCCAGCTTTGGCGCCTCGATCGCACGCCGCCGCAGCTGCTGCTGTGGTGAGCCGCCTCCCACAGAAGACCCCCCAGCCGCAACGGCCAGGGGGTCCACTGGAGCTGCCCGGGGGAGGGTGGCGCTCAGGCCGACGTTGGCTGGTGAGAGCGTCGGTGTTTTTGTTGTAAGGGCAAGGCGCGAGGGGGATGCAGGAGCTTCGGAAAACGAAACATCTCGGCTCGCCGGGCCCCGGGGCTGGCGAAGCGCTGGAGCTCAGCTGCCCAGGCGGCCGGTCGGTACCCACTGGGCCAGCAGCTGCTCGTAGCGCACCAGCTGGTAACGGGTGTGCTCGTTGGGCTGGTGGTGGTAGCGCTCGCGCAGGTCACCGAGGCGGAGCTCCATGGAGGTCAGCACGGGATTGGTTTCGTACATAGGGCCCTGACGAACAGTCAAATCTTAAGACAATCTGCTGTAAGAGTGCGGTCATGCGCCCCGGTAGGGCCCCCAGGCCCATCACCAGCGCCAGCCCAAGCCCCAGCTCGAACCCGAGCAGCCCGAGCCGTTCAACTCGAACCGCACCTGCCGTTGCCGCTCACCACAATGGGGGCCCGAAGGCCCAACCAGCGTGGTGAGCCACCCCCCCCTGAGCGGTTCTGAACCGCTTCCAGAGCCTGGGCCAGCCGCGGCTGGCCAGCCCAGCAGCCAACTGCTCAGCTCCGAGCTGTTGTCCAGCCTCAATCGGCGCCACGATGGCCCCGGGCTGCGCCAGCTTTGCTTCCACCTGGCCCTGCTGCTGCTGGGGGCGGTGCTCTGGTCTGGGCTGGTGCCGGCCGGCTTGCGGGCTGGAATGGTGGGGCTGGTGCTACCCAACGCCCTGGCCTGGCCCCTGGGCCTGCTCGGGCTGGTGCTGCTCGGCTGCGGCCTGGCCTTCAGCTTCTGTGCGATGCACGAATGCGGCCATCGCACCGCCTTCGCCAGCCGCCAGCTCAACGACACCGTGGCCTGGTGGGCCGGCGTGCTGAGTTTCTACAACGCCGATTTCTACCGCCGCTACCACCAGTGGCACCACCGCTACACCCACCTGGTTGGGCTTGATCCCGAGCTCGAGGACAGCCCCCCCACCAGCCGCAGCGCCTACCTCTTGGAGCTGAGTGGCATCCCCTGGTGGATCGGCAAAATCCGCGGCCACCTGGCCGGCCTGCGGGGCGACTTCAGCGGGCGGCCCTACATCCCGGCCGATGCGGTGCCGGCGGTGCGGCGCTCGCTGCGGTTGCAGGCGCTGGTTTACGCCCTGCTGCTGCTCGTCTCCTGCGCCGGCGGCCATGGCTTGCTGTTTTGGTACTGGCTGCTGCCCCTGGCGCTCGGCCAACCGCTGCTGCGCTTCGTGCTGCTGGCCGAGCACGGCGGCTGCCCCTTCGTGCCCGATGGCCTGCGCAACACCCGCACCACCCACACCCTGGCGCCGCTGCGCTGGTTGATGTGGAACATGCCCTTCCACGCCGAGCACCACCTCTACCCCTCCCTGCCCTTCCACGCCCTGGCCCGGGCCCACCACCAGCTGGCCCCCCAGCTCGCGGTTTTGGCGCCGGGCTATCTGGCGGTGCACCGCGGCTTCCTTGCCAACTTGGCCGCCCTGGCGATGCCCTCGCCCAGCGAGGCTGCGGTGAGGGAGGTTGCGGCGAGTCCGGGCCGCGATCAAGCGATCCGCGTCGGCGAAGCCCGGGGCGGCGCCGGCGCCTGATCTGCCGGCAGCGGAAATCCGATCGCCTATCCCACTACCCAATCCCAGTGCCCAATCCCAGTGCCCAATCCCAACCGAGAGCGCGGCACTGATCGCGGCACTGCTCAATGCCCTCCTGCCAGCACTGATCGCCATTTCGAGCTCGGCCCCTTCCCCCTGGCCTGCGGCCAAACCCTGGCCTCAGCCCGGCTCAATTACCGGGTCTACGGCGAACTCAACGCCGCCCGCACCAACCTGGTGCTCTACCCCAGCTCCTACGGCGCCTGGCCCGAGGACATCGATTGGGTCGTGGGTCCGATCCTCGATCCTGATCGACACTGTGTGGTGCTGGTCAGCCAGTTCGGCAACGGCCGCTCCAGCAGCCCCAGCAATGGCGGTCCGCCGCTGGGGCCCCACCGCTGGCGGCTCGACCACCGCGACAACCTGCGGGCCCAGATCCGGCTGTTAGAAGAGGTGTTCGGGGTTGCACGGCCGGCCCTGGTCTACGGCTGGTCGATGGGGGCGCAGCAGGCCTACCACTGGGCGGTGCTGGAACCCCAGCGGCCCCAGCGGATTTGTTGTATCGCCGGCACGGCCCGCACCACCCCCCACAACCGCCTGTTCTTGCTCAGCCTGCGCCAGGCCCTCTGCAACGATCCGGCCTGGAATGGCAGCGGCTTCGAGGCGGTGCCGGAGCGGGGCCTGCGCAGCTTTGCGCTCATCTACGCCAGCTGGGCCGCCAGCCAGAGCTACTACCGCCGCGGCGCCCACCTGGAGCTGGGCTATGCCGATGTTGAGAGCTACGTCGAGCAGGCCTGGCTACCCGCCTACCGCCGCCACGACCCCCGCGACCTGATCGCCATGCTCGATGTCTGGCTCGCCAACGACGTGGCCACCGCCGCCGGTATCACCGCCGCCGGCATCACCGGCGCGGGCATCACTGGCGCCGGCCCCAACCCAACTCCAGCCGGCGATGGCGACCTGGCCGCAGCCCTGGGCCGCATCCAGGCCCGCACCGCCGTGGTCGCCGCCAGCCACGACCTCTACTTCCCCCCGGCCGATTGCGCCGCCGAAGCGGCCCTGATCCCCAAGGCCAGCTTCCATATCCTCGATTCCGACCTCGGCCATCGGGCCGGCAACCCCCGCCAAACCCCGGCGCTGCAGGCCCAGCTGCGGGCGGTGGTGCAGGAGTTGATGGGCTAAGAGGGGCGCCCGCAGGCGATTCAGCCCACCTTGAACCCGCCGAACCGCCGCTTCGCCCTAGACCCACACCGGAATCCCCCCAACCCCATGACTGACCTGGCCCGCTGCATCGCCGATCGAGGCCTGCGCCACCTGCTCTTTTCCTTCACCGATTTGTTCGGGGTGCAGCGCGCCAAGCTTGTGCCGGCAGCGGCGGTGGCTGAGCTGGCGGCCAGCGGAGCGGGCTTTGCGGGCTTTGCGGCCTGGTTGGATCTCACCCCAGCCGATCCGGATGTGCTGGCCCTGCCGGATCCGGCCAGCTTGATGGTGTTGCCTTGGCAGCCGGATGTGGGCTGGGTCGCCACCAATTTGGTGGTGGAGGGGGTGCCGCTGGAGCAGGCGCCGCGGCGGGTGTTGCAACAACAGCTGGCCCAGGCTGAGGCCCTCGGCTACAGCTTCCGCAGCGGCGTCGAGCCGGAATTTTTCCTGCTGGATCCCCTCGATGGCGGCGTGGCCGATCCGCTCGATCGCCAGAGCAAACCCTGCTACGACCAACTGGCCCTGATGCGCCGCTATCCGCTGATCAACGAATTGATCACCGCCATGCAGGAGCTGGGCTGGGGCCCCTACCAGGCCGACCATGAGGATGCCAATGGCCAGTTCGAACTCAACTGGACCTACGCCGCTGCCCTCACCACCGCCGATCGCCACGCCTTTTTCAAAGTGATGGCCGCCAGCCTGGCCGAGAAACACGGCTGCGGCGTCAGCTTTGATCCCAAGCCGATCGCCTGGCTTACCGGCAACGGCGCCCACCTGCACCTGTCGTTGTGGCAGGGCAACCGCAACCTGTTCCACGACCCTGCTGGCGAGAAGGGGCTATCGAAACTCGCCTATCAGTTTTTGGGCGGCCTACTCGCCCATGCGCCGGCCCTCTGCGCCCTCACCAATCCGGTGCCCGCCAGCTATCGGCGTCTGGCCCGCAGCAGCACCCATTCCGGCGCCACCTGGTCACCGGCCTGGATCAGCTACGGCGGCAACAATCGCACCCACATGGTGCGCATCCCCGATAGCCAGCGGCTCGAATTGCGCCTACCCGATGGGGCCGCCAACCCCTACCTGCTGCAGGCAGCGGTGCTGGCGGCGGGTCTCGACGGCATCGAGCGCAACCTCGATCCCGGCCCCCGCAGCGATGCCAACACCGACACCGACCCCCCAGCCCCCGGCAGCAGCCGCTGCCTGCCCACCAGCCTGGAGGAGGCCCTGGAGGCCTTCGGCGCCGATGCGATCCTGCAGGCCCGTTTGGGCGAACCCTTCTGCAGGGCCTACCAAGCCCTGGTGGCCAGGCACCCCGGCCGGCTGGCCGCTGGAGGCTGAACTGCTGGACCTAGGAAGCCCCCAACCCCCCGCCGAGCCAGGTGGCCAGGGCAATCGTGCCCGTTTGCAACGGGCCTGCTGGCTCCCATCGCACCAGGACAATGGTTAGGAGCTATGCCGGATACTGGGCGTTTGGCTTGACGGTTGCCAGTTTTTCAATCTAACATGAAAATACAGCTTCTGGCTGTTGGGTTAATTGGGCCTGCTACCGGCTTCATGCCCTGGCTCTTGCTGGGTTGGGGAACAGCTTATCCTTGCCAGTCAATGACCATTGATCAGCCAACCCAATGAGACTTGTTCGTCTTGGTCGATCATCCCAGCCGAGCGATCGATGTGTCATCAGTCTTGGCATCGGCAGAAAGGGGCACACGATGCCGTTGGCTAGATTAGAAGAGAGCTTGCAAAGGACAGGCTTTCAAGGTGATTTTCTCGTTTGGAAAGATGAGTTGCCACCCGGCTCACCGACCCAGATGGAATCGCCGATGGCCTTCAAAACTTTCTGTTTTTTGGAGGCCATGAAGCATGGTTACAGGTACGTTCTTTGGATTGACGCACCCTGTATTGCGCTGCGCAGTATTAATCCGATTTTCACCATAATTAGAGAAAGGGGGTATGTTATGTTCGTTGATCCCTATGGCCAATCTGTGGGCCAGTGGTGCGGTGACGATGTGCTTGAACACCATGCAATTGGCCGCGAAGCGGCCTTGAGCATGCCGGAAATTCCAACGTCTGTGATCGGACTTGATCTTTGCAGCGCGATTGGTCGCCGATTTTTCGATGAATGGCATGCTATGGCTCTTGATGGAGTGACGTTCAAGGGAACTCGAAAAGCCATTCTGTCAGTTGAAGATCATTATGCTATTGGCTGGAATAAGAATAACTGCATTTCCACCGATTCAAGGGTTGGCGGCCATCGATACGATCAAACAGCGGCTGGTATTATTGCCCAGCGCCTAGGGATGGCTGCTTGCAGCGATGGGCTCAGGGATGTGCTCTGTCAGAAGGCGCATGTTGATCGGGGTACGATGGTCTTACACCACCGCGAGTTTGGTGAAGAAATTAAACACCTTAATGCTATTTATCGAGAAGTGTTTATCACCCAGCCTTTTCTTAGGGCTCCTTACCTACGTCTGCGCATGATCGCTCGTAGGCTGAAAGCTTTGATTCGGCGCTAGTTCCTTCCTGATCAGCAACAAAGCTCCCCCGACCGCAGCAGGGCCTCTGGCAGCGGTTTGCAGTTGATGCAGGCAATCAGCAGTCGCAGCGGCAAAGCCAGCAGAGTAAAGCTGCGATGCAAGCGATAAGCGTTGTCAGTAAGATATAGTTCAAATCCAAGCCTTGCTCTGGGATTGGCTAAAGTCCTTGCGGTAGCAAGTTGCAACCACTGCTAAGCTGGCTCCAGCTCTTCAGTGCTTCGATGGATATTGTTTGCGCTACCGACGGCAACTATCTGCCCCATTGTGCTGCGATGCTTCAATCCTTGCTATCCCATGGCGACAAGGATCGGTTGCGTGTTTTTCTGATTATTGATAATGTTGATCAGGAGGTTTTTGCGAAGGCGGTGCCCTATCTTTATGGGCTTTTGCCCTCGATTTCCATATTGCGTGCTGATCCAGAGGCCGTGCATGGATTCCCCGTTAACGGCCACGCCACTGTTGCAACTTACTTCCGACTTCTTTTGCCAGACTTGTTGCCGAAAGGGGTGAGTCGAGTAATTTTTATTGATTCCGATACGATTGTCACAACAAGTCTGCAGGAGCTCTGGCAGTTGCCGATGCAAGGAAAGGCCATTGCTGCCGTTCCTGATCATTGGATCTCCTGCCGCGACCATGGTTATGTGCATGGTGAATACTTTAATGCAGGCATCATGCTGGTTGACCTGGAGCGCTGGCGCCAAGCCGATCTGCTGGCGCGAGGGCGCGTTTTTGCCAAGGCCAATCCTGATCGTCTGCGGCATTGGGATCAGGATGTCTTGAATCATGTCTTTAAGGATGACTGGCTAACAATTGGTGAGCGCTGGAATGCCTGTCCCCATCTTTTTGGTCTGCTGGGAGATTATGATCTCTCGCCGGATCGGTTGACAGCATCGGAGCAGGCCGCAATCGTCAACCCTGCCATCATTCATTTTGCTGGCCCAGGTCCTGTTAAGCCTTGGAATGCCCGTTGCAATCACCCCCTCAAGCACCTTTATTTGGCGGCTAAGGCCCAAACACCGTGGGCAGATGTGCCCCTTGATGATTTGCCACCACCAAAATATATTCAGCTTTGGCAGCAGGGCGTTTTTCGGGCGAAGTGTCGGCTGCGGCGCATGATTCCCAACAGCTAGCGGTGACTTGAATCGACTGCTCCCACCAATCCCAGCCTGATCAGGGTTTGGTCGATTGAGGCAAGGGTCTGCCATGAGCCTTGGGAAGGGGCCCAGGATCGCTGTTCGAATCTATCCGCAATTGCGATCAGTTGGGTGGCTTTTAACTGCTTGGGTGCGTCGTAGTGGGCGCTAACAAGGCTCGTGATTTCGTTGTATTGGCCGAGCTTTCGAAGCCATTCTAGCAATGGTTCCTGGGCCCGAACAAAAACGAGCCGCTCCAATACGGGGGCGAGGCTGATGCCAAAGCTTTCGTCTGCGCCGCGAATTAAATCGTCTGCATCGGATTCCCAATCCTCCGACCAGCGAAATGGATAAAATCCAAAATGGCTGCGGGGATTGTTGCATTGATCCCCATACATTTGGCCCAAGATTTCACCAAGCTTTGGCACGCTGACGGCGGCCGGTCGAAAGAAGTTGGCGAACAGGAGGATGCGTTTCCAGCCTTTGATTCGATTGGCTTCCGTATCGATGAGCGGATCAGCTCCCCCGTTGCGGGCATGAAACAGCAGCGGGGTTGGATCCAGCTCAAAAATCGCCGGCACCGTCGCCGTGAACGACACAAGGGCATCGGTGACCAATAGGCAACCACTGCTGCGATCGAGGCAGGCCACCTCCACAAAGTTGCCAAGCCCAAGATCCAGGGGCCCTAGGCCGATCCAGGCCAGCTGATCGGCGTGGGGCAATCCATCGCGAAACAACACCTTGGTGCGGTCGCTGGGAAAGCCGAGCCAGGCGGAGGGAAGGCGCAGCGGAAAACTCCATTGCCCCTCACACACCCAAACCGTGGCCTTGGCAAAGGCCCTGGCCATGGCGGGCACGGCCACCTTGTGCTCTAGGCCGGAGGCCGTTGCCAGCACAATCGTGGACACTGGCCCATGGGCTACTTCCAGCCTGCGGAGTTCAGCCACTACCTCGGCGGTTGGGGCCACCGGCGAATAGAGCAGCAGCCCCCCGTTGACCTTCAGCACCGTCATCCGAATCGGCACGGCCACGTACCAGACGCCATGCAGTTGCTCGACACTCCAAACTCGCCCCGGCAGCAGTTCCCGGATCAGGCTGGGTCGATGGCCGTAGGGATACAAGGGCAGCAGCGGCCACCAGGGCCAACGCTGCTCAAATCGCTGCGTTGCTTCTGGTGCTAGTGGAGCTTGCGGGGCTTGGGGGATCACCAAAATCCAGGATCGAGGCCCGATGGCTTGCCATCGTAAAGCTCCTGGCGGCAGGGGGCTGGAGCAGGCTTGGTTTGGCTAGTTGGTGCTTGGTTAGGTAGATCTAAGCAGCCCCGTTGCCGATCAGCCTGCTGCTGGCGCCCGTTGTTGGTCTATCCAGCGGCGTCCCTGGCCCAGGAAGGCCGCCCAGTCGAGTTTCTCTTCGGCGGCGGCCCGAGCCACCAACAGCGGCGCTTCCTGGCGGATGCGCACCAGGTCGGGTTCGCTAACCCCCGCCGAGAGGGCCAGCATGTCGGCCATGGCGCGGCCCACCACCCGCGTTAGGTAGGCGGCGCTGAGGGCCTGGAGCGCCCCCCCCACCAGCCAGGTGGCGCCGTGCAGTTTGATCGCCCCGGCCAGGGCCTGGCTGCTCCACTCCACCACCCCCTGGGCCAGGGCCGCCCGAGCCAACTCGCTGGCGGCGATCCGCAGCTGATCCAGCGTCCAGGGGCAGTCCCAGAGGCGGGCCATCTCCCGCAGCATCAAGCCATTGGCGGCGGCCAGCACCAGCAGGTCGAGGCTGGGCAGGGGGGTGACCAGCACCCCGGCGGCCACCAGCCATTGGGTGCGTTGTTGGATCTGCAGCCATTCCCGCCGCCGCAGCCGTTCAAGCTCGGCCTGCCACTGGCCGTGCAGCTGCTGCAGCCGCCGTTTGGCGCTGCGGCTGCGCAGCAGGGGCCCTCCGCGGCTGAGCCACTGGCTGAGGGGGGCGATCGCCGCCACCAGCTCGGCCGCTGCGCCGCTCCAGATCAAGATGCGTTCCGCATCGGCGGCGGGCCATTGCTGTTGCAGGTCGGCCCGAATCGCCTCGGCATCGGCGCCGGCGGCCGCCCGCACCAATAGCCAGATCGGTTGGTCGGCAGGCGCGGCCTCCAACCAGCGCAGTTCGGAAGCCCGCAGCGGTGGATCGATCCGAAACAGCAACCCATCGGCGGCGGCCGGACCTGGGGGCCAGGACCAGCCCTCGGCTCTGCTGCCGAGGGGCAGGCCGATCTGGAGCCGCAGCGGGTGGGGGACGCGCAGGGCCGCGGCCAGCTGCTGCGGAAGCTCGGCCTGGTCCGGTGCAGGGGCTTCCACCGCCACCAGGGCCAGCTGCAACTCGGGGGCGCGCCGGTCGTGCTCCAGCTCGGCCAGCTGGGCCCGCCGGGCTGCTTGGCCGGCGCCGGGTTCGAGGTTGTTGAACTGCACCAGCAGCGCTTCGCAGCGTTCGATCCAGCCCTTGAGGCTGGCGGGCTGGCGCCGGATCAGGGGCCGGGCGCCGGGGGCCAGCAGCCACCAGCCCCCCGCCAGCACCCCCAGGCCCAGCACCAGTCCCGCCCCGGGTTGGATCAGGTGGCCCAGCCCATCGAGGGCCACCACGCCGCCGGCAGCCAGCAGGGCCGGCCGGCCCCAGCCGGGCCAGCCGTTCAGCGCTCGGCCAGCTGCGGAGCCCGGCAGTCCAAGCCGGGCGGCGACGGCAGTCGCAGCTGCAGCGATGCCGCTGCCCTTGGGCAGTTCGGGAGACGACTGCTCGCAAAGCTCACTGGAGAACTCGGAGGGTGGCATACGGATCCGCTGGGGCCTCAGCTGGCGGCTCGGGTATCGCCTCTTTAGCTCAGCTGCGGCTGTTCTGGCGCGTTGCGGTTGGCTAGAACACCGATCAAATCGGCTGGCGCCGATAGGCTGAGCCTTGAAACGCCCCAGTGTTTCCCTCCCACCTGGCCCCATCCCCAGCTAGTGCCTAACAGGCGCTGTCCAGCCTGACCCGAGCATTTCGGCCACCCTGGTGTCAGCTCTGCTCAGCGTCTCTAGCTTGCGCAGCGCAGCCCCGGTAGCCCGACCCCAACCTCTGCTGGATCCATCACAACAGCTTATCTGAATCTTGTCAGGAGCACCTTCCCTTCCCCGTCCCACCCCCTTAGCGCCGGCCATGCCTCGCCTCACGGCACGCCAGAACGAGCAGGTGGCCCGTTGCCTTGACCAGCTCCAAGCCAGCTCCGTTTGGCATGGAGGCCTGCCGGTGCTGCTGCTCGAGCGCTGTTGGCTGCGGTTGACCCCAGTGCCGGTGGAGCAGCTGGCGCAGCGCCTGCCCCCCGACAGCAGCCGCGACGCCCCCGAACTGGTCCAGTTCCGGCGGCTGCTCGGCCAAGGGCATAGCCCCAGCACGGCCGAGCAGCTCTGCTGGCTCGAATTTGGTCCGGAGGCCTGCCGCCAGGCGCAGCGCCGCTTCTGGCAAGCCCAGGAGCAGGGCAACCAGGGCTGGAGCCTGGAGCGCTACCTGGATCTGCTGCGCCAGTACCGCCAGCGCTTCGATCAGGCCATTGGGGCGGCAGGCCAGCGGCAACTACCGCTGCTGGTGCTCGCCCGCCCGGGAGATGCTCCGCCCGGCTCTGTCCACGATCTGGTCTGGCTGGGGGCGGGCGCTAGCGACCTGATCCGGCCGATGCGCCACACTTGCGCCTGAATGCAGGCTGCGGCCATGGCCGACGACACCCCCCGCTCCGCCCCCTCCCCTCGGCAAGAGGGCCAAGGCCGGGGCCCCCGCTCGGGCGACAACCGGGAGCCCGGCGGCTTCCGAATCCGACTGAGCGACAACGAGATGCAGGCCGCCCGGAACCTGCAGGAGGCCTTCGGGCTCCGTTCCACCGTGGCTGTGTTGGGTTTCGCGCTGCGCACCCTGGCCCAGCAGCTGGAGGCGGGCCAACTCGATGAGCTGGTGGCCCAGCAGCGGGCCCTTGGGGCCGAGCGCGGCGCCGCTGGCCGCGGCGGTGAGGCCGGCCGGGGTGGTGAAGCTGGCCGCGGCGGTGAAGCTGGTGGCCGCGGTGGCGAGCGGCGGGGTCCCCGCGATGACAACCGCCCAGGCGGTGGCGGTGGGCGGCCGGCCCGGGCCAATCCCTTCGCCCGTCCCAGCCGGCCCGCTGCAGCGCCAGCGGTGACCAGCGAGGGGGTGGCTGAGGAGGCCGAGCAGGCTGACGCCCTAGACAGCACCGAGCTCGGCCTTGATCCCGCCGCGGCCCCCGGGCTGGAAGCCCAATCCAGTGCGGCACCAACGGCAGAGCTCGAGGTGGCCGCCAGCGAAGCCGGCGCTTGATCCCCCTGCCATGAGTTCAACGCGGCCGCGGGTGCTGTCGGGGGTCCAACCCACCGGCGCCCTGCATCTGGGCAACTGGCTGGGGGCGATCCGCAATTGGGTCGACCTCCAGGACAGCCACGACACGTTTTTCTGTGTGGTCGATCTGCATGCGATCACGGTGCCCCACGATCCGGCCCGGCTGGCGGAGGACACCCGCAGCACCGCGGCCCTCTACCTGGCCTGTGGCATCGATCCGCAGCGCTCCACGGTGTTCGTTCAGAGCCATGTGGGCGCCCACAGTGAACTCTGCTGGCTGCTCAACTGCCTGACGCCGCTCAACTGGCTGGAGCGGATGATCCAGTTCAAGGAAAAAGCCCTCAAACAGGGCTCCGATGTGTCGGCGGGCCTGCTCGATTACCCGGTGCTGATGGCCGCCGACATCCTTCTCTATGACGCCGATCAGGTGCCGGTGGGGGAAGACCAGAAACAGCACCTCGAACTGGCCCGGGATATTGCCCAGCAGCGGCTCAATGCCCGCTTTGGCCCGAAGGGGCCCGATGGCGAGCGCATGCCGCTGCTGAAGGTGCCCGAACCGCTGATCCTCAAGGAGGGGGCCCGGGTGATGAGCCTCACCGATGGCCGCAGCAAGATGAGCAAGAGCGATCCCAACGAGGCCTCGCGGATCACGCTGCTGGATCCGCCCGAGCTGATCACCAAGAAGATCAAGCGGGCCAAGACCGACCCGCAGCTGGGTCTGGAGTTCGGCAATCCGGAGCGCCCCGAGGCCGACAACTTGCTGGGCCTCTATGCCCTGCTCAGCGGCCGCGGCCGGGAGGCCGCCGCGGCTGAATGCGCCTCGATGGGCTGGGGCAGCTTCAAACCCCTGTTGGCCGAGGCCACGGTGGAGGCCCTGCGGCCCGTGCAGCAGCGCTACGCCGAGCTGCGCAGCGATCCAGGCCGGTTGGATCAGGTGCTGGCCGAAGGCCAGGCCAGGGCCGAGGCCGTGGCGGATGACACCCTGGCGCGGGTGCGCCAGGCCCTGGGCTTCCTACCCGGGCCGGCTCGGAATCGCTGAGTTCGGTACCCCTGAGTTCGGAATCGCTGAGTTCGGTACCCCTGATTACTGAACCATGGCCGATTCAACGATCAGCCCATCTGATCAATGCCGTGCTCGTGTCGAAACGCTGACCCGGGCCTGGCGTCGGGGCTGCTTGGCGCTGATCAGTGCTGCAGTCACAAGCATTCTGTATCCGATCGGAGCGATTCGTCAGGGCTCCAGCACAGATGGCTTGATTTGTCCAGGCCGGTGGGCGGGGGGGTGGTCGGCCCTGCGGGGCGGCAAGCAGGGTGAGCCCACCTTGAGGCGTCCTTGCCCTTGCGATTCCTGCCTGCCAATCTGCTGCCGCCGCAGCGCCCCCTTGCCCCAGGGCGGATCGCCCCGTTCTGTTCGGTGGCCCTGCTGCTCAGCCTGCCGCTGGCAAGCGGCCAACTCCCCGGCGCCGGCCGGCTGCAGCCACCAGGATGGGGCCCAGGATTGGGCCAGCGCGACGCGGCAGCGGCTGCCACGGGCCCGGGGGGCCGGGCGATAGCGCAGGAGGCGCAGGCGGCGAAGGCCGCGTTGGCGAACCTCTACACGATCACGCCGGAACGGCGGGCCCTGCTCAATACGATCCGCTATGCCGAAGGCACCTGGCTGGGCGGTAGTCGGGATGGCTACCGGGTGCTGTTCGGCGGCGCCCATTTCGTCGACCTGGCTCGCCATCCCCAGCTCACCGTCACCAACGGCTACAGCAGTGCCGCCGCCGGGGCCTATCAGTTCTTGCCCGGCACCTGGAACGAGGCGGCCCGCCGCCTGCGGCTCAACGATTTCCGCCCCGCCAACCAGGACCAGGCCGCCCTCTACCTCGTCGAGAAGCGCGGTGCCCTGGCCCGTTTCGATCGCCACGGCCTCAGCCATGACGTGCTGGCCCGGCTGGCGAAGGAATGGGCTTCGCTGCCCACGCTCCAGGGCGGCAGCTATTACGGCCAACCGGTGAAAGATGGCAACGATCTGCTCCGCTTTTTCAACGCTGAACTCAGCCGCCAACGGGCCCAGCCCACGGGCTGAGCGGGCTCAGGGTTCGCGGTAGACCACCCGGCCGCGGGCATCATTGCCGATCTCCAGCAACTGCTCCTGCAGCAACCGCTCGATCTCCCCCCGAAGGGCGCGGCTGTCGGTGCCGCTGGGGAGGTCCAGATCAATCAGGGCGTCGTTGAGGCTGAATCCCCCGGCCCCGCTGCGGCGGGCGAGGCCGAGCAGTTGCCGTTCCAGCGTGGGGCGGGGCGGGGCCTGGGCCGCCGCCAGGGGCTGCTCGGGTGGCAGATCCTTGTTGGCCGCCTCGACCATCGCCGGAATCAAGAACAGATCCAGCAGCTGGCCGATGCCCAGCAGGCCGAAGCTCACCAACCAGAGGGCGCCAGTGCGCGGCTTGCGGCAATAGAAGCGATGCAGGCCGTTGAGGCCGGGCAAGCCAAGCGGTACGGCCAAGAAGGCCATCGCCCACAGCAGGTAGGCCAGTCCAACGCTGCGGCGCTCCTGCTGCAGGGCCGCCAGGGCGGTCGATGGGGAGGGCAGGCGATGGGTCAAGGCGGCGCTGCAGCCAGAGCAAGGATTCTCCTGCTTAGGATCGCGGTTTAGCGTTTCGGATTCCCGTGCCTGCAGCCGCCTCGACCAGCAGCAGCGCCACCCCGGCAGCGGCCGGGAGCGCCACCGCTGCGGCCGCTGGCCCAGGCCTTGAGGGGGGGGGGTTAGCCGGCCCAGACCAGGCCGGGGCCGCAGTGCCGCTCGCCCTGCCGAAAACCAGCCAAAGCCCCGAACTGCTGCGGATTCGCCACTCGATGAGCCATGTGCTGGCCATGGCGGTGCAGAAGCTCCATCCCCAGGCCCAGGTGACCATCGGCCCCTGGACCGAAACCGGCTTCTACTACGACTTCGACAACCCTGAACCCTTCAGCGAGGCCGATCTCAAGGCGATCAAAAAGGAAATGGCCAAGATCATCGGCCGGCGCTTGCCCCTCGAGCGGATTGAGGTGAGCCGCGCCGAAGCCGAGGCCCGGATCAAGGCCCAGAACGAGCCCTACAAGCTGGAGATCCTGGCCGGGCTGCAGGAGCCGATCACCCTTTACAGCCTCGGGGACGCCTGGTGGGACCTCTGCGCCGGCCCCCACGTGGCCAACACCAGCGAGCTCAACGCCAAGGCCTTTGAACTTGAAAGTGTGGCCGGCGCCTATTGGCGCGGCGATGAGACCAGGGCCCAGCTGCAGCGCATCTACGGCACCGCTTGGCAAACGCCCGAGCAGCTGGCGGAATATAAGCGCCGCAAGGAGGAGGCCCTGCGCCGCGACCACCGCCGCCTCGGCACCGACCTCCACCTCTTCTCGATCGAAGACGAGGCCGGCGCCGGCCTGGTGTTCTGGCACCCCCGCGGCGCCCGGATGCGGCTGTTGATCGAAGACTTCTGGCGCCAGGCCCACTTCGCCGACGGCTATGAACTGCTCTATACCCCCCATGTGGCGGATATCAGCCTGTGGCAGACCTCCGGACACCTTGATTTTTATCGCGAGAGCATGTTTGGGCCGATGCAGGTGGATGAGCGGCAATACCAGCTCAAGCCGATGAATTGCCCCTTCCATGTCCTCACCTACGCCTCCACCCTGCGCAGCTACCGCGAACTGCCGATTCGCTGGGCCGAGTTGGGCACGGTCTATCGCTACGAGCGCCCCGGCGTGATGCACGGCCTGATGCGGGTGCGGGGCTTCACCCAGGACGACGCCCATGTGTTCTGCCTGCCGCAGCAGATCGGCGATGAAATTCTGCGGGTGCTTAACCTCACCGAGCGGATTCTTTCCACCTTTGATTTCCGCAACTACGAGATCAACCTCTCCACCCGTCCCGACAAATCGATCGGCGATGATGCCGTCTGGGACCTGGCCACGAAGGGCCTGATTGAGGCCCTGGATCGCAAGGGCTGGAGCTACAAAATAGACGAGGGCGGCGGCGCCTTCTACGGCCCCAAGATCGACCTCAAGATTGAGGATGCAATCGGCAGGCTATGGCAATGCTCCACGATCCAGCTGGATTTCAATCTGCCCGAGCGCTTCGATCTTCACTACGTGGCCGCCGATGGCAGCCGCCAGCGACCGATCATGATCCACCGCGCCATTTTTGGTTCGCTGGAGCGTTTCTTCGGGATCATGACCGAGAACTACGCCGGTGATTTCCCCTTCTGGCTGGCCCCCGAACAGATCCGGCTGCTGCCGGTCACCGATGAGGTGCTGCCCTGGGCCGAGGACCTGCTGGAGCAGCTCAAGCGGGCCGGCGTGCGCGCCAGCCTCGACCACAGCGGCGAGCGGCTTGGCAAATTGATCCGCAACGGTGAAACGATGAAGATCCCGGTGCTGGCGGTGATCGGCGCCAAGGAGGCCGAAGCGCGGGGCGCCAACCTGCGCAGCCGCAGCCAGGGGGACTTGGGCCTGGTGGCGGCCGAGCAGTTGCTGGCGGCCTGCAGCGCTGCCAACCAAGGTCGCCTCCCGTCCTTGCCCATGAACTTGCCCCTTAACTTGCCCACGAGCTGATCTCCATGGCAACCCTGCTGGCCGGCGACATCGGCGGCACCAAGACCCTGCTCAGCCTCCACACCGCCGGCGGCTCCCATCCCGAGCTGCTGGTCGAAGATCGCTACGTCTCCGCCGATTGGCCCGACCTGGCGCCGATGCTGAACCACTTCCTGCGCGAGGGGGCCGCCAAGGCCTACCCGAAGCCGCAGGTGGCCTGTATGGCGGTGGCCGGTCCGGTGCAGGCGGGCCGGGCCCGGCTCACCAACCTGCCCTGGGTGCTCGATCAAACCGAGCTCGCCTTGGCCTGTGATCTGCAGCGGCTTGAGCTGGTGAATGATTTTGCCGTGTTGATCTACGGCCTGCCGCACCTGCAGGCCTCCCAGTTGGCCCCGGTGCGGGCAGGGGAGGCGGTGGCGTCGGCGCCGCTGCTGGTGCTCGGGGCTGGAACCGGCTTGGGGGTGGCCTTCGGCATCCCGACGGCCGGCGGGCTTGCGGCGGTGGCCAGCGAGGCGGCCCATGCCGAATTCGCCCCCCGCACGGCCGCCGAATGGGAGTTACGGGAGTGGCTGCGCCACGACCTGAAGCTGGAGCGCGTCTCGATCGAGCGGGTGGTGAGCGGTACGGGGCTGGGCCATCTGGCCCGGTGGCTCCTGGCCCAGCGCCATCCCGATGGCGATCATCCGCTCAGTGGGGAGGCGCGTCGTTGGCAGCAGGCGCTGGCCGCGGGCCGCAGCGATGCCGACCTGCCGGCGGCGGTGGCGGCGGCGGCGGCGGCGGCGGCCGAACCGCTCGCCTGCGAGGCGCTCGACCTCTGGCTCAGCGCCTACGGCTCGGTGAGCGGTGATCTGGCCCTCGCCTGCCTCAGCCGCGGCGGCATTTGGCTGGCGGGAGGCACCGCCGCCAAGTTGTTGGCGGGCCTGCGCTCGAGCACCTTCCTCCAGGCCTTCCAGGCCAAGGGGCGGCTGGAATCGAGCTTGGCTGGCATGCCGATCTGGGCGATCACCGATGCGGCGGTGGGTAGCTTCAGTGCCGCCTGTCGGGCCCGCAGCCTGCTGGGCTGAGCCGATTCGGCTGGATCGCTGCTCCGGCGCCCCAGCTAGCAACCCGCTTGGACCCACCGGCTGCGACACTGATTGGAGTTCCAGCGAATCGACTGAATGGTGCGTCCCCGGATCGGCCAGGGTGTCGTGGTGGATGTGCCAGCAACCACCGCCAATATCGGCCCCGGTTTCGACTGCCTGGGCGCCGCCCTCGATCTTGGCAACCGTTTTGAGTTGCGCGTCATCGAGGGCAGTGGCGAGCGCTTCGATCTGATCATCCAGGGCAGCGAGGGCAGCCACCTGCGCGGTGGCCCCGACAATTTGGTCTATCGATCGGCCCAGCGGGTCTGGCGTGAGGCCGGCGAGGAGCCGGTTGCCCTCGAGGCGAAGGTGCTGTTGGCGGTACCGCCAGCGCGGGGTTTGGGCAGCAGTGCCACCGCCATCGTGGCGGGCCTGATCGGGGCCAATGCCCTGGTGGGGGAACCGCTCAACCCGGAAAAGCTGCTGGAGTTGGCGATCGATATCGAAGGCCATCCCGATAACGTCGTGCCCTCCCTGGTGGGGGGCCTCTGCATGACCGCCCGCACGGCGTCGGAGCGCTGGCGGGTGCTGCGCTGCGATTGGGATCCAGCCGTCAAAGCGGTGGTGGCGATCCCGGCGATCCGCCTCAGCACCAGCGAGGCTCGGCGCGCCATGCCCCGCAGCATTCCGATCCCCGATGCGGTGGTCAACCTCGGCGCCATCACCCTGTTGCTGCAGGGCCTGCGCACGGGCAGGGGCGAGCTGATTGCCGATGGGCTGCACGACCGCATCCATGAGCCCTACCGCTGGGGCCTGATCCAAGGCGGACGCGCCGTGCGGCAGGCCGCCCTGGCCGCCGGAGCCTGGGGCTGCGTGATCAGTGGTGCTGGACCCACCTTGTTGGCCCTGGCCCCCGCCTCGCTGGCGGCGGCGGTGAGCCTGGCCATGGTGGCCGCCTGGGAGGCCGAAGGGGTGGCGAGCAACGGTCGGGTGCTCGACCTCCAGCTGGCCGGCAGCCGCTGGCAGGCGCTTCCCGACGCAACAAGTGGCGGCGTGGATGGGTAGTTTTACTCAGCCATTAAAGTCCCGGCCCTTGCGGCGGGGAAGGCCCTCGATGTTCATGGCCCCCAGCCCGCCCAGCCCGCCCACCCTTCGCCCTCGCCTCTGATGGACGCCACCTTGCCCCTCTCGGTCGCGTCCCTTGCAGCGGAAGGGAGCGCCAGCTTCCCCTGGCTCAGCCTGATCGTGCTGTTGCCCGCCGCGGCGGCCCTGCTGATGCCCCTGCTGCCCGGCGATGGCGACGACCCCCGCCTGCCCCGCACGGTGGCGCTGGTCGCCTTGGGGCTGGACTTCGCCTTGATCCTGTGGGTGTTCGCCAACCACTTCGATGGCGGCTCCAGCCAGCTGCAGCTGGTGGAGCGTTTTGCCTGGGTGCCGGCCCTGGGGTTGGAGTGGTCGCTGGCCACCGATGGACTCTCCGCCCCCCTGGTGGTGCTGAGTGGTCTGGTCACCCTGCTGGCCGTGGCGGCCAGCTGGAACGTGGCCCGCAAGACCCGCCTTTACTTCGGCCTGCTGCTGGTTCAGGCCTCGGCCCAGGCCCTGGTGTTTTTGTCGCAGGATTTTCTGCTCTTCTTTCTGGCCTGGGAGCTGGAACTGGTGCCGGTGTACTTGCTGATCGCGATCTGGGGCGGCAGCCAGCGCCAGTACGCCGCCACCAAATTCATTCTCTATACAGCCACCGCTTCGCTGCTGATTTTGATCAGTGGTTTGGCCCTAGCCCTATCCGGTGACCAGTTCAGCCTCAATCTGAGTGAATTGGCAAGCCGCTCGCCTGGGGGCAGCTTCGGACTGCTTTGTTACCTGGGCTTCTTGGTGGGCTTTGGGGTGAAACTTCCGATCTTCCCCCTCCACACCTGGCTGCCCGATGCCCACGGCGAGGCGAATGCGCCGGTATCGATGCTGCTGGCGGGGGTTCTGCTCAAGATGGGCGGCTATGCCCTGCTGCGCTTCAACGTTCAGATGTTGCCCCAGGCCCACATGGTTTTGGCACCGGCCTTGATCGTATTGGGAATCGTTAATATTATCTATGGCGCCCTTAATGCCTTTGGCCAGGATAACGTCAAGCGGCGGATTGCCTGCAGCTCTGTTAGTCATATGGGCTTTGTGTTGCTCGGTATTGGCGCCGTTGATGCGCTCGGGATCAGCGGGGCCATGTTGCAGATGGTCAGCCACGGTTTAATCGCCGCCGCCATGTTTTTTGTCACCGGTGTGTTCTACGAGCGCACCAAAACCCTCTCCATCCCCAACATGGGCGGCCTGGCCAAGGTGCTACCGATCACCTTCGCCTTCTTCCTGGCCAGCTCCCTGGCTTCCCTGGCCCTGCCGGGCATGAGTGGCTTCGTCAGTGAGATCACGGTGTTCCTCGGCATCACCGCCAACGGGGGCTTCACCACGGGCTTCCGGGTGATCACCATCCTGTTGGCGGCGATCGGCTTGGTGCTCACCCCGGTTTACCTGCTCTCGCTCTGCCGGCGCGTCTTCTTCGGTCCCCGCATCCCGGCCCTGGCCGTGGTGGGCGACATGAAACCGCGCGAAGCCGTGATTGCCCTCAGCCTGCTGGTGCCCACCCTGGTGATCGGCTTCTGGCCGCGGCTTGCCATCGACCTCTACGAGGCCAGTACCACCGCCCTGGCCACCGGCCTGGCGGGCCAGGTGGCCCTGGGCCGGTGGCCCGTACTGGGCTGATCCACAGCACCAGGGTTGCCACGCTGGAATGGAAGCCAGCTTGTATTGGCGGACCGGCCTGATGACGACCCAAATGAGCTCCAGCGCCGCCCCGCTGGCCGCTGCCGAGCCTGCCCCAGCGGCTGCCGAGCCTTCCACCCCTGCACTGTTGGTCGGCGGGGGGCTGCCCGATTTTGAAGCGATCAGCCCCGACCAGGTGCGCGCCCACATCCCCGGCTTGCTCGCCGATCTGGAGGCTGAGTTGGGGGCGATCGAAGCCCAGTTGGGCGAGGCCCTAGCCGCAGGCCAGCCGCTCAGCTGGGCTGGGCTGATGGACCCCCTGCAGCGGCTGGGCGAGCGCCTGCGCTGGAGCTGGGGGGTGGTCAGCCATTTGAACGGCGTTTGCCATGGACCCGAGCTGCGCGACGCCCACGCCAGCCAGCAGGCGGCGGTGGTGGCCTTCGGTAATCGGGCCGGTCAAAGTGCCGTGATCTATCAGGCCCTGGGGCAGCTCCAGCAGCAGGGCGGCCTTGACGCCACCCAGCAGCGGATCCTGGCCTCCGAGTTGCGGGAGCGGCAGCTGCGGGGGGTGGGTTTGGCAGGGGAGGCCCAGGTTGCCTTCAACGCCGCCAGCCAGGAGCTGGCCGAACTCTCCACCCGCTTTGGCAACCAGGTGCTCGATGCCACCAACGCCTGGACCCTCAGGCTCACCGACAGCGCCGAGCTGGAGGGCCTGCCCGCCAGCCTCAGGGCCCTGCTGGCCCAAGCGGCCCGCCAGGCCGGCGATGCTGACGCCAGCGCCGAAGCGGGCCCTTGGTTGCTGGGTCTGGACTACCCCCGCTTCGGCCCTTTTCTGCAGTACAGCCGCCAGCGCGGGCTGCGGGAACGCCTCTACCGGGCCCACGTCAGCCGGGCCTCGGGCCTAGGCGAGGGCAGCGCCGACAATGGCCCCCTGATTGAGCGGATCCTCACCCTGCGCCAGGAGCAGGCCCACCGCCTCGGCTACGCCAATTGGGCCGAGGTGAGCCTGGCCTCGAAGATGGCCGGCTCGGAAGCTGAGGTGGAGAGCCTTCTAGAGGATCTCCGCGCCGCCGCCTACCCCGCCGCCGAGCGGGAGCTCGAGGATCTGCGCGCCTGCGCCGCCCGCCATGGCGCCGCCGAAGCCACCGACCTCCAACCCTGGGATGTGAGCTTCTGGGCCGAAACGCTGCGCCAGGAGCGCTTCGAACTCGATAGCGAGGCGCTGCGGCCCTGGTTTCCGCTGCCCCAGGTGCTCGAAGGGCTGTTCGGCCTCTGTGATCGTTTGTTTGGCATCCAGATCGTGGCTGCCGATGGCGAAGCGCCGCTGTGGCATCCCGACGTGCGCTTTTTCCGGATCCACGATGGCGCCGATGGCCGCCCCCTGGCCGCCTTCTTCCTAGATCCCTACAGCCGCCCCGGCAGCAAGCGCGGCGGGGCCTGGATGGATGAATGCCTGGGCCGCCAGCGCCAGGCCGATGGCACGCCCGTGCTGCCGGTGGCTTATCTCGTCTGCAACCAGAGTCCGCCGCTGGGCGATACCCCCAGCTTGATGACCTTCAACGAGGTGGAAACCCTCTTCCATGAATTCGGCCATGGCCTGCACCACATGCTCAGCACCGTGGACCGGCCCGAGGCGGCGGGGATCAACAACGTCGAATGGGATGCGGTCGAACTGCCCAGCCAGTTCATGGAAAACTGGTGCTACGACCGCGCCACCCTGCTGGGCATGGCCCGCCACTGGCAGAGCGGTGAACCGCTGCCGCAGCAGGAATTCGACAAGTTGCAGGCCGCCCGCACCTTCCTGGGCGGTGCCGCAACCTTGCGTCAGGTGCACTTCGCCCTGACCGATTTGAAACTCCACAGCAGCTGGAGCCCAGACTTGGGCCTTTCGCCGGAGCAGTTGCGGCGCCAGATCGCCACCACCACCACCCTGCTGGCGCCGCTGCCCGAGGACGCGATGCTCTGCAGCTTCAGCCACATTTTCGCCGGCGGCTATGCGGCCGGCTACTACTCCTACAAGTGGGCCGAGCTGCTCAGCGCCGATGCCTTCAGCGCCTTTGAGGAGGCTGGCCTCGACAACGAAGCCGCGATCCAGGCCACCGGCCGCCGCTTCCGCGACACCGTGCTCAGCCAGGGCGGCAGCCGCCACCCAGCTGAATTGTTTGAGGCCTTCCGGGGCCGGGCCCCAGCGGCCCATGCCCTGATCCGCCATTCCGGACTGGAGCCGGCCCCAGCCCGGAGCTAACCACCCCGCCTTCGCGATGCAACAGCACGGCACCCCGCTCGAAGGGCTGGAGTACGGCAATGCCTGGGACCTGCGCTCGCTGGATCAACCCCATACCAACTGGCTGGTGGGGGATCACCCGGCGATTCCGCTCCAGTCGCTGCGCTTCCAGCGCCACGGCGATCCAGCCGCTGCCGGCCCGGCCGCGGCCAGCGCCAGCGTTCGCAACCTGGGTGTCAAATGGTTCCAGCACGATCCGAGCGATGATCCGCGCTGGGGCTGCCTCAAACCCACCAGCACGGGGCGCACCCTGTCCCTGCTGGCCTCGGCGGGAGCGTTTGAGCTCCACTTTCAGCGCGGCCGCCTGCAGCTGCGGCTGCTGCTCGACCAACCCGGTGATTTCGCGCTCTGGGGGGAGGGGTTGGAGCACAGCTGGCGGGCCCTTGCCCCCTCCACGGTGATGACCTTGCGCTGGCTGCCTGGGCCGCCTGAGCCTGCTGCTGGCTGCTGAGGCTGCCGCTGGCCGCTTGCTGGGCGGGCCCCAGGCCCGCCCGCCCGCTTGCTGGTTTGTCCGCGGCGGGGAAGCTTAGCTTCGTTCACCACTGCTGATCGCAGGCCCAGCCTTCCCACCATGGCCCCCGAGCACACCCCGGCTCCCCAGCCGAACCCCCTGATCGAAGCCGCCAGCTTCTTCGACCGTTCGATTCGTCTGTTCCTCTCGGAGGCTGAGGGCGAGGCCGAGGCTCTGCATGCGGAAACCTGGATCCTGGCGGTGGCCCGGATGGCGGGTACCCAGATCCAGTTCGCCCTGGCCGGCGCCCCCAACGGCGCTGGCGATCGGGCGCGGCCCCAAGCCGGAGCCGGAGCGGCCCAGGAAGGGCCGCGGCTGGTGGGGCTGCTGCTGCTCAGCTTGGAGCAGCTGGGGGAGCCGCTGCAGGAGGCGGCGATCGATTGTCCCGCCGAAGGCAGTGCCTGCAGCCGGTTGAGCCTGGCCCAGGCCCGGGCGCGGCTGCAGCCGCTGGTGGAGGCCTGCGGCCGTTGCCATGGCCTCGGCAGCGGCGAATTGGCCGACGCCCTCGTGATCGCCACCGCCCTGGCGATCCACCACTGCCGCGGGCTGGTGCCGGTGGCGCGGGGGGCGGGCCTGGCCGTGATCGGCCTGGTGGAGGGGGCGAAAACTGTGCCAAGCCAGCTGGCGGCGGCCTGATCCGCCCGGGATCAGGGCCGCAGCAACTCGGCCACCACCGGATCCAACGATCCCGGCTCCGCCATCAGCCGGTTGTGCCACCACACCGGTAGCGGAAACCGGGGCCCCACCGGCAACACGGCCTCCCAACCCGGGAAGACGGTGAGATCGGTGGGGCAGTAAAAGCTGCAACATTCGATCTGCCGCAGGGGTTCCGGCTGGCTGGCCAGGCGGCGCAGCAGATCGCTGCCGGGCTTCATGTCGGCGATGCCGGCCAGGGGCCAGCGGGGCCAGGGCACGGCCGCCAGGGTGCCGCGCTGGGGGCTGGCCACACTGGTGAAGCGGCGGGTGCGGCGATGCCCACCTTCGAGCTGGATCCAGACCCGGCCGATCACCCCGCCCATCGAAAACCCCATCAAATCCACGGCTTGGTCGGGGCCAAAGGCCGCCTCGATGTGGCTGCCAAGTAGGGCGGCCAGATCCTCGAGCGGAACCGAACCGAGCCCATGGGGGAGATGGGGAACCAGCAGGGGAGAGCGGCGACCGGCCAGGCGGCGCCGCAAGCTGTCGAACAGGCGCGGCGTATCGAACAGGCCGTGCACGAGCACCAAGGGCGGGCTGGGGATGTCGCCACCGGCGGTGCTGCCACCGACGGTGGTGCCGCTGGTGGGGTTCGAGGTCGAAGCGGAGGAAGGAGGCGAGGAAGGAGGCATCGAGCAGCTCCGGTTGGGTCGGCGGGCGCGGGCGGTGGCCCGGGCGGCTGGCTGGAGCTCAGGCCCAGCGGCGCTGGCGGCGCACCGCCACGCTGCCGGTGAAACCAGCCACGGGCACCCGGCACTTGGCGACTTCCAGCCAGAGGCCCACCGGGCCGTAGAGGTGCTCCAGCCGATCGAGCAGCTGGTCACTGAAGTGCTCCAGGGTGAGGCAGCGCAGGCTGCGGGCCAGGCGTTGCAGGGCCACGATCGCCAGGCCGTAGTCGAAGCCGGCGCTGAGATCGTCGCGGCTGGCGGTGGCGGAGAGGTCGGCGGCGATGGCGAAGTCAACGCGAAACCACTGGCCGTGCTCCCGTTCGTGCTCGAGCACACCCACGTGGGCCCAGAGCCGCAGATCCCGCACCAGGATCCGATCGCCGAGCTCGAAGTTGCTGGGCTGGAAGTTGCTGGGCTGGAAGTTGCTGGGCTCGAAGACCCTGGCCGATGGGTTCATAGCGGTAGGGCCCGGTGGCTGAATTGGCGGCTGCCGTTGGCGTAGTCGGCGGCGATGTGGCCCTCGCCCCGCAGGCGGTAGCGGTAGGTGATCAGCCCTTCAAGGCCCACCGGGCCGCGGGGCGGCAGGGTTTGGGTGCTGATGCCCACTTCGGCCCCGAAGCCATAGCGGAAGCCATCGGCGAAGCGGGTGGAGCAGTTGAGATAAACCCCGGCGCTATCGACGGCCGCCAGGAAGCGATCGGCGGCCAAAGGATCGGTGGTGCAGATGGCGTCGGTGTGGCGGGAGCCGTAGCGGCGGATGTGCTCCAGGGCCTGGTTGAGGTCGTCGACCACCCGCACGCTTAAAATCAGACCGGAGTATTCGCTGCTCCAGTCGTCTTCCGTGGCGGCGAGGCCAATGCCGAGGGCGCAGGCGCTCGCATCGCCGCGCAGCTCCACCCCGGCGGCCTCCAAGGCCGGCACAGCCCGCCGCAGGAACTCGGGCGCCACGGCCCGATGCACCAGCAGGGTTTCGATCGCGTTGCAGGCCGCCGGGTATTGGGTTTTGCTGTCGAGGCTGAGGCGCAGGGCTTGGTCGAGGTCGGCGGCGGCATCCACGTAGAGGTGGCAGATGCCGTCGGCATGGCCTAAGACCGGAATGCGGGTGTGGTCTTGGATGTAGCGCACCAGGGCGTTGGAACCCCGCGGAATGATCAGGTCGACCAGGCCATCGAGCTTGAGCATGGCCAGGCTTTCCTGGCGGCTGGTCAGCAGCTCAAGGCAGCTCGGATCCACGGCCGTGGCGGCCAGGCCGCGGCGCAGGGCGGCGTGGATGGCGCTGCAGCTGCGGGCCGCCTCCCGTCCCCCCTTGAGCAGGGCCCCGTTGCCGGAGCGGATCGCCAAGGCGGCGATCTGAATCACCGCATCGGGCCGGGCTTCAAAGATCACCCCCACCACCCCCAGCGGCACGCTGAGCCGCTCCAGCACCAGGCCGGTGTCGAGTTCGGTGTGGAGCTGCCGGCGCCCGAGCGGATCGTCGAGGGCCGCCAGCTGCCGCACCCCTTCAATCGCCCCTTCCAGCTTGGGCAGGTCGAGCTTCAGCCGCGCCACCAGGGCAGGGGCGAGGCCATCGGCAGCGGCGGCCTCCAGATCGGCCTGGTTGGCCGCCACGATCGGCTCGGCAGCGGCGGCGAGGGCCGCAGCCATCGCCTCAAGGGCGCTGCGGCGCTCGGCGTCTGTGGTTTGGGCCAAGCCGGTGGCGGCCCGCCGCACCGCCACAGCCCGGGCCAGCAGCTCGGGGGAGGGCTCGGGCAGGGCGGCAGGGTCGGCGGCGCTGGGGTTGGGGCTGGACATCATCGGGCCATCATCCACCGGAGCTGGCGCCGCTGCCAGCGGCAGGAAAGACGGTCGCGCCCAGGACCCCGCGGCAACGTTTGCTGTTGTGCTCCAGATTGCTGGCTCGAACGGCACCGAGCTGGCGCGGTGGCGCTGCTGTTGACCCCAGGGCAGCACGGACAAGCTCTGGAACCGCCCAGCTGGCTGCGCAAGTTCGATACGAACAATCCCTCGGCTTCCTCGCCAACAGGGGCGCGGGGGATCATGGCGACAGCAACGCTCCATCGATGCCAGCCAATCAAGCCTATCGGAAGCTCGTGCAAGCTAAAATCCGCGCCCAGATCGAAGTCACCACCCAATCAAGACCGATATTTTTTGCCGGCGCCGGGCTCTCAAGGCGCTACCTCAATACTCCGGGATGGTACGCCCTTCTGGTGGAGGTCTTGACGCTAATCGGTGATAAGAAAGGGTTGGACTTCTACCTGCAGAAAACTGATAAGAGCGCCCTGGATGATGATTTGATCGAAGTGGCCGACATCATCGCCGAACTGGCGCACGAATGGGCCTGGAGCGAGGCGGGTAGGCAATACTTTGAACAGCACCTCTACCAATCCCAGGTTTCCTACAAGGTTTTCTTTAAGCGGATGGTGGCAAGGATCATCGGAGAGCACAGAACCATCAGTGCGGATTACGCAGACGAGCTCGCCGCGCTCAAGGCGATGGATGCCAAGGAGATCGTAACCACGAACTACGACAACTTTCTATCCGAATTTCTTGGCTACTGCAAACACAACGGCCGTAGAGTCAATAAGTCGAACGGAGAGGGTGTGGTGCTCCACGCCCACGGCTCGATCGATGATCCCGATGGCATCATCATCCTGCCCTCCGACTACAAGGACTTCTCGATCACACACCGCTATTCATTTGCCAAGCTTCTGGTTTATTTCATTGAGGATCCCTGTGTCTTCATTGGCTACAGCCTGTCCGATCCCCACATCAAACAACTGATTGTTGATGCGGCCGAAGCAACCACCAAAACCTACCTGCCGAATGTGTTTCTCGTCTCCTGGTCGGAGCAAGATGGTGCTTGCGAAAGCGTGTCAGAACCCTATTTGGTCGAACACCAGGGTCGGTACGCCAAGATCAACTTGATCAACACTCCCGATTTTGGCTGGATCTACCAATCGTTTCCCCAGAAGGGCGATGCCACCAGCGTGGCCACGGCAAGTTGATGGCTGCCTCTCTCCCAGCGGAGTGGTTTGGCCGAGGGGCCGGCTGAGGTCGATCAAGGCTGCTGTGATCGTGATGTTTTCGGTAACTTGTACCTCATACCACCATTCCCAAATCAGGCCGCCATCATCAGCCGACTGCGATCCTGTCAGGGCGGTGGCAAACGCGGGCTGGCCCACCGCCAAGCTTGGCTGCTGGGCTGCAGATAGCCACCTAGGCCAAAGGCATTGGTGCGGGCATGGCCATGGTGATCAATCGCCCGTTCGTTTCCATAGGCCAGTTGCAGCCTACCTGTAGCGCCTGAGCCTGCGGTACCGATACCCCCTTGACTCGAATCAGCGCAATCTCCATTGGCTGCAACGTAATTTGCACTGATGCTGAGTGCGTTCTGTTTCCACCAGATGCCAGCGCCTGGACCAAGATTTTTGCTGTAAGCGGCGGGGGCTTCGTTGACGGTTAAAACGTTCAGGATTGTGTCCGATGGATAGGCACTGGGCCAGAGGGCCAGCATATCTTCCTGGCCGACGCGCGGGCCCACCGTGGCCATAAAGCCTGGGCCGATCGGGAATTGAGAGAAGAGCTTGTCGATCCCTAGCACATTGCCGCAATCAGCATCGCCGCATTCCTCCTGGAAGGCGATCTCCAGTTGTGAAAGCCCCAGGGCCACCAACCAGGCGTTGAAGGGAGCGATCGAGGCAGGCGTTGAGCAGGGCCGCCGCCCCATAGCGGCCCATCGCCTGGCCGCCCCTGAAGCTGCCGCTGGGGTAGCCGGCCACGCAGCCGTAGCGGTCGACCAAAGTGGAGAGGGTCTGGTACGCCCAGTCGGTGGGCCTGAGGTCGGTGAACTGGGACATGCTGGTGACTTGCTCCTGTCCGCTGTAAGCGTTCACAGCGGCAAGGTTGAGAGGGGTAAGCGGGAGGGTTGGTGGCGATTTGCTGGCCTGCCCTCGCGGTGGCGGGGCTGCCAACCACGACCCTTGAGCCGGCTTGGCTCCACCGCCGCAATCCTGCCATTGTTCCAGCAGTTCGGTCCATTCAAGGCGCATCTGATCAAGCTCCTTGATGCGTTGCTCGATGCCCGCCAGCTTCGATTGAATTGAGGTTTTCAATGCAGAGCAATTGCAGATGCCGGAACGCCTCACGTCAACAATGCTGCGCAGCTCACAAAGGGGAACATCCAGTGCCCTGAGGGAGCGAATCAATGACAATTCAGTGTAGATGTTGTGGTCAAACAAGCGATAGCCGCCCTGGCTTCGGCCGCTGGGACTGATCAATCCTTGATCGCACTAAAAACGAATCGTTTTCACCGGCAGGCCCGATCACTGGGCAACCTGGCCAATCCCCAGCGCCGGGGCGCCGATGCTGTTGTCAGTGGATACCGGTGCGATGGCTGCTACGGGTGGTATGGACGCCATGACGGTTGCCTGCGGCTAACCGCAGCACGATTTCAGCCCAGTGGACAATCGTGTCAGCGTCTTTGATTGATGGCAAGCCTGGCTGGTTCTGCCATTCCATCAGCGGCCCTTCGCCTTTGCCAGGGAATCAGGATCACTCCGAAGGGGTCTGTTGCAGCGAGATTGCTCAGTATCCCCATCCGGTCCTGCTCCTCCAAGGCGCCGTCGCTGTCCCATTGGAGGCAGGTGATCGCGACCGGATGGTTGGGCTCTCTGGGGTGCTTGGAGGCTGGGCGGCCTCGATCAGGAAACGCGGGGGCCATGGCTACGCTATGCGAGGTTTGGTTTCAGCATGGATTGATAGGCCGGCAGCATGGGTTGTTTCAGCCACAGCCCCATGGCGTTTCGACAGCATCGCCATCATCCTCTGCCTTTGCACCTGCATCTGCCTTTGAGCCTGCATCTGCATCTGAATCTGCATCGTGATCTAAATCGTGATCTATTTCGACATCTAAATTGACATTTGTTCGATACCGATCATTCCAGACGTGCCCGGATGCACGTGCCCCTGTTGCCATCGCCACAGGGAGGGCCTTCGCCAGGGCCATAGCGTTGGTTTGGCCCTAGCTTCTGCTCTGCTGTGACATCAACCTGGTCGTTTGAGACGAAGCAGATCCATGCCGGGCAGGTTGCTGATCCGAGCACCAATGCCCGGGCTCTGCCGCTTTACCAGACGACCTCGTTTACCTTTAACGACACCACCCATGCGGCCAATCTGTTTGGCCTCAAGGAATTTGGAAATATCTATACCCGCATCATGAATCCCACCCAGGCGGCGGTGGAGGAGCGGATTGCGGCCCTGGAGGGCGGGGTTGGTGCGCTGCTGCTGGCCAGCGGCCAGGCCGCCGAAACGATCGCGATTCTCAATCTCGCGGAAGCCGGCGATCACATCGTTTCCAGTCCCTCCCTCTACGGCGGCACCTACAACCTGTTCCATTACACGCTGCCCAAACTGGGGATTGAGGTGTCCTTTGTGGCCAATCCCGACGACCCCCAGTCCTGGCGAGATGCCGTGCGGCCGAATACGAAAGCCTTCTTCGGTGAATCGATCGCCAATCCCAAAAACGACATTCTCGATATTGAAGCGGTGGCCGCCGTCGCCCATGGGGTGGGCGTTCCCCTGATTGTGGACAACACGGTTGCCACCCCCTATCTGATCCGGCCGATCGAATGGGGCGCCGACATCGTGGTCCACTCCGTCACCAAGTACATCGGCGGCCATGGCACCGCCATCGGTGGTGTGATCGTCGACAGCGGCCGCTTCGACTACGCCGCCCAGCCGCAGCGATTCCCCAGTTTCAACCAGCCCGACCCCAGCTATCACGGTCTGGTCTATGCCCGCGATCTGGGCGTCAACGGAGGCCTCGGCGCCAACCTCGCCTTCATCCTCAAGGCCAGGGTGCAGCTGCTGCGTGATCTCGGCGCCTCGATCGCTCCCTTCAACGCCTGGTTGGTGGCCCTGGGGCTGGAGACGCTGTCGTTGCGGATTGAGCGCCACACCGCCAATGCCCAGGCCGTTGCCCGTTGGCTGCAGGCTAGGCCCGAGGTGCTTTCGGTGAACTATGCGGGTCTAGAGAGCAGCCCCTGGTACCAGCGGGGCCGCAAGTACGCGCCGCTGGGAAGCTCCGGCATCCTGGCCTTCGAGATCCAGGGCGGTGTGGAGGCCGGCAAGGCGTTTGTGGAGGCGCTCAAACTGCACAGCCATGTGGCCAACATCGGTGATGTACGCAGCCTGGTGATCCATCCGGCCTCCACCACCCATTCCCAGCTCTCAGCCGAAGAGCGGCTAGCTGCCGGCGTCAGCCCGGGGCTGGTGCGTCTATCGGTGGGTCTGGAGAATCTGCAGGACATCCTCACCGACCTGGACCTGGGCTTCGCGGCGCTGGTGCGCTGATCGATCGATTGTTTGTTTGTTTGATTGATAGATCGATGTCGCCCTACGCCCTTCCACCGCCAGCCAGCGGTGCCTGGCGGCAGGGGGATCACCCCGGTGAGCGCAAGTTCCTGTCGCTCGGTGGTTTCCGCACCGAATCGGGATTCACCTTCCCGGAGCTGCAGGTGGCGTACCAGAGCTGGGGCCCCCTCCATCCCGACCATTCCAATGCCATCTTCATCGCCCACGCCCTCAGCGGCGATTCCCACGTCTGCGGTAACGCTGGCCCGGGCCACCGTCATCCAGGCTGGTGGAATGGCCTGGTCGGACCCGGCCGGCCGATCGACAGCCGACACTGGTTCGTTGTCTGCGCCAACGTGCTGGGAGGCTGCCAGGGAACCACTGGCCCCGCCTCGCCAGCACCGGATGGCAGGCCCTGGGGGAGCCGCTTCCCCCTGATCACCGTCGCTGACATGGTGGAGGTCGAACGCCGCTTCAGCGAGGCCCTGGGCATCCGGCGCTGGGCCTGCATGCTCGGTCCATCGCTCGGCGGGATGCGGGTGTTGGAATGGCTTGTTGCCCATCCGGAGCGGGTGGCAGCGGCGATCGTGATCGGCGTGAGCGCAGCGGTGGGCGCCGACCAGATCGGCAGCCATGGGGCCCAGATCGAAGCGATCCGCGCCGATCGCGGATTCCGGGGCGGCGACTACTACGACGCCCCCGATGGCGAGGGTCCCCACCGCGGCCTCGGTGTCGCCCGCCGCATCGCCCAGCTCAGCTACCGCAGCCGCCATGAACTCGAGATGCGCTTCGGCCGAAACCCCCAGGCCGAGGAGGATCCCTATGCCTGGGACAACGGCCGCGCCGGGGGTCGCTTCGCCATCGCCTCCTACCTCGACCACCAGGCTGACAAGCTGGCCCGTCGCTTCGACGCCAACAGCTATATCGCCCTCACCGAGGCGATCAGCCTGTTCGATCTCGGCCGCGGTCGCGGTGGCGTCGAGCAGGCCCTGCGGCGCCTCAGCCAGCCGCTCACCGTGGTCGGTGTCGACAGCGATCGCCTGTTCCCCCTGGATCAGCAGCAGCAGATCGCCGCCTTGGCGCCAGGATCGGGCCCGCTCAGGGTGATCCGTAGCCTGCACGGCCATGACGGCTTCCTGGTCGAAACCGATCAGTTGGCCGCTTGCGTCGGCGAGGCGCTGGGCGTTGGCTGCCGAGGGCTCTGGGCTCGATCTGGCAACGGGATAGGGCCTGGCTGAGGCGAGCCCGCTCAAGCAACGATCCCGGCGCTGCAACACGATCGAGGATCGCAAGCTGCAGGATTGGAGCGGTCAGCGCTAGACGCTTCTATCAGCCGCTCTTTCAGCTACTTCTTGAGCTACTCCGTCAGCCGCAGCCAGGCGGCGGAACCGGCGAAGGCGGCCGCCAACCACACCCAGGCGTGCAGGCTGAAGCTCATCACCCCGCCCACGAAGCTGCTGATGTTGCAGCCATAGGCCAGAAAACCGCCGTAGCCCATCAACAGGCCACCGAGGCCGGCGCGTAGGTGTGCGCGGTCCAGTCGCAACTTGGCTCCTTGGCCGAGTGCTGGTCTGCGCTGCCAGAGGCCCGTGGCGCAGGCGCCGTAGATCACCGCCAGGTCCACCACCACCGCCTCGTGCTGCAGCCAGTTCGCCGGTGAGGACAGCAGCGCCAACCTCGCAGGAGCCGACCAGAAGCCGCTGGTGGCCGGATCCCAGCCGAGGCCCTGGGCGGCATGGGCACCGGTGAGCCCGAGCCCCCACAGCACCTTCCACGGTTCACCGCTCACCACCAGCAGCAACAGCAGGGCAGCGGCCAAAAGGATCGCTCCTGGCCAGCCCGATCGCAACGACGCTTGGTGGTCCTGGGGTGCTGCCAGCCGGAACGGCAAGCCACAGGCCAGGTTCAAGATGAAGAGCCACAGCCCCACGGCGGCCAGCTGCAGGAGAACCGCCGCCCAGAGGGGAACCAGCTGCAGCAGATCGATCGGGGCGATGCGAAGCGGGAGGGCCTGCTCCCAGAGGGGACGCTGCAAGCTGCCAAGGAACACTCCCAGAACCAGTCCGCCCAGGGCGAGGGCGAAGGAGGCATCGGCGCGGGTAGCGGAGGCGAGGGTGCCGCTGCCACAGCGGCCGGCGGCTTGCATCCCAACCCCAAACAGAAAGGCCCCGAGCACGAGGGAGCCCGTGATCGGCGCGTGGGTCAGACGAAAGGTCCATCCCAAAGCGGGGGCCAGCAACAGCAGAACCGCCGTGCCAAGGATCAGCAGCGCAAGCAGAGCAGCGATTGGCCGGAAGGCGTGAGGATCCCCCTCCAGCAGGATTTGCCGGAAGGGTGCCGAGAAACTCACCCGGAAGTGAACCAGGATCCAGCCGATCGCGCAGCCGATCCACCAAACGAACGCCGTGCTGGTCTGGACCTGAGCCCAGGCCAGGCCGGGCAGGACAGCCAGAACGGCCAGGGTCTGCTGGCGTCGGTTCATCGGCGCTTCGGCTTGCTCTTGGCCGGTTGCTCGGAGTCGCTGTCGCAGGCATGGGCCGCCGGCGTGGCCGTGAACCAGGGGAACACGACAAGCAAACCAACCAAGAGCAGCAGAATTTGGGTGGGTGATTTAGGTAGCATCGGCCTCAGTTCTTGAGCGACGTTTCCGGACCAGTCTGAACCGGGTTATCCGTTGCGCTGTATTCAGTCCAGGAGCCTTCATAGAGGCGGACCTTCGGATAACCCAGCAGGTGCTTAAGCACCACATACTGCAGGCTGGCCTCACGCCCAGTGGTGCAGGAAATGATCACCGTCTTATCCGGGGTTACCCCACGGCTCACAAACAGCTGCCGCAGGGCCTCGATCGATTTGAGCTTGTGGGGATTCTTGAGGGCCTCATCGGTATTATTGGCTTCAGTAACCGATTGCCAGGTGATATTGATAGCCCCAGGGATGTGGCCATTGCGGATAAAAGTCTGGTCCGTTCCTTCAAACAGAGCCTTGGGTCGCGGATCGACAATCACGACATCAGGTTTGCCGACCAGAGATAATACTTCCTTCAGGGAAATGGCCAGGCCAGGAACCGTCTTTGGATTGAAGACTCCAGGCTTGTAGCTGGGGAACACCTTGGTGACCGGCTGCCCCTGGGCTTTATACCCGGAAAAACCACCATCAAGAATGCCAATGGTAGGCACGCCACTCTTCTCCAGAATGTAGGCCACTAGAGACGCCCCCAGTACATTATTGGCATCGGAGTACACCAAGACCTTGTCCGTGTTGGAGATGCCGGCCTTGCTCAGCAGGTTGGCGAGATCAGCAGCGGGCCAGATCTGGACGGGCAGCTTGCCGTTGGGTCCGCGGAAGGCCTGCTCGGAAAGGTGCACCGCCTTAGGCAGATGGCCACTGAAGTAATCAAGGGGCGGAACAGGACGAACATCCAGCACTTTCCATTGGCCGCTGCTGGCCCCTGCGGCAGCCTGCTCAGGCGAAACAAGACTGATCTGGCCAGCCTTTGCCGCCTGGGAAGCCGAAACCAGCGGCAGTAGAACGGATAGCACCAGGGCTGAACCGCCCCCGAGCAAATGGCGACTAGAGAAGGGGAAAACGTTCATGGCAGCCTGGTTACTCGGCACTGATCAAGCGATCAAAAGCTAGGAGCCGAGCCCCGCTGCCCAGGTTGCTTGAACTACAGGGGTGGCTGGTTTGAATCACACGGAAGCGTGGCTTCGACCACGCCTTCAACGCGCCGCTCCAACGGCACTGGCCTCCTCAATCTCCTCCAGAATGCCTGTTTCCACCTGGTAGATGAAGCCGTAGATCGGTATCCGAGCAGGCACCAGAGGATGCTCACGAATGCGGCGAACATCGTCGACCACACTCTGGCGCTGATCGCTGATCGTGAGCCAGTTGATGAAATCCCCAGCCTTCGAGCCCGGCCCAGGACCCACGTCGCTGAAGCCATCAGCTCCAAGCACCGCCGTCTGCAGGCTGTTGGCCAGCAGTGAGCGGATCGCACTGTCGGTGAAGAACTCCATGCCGCAGTTGCTGTGGTGAATCACATACCACTCCTGGGTGCCGAGGAGCTTGTAGGAGATCACCAGGGAGCGAATGGCGTCGTCACTGGCGCGGCCACCGGCATTGCGGATCACGTGGGCGTCACCTTCCTGCAGTCCGGCATAGGCGGCCGGATCCAGTCGGGCATCCATGCAGGTGAGGATGGCGATGCGGCGCGCCGGCGGCAGCGGCAGGGAACCCTTCTTCCCAAAGGACTCGCTATAGCGCTGATTGGCCTGCAGGATGGCGGCGCGTTCAGCCATGGGGAGATCGGGAATGCGGAATGGAGCCATCCTGTTGCGTGCCACTGCAGGGTCATCGGCACAGCACAACAGGCATCGGTATCGTCGGGTACACCGGGTCAGCGCGGCACAAATGAAAAGTGAAACAAGGTTTGAAACTGGGCACTTTGAGATGGCGAGGGAGGATGGGCGCTCGTTCTCGCAGAGCCCCAGGGCCAGTTAGTCCATCATCTGGGCCATTGCCAGCGCGGCAGGGGCGCCACGAGCACAACCAGGCCGACGTCTGGAGGGCCCCATACTCTTGGCGGCAAGAAGCCTGGACCGCGGCGCAGCCATGGGCGCGATCTTCATCAGCTACACCGGCCGCGATCCCGAGGGTGATGCCTGGGCCGATCGGCTGGAGGAGTGGTGCGGCGAATGGGGTTATGGCTTCTTCCGCGACAGGCACCCCGGCCAAGGCGTGAAGGCCGGCGATGATTGGCGCGCCAGCCTGAATCGGCAGCTGGGCCGGGCCCAGGTGGTGATCAGTCTCTGCAGCCCCAGCTATCAACTCTCGTCCTGGTGCATGTGGGAGCTGGCGGCGGCAGAAGAGCGCGGCAAATGGATCATTCCTATTCAGTTCGGCAAGCAGGAGGTGCCCTCCCTGCTGGGCCACCGGCAGGTGATCCAGGTGGCCAACGCCCGCCAGCCCACGGCCAGCCAGCTGGCGGAGGTGAAGAAACGCCTGGCGCGGGTGCTGCGGGAGCAGCTGGATTGGCGGAGGTTGCAGCCTTGGGATCCGAGCCGCACGCCCTATCCCGGCCTGCTGGCTTTTGAGGCGGAGCAGGCGCCGGTGTTCTTCGGGCAGGACAAGGCGATTGAGAAGCTGGGCGAGCGGCTGGCAAGCCTGGCCCAGCGGGCGCCGGCCGCCCTGCTGGTGCTTGGGGCGTCTGGCACGGGCAAGTCGTCTCTGGTGCGTGCCGGGGTGCTGCCGCGGCTGGCGGCGGATCGGGATCGCTGGCAGTTCCTGGCGCCGTTCCGGCCGGGGCTGATGCCCTTCACGCGCCTGCGCAGGGTGCTCGCCCAGGCCCTGGCCGCCTTCCCCGAGGCCCCGCCAGGGCCGGCACACGAGGCGGAGGTGATCGCCCTGGGGCGCCAGCTGGATTGGCTCCAGGCCCAAGCCGAGAGGCCGGTGCTGCTGGTGATCGACCAGCTGGAGGAGCTCTTGGTGGAGGGCAATCCCGAGGCGGAGCGGTTTCTGGCCTTTCTGGAGGGGCAGCTGCGCCGCGAGCTCAGCGGCCTGGTGGTGCTCGCCACCCTGCGCACGGACTTTCTGGCCGTGCTGGAGAGCCGTTGGCCGGGCCTCACCGAGCTGGTTGAAACCACCTCGCCGGAGCCGATCCCGCCGCAACGCTTCGGGGAGCTGATCAGCGGCCCGGCCGCCCGGGCCGATCTGCGGCTGCAGCCGGGGCTGGCGGAGCGGCTGGTGGCTGAGAGCGGCGGCCGGGATGCCCTGCCCCTGCTGGCCTTCACATTGGAGAAGCTCTGGCGCAAGCGGCAGGAGCGAGGGGCGGCGGTGGTGGAGCCGAACGGTGCCCGCTGGGATCTCACCCTGGCGGACTATGGGGCGCTGAAGGGTGTGGACGGTGTGGTGGGCACCCAGGCGGAGCTCTGCTGGGATCCACGCACCAGCGATGCGGCCGATTCCGAGGCCCTCGAGCAGGCCTTCGTGCACCACCTGGTGCGGCTGAACGAGGAGGGGCTGGCTACCAAGCAGCCGGCCCGCTGGGGGGAGTTGCCGGAGCGCAGCCGGCCGCTGCTCCAGCGCTTCGTGGAGGCCCGGCTGCTGGTGAGGGGCAGCGGCGATGGGGGCGATCAGGTGGAAATCGCCCACGAGGCGCTGCTGCGCACTT
This sequence comes from uncultured cyanobacterium, assembly GCA_903858015.1. Lineage (GTDB taxonomy): Bacteria > Cyanobacteriota > Cyanobacteriia > PCC-6307 > Cyanobiaceae > Cyanobium. The sequence goes on from CAIOGZ010000006.1 coordinate 42,467, forward strand.
GGGAGCCACTGGTGGGTTGGATCGAAGCAAACCGCATGGAGCTGGAGCAGCGGCGCCGAGTGGCGCGCCTTTGCGGGGATCTGGCCACGGGCCAGCCGCCCCAGGCCCGGCTGGCGGCGTTGCAAGGGTTGCTGGCCCTGGCGGAGACCGATCCCGAGGCGGTGGCGCCGGCGGCGGAAGCCTTTGGGGCGGTGTTGGCGAACCCCGACGGTGACCCGCGGGAGGGGCCCCTGGCGATCCAGCTGCTGGAGCTGGTGGGCGGTGAGGCCAGCGTGGCGGGTTTGAGCGCCTTTTTGGAGCAAGGGCAGATCCTGGAGCTGCAGGACACGGCGCTGGCCGCCCCGCGCCTGAAGCTGCTCTGCCAAGCGGCTTCGGCGGTGCAGCGGATCCATCGCCACACCCCCCCGGCGGCGGCTGGGACAGCCCGCTGGTTGCTGCTGCCCAGCGCCACGGTGCGCGACGACGGCAGGGCGGTGCGCACAGAGCTGGTGCGCCTGCGGTTGTGGGCCACACCAAGGCTGGAGACGCCGGGAGCCTGGTTGGAGCCTCTGGGGGAAGGCGTGGCGCTCACCATGGTGACCATCCCACCCGGCCGCTTTGTGATGGGTTCCCCGCCGCATGAGGTGGAGCGACGAGACCCTGAAGGCCCTCAGCACCTGGTGGAGCTGGAGGGCTTCTGGATGGCCCAGACCCCGATCAGCCAGGCCCAGTGGCGGCAGGTGATGGGCACCAATCCATCCGAATTTCAGCGCGATCGGGCTGATCGAGACCAACGGCCGTTAGAGCATGTGAGATGGCAGGAGGCCATGGCGTTCTGCGCCAAGTTGCGTGAACGCACAGGCCGCCATTACAGCCTTCCCAGTGAGACCCAGTGGGAATACGCCTGCCGAGCGGGCACCACAACGCCGTTCCATTGCGGTGCCACTCTGATCAGCGAGTTGGCCAATTTCGACGCGGGTTTTACCTACGGAGCTGCGCCCGAGGGGGACGCTCGGAGGCAAACTTCGCCGGTGGATCAGTTCCCCGCCAACCGCTGGGGTCTGTTGGATCTGCATGGTAACGTCTGGGAATGGTGTCTGGATGATTGGCATTCCAGCTATCAGGGAGCTCCGGAAGATGGTCGAGCTTGGTTGGATCGTCAGGGGACGAGACGTCGTGAACGTGAGGGAAGGGAGTGTGACAAGCTGCTGCGCGGCGGCTCATGGGGCAACGACCCCGCGAATTGCCGCTCGGCTTACCGCGACGACCGCCCGGACAACCGCATCATCGACATCGGTTTCCGCGTCTGTTGCCTCCCCCAGGACTAACTCCTTTACCCTTAAATGCTTTATTTCTTTACACTTGGCTGTTCCCTGGCAGGCGCCAAAGGCGCCTCGATTTCCGGAGATTTCAGGCCTTGCCGCCCACCCGTCCTCCTCCCTCTCCAGCGGTAGCTCGAAGCTCAGAGTGAAGAAGGACCGCGCACGTGCAGGGTCCTGCACACCCACCTCAGCCATAGCCCTGCCGCAGCCGCGATCCATGGGCAAGTGCAACTGGAGGGCCGGGCAACAAGGGCAGATGAGTGGTGGAAAAGTGTTATTCAAGCGAGGCCAGCTGCAGAAATCGTTCCCTGAGATCGGCGTGGCTGGCGGTGAGATCCACGGTGGCAAAGCGGAGGCGATGGCCCAGGATCAATACAGATTCATCCACCTCGATGTGGCACCAGGTGATGGACACCAATCGCTCCAGAATTCAGGCTAATCGTGCCGAACGAGAACAGCTGTCCGGCGACAATGAAGTTGGCCGGGCGCCAAGGGGGTTGACGCGGGACAGACGCGGGACAACAGCGCCCGGTGGAGCGGGTGAGAAGGTATGGGGCAGGGACATTCTGCGCCAAGTTGGCTGAATGCACAGGCCGTCAATACAGCCTTCCCAGTGAGGCCCAGTGGGTGCCAGGTCAGCGATTGCTGAAGCGCCCTGGCAAGGGCACATGACCCCTCGCCCCTGGCGCCATGAACCCCTTGCTGCGGCTGCTCGGAGCGGCCGCCTCCCACGGCCTGCTCACCGGCCAGCTCGTCTACTCGGTCGCCTTCGTCGGCGCCTGTGAGCTGCCCAACTGGCTCCTGGCCCCGCGCCAGATCAATGCCTGCCTGGAGAGGTGGATGACGGTCAGAGCCCTGTTCTTCCCCTCCGGCATGCAGCTGGCCGCCGCCAGCGCTCAGCCGGCCCTGACGCCCGGTCGGCGGGGGGTGTTCCGATGAGCCGCCCCATCCCCACCCACGACTACGTGACGCACTTCGATCCGGAGCTGCCGCACCACCGGGCCTGGCCGCAGGCGGCATTGGAGCGCCTGGTGAACCATGAACCCGAGGCCCTGGTGGAGGGCGGCCCCCTCTGGCGGCTGTGGAGCACCGCGCCGGCTGAGGCCGCTGGCACGGAGGCAGAAGCCCCAACCGGGGCCAGCGGTAGCCGCCACCCCAACCCCCTGGTGGGTATGCCCCACTTCCGGCAGCGGGACTCCGCCCAGCGGAGCCAGCGGGATCGCACCTGCTTCTCTTCCAGCTGCGCCATGCTCCTGGAGGCCCTCAAGCCCGGCACGCTTCCGGGCGCCAATGGCGACGACCAGTACCTGGCGGTGATGCAGCGCTACGGCGACACCACCGACGCGGGCGCCCAGCTGCAGGCCCTCGCTCATTACGGCATCACCGCCCGGCTGGTGCAGGACGCGGACTTCCAGTTGCTGGAGCAGCAGATCGCCCGTGGCATCCCGGTTCCCTGCGGCACCATCCACCGGGGCCCGGTGGATCGGCCCGCCGGCTCGGGGCACTGGCTGGTCGTCGTGGGCCATTCCCCCACCCATCTGGTGGTGAACGACCCTTGGGGGGAGCCCGATCTGCTCAGCGGGGCCACCCTCAACCCCAACGGCAAGGGGCTCCGCTTCTCCCGGCAGAACGACCGCTGCGCGGGCCTGCGGCTACGGCAAGCGTTGGATGGTGGAGCCCATCGGCGGCAGTGCCTACCGCTATGCCCCGGGCAAGGGCTGGACGGTGGTGGTGGATCGAGCGGCCTGAGGACGCAGCGAGCCAATGCTCGTTTTCGACTGGCTCACGTCGCTGATGTCGATGGCTGCAGCAGGAGAAAGCCGGCGTCTGGGTGAGAGCAGAACTGCTCAATCGTCTCTGCCTGCTGGAGCAACAGGGACGCCGTCGTGGCGTTGCTGGCGTTGCCGATGGCCAGGTAGACAACCTTGGGCGGAAATCCCCAGGCCACGCTGAGATCGAGGAAGTCCTCGTCCTTGGTGACCAGTACGAGAACCTGCTGACTGGCCCATTTCCAGATCGCGGTGTCACTGGCACCGCCGAGACCGATCAGGCGTACATGGGTGGAGTGCGGGAACCTCTCGATCAGCAGCGGTAGCAACCGCTCCGAGAGGTTTTCATCCAGCAGCAACTGCGGTGGACTCACGCTCGACGGCTCAAACCGCAGCTGGGCTGGTGATCAGGCGTTTTTCGCGCTCCGCCGCAAAGGCCAGACATGCCAGCACGTCCTCATGGGTGAGCTGGGGAAAGTCCTCCAGAAGTTCTGCTTCCGTGCTGCCGGCAGCCAGGGTGCCGAGCACATCGCCCACAGTCAGGCGCGTGCCCCTGACGCAAGGCTTCCCAAAGCGCACCGCTGGGTCAATGGTGATCCGCTCAAGCATGTCCATCACTGCAGGCTAAGGGGATTTTCTGGGGGACGTCCCTTAGGGGGCCAGCCCCTGTGGGGCTCTCGGCGCCGAGTCCATGGCCATGCTTTCTGCTGCTGCCTCGCCGTTCTGCCGGCCCATCGCACCGGAAGGTGCGTTCTGCAAACCAGAGCAGGATCCTGCAGCTGCGGCGAGGGCTGCCGCTGCGCCGCACCTGGATCGAGCAGCCCTATGGCGAGGAGGAAATCACCCTGCTGGAAGAGGAGGTGATCCCGGCGATCCAGCTCGGATCGACGGAGCGTTCGCTGCACCCAGCGGCGGACGATCACGCCGCCCTGCGCCAGCAGCTGGTGGGGGCGGGCTGAGGCCCCCTCGGGGTTCTTGCCAGGCCCGTGGCAAAAAGCAGAGGACCCGCCGCCCTCTGGCTCCATGAACCCCCTGCTTGCTGGGAGCGGCCGCCTCCCATGGCCAGCTCACCGGCCAGCTCGTCTTCTCGGTCGCGTTTGTTGGAGCCTGTGAGCTGCCCAACTGGCTCCTGGCCCCGCGCCAGGTGAATGCCTGCCTGGAGAGGTGGATGACGGTGAGCGCCCTGTTCTTCCCCTCCGGCATGCAGCTGGCCGCTGCCAGCGCTCAGCCGGCCCTGACGCCCGGACGGCGGGGGGTGTTCCGATGAGCCGCCCCATCCCAACCCATGACTACGTCGCGCATTTCGATCCGCGGTTGGAGTGGCACCGGGCCTGGCTGCAGGCGGCGCTGGAGTGGCTGGTGGACCATGAACCCGAAGCGCTGCTGGAGGGCGGGCCGCTCTGGCGGCTGTGGAGCACCGCGCCGGTGGAGGCTGCTGGAGGGGCGGCGGAGGCCCCCACCGGTGCCAGTGATCGCCCCGACCCCAACCCCCTGGTGCGTGTGCCCCACTTCCAGCAGCGGGACTCCGCCCAGCTGAGCCAGCGGGATCGCACTTGCTTCTCCTCCAGCTGCGCCATGCTCCTGGAAGCCCTCAAGCCCGGCTCGCTCCTGGGCGCCAACGGCGACGACGCCTACCTGCAGGTGGTGCAGAGCTACGACGACACCACCGACGCGGGCGCCCAGCTCCAGGCCCTCGCACATTTCGGCGTCACCGCCCGGCTGGTGCAGGACGCGGACTTCCAGCTGCTGGAACAGCAGATCGCAGGCGGCATCCCGGTGCCCTGCGGCACCATCCACCGGGACCCTGACCATCGACCCACCGGCTCGGGTCACTGGCTGATCGTCATCAGTCACACCCCCACCCACCTGGTGGTGAATGACCCGTAGGGAGAGCCGGATCTGCTCAGCGGCGACACGCTTAATGCCAAAGGCATGCGGCTCCACTTCTCCCGCCAGAACCACCGCTGCGCGGGCCGGCGGCTACGGCAAGCGCTGGATGGTAGAGCCCATCGGTGGCGGGGCCTACCGCTACGCCCCCAGCAAGGCGTGGGTGGTGGTGGTGGTGGATGGGGTGGGGTGAGGGTGGGCGAAATGGCTCACCGTTGCCAGCAGGGTCACCCCAGATCAGCGAAGGCAGATCCGATGGGTACGCACTGAGGGTTAAAGTAGTAAGGCCAAGACCGTTTAAATATGACAACTCGACAAATGTTGGCCAATCTGCAAAGCAAAAGAGGTCTTGATTTTGACATACAGACAAATTGGGGTCGATTTAGCACTGTTCAACTCAGTAATCAATCTCCAGAAAAGCCAAGGATTTAAGGTATCCAACATACATGCCTAAGCTGGGTCCAATCGATTTTGATGTCTCCATTTTTGATGCGCTGCGCGATGACCGTCTTGTAGTCTTCGCCGGTGCTGGTGTATCAATGGGACCACCCTCGAATCTGCCAGACTTCAAGAAGTTAACATGTGAAATAGCGCAAGGCTCCGGGCTCACCCCCGAAGAACCCCTGGATCGATTTCTTGGCCAGCTACATCATGACGGAGTATGTGTACACGAGCGGGCCGCGCAGTTCCTTTCGCCCGAGGAAAGCGCTCCCAATACACTACATCACAACCTGTTAAGACTTTTTGGGTCGGCGGAGCGTGTCAGGATCATAACTACCAACTTTGATCTTCACTTCGAGGCAGCTGCCACTACGGTATTCGATGCTTCTCCCTTAGTATTCGAAGCACCCGCCTTGCCACTGGGTGACAGCTTTTCAGGTATCGTGCATATTCATGGTTCACTGCGGAGGGCACAAGATCTTGTGCTTACAGACTCGGACTTTGGACGTGCTTATCTAACAGAGGGCTGGGCACGCAGGTTTCTTGTTGGTGTCTTCCGTAAATACACAGTTCTATTTATCGGCTACAGTCACAAAGATACCGTAATCACCTATCTAACCCGTGCCTTGCCGCCCGATAGCGTCGCTGGCCGCTTTGTTTTGACAGATGACGATGGAAACTGGGGTTTATTCGGCATCACGCCCATTCGATATGTGAAGGGTACTGGATCTGATCGATTTAATGAGCTTTATGCTGGTGTTCAGCGACTGGCAGAGCTGAGCGCAAGAGGTGCATTAGACTGGGAATCAAGACTTACTGAAATAGGCAGCAGTTCTCCGCCCTTGGATGAAGATGCGATAGATGAGGTACAGCAAGCATTACGTGATGTTCCCAGAACACGTTTTTTGCTCAAAGTTGCACAAAATCCGAAATGGCTCCATTGGCTGAACGAGCGAAAATATCTCGATGAACTTTTTGGCGCTACTGACCTATGTGAAAGAGACTTGCTCCTTGCCCGTTGGCTGACTCACCATTTCGCAATTGACCATTCGGATGATGTCCTCAAAATCGTTGCAGGCCATGGACTGAAGTTGAGTCCCAAGCTTTGGCATTTGATTGTACGTGAGATCGGCCTCCAGAAAGAAAAACCGCTGAAAGACTCTGGGCTTCGGCGCTGGGCTACCATACTGCTGGCAAGCAAACCTTCAGATGCAAATACCCCTTCATTGAGGTGGTTAGCTGAGCGCTGTGCGAACCAAGGGTATATAGGTCTGACATTAAAAATCTTCATGACTATGTGCGAGCACCGACTTGTTGTCAACCCCACCTTCGCTTGGTCTATCGACGATGACCGTAAGAATGGCTTGCTAGACGCAACTTGCCTTCTTCAATCTGATCACTATTCACTGAATAATCTTTGGAATAATCAGCTAAAACCGCTACTTGTGCAAATTGCTCAGCCGCTGTTGTCGAGTGTTTCGCAGCGCCTCGAAGAGATACACCACGTTATGGCAGATTTGGGAATAGCATCTCGTGAGTTGGATCCATTTAGCCATAGGCGCAAAGCCATAGAGTCACATGAGCAATATGGGGAGAACAATGCGGTTGATGTCCTAGTTGATGCCGTCAGGGATACACTTGAGTGGCTTGCCGAAGATTCGCCGACGTTATTGAGCTCTTGGATTGAGATGCTCGTAATTTCGGATGCTCCTCTTCTACGTCGTCTTGCTATTCACGCGATAACGTTGAATCCGCAACTGTCGCCTAGTGATTGCCTTTATTGGGTGCTTGACCGCATAGGCCTCCATAAACTCTCTGAGTTTAATGAAGTTCTTCGTGCTGTTACCCGAAGTTATGTGGGAGCAGATGAACAGGCCCGAAAAGCTGTTGTTGATGCAGTTCTGGCTTATATGGCACCCGATTATGAGCATTATTCGGGCAAGGAGCGATCCGCCCGTTGGCACTTCGACTGGTTGTCATGGCTACTTGAGTCGAAGCCTGATTGCGTCCTAGCGAATGTAGCGTTGTCACCAATTAAGGCAAAGTTTCCAGAATGGTGCCTATCGGAATCTCCAGCCCGCTCTTTCTCGATTGAGTGGGAAGAGATAGATTTTTCAAAGAGCCCTTTCTCTGTCGAGCAGCTACTAGCAAAAGATCCTCAGAGACAGCTTGACGAATTACTCACTTTTACTGGTAATCGGTTGAATGGGCCATGTCGTGAGGGGTTATTGGAAAGTGTCAGCGAGGCTTGCAGGCAGAACACGAATTGGGCATTGTTGTTGGGAAAGGCTCTTGCCGGACAGGCACTGTGGTCTTCTGACTTGTGGCCTCAATTGGTGCGTGGACTTCAAGAGTCTGACCTTCCAGTTGAAGGCTGGCATCAATTGCTTGAATTATTATCAAATCCCGCTTTGCAATCTTTCCATGTCCGCGATATTGCGAATCTTTTGCACTCTTTAGTAAGAGACGGCGGCAAAGCGTTTGCGCTTGAGCTGCTAGACAACGCGAACAGTATTGCTCTATCTATCTGGCAATTGCCTGAACTCGATATTCACGATGAAATAAGTACTGGATGGCTGTTTCGCTCACTCAACTGCCCTGCTGGTGTAATTGTCCAGACTTGGATTAAGGGCCTGTCGCTGCTTGTGAAGCGCGAGACAGGAGTTCGGCGAGCATTGCCAGAACAATATTCCTCTTGGTTCACCCTTGTAGTTGAGGATCCAACCCCCAAAGGAGGCATGGGCCGTTGCGTGCTTGCAAGCCAAACTGCATTCCTATTTGGCTTGGACGAAGAGTGGACCTGCCAGAATATCATTCCACTCTTCAGTGATCGAAGTGAACAGAAGTTTCACCAAGCCTGGAACGGCTTTCTCGGGTTTGGACAATTGCGCCCTGCGCTTATTGATCATATGCAGCCAGCATTTATTGCCGCAGTGACGCGACTCGACCACGAAGCAAAAGAGCTACGGCAAAGTTTCATCGAGCACTATACCGCTCTAGCAGTCTTATGCATTGCAGATCCGAAGTTGAAATTGCTACCTAAGCTTTTTAATCAAGGTTCTCAAGATGATCGATTGGTCTTTGCGTCAACACTCGGATCCTTCTTGCGAAAGAAGCAACAAAGCAAAAAACAGCAACTCTGGAGAGACTGGTTGAAGCAATATTGGGAGGATCGGCTGCAGGGGATTCTCGCACCACTTGAAGAGTCTGAGATTTTGAAGATGCTGGAATGGCTTCCACACTTTGGGAATATTTTCCCCGAGGCGGTAGCCTTGGCAATTAAATTCCCTGCAATTACTATCGAGGGCATTTATGTTTTGTATGAACTGCGGCAGAGCAAGCTGGTTCGGGAATTTCCTAGTGAAACAGCCAAACTGCTTATTTATCTTGCTGGTTGTCAAATTGAATATCACAGTGATGAATTGGAGCGCATTCAAGCTGACTTGCCTCCTATTTCTTCAGAGATCACGAAAGAGCTAATGGAGGCATTTGCGCATGCTGGGCTAAAGTTTACGACCGGTTAAGGGTTGCTTTGCGTGTCCGGATTTGTTTGTGACGAAAATCGGTTCTGATTTGGGTAATGACGGCGAATAGATTTCTACACTCCTGGTACGGGATGTGCGGCCCTTGCAGGGTATGATGTTGACTGATTAAATACCATGTCTATTCCCGCTTTCCTCGCTTTTGCTAGAGCCGATTGAACAGCCGCCATCAATAGTGACTAGTTCTGCGCTGTCATCTTAAGCCATGGGAACTCGCTTTTCATCACTTTTGAGGCTTCTAAGCCCATCCAAGGCATTGGGCGAGCATCAACGACCACAACTACAGCTCTCCCCTATTCCGCTCCATTTCCCCCAAAGGCACCACCCCCACACTTCATGCCCGCTCAATCTCCTCCCATCGGCTCTATCTCACCACCACACCGCTGAGCAACCAGCTCACGAGGAACACCAGCCCCCTGCAGCTTCCGCCCCCTGGCGTGCAGCACCCGCCAGCTGGGAGGAACCTTGATCAGGAAGCCCCGATCCCGCAGGAAGTGGAGCACCTCGCCGTTGGCGTAGCGGGTCAGGCGGGCGTGGGCCGAAAGCCAACCCACTCAGGCATCTGCCGCACCCACAAGCTCCAGCAGGATGCGCACACAAGCTGACCGCAGATCCTAGGGCAGCGTGCCGATCCTCCGACGCACAAGCGGTGTCGCCAGCGTGGTCATGCAGCTTGACGTTGGGCCCATCCGTGAACGGGAAGGCCACCAGAACGATGTCAAAGCGAGCCAGCATCAAGCGGCCACAACCGGTTCGCCGTCACTGAAGCGATACAGATCAGCTTCCTGAGCGAGGTCATCGAAGGCTTGACCCGCCTGGGTAAGTTCGGCCAGATCTTGGCTGCTCAGATCAACGGACTCCCTGCCGAGCTGCTCCAGCAACCAGCGGCGATCCTCATCAGGCAGGCTCCGGATCACCTCCAGGAGGTTCTTGGTGAGCTGGGGGTTGGTCATGGCCTGATGCTATCGCCGATTCAGATCTTCCCTGTGAGGCAGATTCTGAGCGTCACCCTGACATTTCTTCTCTCCAGGCTCGCCGCCTGGGCACCGTGACTCACAGCGGCTCTCCCACCCCCAAAGGCACCACCCTTGCTGCAGAGCGGCGACGTAACGCTGCCGCAGGGTTGAGGCCTCCACCAGGTAGCTGCTGCCTCCCCAGGAAAAACGCGGTGCCCCCAGCTGCTCAATCAACACATCCGCGATCAGGCGCGCGTGGCGGCCGTTGCCGTTGGGGAAGGGTTGGATCGAGACCAATCGGTGTTGGAAACGGATCGCAAAGGGGCGTCGCGCCGTCCGGCAGGCTGTCGTTCAATCCCACAGCCGGGTGCCGCTGCTGCGCAGGATCTCCTGGGCCATGGCTTCGAGGCGATCGCGCGGGCTGGTCGAAGGTGCATCAACCGGCTGGGCCTCCAGCGCCATGGTGCGGCCGGCACGCTCCTGCCACTGCTGGGCCAGCCGCAGGGCCTGCTGCCGCCGCATCTGGCGAAGCGGCTGTCTGGGCACCAGGGCATAGTGCAATTCGCAATCGAGGGCCTCGGCCATTCGCCGCAGGGTGGCGAGCGTGATGGCATCCGCCGCTTCGGCCTGCTCCAGCTTGCGCACCCCCGATGCCGTGATTCCCAGGCGCTGGCCCAGCGCAACGGAAGTCATGCCAAGGGTTTCGCGGATGGCCCGCAGCCAGCCCACAGGCGGCCGTGGCGGCAGGGGGTGGCTGGCGGCGCCCAGAAGGACAGCATCCAACTGATCGAGGCGAAGCTCCTTGGCGTTCATCAGTGAAGGGGGAGTGATTAGTCCCTCCTGGATCCAGCAGGCGCAACCTATCATTCCCGACTGTGTGCCGCCAGAGGGAGTCATCACTCTTTTTGGTGAGGATTGAGCTTTGCTCCAGGTGGCTCCACTTGTCTGGCCCGATGGGACAACCGCTCAGCCGGCTCGACACGGTTGTCGTCAATGATTGCCCGGTGTCAACTACTTAGGCGCGCCCGCCTACCTAATCGTCGCCGAACATCAATGATCAGGCGCTGGCCCATTGCTGGGCTGTGTTCAAGACAAATTCGGCCAAGGACGTCCTGATCTAGCCAACAAGCAGCCTCCATCCACCTGGTCCTCCGCCCGGCACCGGAAGTGAAAGGGCACCTGAACGGTGTGGCCTCAACCACATCGGAGGCTCGGTGCGAAGCGCTAACACCGATGGGAGCCGCTCCCTTTGACGTTGTGACCCTTGCCTCTGATCCCAGCCGTAGCCTTGATGATTGGGGCGGGGGTGATCCGTTGACGGTGCTGTTCAAAGGCGAACAACCAAGGTCTGCTGCCGTGAGCGGGGAGGGGTGGAATCTGGCCGAACTGGTGGACTCCCTGCGGGGCTGCCGCGAGCATTCACCGCTCAACAACCGCAGCACCATCGAACCGGCGGCGCTGCCCTCGCCGAAGCTGTTCACCAAGGTACTGGAATCTCTGAAGGCTGCGCTCTATCCCCGCCGACTCGGTCCCTCGGGTTCCGAACGGGGAGCCGTGGCCCTGCGGGAGGCCAGCATCGATGACTTCGTGGGCCTCACCCTCCACGATTCCCTGCTGGCGCTCCGGGATCAGATCCGCATCGAACTGGCGACCCGTCCCAGGGATGGCGAAAGCCGCGGCGTCTGTCAACCGACATCCAAAACTGCGCCACTTCCGACACCGGCGTGGACATCCACCCCGGAGCCGTGATCGCTAAGCGTGTCCGCTTTTATCAGGCTGTGACGCTTGGTGCGAAGTCGTTTCCGCAGGATGAGAATGGCTATCTGGTCAAAGGCAAACCACGCCATCCGATCGTGCAGGATGAGGTGGTGATCTATACGGGTGCTGATGGAGTTGGGGAGGGAGCTTGTGAGCCAGGCTTTTCAAGTGGTTTGAAGGTCCAGCTGGATCTCGCGGGCGAAGAATCGCTTGCGCCAGGCCTCGCTTTGCTGCTGCCAGATCCAATGGTCGCCCGTTAGGCGGGCGGCGTAATAGTTCAGCTGCTGCAATGTGATCTCAAAACCGTGTTCCGTCGCAAGCTCCAGAATCGCCTCAGGAGTCTGCACCTTGCGCAGTTTTTCTTGGATTTCGGTGCTGAAGGATGCCAGCGCGGCGAACAGATAGAGTTGGTCAGATGCCATGGCTGAGAAAATCGTGACTTGCTTAAAGTAGAGCGATCAACCGTGGCCTGTTGTGGCGGCATTAACATTGCAGGCATAACTTGGCAACACGAATCTGTGTCCAGGCCTGGGTGCAGGCCCTGGGGTTTAGCGGCGCGACGCATCTCTCGCCAGGGAGACTTGTGATTTCAGTTACATTGCCTTGTGTTTTCAGTTGCAATGGTCCTTGTGATTGTCGGCTCGAACTGATGGCTTCATCCCCATGGGTGGGCACTTGTCGCATCAGATGCGCAGCTGTGAATTGGGCAGCTCTGTCTTTGCAGCCTGGCGGAGATGTGCCTGAAAACACAACTCAGAGCGGAGACAATGACCCTTTGTAACGCAAGTTGGCAGGGGCGCTGCAGCTATCCAACAATCCGTTTGTGACCGGGCCACCTATCGCGCTGCCTGGCGGCTGAAAAGCCACCAGTTCGCCCGTGGTCTTGTCCATCTCCACCTCACGCTCGGCTGTTGTCGAGAGTTGTCCTTATCTGCCATGACCTACGACGCCTTTACCAGGGTTGTTGCCCAGGCTGATTCCCGCGGCGAATTCCTCAATGCCGGTCAGCTTGACGCGCTGTCGGCCGTTGTCGGCGACAGCTTCAAGCGTCTCGATGCTGTGAACCGCATCACTTCCAATGCCTCGAAGTTGGTCACCAATGCCGCCCGCGATCTCTTCGAACAGCAGCCGTCCCTGATTGCGCCCGGGGGTAATGCCTACACCCATCGCCGCATCGCTGCCTGCCTGCGCGACCTGGACATCATCCTTCGCTATGTCACCTACGCCGTTTATTTAGGTGATGCCTCGGTGCTGGAGGATCGCTGCCTCAATGGCCTGCGGGAAACCTATCTGGCCCTGGGTGTGCCTGGTGCTTCGGTGGCTGAGGGTGTGCGCAAGATCAAGGATGCAGCGATTGCCCTGGTGCTCGACCGTAGTGGCATCACCCCTGGCGACTGCTCTGCGCTCGCTTCCGAGCTTGGCACCTACTTCGATCGCGCTGCCGCCGCCGTCAGCTGAATCGACTGTTTTCACAGCGCTCCAAACTCCTTATTCATCTTCTGAGCCATGTCCAAAACGCCACTGACAGAAGCCGTTGCCGCCGCTGACTCCCAGGGCCGCTACCTCAGCAACACCGAGCTCAACGCTGCCTTCGGTCGTTTCGAGCGGGCTGCCAACGCCCTCACGGCCGCCAAGGCCCTTACCGCCAAGGCGGATGAGCTGGTCAACGGTGCCGCCCAGGCCGTCTACAACAAATACCCCTACACCACCCAGCAGCAGGGTCCTAACTTCGCCTCCGATGCCCGTGGCAAGGCCAAGTGCTCGCGCGACATTGGCTACTACCTGCGTCACATCACCTACTCGCTGGTGGCTGGCGGCACCGGCCCGCTAGATGATTATCTGATCGCCGGTCTCGATGAGATCAACCGGGCCTTCGAACTGTCCCCCTCCTGGTACGTCGAGGCCCTCACCTACATCAAGAACAACCACGGCATCGCCGGCGACCCCGGTGTGATCGCTAATAACTACATCGATTACGCCATCAACGCGCTCGTTTGATCCCATGCTACCCACGCTTGTCTGAGGGGTCCTAATCCAACTTCAAGGGGTGCGAGTCCCCCCTTTTTTAATTGGCGACCCATGGGCCGATTGCGCGAAAGCAGGATGCTATTGATAGACCGTAAAAAGGGGATGGTCTTGCAACCATCCCCTCGGGAACCCACTTCGCTCTATGTCAGAGCTCGCTTTCAGTATGGCTCCCTATTTTTAGAACCATTGTATGGCCAGACACCTGGCGTGGTCGCGGCAATGCCCATGCCTTTCTTGCCTAAAATCTCAGCGTAGTTGCGATGGCAAGGCCTGCTCCTGAACCCGTCCGATCGCCATCGCAAGCGATCAGTCCGGGCCCTGGGGGACTAGGCAACAAGGTTCATGCTCGGCACGGATGCCATCAACGCCCGCAACACCGCGCTTGAGCATCGCGTTGATCGCGTGCTCGACCTCACAAATCCCGCAGCTGGCCGCAGTTGGCGGCAGCCTGGGCGGTGAGGGTCCAGAGCTCCCGGGCCAGGTGGTCGGAGCGGGCCTCCAGGCTGGGCTGGCCCACGGCAAACCGCAGCCGACCTGGACCGAGCACCCTGTTGCTCCAGTACTCGAAGCCAACGGAGTCCGCTGAGGTGGCCAGGTCTGCCAGCAGAGCGCCGGCCCGCTGGGGCGTTTCGGTGAGCCGCAGCAGGTCGCGGGCGACCAGGGCAAACAGGGCCTGCCCAAAGGGGTTCTGGCTGCGGCTGTAGCGGAAGAAGCCGCCGCTGCTGCGCGGGATCACCAGCCCTGGGCTCCAGGCCAGCACCGGCAGGGCCTGGCCCTGCTCCCGCAGCCGCCGCTCCAGCTGCCGCGCCATCAGCAGGTTGCAGAGCTTGCTGTCCTTGTAGGCCTTCTCGGCATTGAAGGGGCCACCATTGAGCATCGCTGCGCCTGGCCCCTGGCGCAGCCCGGCCAGATCACCCAGCCCAGCGGGTTGGCCCACCTTGCCGCCGGCGCTGCTGGGGTCATGCACCTCCGAGCTCGTGACCACCAGCCGCGGCGCTGTGCCCTGCAAAAGCAGCGGCAGCAGCCGCTGTAACAAAACCTGGTGGGCCAGGTGGTTCACCGCGACCGTGAGCTCAAAGCCCTGCGCCGACCAGCGCGGTTCGCGGGCGCCGCTGTACTGCAGGCCGGCGTTGAGCACCAGGCTGTCGATCGGCTCTGCAGCGGCCAGCAGATCATCTGCGCAGCGCTCGATGCCCGCCAGATCCCCCAGGTCGCAGATTGGGGTTGCCAGCCTGCCCCCTAGGGGCTGGCCCGCCAAGGGCTGGCCCCTAGGGGGCAGGCCCGCCCGGGGGCGGTGCGCGAGGTGGGCCAGCTCCTGGCCGAGGTGATCGGCGCTGGCGGCATCGCGGCAGAGCACGGTGAGGCGATGGCCAGCGGCTAGAAGCTGCTGCACCGCCTGAAAGCCGATGCCTGAGCTGCCGCCGGTGAGCAGCACGTGCCGCGGCGGGCCAGGGGGGGCGTTGGTGCCAGCCTTTTGATCAGCGTCGGCAGTTTGATCAGCCTCAGCAGTTTGATCAGCCTCGGCAGTTTGATCAGCCTCAGCACCTGGATCACCGTCAATAGCCATGTCGTTTGTCTGCTACCAAAGGCCAGGCGGGGCTGGACGTTCATCTTGATTGGTCGTTAGCAGCAGCGGAGCAAGGGTCACCTCAGCCGATCCCAGCGGCTGGGCTGACAGGGCAGCCGCTGGCGGCCATCGCTAATCCAGGCTTCGCCTGGGGCGCCAGCGGCGCCCAGCCCCGCTGGCGGCTCCCGCTTTGCTCGAAGCCTTGCCCGGCTTTTTCCCAGGCGATGCGGCCAGCCAGCAACGACCGCCGGATCTGGAGGGGACGCTGCGCTGCATCGTCGGCCTGGGCAGCCCATGAAGGATCGCATCGTTGCCATCACCCTCACGCCTCTGCAGATCGACACCTTGGCTGGCAGTCACCGCACTGGGTGCCAGCAATTCGGCCGGGATGCTGAGCTTTGTCAGCCGACATCGAAAACTGAGCCAGCGCCGACACCAAAAGTGAGCCACCCGGAAGCGATGGGGGAGCCGATGCCGGCCGCGTCAGCGGCGGGTCATGACTCTCCCTTGCAACGGTCATCAGCGACGGCATCGACAGC
>CAIOGZ010000007.1 GCA_903858015.1 uncultured cyanobacterium
CAACTGGAGCAGGATGGGACCCGCTTCATCAACAACCCCGCCAAGGTGCGATTCGATGCCGAGAGGGGCGTTCTGCACTGCAGCAAGATCTTCCGGTGGTACAAGGCTGATTTCCTGGCGGTTGCGCCTTCCCTGCCCAACTACATCCTTCCCCGCCTGCAAGGGGTTTCGGCACCGCTTCATCAACCCCGGGTCGAGTTTCTACCCTACGACTGGAGCCTGAATCAGCGGATGTCCTCGTAGAGGCGCTTGAGGGCCGCCGGTGGCATGCCCAGACCCCAGAGCAAGCCGATTGAGAGATAGATCGCAGCGGCCTTGCCGGCGCCCCAGCGCTGCACCCGCCGGTCGGAACTGATCACCACCCGGTTGATCAGCCGGATGCGTCCCTGCTTCAGCAGCCGCAGGCAGAGATCGCCATCCTCCAGGATCGGAAGAGCTTCGTTGAAGCCACCCACCTCCCAGAAGGTTTGCCGCCGACAGATCATGACCTGATCGCCGAACAGCAGACGCAGTCCACGCCAGTACAGGTGTGGGCGAAACAGCAATGGCGCCAGATGGGTCTTGAGCAGGTTCAGGGCCGAAATCCCCCAGCGGGTGTTGTTTTCGCCACTCATCAGTGACACGAAGCCCGCCCCGGCGATGGCCCGGTCCTCCAGCACCCGCTCCGCGATCGCCACCAGATCGGTGGGAACGAGGGTGTCGGCATGCAGAAAGCAGAGCAGGCTGCCGCGGGCCTGCCGCGCACCTGCATTCATCTGGATCGCCCGACCCGCTGATTCACAGGAGATGACCGCCACACCCGCCGCGGTGGCGATCGCCCGGGTGGCGTCGCAGCTGCCGCCATCCACCACCAGCACTTCGAGGGCCGGTGGATCGAGGGCACGCACATTCGCCAGCGTGCGTCCCAGGCTGGCGGCCTCGTTCAGGGTGGGAATGATGATCGACAGTGGCGCCACGCCAGTGCCTCTCATCGCTGCGGCTTCAGCAGCAGACCCCAGCAGCGATTGAACGGATGCACAAGCGTGGTGGGTAGGCCCTCATGCACTAGCTGATGCCCTTGGTTCACCCATTCAAACAGCCCTCCCTCCAGATTCACGGCCTTGCGGAAGCCCCTCTCCCGCAGCCGTTTCACCACGGCAGCACTGCGCACCCCCACCGCACAGCACACCAGGATCGGCCTCTCCCTCGAGGCATTGCCCAGCGGGTCTGGGTGGGGAATCTCCTCACCATCCCCGATCAACACCGCGCCTGGGAGGCAACTCACATTGAATTCGGCGGACGTGCGGGCGTCGAGAACCAACCAGTCGCCAGCCTGCTGCATCGCCAGGATCTTTTGCAGGCGATCAGGACGAATGGAGGGAACCGATGAATAGCGCAACCGGATCCACTGCTTCAGCCAGAACCACCCGAAGCTTTGCATCGCGCCCCAGCCAACGGCCGATCAGAACGATCCTATTCTGAACACTAGTTGCAGCATCGCGAATCCCGTCAGACCGGTGGCCCCCTCTGCCAGGAAAGTTGACGCCCTTGGCTTCCAGCAGGGCCTCATAAAATGCGGTGAAGTTCAGGCGCTCGCTGCCGTCCATCTTGGTGCTGACATACCCGGCTGAACGAACCAGATCAGATTTCGACATCTCGCCGAGTTCCTTGACCTTGGCGAGCAGTTCGGATCCGGTGAGCATGGTGAACGGAAGAAGCTTTCAACCTGCATGGTATCGAACCGCCTGGAATTGTCGATGGCTTGATGGTGGCGGCTGAGCGCACGACCGAGGTAGAGAGAATTACTTTTTCGCCTCTGTCAGCCGACATCGAAAACTGAGCCAGCGCCGACACCAAAAGTGAGCCACCCGGAAGCGATGGGGGAGCCGATGCCGGCCGCGTCAGCGGCGGGTCATGGCTCTCCCTTGCAACGGTCATCAGCGACGGCATCGACAGC
>CAIOGZ010000008.1 GCA_903858015.1 uncultured cyanobacterium
AAGAAGCGCTGACGACGCGTCCGCTTTTTGGCGAAGATCTGCTCGTAGTCCGAAAAGCCCAGCTGGAGGGGGTCAGCCATCCGTTCCAGTCTCAGTCTTGGATCTGGATTGATTTTAGCGGGTTTTTCAGAGGTTCCTTAGGACCGCTGAGATTCAGGCTTGTTCGCGGCGCCCTTGGATTTAAACGTTAAACAAAAACTCCATCACGTCGCCTTCGGCCACCACGTACTCCTTGCCTTCGCTGCGCAGCCAGCCCCGGTTGCGGGCCTCGGCCAGGGAGCCCACCTCCAGCAACTGCTTCCAGCCGATCGTTTGGGCGCGGATGAAGCCCCGTTCGAAATCGGTATGGATCACCCCGGCGGCCTGGGGGGCGGTCATGCCGGCGTTGATGGTCCAGGCGCGGGTTTCCTTCTCGCCGCTGGTGAAGTAGGT
Source organism: uncultured cyanobacterium (assembly GCA_903858015.1). GTDB lineage: Bacteria > Cyanobacteriota > Cyanobacteriia > PCC-6307 > Cyanobiaceae > Cyanobium. The sequence continues at coordinate 433 of CAIOGZ010000008.1, forward strand.
GCGTAGCCCCAGCAGCTCATAGGTGGCACGGATCAGGCTCTGCAGCCCCCCCTCCGCCACCCCCAAACCCGCCAGAAACTCGCTGCGTTCCTCCGGCGGCAGCTCGATCAACTCGGCCTCCACCTGGGCCGAAATCCTCACGCACAGCGCCCCTTCCTGCTTCGCCAGGGCTTGCACCGTTTCCACGAAGGCGTTGCCGCCGGCTAGGTCGTCCTCGCTGACGTTGGTGGCGTAGATCACCGGTTTGGCGGTGAGCAGGCCCAGCGGCTTGACCAGGGGCGCCTCGTCCTCGCCCAGGGCGACCGAGCGGGCCGCACCGCCCTGCTCCAACTCCGCCTGGATCCGCTCCAGGGCCCCATCCTCGAGTTGGGCCTCCTTGCTGGTGCGCAGTTGCTTCTTGAGCCGATCGCGCCGCTTCTCCACCTGGGCCAGATCGGCGAGGCCCAGCTCCAGATTGATGATCTCGGCATCGCGGCGGGGATCGACCGAACCCGAGACGTGAATCACGTCGTCGTTCTCGAAGCAGCGCACCACGTGCACAATCGCATCCACCTCGCGGATGTTGGCCAGAAATTTGTTGCCCAGGCCCTCACCCTGGCTAGCTCCCTTGACCAGGCCAGCGATGTCCACGAATTCCACCCGGGTGGGAATGATCTCCTTCGAGCCCGAGAGGGTGGCAAGCTGCTGCAGGCGCTCGTCCGGCACGGCCACCACCCCAGAGTTGGGTTCGATCGTGCAGAAGGGGAAGTTGGCGGCGGTGGCCTGGGCGTTGGCCACCAGGGCGTTGAACAGGGTGGACTTGCCCACGTTGGGCAGCCCCACGATTCCGGCTTTGAGCATGGCTCGAATCTAGGTGGCAGACCCGATCCGATCGGCCGTCCGCCCCCCAGTAGGCGGCCAATTTGGCGAAACTGGGACCAGCCCCGGCCGTGCTTCCAATTACCGCCCCCTCGCCGCTCCGCCCGCTGCCCCCTCCAGCCGCTCAGGTGGTGGCGCCCCTACCCGCCCCGTCCCTGCCCCCTCGCGGCCTGCAGCCCGGCCGGTCGCCCAGGCCGCGCCGCCGCCTTTGGCTGGCGCTGGCCGCCAGCGCCGCCCTACTGGCGGCCCTGGGCCTCTGGCAGCGTCAGCAGGGCGCCAAGGGCCGCGATTTGAAGCCCTACACGGTGCTGGCCCGTTCCGGCCAGCTGCCGGGGGTGGTGAACGCCACCGGTGAACTGGCGGCGGTCCAACGGGTGAACGTGAGCCCGAAGCGGCAGGGCCTGATCGAGCAGCTCTACGTCGACGAAGGCGATCTTGTCACCGCCGGCCAGGTCTTGGCCCGCATGGATGCCGGCGATCTGCAAGATCGCAAGCAGGAACTGCGGGCCAACCTCAGCTCGGCCGAGGCCGAATTGGCCCGCAGCGCCAGCGAACTTCGCCGCAATGAACCCCTCTTCCGCCAGGGTGCGATCAGCCTCAACGATCTCAATCGCTTCCGCGCCGGTGCCCAGGTGAATCAAATGGCGGTGAATGCCGCCCGCCAGCGGCTGGAGCAACGCCAGGTGGAGGGCGGCGAATTGCTGGTGCGGGCCCCCTTTGCCGGGGTGATCAGCCAGCGCTTCGCCGATCCCGGCGCCTTCGTGACCCCCACCACCACCGCTTCGGCCAGCGCCGGTGCCACCAGCTCCTCAATCGTGGAGCTTTCCTCGGGGCTGGAGGTGCTGGCCAAGGTGCCCGAGAGCGACCTTGGCCGGCTGCGGCCAGGCCTGGCCGCCACGGTGCGGGTGGATGCCTTCCCGGATCGGCGGTTCGCCGCCCGGATCCGCCAGATCGCACCCCGGGCCGTGAAAATCAACAACGTCACCTCCTTCGACGTCAAACTGGCGCTGCTGCCGCCGGCGCCGGAGTTGCGGATCGGCATGACCGCCGATGTGGACTTCCAGACCGGCCAGTTGCAGGCCCGCACCCTCGTGCCCACCGTGGCCGTAGTCACCGAGAACGGCAGACCCGGGGTGCTGCTGGTGGGCAAGGGCAGTCAGCCCAGCTTCCAGGCGGTGGAGTTGGGGGTGAGTAGCGGCCGGGACACCCAGATCACCAGCGGGCTTGAACCCGGCACCCGGGTGTTCATCGACCTACCGCCCTGGGCGAAGAAGAAAAACAAAACCTGACCAGGCTTTCCCCCGCCAGCGCCAGCGCCCTGGGCTCAGCCCGCCGCCGCATCAAGGCCTAGAAACTGCGCCACCGCCGCCACGATCCTGCCGCTGGCCTGGCCGTCGCCAAAGGGGTTGTGGGCCCGGGCCATGGCTTCGTAGGCCGTTGGGTCCTCCAGCAGCTGGGCCGTCTCCGTCAGGATCGAGGCGCTGTCGGTGCCGATCAACTTGGCGGTGCCGGCCTCCACCGCCTCCGGCCGTTCGGTGGTGCGCCGCAGCACCAGCACCGGCTTGCCCAGGGCCGGGGCCTCCTCCTGGATACCCCCGGAATCGGAGAGCAGCAGGGTGGCGCCCCGCATCGCGGCCACCAGCTTGTCGTAGTCGAGCGGTTCGGTGAGGAAGGCGCGGGGGTGGTGGCCGAGCAGCGCTTGCAGCGGCTCCCGCACGGTGGGGTTGCGGTGCAGTGGCAGTAGCAGGACGGTGTCGGGGAAGCGCTCCAGCACCGCCAGGAAACCGCGGCCGATCTCCTGCAGCCGTTCACCCCAGTTTTCGCGGCGGTGCACCGTGGCCAGCAGCACCCGCTGGTGCTGCCAGTCGAGGCCGGGGATCGCCAGGGTCGGGGCCGTTTCGGCCATCAACAGCAGCGCATCGATCACCGTGTTGCCGGTGGTGAGGATCGCGCCGATCACGCCGGAGGCGCGCAGATTGGCGGCCGAGCGCTCGGTGGGGGCGAAGTGGAGCTGGGCCAGCTGGGAGATCAGGCGGCGGTTGGCCTCCTCCGGGAAGGGGTCGAACAGGTTGTCGGTGCGCAGGCCGGCTTCGACGTGGCCGACGGGAATCTGCTCGTAGAAGGCGGCCAGGGCGCTGGCGAAGGCCGTGGTGGTATCACCCTGTACGAGCACCAGGGCGGGGCGGTGGAGGCTGAACTCCTGCTTCAGCCCCTGCAGGGCCGCGCAGGTCACATGGGTGAGGGTCTGGTTGGGGGCCATCAGGGCCAGGTCGTGGTCGGCCACCAGGCCGAACAGCGCCATCACCTGCTCCACCATCTCGCGGTGCTGGCCGGTGAGCACCACCCGGGTGCGGAACTGGTCAGACCGCTGGAAAGCCTGGATCACGGGCGCCAGCTTGATCGCCTCTGGCCGGGTGCCCAGCACGATCGTGATCAGCGGAGCCGCTGCAGATCCGCCCGGGCTTGCTGCAGGGGATGGGGCGATGGCCGCAGCGGCTGTGGCGTCGGCTGCAGCGGCTGCGGCGGAAAAAGAAGCAGACAAAACCGGACCCTAGATATGGCCAATCCTAAGGATCTTGGCTTTTTGCCTGGATCCGCCTGGCCAGCTGCCCAGGCCACGGCCCCTGGGGGAGGGGACGATCGCGCCCTTCCAGGTCGCTGGGCGCCGAGCTGGGCTTGGTTCTTGCCGGGGAATGGGCCCGCCATTGGCCAAGGAATGGTGCGAACATTGCCGGCAGCATCCAGCTGGAGCCATGGCCGAATTGCCCTTTGCTTTCAGCTCAAGCGCCGCGATTCCGGCGCCGCCTCTTCCACCCCCTCCGCCTTCAGCGCCCCCTCCGCCTTCAGCGCCCCTAGTGCCGTCGCAGACAGAAGAACGGCCCGCTGAGATCCTTGCCGGCTCGGAGCAGCCGCAAACATTGGAGGCGATCGTGCGGATCGCTTTTGATAACGACTATTCCGATATCCATATCGGCATTGGCGAAATACCTCGCTTTCGTTGTCTTGGCGACATGGTGACCTCCAATTGGCCGGTTACGGATGCCGTCCAGTTCCGCCAATGGCTGCGGGAGATCCTCGATCCCGGCCAATTGGATGACTTCAAGCGGGATAAGGATTTTGATGGATCCTACGCCTTTGGCTTCGTGCGGATTCGGATCAATTTGCTCGAAACCCTGCTGGGGTCGGCCATGGTCCTGCGCCTGATCCCGCAGCAGATCCGCACGATTGAAAGCCTGGGTTTGCCCAGGGTGCTGCTCGATCTGGCCTCCCGGCCGAAGGGGCTGCTGCTGGTGACTGGTTCCACCGGTACTGGCAAGAGCACCACGTTGGCGGCCCTGATTGATTATATCAATCGCAGCATGAGGCGGCATGTACTGACGATAGAGGATCCGCTGGAGTTTGTGCATGAAAGCCAGCAATCCTTGGTTCGGCAGCGGCAGGTCGGCAGCCATACCAAGGGCTTCCAGTCCGCCCTGCGGGCCGCCTTGCGCGAAGATCCTGATGTAATTTTAATCGGTGAAATCCGTGACCAGGAAACCCTGATCACGGCGATCAAGGCGTCCCAGACGGGCCACCTGGTGCTCGGCACCCTCCACACCAGCTCGGCCGTGCGCAGCGTCGAGCGGGTGATCGGCATGTTTCCTAGTCAGGAACAAGAGAGCATTAGGCGAGCGCTCGCCGATGCGCTCTTGGCCGTGATCTCCCAGGGCCTCGTGAAGACAACCGATGGCAAGCGAGTGGCATTTCATGATATTTTTATTAATACCGATTCCTGTCGTGATTATATCGTTACCGGCAAGCTAGACGAGATCGAGGCGATCATGGCCCGCAGCGCTTTTGAGGGCATGCAGACCAGTAATCAATCCCTTGCCCGTCTAGTGGAGGAGGGGCGTGCCACGGTTGACGAGGTGATGGGCCAGAGCCTGCGGCCCAACGAACTGGCCCAGACCCTGCGCGGCCGCACCTGAGCTGGGCGCCGGCCAGGTCTGCCGATGGCTGGAGCTCAGCCTCGATGGGTCGCCAGTCGGGCCAGCACCAGCACGGCCAAGCCCACGGAGAGGCCCAGCATCGCCAGGCGGCCATTCCAGATCTCGGCCTGGGGGGTGAAGCCGCGGCGCCAAGCGTTGAGCTCCTGTTGGGATACCAGTTCGGGGCCTGGGCTAGGGGGCTGGTCCCCTGGGGCCGGCTCGTGAAGCACGGCCTGCGGCACAATCGGATCTGGAGTGGAATCTAACGGCACGGGATTGGCCGGGGCCATGGGCACAGACGGCCGGTGGCCGTGCCTACGGGGATTGACGCAGCCTAGAGGGATAGCTAGAGGGACTGCCAGAGGGGCTGCCAGAGGGATTGCGAGATGGATTGAACGATTAAAAGCAGGCTTCGCTGGCGTAGAGCCGCCCGGCCTCGGCCAACGGCAGGCGGGGGGCCACGCCGAGCCGGATCGAACTACGGCATCCCTCGGCGAAGCGCTGGCAGGCCGCCGCGCCCACCATCGCGGCATTGTCGGTGCACCAGGCCAGGGGGGCCACCCGCCAGAGCAGCCCGTCGGCGGCGGCCCGCTGCGCGAGCAGGGCCCGCAGCCGCCGGTTCGCGGCCACCCCTCCCACCAGCACGATCGTCGCCAGGCCCTCCGCCTTGGCACAACGGCAACTGCGCTCCACCAGCACCTCGGCCACCACCTGCTCGAAGCTGGCCGCCAGATCGGCCAGCGGCAGGGGGGCGCCGCTGGCGCCCAGGGCCTGCACCTGCCGCAACATCGCAGTTTTGAGGCCGCTGAAGCTGAAGTCGTAGGGCAGGAAGCCGCCGCCGGGCCGGGAGACCCGCCCCTTCGGCAGGCTGAAGCGGCTGGGGTCTCCGCCCTGGGCGGCGGCTTCGATCGCTGGCCCCCCCGGATAGGGCAGGCCCAGCAGACGGCCCACCTTGTCGAAGCACTCGCCGGCGGCATCATCGTGGCTGCGCCCCAGCCGCTGGTAGTGCCCCGGGGCATCGACCCGAATCAGCTCGGTGTGGCCGCCGCTGACCAGCAGCACCAGGACCGGCCCCTGGGGGGGGGCTTCCTCCCCCAGCTGCACCGACGCCAGATGCCCCTCCAAGTGATGGATGCCCAGAAACGGCTTGCCGTGCAGCCGGGCCAGGGTGCGGCCGGTTACCGAGCCCACCAGCAGGGCACCCACGAGGCCGGGGGCGACGCTGGCTGCGATCGCATCCACCTCGGCCAGCGCCACGCCGCTCTCGGCCACCACCCGTTCGATCAGCGAGGGCAGGGCCTCCAGGTGGCGGCGGGAGGCGATTTCGGGCACCACCCCCCCCCAGCGGGCGTGCTCCTCAATCTGGGATGCCACGGCACTGGCCAGCACGCTGCGATCGGCCACGATCGCTGCCGCCGACTCGTCACAACTTGTTTCGAGCGCAAGAACCGTGGGCATCGCTCCGAACGGGCTCCCTTACTGTCCGCTGGTGACATCCTGCCCTGCGGCAGCCCTTTCCCGGCTCCTTCCCATGCGCCGTCTTTTCGCCGTACTCCTCTCCGCCTTCCTGCTGCTTGGCTTTGCCCCGGCGGTTCGCGCCGACATCGGCGGCCTGACTCCCTGTTCCGAGAGCGCCCGCTTCCTGCAGCGTGCCGGCACCGCCACCACCGTCCAGGCCAAGCATCGCTTCGAGATGTACAGCAAGGCACTGTGCGGCGCCGATGGCCTGCCCCACCTGATCGTGGACGGCCGCTGGAGCCATGCCGGTGATTTCATCATCCCCGGTATCGCCTTCCTCTACATCACCGGCACGATCGGCTGGGCCGGTCGCACCTATCTTCAAGCCGTGGCCACCCGCAAGGACGCCACCATGCATGAGATCCAGATCGACGTGCCTCTCGCCCTGAAGAGCACCCTGGCCGCCGCCAGCTGGCCGATCGCAGCCTTCAGCGAGTTCTCCAGCGGCAAGCTCACCCAATCCGACAGCAAAATCACCGTCTCGCCGCGCTGATTAGCCCCGAAGATTTCGGCCAGTTAAAATCGGGCAGTTGGATTCGCCCCCCTGAATTCGCTGCCCCCAGTTCTGGTTTCGATCCCTTGCTTTGCCCGTCAAAGCTTGTCTGCCAAAACCATGGTGGCCGCCAAGGTCGCCAATCCCTCTCTTCCCCAACTTCGGCCATGAAGAAGTTCCTCACCACCGCCCCAGTCTTCGCCGCGATCTGGTTCACGATCACCGCCGGCATCATGATCGAGTTCAACCGCTTTTACCCTGATCTGCTGTTCCACCCGCTCTGATTGGTGGTTGTCGAGCCAGAGATTGTTTGCTTGCTGTCAAAGGCTGATTGCCCGAAAGACGATCCTGATAGGTCGTCTTTTTTTGTGGCAAACCCGTTGCCATTTTACGGCGATCTCGTTGCCATGGTGATCTTTTTTGCTGGCGATTTAGGCCAGTGACGGCAGCCCCATCAGCTGCTCCAGTTCCAGCAGCGCTACTTCGAGATCGTCATTCACCAGCACGGCATCAAACTCCGAGCTGGCCGCCAGTTCCACTTGGGCCCGGGCCAGGCGCCGGCTGATCGCCGCCTCGTTATCGGTGCCGCGGCCGCGGATGCGCTGTTCTAATGCTGCGAACGAAGGCGGCGCCACGAACAGCTGGGTGGCACTCGGAAAATTACGCCGCACTTGGCGGGCTCCCTCTAGCTCGATTTCCAGCAACACCGGCCGGCCGGCCTCCAGCTGCTCCTCCACCGGTCGCCGCGGCGTGCCGTAAAGATTGCCCGCGAACTCGGCCCACTCCAGCAGGCCCCCGCTGGCCAGTTGCTGTTCAAAGCTGCCACGGTCGAGGAAGAAATAGTGGCGGCCTTCCTCCTCGCCGACGCGGGCAGGGCGGGTGGTGGCCGAAATCGATAGCCAGATCGTGGGGTGCCGCTCCAACAGCCGCCCCACCAGGGTGCCCTTGCCCACGCCACTGGGGCCGGTGATCACGGTGAGGCGGGCGGGGCTGGCGGTGGGCGTCATCGGGCGTCCAGGGCTCATCGCAGAGTAGAAGCGGGAGGAGCGACGGGCGCCATGGCAGTGATCCAGGCCATTGATGCCACGACCCTGCGGGCCGTGGTGGGGGAGTTGCGGCAGCTGCTGCTGCCCAGCCGCTTTGAGAAGGCCCAACAGAGTGATCCCCACACGGTGCAGATTGCGCTGCGGGGCCTCGAAGCCTGCCATTGGCTTGAACTGGGCTGGCAGGCGGAGGCCCCCCGGCTGTTCGCCATCGCCCCGCCGCTGCGGCAGGGGGACGGCAGCACCCTGGCCCAGCAGCTGCAGCATGGTCTGCGCGGTCTGGCCTTGGTGGCCCTCGAGCAGCAGGGCTGGGAGCGGGTGGTGGAGTTGGGGTTCGCCCGCCGGCCGGGGGAGCCGATCCAACGCTGGCTGGTGCTTGAACTGATGGGTCGCCACAGCAACCTCTTCCTCCTCGACGAGCAGCGCCGCGTCATCGCCGCCGGCCGCCAGGTGCGTTCGGCCCAGTCGCGGCTGCGGCCGATCGGCACCGGCGATCCCTATGCTCCGCCGCCGGCGCTGGCGGGCGATCCGCCCCGCTGCAGCGAGGCGTTCAGCGACTGGCAGCGGCGGCTCAGGGTGCTGCCCCTGGCCTTGGGCCGGGCCCTGCCGGACACCTACCAAGGGATCAGCCCCAGCCTGGCCCGCCAGCTCACCGATGGCCTGGAGATCGCTGGCCTGGAGACCGCTGGCCTGGAGACCGCTGCGTTGGAGATCGCTGGCCTGGAACCCGTGGGGTCGCTTCGGGATCGGCCGGCCGGGGATGGCCCCACCAGCCTGCTGGAGCTGCCGGTGGCGGCGCTGCGGAGCCACCACTGGCAGGCCCTGTTCCAACGCTGGCAGGCTTGGCTGGCTGCGGTGGAAGCCGATTGTTTCTGCTTCCAACTCGGCGGTGGTAGTGATTACCGCTGCTGGCAGCCGGGAGGGGCTGCAACGCCGAGCAGCCCGCCGCCGCCCCAGCCCGCTACGGCGGCTCCGATCAACCGGGCCCTCGCTGCCTACTACGGCGAACGGCTCGGCGGACGCCGCCTTGAACAACGCCGGGCGGCCCTGCGGCAGCGCTTGGAAGCGGCGCTGGCCAGGGAGAAGCGCGAACAGGAACGCCAGCAGACCCTGCTCGAGGCCACCGCCGACAGTGGCGCCCTGCAAGGGCAGGCCGATGCCCTCCTCTGCCTGGGCAACCCCTCCCGGGAGGAGATCGCCGCCGCCCAGAAGCTCTACCACCAGGCCCGGCGTCTGCGCCGAGCCGTGGCTTCGATCGAGCCCCGCCTGAACCTGCACCGCCAGCGGCGGGCCTGGCTGGAGGCCAGCCTCCACTTCCTCGTATTGAGCGACGGGCTCCCATCGCTGGGCGATTTGGAGGCGGAACTAGATGAGCAGCTGACACCGCGCCAGGGGGATCGCCGCCGCCGCCGCGCCGCCCCGACCCCCCAACCGCTCGAGCTGCGCTCCCCCGCTGGGCTGCGGCTGCAGGTGGGCCGCAACCATCGCCAGAACGACTGGATCAGCCTGCGCCAGGCCCGCCGGGGCGACCTCTGGTTCCACGCCCAGGAATGTCCGGGAAGTCATGTGGTGCTCAAGGCATCGGAGGCCGACCCCGGCCCCAGCGACCGGCAGGCGGCGGCTGATCTGGCGGCCCACTTCAGCCGGGCCCGCGGCAACGGCCGGGTGCCGGTGGTGATGGTGGCCACGGAGCAGTTGCAACGGATCGCCGCCGCCGGGCCCGGCACCGTGCGCCACGAGGGTGGCGAGATTCTCTGGGGGGAGCCGGATCGGGCCCTGGCGCTGCTGAACCCGGCCCCGCCCCCGGCCGCGCCGGGCAGCCGGCGCAGCCGCTGAAGCCGGCCGAACCGCCGGGCCGCCGAAGCTGGCCGAACCACCGGGCCGCTGCAGCCGGCCACCCTGCCACCGCTGGCCCCCAGCTCCAGGCACAATTCCCCTGGATCCACCGACACCTTCCCCTTGCCCGAGCCCGACCTCCTGCCGGAGGCCGCCCAGCCGCTGCCCCCACCCCTGGCTCCGCTGCCCGCCCCCTCCCGGGCCAGCCTTGCTGCCGACCCGGATTCCGAAACCCCTGGCGAGGTGGAGATGACCCTGGTCGAACATCTCGAGGAACTGCGTTGGCGGATTCTGCGCAGCCTGGTGGCGGTGGTGGCGGGGGCGGCCCTGTGTCTGGTGTTCGTGCGGCCTTTGGTGCGGCTGCTGGAGCTGCCGGCCGCCGGGATTCGCTTCCTGCAACTTGCGCCGGGGGAGTTTTTGTTCGTATCGCTCAAGGTGGCGGGTTATGCGGGCCTCACCCTCGCCCTCCCCTGGGTGCTGTTCGAGCTGCTGGCCTTCGTGTTGCCAGGATTGACGCGGCGGGAGCGGCGGCTGGTGGCCCCCGCCGTAGCCGGCTCTTCGCTGCTGTTTCTAGCTGGACTGGCCTTTGCCTGGTGGGCCCTGGTGCCTGCAGCCCTGCGCTTTCTGGTCAGCTATGGCGCCGATGTGGTGGAGCCGATTTGGTCGATTGAGCGCTATCTCGATTTCGTGCTGCTGCTGATGGTGGCCACGGCCCTGGCCTTCCAGCTGCCGGTGTTGCAGCTGGTGCTCGGTGCCCTGGGGCTGATCGACGCGCCCACAATGCTGCGGGCCTGGCGCTGGGTGGTGCTGGGCAGCGCCCTGGCCGGTGCGGTGTTGACCCCTTCCACCGATCCGATCACGATGCTGCTGCTAGCCGGAGCAATCACGGCGCTCTATCTGGTGGGGGTTGGGCTGGTGGCCCTGAGCGGCAGCCGCCGGCCCGCCCAGGCTTGAGGCGCCCCTGCTGGCTAGAGCAGGAATTCACTCGCCCGTCCCTCCGGCAGCTGCAGCGGCAGCGAAAGGGCCTTGCCAAGCCGGGGACGGTCGCGGGTGGTGCTGAGCCACTGCCTCACCTGCTGCGCCACCCCGAGGCCATTGAGGGTGGCCGCCAGCTCGGCCAACTTGCTGGCGTAGGCCTCGGGGCTGAGCGGAAACGATTGCTGCTCCAGGTACCCCCACATCACCTGGAGGTAGAGGCGGTCTTGGCGCCGCACCAACTGGAGATCGTAGGAAGCCTTCCAGCGGGCCTGCAGCAGGGAGAGGATTTCGGCGCTGCTGAGGCTGGGCAGGGAATCGGTCATGGCAAGCGCTAACAACGCATACGTGAAGCCTTCCATCCACGGCCCTGGCCAGGGCCCCGGCCCGGACCGGACGCAGTTCATAATGGCCGGCGATGCCCTGATGACAACGGAACGGTTCGTATGACCCAGATCCCTGCGGCCTCCTCCAACCCATCCAGCGGCGATGTGCCCGGCATGGGTCGCCGGCAGTTCATGAACCTGCTCACCTTCGGCTCGGTGACAGGCGTTGCCCTGGCCGCCCTCTACCCGGTGGTGAACTACTTCATCCCCCCCCGGGCGGCTGGCGGCGGTGGTGGCACCACCGCCAAGGATGCGGCTGGCAACAGTGTGACCCTCTCCGGCTGGCTGGCCGACCACAAGGAGGGCGACCGCAGCCTGGTGCAGGGCCTGAAGGGGGATCCCACCTACCTGGTGGTGGAGGGCCCAGAAGCGATCGGCACCTACGGCATCAACGCCATCTGCACGCACCTGGGCTGCGTGGTGCCCTGGAACAGTGGCGCCAATAAGTTCCAGTGCCCCTGCCACGGCAGCCAGTACGACGCCACCGGCAAGGTGGTGCGCGGACCGGCCCCGCTCTCCCTGGCCCTGGCCCACGTCAGCGTTGAGAACGACAACGTGTTTCTCGGCCAGTGGACCGAAACCGACTTCCGCACCGGCGACAAGCCCTGGTGGGTTTGATCCCGCCCGATTCCCTCCCCGCGCTTCACCACCTGCCGCCCGCGTTCGCCCGATCCACCGCCATGCGACGTTTCTTCTCCTCCCTGCTCGGTTGCCTGCTCACCCTCAGCCTGGGGGCCGGCGTACTGCTGAGCGCCGCCAGCCCCAGCTGGGCCTATCCCTTCTGGGCCCAGCAGAACTACGCCAGCCCCCGCGAGGCCACTGGCAAGATCGTTTGCGCCAATTGCCACCTCGCCAAGAAAGTCACCCAGGTGGAGCTGCCCCAGGCCGTCTTCCCCGACACCGTGTTCAAGGCTGAGGTGGAGATTCCCTACGACAGCACGATCCAGCAGGTGGCCGGCGATGGCAGCCCCACCGGCCTCAATGTGGGTGCGGTGGTGATGCTGCCCGAGGGCTTCAAGCTCGCCCCGCCGGAGCGGCTCAGCGAGGAGCTTAAGGAGGAGACCGCCGGGATTTACTACACCCAATACAGCGAAACCCAGCCGAATATTTTGTTGGTTGGCCCCTTGCCCGGTGACCAGCACAAGAAGATTGTCTTCCCGGTGCTCTCCCCCGATCCCGCCACCGACAGCGCCATTCACTTCGGCAAGTATCAGGTTCATGTCGGTGCCAACCGCGGCCGCGGCCAGGTAACCCCCACCGGTGAGAAGACCAACAACGGCGTATTCACCGCTTCTGCGGCCGGCACGATCTCGGCGATCACCCCAGCTGAGAAGGGCGCCACTGTGGTGGAGATCAGCACCGCCGATGGCAGCGTCAGTGAAACGATTCCGGCCGGCCCCAGCCTGCAGGTGGCTGTGGGCGATGTGGTGACGGCTGGTGCCGCCCTCACCAACGATCCCAACGTCGGGGGCTTCGGCCAGGTGGATGTGGAAGTGGTGCTCCAAAACCCGCTTCGCATCTATGGCCTACTTGCCTTATTCGCCCTGGTGGCCCTCACCCAGATTCTGCTGGTGCTCAAGAAGCGTCAGGTGGAGAAGGTGCAGGCCGCCGAGGGCATTCTCTGATCGGGATCTTGCCCTTCCTGCTGTTCGCCCCCAGGTCCCTGGCCCTTCTGATGCCAAAGAACGCCCTCCCCGTGGCGGTGTTCACCTCTCCGGGCCCCCTGGTTTTCCAGCTGGGGCCCCTTTCCTTACGCTGGTATGGACTGCTAATCGCCAGCGCCGTGTTGATCGGGCTGGTGCTGGCCATCCGCCTCGGCCGGCGCCGCGGCATCGACCCCAACTTGATCGCCGATTTGCTGCCGCTGCTGGTGGCCGGCGCGGTGATCGGGGCGCGCAGCTATTACGTGGCCCTGGAATGGCGCCAGTACCAGGGTCACTGGCTCGATGCGCTGGCCATCTGGCGGGGCGGCATCGCCATCCATGGGGCCCTGATCGGTGGCAGCCTGGCCACCCTGATCTATTGTCGCTGGCGCCAGCAGCCGTTCTGGACGCTGCTCGATGTGCTGGTGCCTTCCTTAGCCCTGGGCCAGGCGATCGGGCGATGGGGCAACTTTTTCAACTCCGAGGCCTTCGGATTGCCCACCAATTTGCCTTGGAAACTGACCATTCTTGAGCAGTATCGGCCGATCGAATTTCGCGATGCTCAGACATTCCATCCCACCTTTCTCTATGAATCCCTCTGGAATCTGGGGGTTTTTGCCCTGCTGCTCAGCCTGTTCCGGGCCGCCTCCCGGGGCAGGATCCAGCTGCCGGCCGGGGCGCTGAGCTGCGTGTATCTGATGGCCTACAGCAGCGGCCGGGTTTGGATCGAGGCCTTGCGCCTCGATCCGCTCTGCCTGCTCTCCGATCCCCCCTTTTGTGAGGGAGGGCTGCGCATGGCCCAGCTGGTCAGCCTGCTGCTGATCTGCCTTGGTGCCGTGGGGCTGTGGTGGCTTTACGGCCGCCAGCAACCCCTGCCCGATCCCGCTTTTCCCCGCCGCGGCGGCTCCCAACCATGAACGGCGCCCCTAGCAGCGGCCATCCATCCCGGCCCTGCGTCCAGATCGTGGGGGCAGGCCCCGGCGCCCCGGACCTGCTCACCCTGCGGGCAGCCCGGTTGATCGAGGCCGCCGAGGTGCTGCTGTGGACGGACTCGCTGATCAACCCCCAGATCGCGGCCCTGGCCCCGGCAGCCTGCGAAAGGATCCGCACCAGCAGCCTCACCTTGGAGGAGGTGCTGGCGCTGACGGTGGAGCGGGCCCGCGCCGGCCTGCGGGTGGTGCGCCTCCATGATGGCGATCCCTGCCTCTACGGCGCCCTGGCCGAGCAGATCTGTGGCCTGGCCGATGCCGCCATCGACGTGGAGGTGGTGCCCGGGCTCAGTGCCTACCAGGCCACGGCCGCTGCCCTCGGCCAGGAACTCACCATCCCCGGCCTGGTGCAGACGATCGTGCTCAGCCGGGCCGGCGGCCGCACCGGCGTGCCGGAAGCGGAAGCGTTAGCCCGGCTGGCCGCGCTGCGGGCTTCCCTCTGCCTTTATCTGAGTGCCCGCCATGTCGAGGAGGTGCAGCAGGAGTTGCTGCGTCACTATCCCGCCGACACCCCGGTGGCGATCGGCTACCGCGTTAGCTGGCCCGACCAGTGGCTGACGGTGGTGCCCTTGGAGGCGATGGCCAGCACAAGCCGGGAACGGGATTTGATCCGTACCACCCTCTACATCGTCAGCCCAGCCCTGGCGGCGGCCGGTACAACCCGCTCGCGGCTCTACTCCGCCAGCCACAGCCACCTGTTTCGCGGCGGTGCTGTTTAACCTGCAATCGCTAAGTTTAGCTAAAAATCTGTAATTTTAGCCGAGAATCTCCACGTCAATCACCGTGACGTCCTCGCTGCAGGAGTGGGGGACGCGGCTGCCCAGTTCGGCGGCCGCCCAGCCGCCTAGCTGGCGGGTGAGCATGTAATCGATGCCGCCGCCGACCACCCCGCCCAGCAACGGAATGGCGTGGTGCAGGTTCAGCACCCCCTGGCCACTGAAGCGGCTGATCAGGCGAAAGCCCACGGCCTGGTTCAAGGCCGCCAGGGCCTGGGGGGGCAGCCGCTGCAGCCGGGCCTGCAGGAACCGTTGGCTGGCCTTGACCCCCAGCTGCTTCAACACTTCCCCGGCCTCCTCGCCAATCAGGGTGAGCAGGATCTGGGTGCGCACCGCCTGATGCTCTAAATCAAAGCCATAGAGGTGGGCGATCGCCGCCACCATGCGGGTCTGAATCACCCAGGTGGCGGTGACCGCCGCCGGCAGCTGCAGCGGCAGCAGGGCGAAGCCCCCCAGACCGGTTAAAAAGCCCGTGCCCCCATTCCAGCGGGCCTGGTCTTCGATCAGTTGGTCGATGGCCGGGCGCAGTCCCAGCCGCGCCGTCCTGGGGCGGTAGTCCTCGGCGAGTTGCACAGCGGTTTTGAGCCGCAGCGGCTCGGCGCCCGGCAGCGGGTTGGGAATCGGCGCCCCCTCCATGCCCCAGCGCACGACCGACGCCACCAGCTGCTGGGCCCAGGCCTGCGGTTCGGGGATCGGATCCATGGCTCGGCCACAGCCTGGTAGTTGGAAGGCCTTCAACCTACGCAGCTTGGGGGGCCGCTTCAACCGCCCCGGCCGGGTTCGGGTTCCCCACCAGTTCCGCCTCCAGGCGCTGGCGATCAAACCGGCAACCGAGCCGGGCCGTGATCGCCTCCAGATCGCGCAGGGCGTTACCCAGGCAGCAGGTGCCCCCCGGCGAGGGGGTGACATTGAAGCTGAGGCCGGGCATCGCCTCAATCCGGATCTCCCCCAACAGCAGCTTGCGGGCGCGGCGATCGATCAGCTGGGGGCGGATGCCGCCATAGCCCTTGGCGAAGCGCAAATCCTCCAGCTGGAGCGAGGGCACAATTTTGCGGGCATCGGCCAGGAACAGCCGCCGCCGCAGCCAGGGCAGCTCAAACAGCAGGTTGCGCAGAATGTAGTTGCGGATGTCGGCTACCTTGAACAGCTGCCACAGCACCGTCAGCACGGCCCGATCGAGCCGGAGCACCCGCAGGAATTCCCAGAACGAGGCGGGGCGGTAACGCTCCAGCAATGGCAGCAGCAGGGCGGTGGGCCCAAAGCGGGTCTGGCCGGGGGCGCGTACATCGGGATCGCCGTGGATTGCGGCGAAGGGCAGCTTGTCGTTTTGAACGGTGTAGACCTTGCCGTTGAGCAGATCGGGGGTGAAGTAAAAGCTGCCGGCTACCGGCAGGCAGGAATACTCCAGCCCGTAGCCCAGTTGCTGGGCCAGCAGCAGGCTATGGGCACCGGCGGCCACCACCACGTGGCGGGCCCGCACTTCGCTGGCGGCCACGCTGCTGTTGGGGCCGGGGCCCAGCACCACCTTGAAGCCATCCCCTTCCGGTTCGATCCTTTCGACGCTGGTGCCGAGTCGCAGGTCGAGCTGGCGGCCGCTGGCGGCCATGGACCGGCGGGCCTCGGCCACAAACGATTCGGCCAGGGCTTCGTAGTCCACCGCCGTGGGGGAATGGCGGATGCCGATCGCCACGATCGGGTCCGGCCGGAGCTGGCCATCGACCAAGGCCACCTGCGGCTCCCATGCCGCGATCGCCTCCGCCTCCAGCAGCTCCATCGCTGGAAAATGGGGCGAGAACTGGGCGAAGCGTTGCCGCAACAGGGCGCCTTCCGCTTCACCCACCGCCAGCACCATCTTGGGGGTGCGAAACACGCAGCGGTCGCGCACGGCCGGATCGAGCAGATCGCCGTAACGGCCAATCATGGCGGCGGTGCGCTGCACCTTGAGCGCCTTCTCCAGGGTGTAGTTGGTCTCGATATCGCCGCAGTGGATGGTTTGGCTGTTGCTGGTGGCCTTGGAATTGACCTGGGCGAGCTGGCCGTAGCGCTCCACCAGGGCGATGCGGGAAAGATCGGTGTAACGGGCCAGCTCAAACAGCAGCGCTGTGCCACACACACCGCCACCCACCACCAGCACGTCAACGGCGGCCAGGTTGGTAGCGGGGGGTGGCGGGGAGGGGTTATCCAGGGACTTGGCGGAAGGCACGGCAACGGGGACGCTGACAACGGATCTCACCCCAGAACGGGTAACCGGGCTGCAAACCCAGCGGCAAACCGAACGGGCAAGGGAGCTGGCCAGGGGGCCAACCCCAGACCATGCTGACCGATGGCCTGGACCCCTGAGGGGGGTCGTGATCTATGCTGCAACAACGGCGGCCGCTTCGTGGGCAGCCAATCAGGGGCGATTAGCACAGCGGTAGCGCACTTCCTTCACACGGAAGGGGTCACTGGTTCGAATCCAGTATCGCCCATCCCATTTAAGTTGCCTAGTTTAATATAGGTTCGATCCGTTCGTTTGGCTCCAGGCCAAGTGGCTGGCCTAGGGCGGGGTTGTCAAGGTAAGAATGAAGGCAAGAATCAACATAGAGATCAAAGTAAAGACTGGTTGATAATCGTGGAAGTTGTTTCGTTGTGGAGGCTGTAGGGCCAATGCCGAGCCGCTCTCTTTGGTTCTCTCGGGTCCGGTGATGGAGATCTCTGCTTCAAGCTGATGCCGGCGGTCCCCGTAGCAACGCCAGGGGCGATTGTTCGATATGCCCTGGAACGACCAGCGACCGATTGCCAGCGGAGCCTATGGGCCAAACCAATCTTCGCCGAGCCAATCTTCACCAAGGCAGTGGTTACCAAGGCAGTCGTTACCAAGGCAGTCGTTACCAAGGCAGTCGTTACCAAGGCAGTCGTTACCAAGGCAGTCGTTACCAAGGCAGTCGTTACCAAGGCAGTCGTCCCTGTCCCGATCTGCCGTCATCCTTGTTATGACTCGAAGCTTACCATTTGAATTGTTACTATCCCAGCTGTTGTTAGCCCAATCGCCTCCCTCCAAGTTCCAGCTGGAGGCCAGGTTTTCCGTATCGGCTAACACCGTTGAGCTGGCCTGTGGCTGCAGGGGTTGGCATACTTTGGGTCAAAGCGGAACCAAGGAAGCTGGCCGTGCCTGAGGAACCTGACAATTCCACCAACTCCCCATCCACCAACTCCCCAGTAGGCCGGGAGCCCAGCTCCACCAACCCACCGCCCCAGCCGATTCCTGAACTGTTGGCCCTGGGCCAAGAGCTCGCCGCTGCCCGCCAAGCCAGGGGCATCAGCCTTCAGGAGCTGGCGGGTCGGGTCTGCATCGGCCCCGACCAACTCCAGGCCCTGGAGAACGCCGATGCCAGCCGGCTGCCGGAACAGGTGTTTGTCATCGCCCAGGCCCGGCGGGTGGCCGAAATCCTCGGTGTTGATTCAGATGAGGCGATTGCGGCCCTGCGCGACACCCGAGGCGCCCGCCCCAACCTGGCCACCCCAAGCAACCAAGCTGCGCGCCCGAAGTTCCCGGCGTCCAGTCCGCAGCGAGCTAGCCGCAGTAATGCCGCCAGCGCCGCTGGGGGCGGCGGCTGGCTTGCCTGGACCCTGCTCAGCCTGGCGGGCCTGGGCCTAGCAGCGGCGAGCTTCTACGCCTGGAATGCCTGGCGCCGGCTTCCCTCTGCCCCTACGGCAGCGGCCCCCCAGGACCCTGCCCCCAAGCAACCTGCCCCCCCAGCAGCTACCAGCCCAGGGCTGAGCCCAACCTCGCCGACCGCTGCCCAATTGGTGCTGCGCAGCAAGGAAGACAGCTGGCTTGAGGTGCGTGACAGTAGCGGTCGCACCCTGTTTGAAGGAACCCTCAAGGGCAACAAAACCTTCCCCTTGGGCCAGGGCCTGGCCGTGATGGCCGGCCGACCCGACCTGGTCATCGTTGAGCTGGCCGGCCAGCCGGAGCGGCCGCTCGGCACGATCGATCAGCTGAAGTGGCATGGGTTTGCGCCGCCCAAGGTGGCGCCGCCCCAGCCGCTCAATCCAGCCCCTGGCGCCGCCCAACCCTGAGCCCCTAGGGCTCCGGCACCTTCAACCGCAGGCCCGCCGCCTCCAGCACCGCCGGCCCACAGGAGCGCAGGCTCCAGCGCTCCAGGCTCAGATCCGGTGGAGGGCCGTTGCCGGCGGCGGCGAGCAGCGTTACCACCAGCGTGGCCGGGCCGCCATTGCGGGAGCCCTCCGCCTCCACCTGGACGGCGGCGATGCCATCGGCCGGGCGACGGTCCAGGGCGGCCGCCAGGCGCAGCAGCAGGGCCATGCTGGCCACCGTTTGGCGGTTGTCGCGGCCTTTGATCTGCTGCCAAGACTCGTGGCGCTTCTTCGGCAGCCCGCGGCGGTGATAGCGGGCGATCGCGGCCACCATCAGATGGTCGGCCTCGCAGTAACCGAGCAGCTCGCCGTGGCGGATTAGGTACCAGGTGTGCTTGTGGTAGGCGGCGATGTTGATCTGCTTGCCACAGGTATGGAGCTGGGCCGCGGCCCAGAGCAACAGCCGCCCTGGGCCGGTGTCCTCGTGCAGCAGGCCCCGGGTTTGGTCGTAAAGCGCCAGGGCATGGGCGGCGACCCGATCGGCCCTCAACAGATCGACGCCATGGGTGCGGGCCAGATGGCGCACCGTGCGTTCCCGGATCGTGCTCTGGAAGGCGAAGCGGTCGCCGAGCAGACCATTGCGCAGCATCCAGTCCACGATCAACCCCTCCCGCAGGGCCCGATCGCAGACCACCAGCTCCTGCACCTGGAGCATGGCCATGCAGGTCTGCAGGATCAGGGCCCCCGGCACGATGATCTCGGCGCGGCGCTCGTTGATCGGGGCCAGGGCCCGCCGCTGCTCCGGCGTCAGGGCCACCAGGCGGGCCACCAGCTGGTCGACCCGCTCGCGGCTGAGGCGGTAGCCATTGAGCTTGACGCTTGGCTTGCCGTCGTCTTCGGCGGCCGCCAGGGCGGCCAGGGCCATCGCCGTGCCACTGGTGGCCACCAGCACGGGTTTCTCGCCCGCCTTCAGCTGGCCCTTCACCTGGGCCACCGCCGGATCCAAGGACCCTTGGATGTAGGCCTCGAGGAAGCTGCGGCGGCTGGGGGGCAGCGGATCCTGCTGACAAAACTCCCGTTGCAGGCGCACCGCGCCGATGCGGGTGCTGGTCAGGGCCCGGGCATCGCGGCCATCCGCCAGGATCAGCTCGGTGGAGCCGCCGCCGATGTCGAGGATGTAATGGGGGGTCTCGCCAAACGAGAAGCCCGACAGCACGCCGAGATAGATCAGCCGCGCCTCCTCCGGGCCGCTGACCAGATCCACCGCCAAACCCAGCTGATCCTCCAGGTCCTGGAGGAACTCCCGCCCGTTCGGGGCTTCGCGCACGGCGCTGGTGGCCGCCGTGACGATCTGCTCGACCCCATGGCTAAGGGCGAGCTCCCGGCAGTGCCCCAGGGTGAGGAAGGCCCGCTCCAACGACTGGGGGGAGAGGGCGCCGCTGATTGGATCGCGCTCCCCCAGCCGGGTGGTGGCCTTCTCGACCAGCACCACGTTGAAGGAGTGGAGCAGCGGATCAATCGCCGCGATCAGCAGGTGAATCGAGTTGGTGCCAATGTCGATCGCCGCCACCCGGCGTTGGCCATCGGCAGCGGCGCCGTCCGGATGGGGGATCTGGACCATCGGGCGGGAACCGGCCAGCAGCGCCGACACTTTGCCATCGCCCCCCGGTTCGCGGCGCGCCGGCCTCCGACCTTTCGCCACGGTGCGGCGTCGCCGCACCCCTAGGCTGCCGCCAGCTCCGGATCGGCCATGGCGACGGCAAGAGCCCTGCTGGAGCTGCTGCGCTGGCACCGACCCAGCGGCCGCTTGATCCTGCTTGTGCCCGCCGGCTGGGCCCTCTGGCTCAATCCCCAGGCCCCGCCCGCCGCGCCGCTGCTGGGCTGGATCGTGCTGGGCGGCCTGGCGGTGAGCGGAGCCGGTTGCATCGCCAACGACCTCTGGGATCGCCGCATCGATCCCCTGGTGGAACGCACCCGTAACCGCCCCCTGGCCTCGGGCCGGGTGGGCCTCCTGACCGCGGTGATCCTGCTGCTGGCCTGCCTGCTGCTGGCGCTGCTGGTGGTGCTGGCCCTGCCGGCGCCGGGCCGGGGCCTCTGCCTCGCCCTGGCCGTGGCCACCCTGCCGCCGGTGTTGCTCTACCCCTCGGCCAAACGCTGGTTTGCCTTCCCCCAGCTGGTGCTGGCCTTCTGCTGGGGCTTCGCGGTGTTGATCCCCTGGGCCGCAGCCAGTGGCTCGTTGGCAGGCGGGTGGCCCTTGGTTTTGGTTTGGTTCGCCAGCCTCGCCTGGACCTTCGGTTTCGACACCGTGTATGCGATGAGCGACCGGGAGGATGATCGGCGGCTGGGGGTGCGCAGCAGTGCCCTCAGCCTCGGCGCCGTCGCGCCGGCCGTGGTGGCGATCTGCTATGGCCTCGCCGCTGCAGCCCTGGCGGCGGCCGCCTGGCTGCAAGGCCTGGGCGGCTTGGGGTTTTGGCTCTGCTGGGCGATCGCGGCGGCGGGCATGCTGCGCGAAGCGCTGCAGCTGGGCCGTCTCGATCTGCCGCGCTCGGCCTATGGCATCCATTTCAGCCGCCAGGTGCAGCTCGGCGCCCTGCTGCTGCTGGGGCTGATCCTGGCTCGCCGGGGCTGAAGAGGGCTCGCCGGGGCTGAAGCGGGCCCGCCGGGGCTGAAGAGGGCCCGCCGGGGTGAAGCTGGCGGCGGGTGCTCACGCTGGCCAGCGCCGCGGTTGGTGAAGCTGGCCTTGGGCCTGGGAGAATCGGGCCATGCTCCCAGCCGCCTGCCCCCTGCCGCTCCCGCCACCGCTGCGGCGCGGCGATCGGCTGCGGCCGGTGGCCGCCAGCTCGGCCCTGGAGGATGGCGCCAAGCTGGCGGCGGGCCTCGATCTGCTGCGCCAATGGGGGCTGGTGCTGGACGAAGGGCCGGCCCTGGTGGGGCGCCGCTGGGGTTACCTGGCCGGCAGCGACGCCGAGCGGGCCGCCGACCTTGCCGCGCCGGCGGGCCCCGCCGCCGCCCTGCACGCCTGCGTGCGGGGCGGTTGGGGGGCGGCCCGCCTGTTGGAGCAGCCGCTGCTGTTGCCCCAGGGCTGGCTGCTCGGCTTCTCCGACGTCACCTCCCTGCTCTGGGCCCAGGTCAGCCGGGGCTGCGGCGGCGCCGTGCACGGGCCGCTGCTCACCACCTTGGCGGCGGAGCCCGCCTGGAGCCAGGAGCGGCTGCGGGCCCTGTTGTTTGGTGAAGCGGTGGCCGACCTCGAGGCGGTGGGCTGGCGGGGCGGTGTGGCCGAAGGACCGCTGCTGGTGGCCAACCTCACCGTGGCCACCCACCTGCTCGGCACCCCCTACCTGCCGGCGTTGCGGGGCGCCATCCTGGTGCTCGAAGACGTGGGCGAGGCCCCGTACCGCATCGATCGCATGCTCACCCATTGGCGCCTTTGCGGCGCCCTGCAGCAGCTGGCCGGCATCGGTTTCGGCAGCTTCGAGGGCGCCGATGCCGCCGATGGAGGTGCTGACCAACCGGCCGAGCACCGGTTCAACCTGGAACAGGTGCTGCGGGAGCGCAGCCTCGACCTCGGCATTCCGGTGGTGGCCCAGCTGCCGGTGGGCCACAGCCCCGGCAATGCGGCATTGCCGCTGGGGGTGCTGGCGAGGCTGGATGGGGGCCGCGGCCGGCTGGCCCTGCTGCCCGATCGCGTGTCAGATGGTGTGCCAGAGGGAGATCGCTGAGCCCGCAGCCTTCAGCCGTTGGCCTCGGGGCCTCGCTCCAGCTTCGGCACCGTGCTGCCCAGCCCTTCGCGGTTGACTTCGTAGGTGGGTGAGAGAATCTCGACGTTGGCTTCGGCGAAGCGATCCTGGAGCGAAGCGAGCAGATCGGAGAGCGTTTCGCGGTAGAGGTCCACGTCCCGCAGGCTTGCATTCAGCTCGTAGCTGATGTGGAAGTCGTTGAGGGAGGTCTGCAGGACCTTGGGCGGCGGTTGGTCGGCGATGCCTGGCACCGCCTGGGCTGCGGCCAGCATCAGCCCCTGCACCTGGCGCCAGGGCACGTCGTAGCCGATCGTGATCGTGGTGGCGATCGCCACCGGCCTCAGGATCTCGCGGCGAGCAAAGCTGAAGTTAAGGATCGAGGAGGTGATCACCGTGGCATTCGGAATGCTCACCAGTTCATTGCGGGGGGTCTGGATGCGGGTCACCAGCAGGTCGCGATCCTGCACCACCCCCACCACGCCGTTGATCTCCACCCGGTCGCCCTCGCGGAAGGCCCGCGTATAGATCAACATCAAGCCACTGATCACATTGGTGGCCACGGCGCTGGAGCCCAAGGCCGCCAGCAGGCCGAGGAATAGGCCGGCCCCCTGGAAGGCGCGGCTGCCGGAGCCCGGGATGTAGGGGTAGGCCGTGATCAGGCCGGCCAGCAACACCCCCGCCGCCACCAGCCGGCCGGTGGGCCGCGCCCATTCCCGGTAGAACCCGGAGAACTGCAGCTGGCCCCGTTCGATCGCCTCGAACCAGCCCAGGCAGGCCCGCATCAGCAGGCGGGTGAGCAGCAGGATCAGGGCAATGACGAGCAGGTTGGGGATGGCGGCGGCCATCCCGTTCAAGAGGCGCTCCAACAGATCGCGGATGTGGCCGCGCAGCCCCTCGGCCACCAGCTGGGTGGGCGGGAAGAAGCCCAGCAGCAGGGGGATCATCAGGTAACTGGCCAGCAGCAGCAGGCTCCAATGCAGCAGGCGCAGCAGCCACAGCAGGGCGGCCCGCTCTTGGCCGGCATCCAGCACCTTGCTGCCGCCGAGCCGCAAGCCGCTTAGCCAGGGGGCTGGCGCCGCGCTAATCCAGTGGCGCAACTGCCGCTCCAGCCCCCCTTGCAGCCGCACCCAGGCCAGGTAGAGGCCGAGCATCAGCAGGGCCAGGGCGCTGTTGCGCAGCCAGGCGCCGAGGGTGTGGCTGCTGCGGTACTGGCGCAGGGTGCCGCGTAGTTGGTCGCGGTAGCGCTCGGCCAGCTCCTGGCGGCTGATGGCGAAGGCCCTGGCGGCCCGATCGTCGACGGCGAGCTGGGGGGTGAAGCGGCCGTCGGCAGCCTCGAGGCCCAACATCGAATAGGGCGGATCCTCGCGGACCACCAGCTGCTCCGGCGCCACCGTCGGGTTATCGGCCAGCCGCCGCAGCAAGGCCGTGCCCCGTTCGGCCACCGCTTGGGGCGTCTGGGCCCCGGCGGCATGGCGGATCTCCAGCACCGGCCGCCCCTCCAGGGTGATCCAGGCTGGCGGCGGATTGGCCGGAGTCGGTGGCTGGGCGGTGGCCGCCCCGATCGGCGCAGCCGTCCAGAGCTGCAGGCCCAGGGCCAGGCCCAGCAGCAGCGCCGCCAGCGCCAGCGGCCGCCATCGCGATGGCCAGCGGGGGATTTGGTGCCGCAGGTGCGGGGGGGCTGGCATCACGGCGTCTGGCAGCGCAGGCCCTGATCTTGGCTTGCCTGGAGCTGCGGCGCATCGCTCGGCGCAAGCTGCGCTTGGTTCAGAAACCGCTCTGGCCGGGGGGCCATCAGCAGTCCGCCAGGTGCAGGCCGAAGCGGGCACACACGTTGTCTTGCCCGCCCAGTTTGAACTGGCGTAGTCCACATGGCGGGTGGTGTGGCCATCGATCCGTTTCAGGCAGGCGTGTGATGCCCACGCCTGCAACAACGTGCCGACCGCAAAGAAGGGCTCGTCGCCGAGCAACGGTTTCACCTCTGGAGCAGCTATCATCGTCTCAACGAACAGCCCGATGACGTCGTCATTGGGGAGTCGATTACGGTTTTTGGTGTAGCCGAATTCGGCCGGAGGCCAAAAGTGGTCGGGTGCCAGATCGGATCGTCGGGGCTCAAGCCCACAAACCAGCAGAACAGCAGGTTGATGTGGAGTTGCTCCGGTGGAACCGATGGGCGTCCTTCCAAGGCATACGGCCTGCAGATGGCGGGCTTGAGCCGTTCAACTGCCTGATTTGCCAACGTGCGAATCCGCCTGGGCGGATGACTGGCCGGGATCCGCTCCTCGCTCCAGACGTAGGAGAACAAGCAGCCGCTGCACTCCTTTTGGCCTCGCATCAATGCATCGGCAGCTAACCTATTAACGTAGAAAAGGCAGGTAGTTACAGCGAACTCTTCGGCCCCAGCGATGGGCGAATAATGATGAACCGCACCCTTGGACTGGGCCATGATTCGCTTGGAGTGCGTAGGCCAGCGGGGATTGTGTCGAAAACTCAATAGGTGGATAATGGACTCACGAGCCCGGGTTAATTGCAGATAATAGGTGTTAAATTGGTCGGTGGACTGCCTTGACGTGGCCCCCTCACTGGTTCAGTCCCTGCGAGGGTTGGTGGGTTGTGGTCAGGCTGCCTTCCACTGCTTGAGGAATTCCATGGGCGTAGGCCCACGCAGAGCCAAGTGCGGTCTGTCGTTGTTACACTCCATCCTGTGCTGCTCTGCCAATACTTTTAGATCTCGGTTGCCGGCCGACCCCGAGCCGCTTGGCGCAGAAGGGAATCAGATGCTCAGGCTACACTTGGTACTAGCTTCTTACCCATGGTCAATATTGACAGGGTAGTTCGATGATACTAGCTTTGATCCTGTAACCATAAGGTAGCCACTAAGGCGACAGCCCGCCGTGGTTGACCATCCTCAAGACCTTCCATTACCGATGGCCATGACCAAAGCGAACCTCCTCCTGTCTACCCTTCTGGGCCAGTGGCACGAGCGGCTGACGGAGTGGGCCTACAGCGGTCGATTGACCAGCGCTGCCCAGGAATCACTGCTGCTGAGCGGCGAACCACTGGCTCTCAAGGAACTGGTGGCTGATCTGGCCGATGGGAACTAAAGGGGAATTCCCGAGATTTCGCTGCTTCCAGCCACAGCGATGAATGGCGCGATGGGTGCCTATGCGGTTGGGACAGGAAACATCTTTTTGAATGCTGATTGGTTGCAAAATGCGACCACAGAGCAAGTGCTTTTAGTTCTGACAGAGGAACTTGGCCACCATCTTGATGCCATGCTTAATCAAACAGATACGCCTGGGGACGAAGGAGAGCTGCTGGCAAGGTTGTTGGCCGGCGAGAAACTCTCATTGATTCAAATTGCATTGAATCAATCAGATGATGACAATGAAAAGGTAGATGTTGGAGGCCAGATTTTGCGGGTTGAGCAAGCCGCTTTGGCGAAAATTTCCGTTACTGTTCTTACCACCGGCAAGGAAGCTGATGGTAGTCCCGTTGTCTTTAATTTTCAACGCAGTGGCAATACATCAGGCCCCTTGAATGTTAATTATCGTTTGTACGGCACCGCCAAGGCAGGAAGTGATTACAGCGGCGCCACAGCGGGTACGGTCAACTTTGCGGCTGGTAGTTCGTCTGCAACCCTTTCCTTGCCGGCTCTGGCCGACAACGTGGTCGATCCTGGGGAAACGATCATTGCCCAAATCAGCCCATCCGATACCTACGCCATCACGCCTGGACAGCAAACGGCCACGGCCACGATCACGGCAGAAGGTGTTGTGGTTACTGAGAAAATACGGCAGCTATTAGGATCCGATAGTGAGTATAGTAATCCAGGTGGATTTGCTGCACTAAAAAGTGATGGCTCCATTGTGGCCTGGGGTGATCTATATTCCGGTGGCACCACCCCTTTCGGGCTGACAGGGGTGATCCAAGTCTACTCGGGTAATGGTGCTTTTGCCGCCCTTAAGAGCGATAGCTCCGTCGTTGCTTGGGGAGATAGCTACTATGGCGGTATCGCACCGGAAGGATTGCGCGACGTTATCCAAATCTTCTCGAATGCCAATGCCTTCGTAGCTCTAAAGAGTGATGGCCACGTTGTCGCTTGGGGTAAAAGTGATGCAGGTGGAACCGCACCGTCAGAACTGAGCGACGTTAATCAGGTCTTCTGCTCAGCTGCAGCCTTTACAGCTCTAAAGAGTGATGGTAGCGTAGTTTCTTGGGGCGATAGTCGTAGTGGAGGTAGTGCACCTTCAGGATTGAGCGGTGTCAACAAAATCTTTTCCAATGTTATGTCTTTTGCAGCCCTCAGAACAGATGGTAGTGTCGTCGCTTGGGGCGATTGGCGTTTTGGCGGTATGGTGCCTCCAGGAGGCTTGAGCGGAGTTACCGAGATCTCCTCCACGTTTGCTGCCTTTGCAGCTCTCAAAAGCGATGGCACCATCGTGGCTTGGGGTGATATACAACATGGAGGAACGACCCCTTTTTGGTTGACTGGTGTCTCGAAAATTTATTCCAACTATGCTGCATTTACAGCGCTTAAGAGCGATGGCAGCATTTTTTCTTGGGGGAATGGTGTTTCTGGCGGCATGGCACCATCAGGGTTGGGCGATGTAACACAGATCTTCAGTACTGCTCATGCCTTTGCAGCTCTCAGGAGTGATGGCAGTGTAGTTGCATGGGGCATGAGCGATTATGGTGGCATTGCACCGACGGGGCTGACCGGTGTCACGCAGATCTTCTCCAATCTTTATGCCTTTGCAGCTCTCAAGAGCGATGGCAGTGTCGTTGCATGGGGTGATCGTAATTATGGTGGCACGGCGCCCTCTTGGTTGTCCGGTGTCACGCAGATCTTCTCCAATGGTGGTTCTGCCTTTGCGGCACTGAAGAGCGATGGCAGTGTCGTTGCATGGGGTGATAGCAGTTCTGGTGGCACAGCACCAGCTGGCCTGACCGGTGTGGTGGGGTTTGCGAATGCACTCACCGACGATTATTTGCTGTTGGAGACCCCTTTGCCTGTGGTCACCTTGTCCATCTCACCATCCATCGTGCAGGAAGATGACACAATAAATCTAGCCTACACTTTTATCCGCAGTGGGCCAACCAATGCTCCCCTTACTGTAAATTACTATATTGCAGGAACTGCCGATGCCAATGATTACATCGGTGCCACACCAGGAGTCAATAAAACAGTCACATTTGGAGTGGGATCGTCCAGAGTCATCCTCACGATTGATCCCACAGCTGAGAACATGGCTGAGCCCGATGAAACTGTTGCCATTACCCTTCAGGCGGGTGAAAACTATATCATTGGCACAGCTTCTTCGGTTATTGGCACTATTGGCAACGATGACATCGGCAATCGGGTTTCTGTCGTCTCCATGGCCAATGGCAGTGAGGCTGATAGCAGTCCGGTGGTGTTCCATTTTAGTCGCACTCGCGATACAATTGATCCTCTCACGATGAGCTATCGGCTGTTTGGCACTGCTCAAGCAGGTTTGGACTACACCGGAATGAACACCGGTAGTATCACCTTCCAGGCAGGTAGCTCTACGGCCCAACTGGCGCTACCAGCATTGGCGGATGGGGCACTGATTGATCCGGGTGAAACGATTATTGCCCGGATAGATGCCTCATCGCTTTATGGCATCACACCTGGACAGCAAATGGCCACGGCCACGATAACGGCTGAGGGGGTTGCTGTGTCAGTGAAGGATCGTAGTTCCGGCTCGGGTGAGCCACTCAATGCAGGTGCCTTTGCTGCCATTAGGAGCGATGGCAGCGTTGTCGCTTGGGGTGCTAGTCGCTTTGGCGGAACGGCACCTTCAGGGCTGACTGGTGTCTCCCAGATATACTCTAATGGTGGTATTTTTGCAGCCCTACGGTTTGATGGAACAGTCATTGATTGGGGTAATAAAAGCCAATTTTATGATGTCTTGCTGCCAACAGACTTGACTGATGTCGCACAAATCTTTCCCAATGGCGCTGCCTTTTCTGCTATTAAGAATGATGGCAGTGTTATCGCCTGGGGCGCTTCCTATTGGGGTGGTAGAGCCCCGGCTAATTTAACAGATGTTAAAAGGATTTATTCCACTTTTTATTCTTTCGCGGCGCTAAAAAATGATGGTAGTGTCGTTAGCTGGGGTTTTTTGCGTGACAGTGTCCCATCAGGCTTGAACGATGTGATTGCAATCAGTGCTACTGGATATGCCTTTGCGGCTCTTAAGAGTGATGGCACTGTGGTGGCATGGGGCAGCGACTCCACGGTTCCAACGGGGCTTAGTGGTGTCACTAAGATCTATTCGAGTGGCGATGCTTTTGCAGCCCTCAAGAACGATGGCACCGTTGTGGCATGGGGTAATGGAAACGGTGGCACGGCACCCTATGGTCTTAGTGGTATCACTCAAATCTATTCCAATCATTATGCATTTGCAGCCCTTAACGCCGATGGTAGTGTGGTGGCTTGGGGGGAAGGAATATATGGTGGCTCGGCCCCAACTTGCCTATCGGGTGTTGCTCAGATCTTTTCTACTACAAGAGCCTTCGCTGCGCTCAAGACCGACGGAACAGTTGTCGCTTGGGGGGATCAATATTTTGGAGGACTTGTACCGCAAGGTTTAAATAATGTTACTCAGATTTTTTCCAACGGCTATTCCTTTGCTGCTCTCAAGAAAGACGGAACGGTGGTGGCTTGGGGCGATTATTTTTACGGTGGCTTGGCACCGGCGGGCCTGAGTGGTGTCACTCAGATCTACGCTAATAGCGGCTGCTTTGCTGCCCTCAAGAGTGATGGCAGTGTAGTGGCATGGGGTGGTAATGGTGATGATGGCGGAAACGAACCAACTGACTTAAAAGGAGTAGTGGCATTCGCTAATCCGTTAACCGATGATCGGCTTATTCCTCCTCCGACTAGGCTGACACCATCGTCTAGCATTATCGATGAGGCCTCAACCCTAACCACCATTGTTTATGCCAGTAACTTTGCGGCTGGCACCACCCTCTACTGGGCTCTCAGTGGTGATGGAATCACTTCGGCAGATTTCTCCCTGGGTGCACTGAAAGGTTCGGGGATAGTTGGACCGAGCAATACATTCAGTTTTGAACATACCCTGGCCAATGATTTGAAAACAGAAGGGGTTGAAAAGCTTGAGATCAAATTATTTTCTGATCCGCAACTTGTGCTTCAGTTTGGTTCGGCTATAGTTGTCACGATTAAAGATACTTCAAAAACTCCTATTTATATCCCTGTCACCACGGTTGGATCAATTGTCTTCCAGAAGGACGTTGATAGCAATCGCTATTCCGTGGCCATCGATGGCCTGGTGAAGCCGATCACGATCCAGGGCAATCCCGTTTATGAGGGTATTTATTCCGGCTGGCAGACCCTGGCGGCGGCCACGGTCGATGGCACGAACACGGTGCTGTGGCTCAATACGGCCGCCAATCGCCTGCACACCTGGACAACCGATGCCAACTGGAGCTGGCTGTCGTCCCAGGGGTGGATTGATCCGAATTCGGACGAGGGTTGCAGGCTGGAATCTCAATTCAATCTCGATCTAAATAAGGATTTGATCGTCGGAACTCTCTATAGCACGATCGCAACGGTTGGTTCGGTTGTCTTCCAGAAGGCTGCCCCTAATAATCACTATTCCGTGGCCATCGATGGCCTGGTGAAGCCGATCACGATCCAGGGCAATCCCGTTTATGAGGGTATTTATTCCGGCTGGAAGACCCTAGCGGCGGCCTCGGTCGATGGCGCTAACACGGTGCTGTGGCTGAATCCGGCCGCCAATCGCCTGCACACCTGGACAACCGATGCGAACTGGAGCTGGCTGTCGTCCCAGGGGTGGATAGATCCGAATTCAGAGGAGGGTTACAAGCTGGAATCCGATTTTAGCATTGATTTAAATCACGACTCAATCATTGGCATACCACTGCCAGCCCTTGACTATCTAGTTAGCCGTATTGTGTTGGCTGATCCAGCCGCCAATGCCGCTCAAGGATTTTTGAGCCCATTGGCAGGAACTTCTGGTGCGGATAATATCACCGCGACCAGCTCGAATCAGCTGCTTACTGGCTACGACCTGGTCACAGGCATCGCTGGAGTGGCTACTCAGGCTGGGCAAATTGATGTTCTTGATGGCGCCTTTGCTTTTGCTAAAACTTTTCTGGTGGCTGGCTACACCCGCCAACCCTACGCCAATGATGGTGATCAAGGCTTTACCCTAATCAAGAACTTCCGACTCGGCTCTGACGACCTTGTGCTGGATAAGGCCGAGTCTTATGTGTTTGCTTCGCGTAGTGTGCAGGCTTATGGCAACACGGTTTCTGGCCTTGGTGTGCACCTTGATTCGAACCGCAATGGCTTATACGATGCATCGGACAACCTGATTGCCCTGCTTGCTTATGGAACTGCGAATAGTGCCGCTGGTGGGAACATGGCGTATGGAACATCAGCCTTCACTGGGCGACTCATTTTGATTTAGGTTGAAACCTGCTTACAAACCGCCGCCGGCCGCCGCCCTTTCCGCCAGCACCGCCGCGGCGATGGTGAGGTCGAAGCTGGTGGTGAGCTTGATGTTGGAGGGCGGCGCCTGCAGCACCCGCACCGGCAGGCCGAGGCGCTCGAACAGGGCGGCGTCATCGGTGACACTCCAGCCCTGGCGGCTGGCGCTGGCATGGGCTTGGCGCAGTTGGGCCACCCCGAAGCCCTGGGGGGTCTGGGCCGCCCAGAGGCGGCTGCGGTCGGGGGTGGCGCAGATCGTGCCGGCCTCGACCTCCTTGATCGTGTCCGTGACCGGGGTGGCCGCCACGATGCCGGCCCCCGAGCCGATCGCGTCGAGCAGCGCCGCCCCACAGGCCGCCAGCAGGTCGGGCTCCACCAGGCAGCGGGCGCCATCGTGGATCAGCACCGCCTCGGCCTCCGCCGGCAGGGCATCGAGGCCGCGGCGCACCGATTGCTGACGGGTTTCACCGCCAAGGATCCAGGCCACGGGCCGATCGGGCCGGGCCGCCGCCACGATCGCGCCGATCGCCTCGGCGTCCTGGGCCTGGCCCACCACCCCGATCCAAGCAATCGCCGGGCAGGCCAGGGCGGCTTCGAGGGTCCAGGCCAGTACGGGCCGGCCGGCCAGGGGCAGCAGCAGCTTGTTGCGGTCGGCCCCCATGCGGCGGCCGCTACCGGCGGCGGCGATCAGCAGATGCACAAGCAGCTCCCTGGTGACGGAAGAATCCAGACCTGATCCATACAATCAGGCCGAGGCCCTGTTTTCGGCGAGATCCAGAGCGATGCGTGCACTATTTCTGATCCCCGGTGATGGGGTGCGCCAGCTCCAGGCCCTGCCAGCGGTGGCGGCCACCGCTGAGCGGCTCGGCTTTGCGATCCAGGTGGCTTGCCCGGCCCCGGCGGCGGCGATCTGGAGGTTGCTGCCGGCGGTGGAGAAGGTGATTCCCTTCAGCTACGACGACGCCAGCCTGGCCGACTGGACCAACCTGCTGGGCTGCGTCCGGGATCCTGATTTCCAGCTGGCGGTGAACCTGGCGCCGAGCCGCCAGATGGATCTGATGCTGTCGATGAGCCACATCCCCACCCGCATTGCCAGCAGCGGCTTTTCAGCCACCGAAACGGTGACGCCCCCAGCCAGCGGCTGGCCGGCCCAGGCGCTGGCGGCCCACCTGCGGCCGGTCGGCGTGGCCCTCGATGCCGAAAGCTTCCGCCTGCCGATCGCCGCCGCCACCCTTGCCGAAGCCAGCGCCTCGCTGCCGCCGGGCGATGGACCGATGCTGCTGCTTGTTGCCGCCGGTGGCCCGGCCGACTGGCCCGCCGACCGCTGGCAGGCGTTGCCGCAGCGGATCCTTGCCAGCCTGCCAGCCCTGCGCTGCCGCCAGCTGGGGCCGGCCACAGCGGCCACGGCGGCGCGGCGGGCCGCCGAGTTGGCCGCCAGCGATGTGGTGCTCAGCAGCGATCCGCTCAGCACCGAACTGGCCCTGCTCTGTGGCACGCCGGTGGTGGCCCTGGGCCGCGATCCGGCCAGCCTGCCGCAGCGCGCTGGGGTGCAGGGGCTCAGCGGTAGGGCCGGACTAGCCAGCGTGGAGCTCGGGGAGGTGCTGCAGGCCCTCGGCCTGGCCTGAGCGGGGGAAGGCCGCGATGCCACCGCTCCCTTCGGCCTCCAAGCCAAAGCCCGGCCGCCGGCGCCGCTTTGGGCTGAAGCGGCGCCCATCGTTGCCGAAGCCGTCGTCGCGACCCAACCGCCACCCCTGGCGGCGGCCATTTGTGGCCCTGGTGGCGATCATCAATCTGGCGGCGCTTGCCTACCGCTACAGCGAAGGCTGGGACTGGGGCAACGCCTACTGGATGGTGGTGATCACGCTGAGCACGATGGGCTTCAGCGACACCAACACCAAGGCGCTGACGGCCCAGGGCCGGGTGATCACCACGTTGTTGATCGTGGGCGGCCTGGTGGTGGTGCAACTGACGATCCAGGGCTTCCTGGCCCTGAACGAATCAGGCTACTTTCGGTTGCTGGGGGAGCGCCGCTTCCGCCGCCGGCTGCAGCGCATGCACAACCACGTGATTCTCTGCGGCTACGGCCGCATCGGCCGCGAGATCGCCGAGCAACTGGATCGCGAAGGGGTGCCGCTGCTGGTGGTGGAGACCGATCCCGAAAGCCGCGCCGCCGCCGAGGAGCGGGGGCTGCCGGTGCTGATGGCCGATGCCACCCTCGATGAGACCCTGCGCGAGGCCGGCATCCACCGCTGCCGTGCCCTGGTGGCTGCCCTGACCAGCAACGCCGCCAATCTCTACGTGGTGCTCAGTGCCCGGGGCCTGGCGCCCGGCTGCCGCCTGATCTCCCGGGCCGACAGCGAGGAGGGGGAACGCAAGCTGCGCCAGGCGGGGGCCAACCAGGTGGTGAGTCCGTATGTGGCCGGGGGCCGGATTATGGCCGCCACCGCCCTGCGGCCGCTGGCGGTGAACTTCATCGAGCTGCTCTCCGGCTCCGATTGCGAGGTGGATGAATTCCAATTGAGCGACGATCCGCGCCTGCTGGGGGAACTCAATGGCAGCACCCTGGCGGAGTTGGAACTGCGCCGCCGCACCGGCGCCCTGGTGCTGGCTGTACGTGAGCCGGATTTGCAGCAAAGCCGTAGCGAACCGCGGTTGATCGCCAACCCCGGCGGCGACGTGCGGTTGGGGCCGGGCCAGCTGCTGGTGGTGCTGGGCAGCCAAAGTCAGCTGGCTAGCTTCGCGGATCTGCTCGGCGCGGCCCTGGTGGACGTGGCCGAGATGCCCGCCTGAGCCGGCCGCAGCCCGCCAGCGGCGCCATACGATCAAGCCCCCGATCCCCGCCGCGATGGCCTCCAGCGCCCTGGATTCCAACCCAACCGCCCCAGCGGCCACCGCCGTCCAGCCCAGCCCCCAGCCAGAGCTGGTGGGCAGGGGCCAGGTGGCCCTGGTGACCGGGGCCAGCCGCGGCATCGGCCGGGCGATCGCCCTGGAGCTGGCCCAAGCCGGGGCGACGGTGGTGCTGAACTACGCCCACTCCGCCGATGCCGCCGCCGGCGTGGTGGCTGAGATCACGGCCGCAGGCGGGCGGGCCTGGAGCCTGCGGGCCGATGTGTCCAACGAGCAGGAGGTGGAGGCGATGGTCAAGGCGGTGCTGGCGCAGGAGGGGCGCCTCGATGTGCTGGTCAACAACGCCGGCATCACCCGCGATGGCCTGCTGATGCGGATGAAGATCGACGATTGGAACAATGTGCTCGACCTCAACCTCACCGGCGTCTTCCTTTGCACCCGGGCCGTGAGCCGCAGCATGCTCAAGGCCCGCGCCGGCCGGATCATCAACATCACCTCGGTGGTGGCGCTGATGGGCAACCCGGGCCAGGCGAACTACAGCGCCGCCAAGGCGGGGGTGATCGGCCTGACCCGCAGCACCGCCGCCGAATTCGCCAGCCGCGGCATCACCGTCAATGCCGTGGCCCCCGGCTTCATCGCCACCGAGATGACCAAGGATCTCAACCACGAGGCGGTGCTCGCCGCCATCCCGCTGGGCCGTTTGGGTCAGCCCGAGGAGGTGGCCGGGGTGGTGCGGTTTTTGGCCTTTGGCTCCAGCTCCGCCTACATGACCGGCCAGGTGTTGCAGGTGGACGGCGGTATGGTGATGCGCTGAAGGCCAATTCCCTGCCTGGGGAAGGCCTGCCTGGGGATGGGCAGCGGCCGGCTGCTCAGGAGCCGGTATCGGGTATGGGCTGCTGCAAATCATCCCGTAAGCGCCTGATCCGCTGCAGCAGCCGCAGCCGACGGCTGCGGGCGGTAATGGTAAGAAAGAGGCGAATCGGGATATAGACCAGGGCCATCACAAAGCCGAGGGTGGTGATCAGCAGAAACACCATGCCATTGGTGGAGGAAGCGGGATCGAGCCCACTACCGGCAACGGCGTCTTCCAGGGTTTGCTGCAGGATGTCTTCCATCGCTTGGATTTAACTCGCTTTGAAATTTGGTTTGAATTTCAGCATGATTTGATTCATGCTCCCTGGGGCTTAAGTCTAGCTAGTTTTGGGACTAAGCTAGCTCTTGTTTTTTAGGCGTTTTTGATTCTGGCCAGTTTTCGCTCTAGCTAGACTCTGAGTCTAGCCAGATAGGGCGTCAAGCGAGATAGGGTTTGCAGCCAGATTTTTGTCAAATGTTGGCCAGCAGGCAGCGCCCCGGATGGCCGGCGCTCTGGTGGCGGGCACGTTGGCTTGGTTGGCGGGTCGGCGAGGGAAGGGTCAGGGGGGCGGGGCTGCTGGCAGGGTCAAGCATCGGCTCCGGGCGGGGCGCCACCTGCCGCTGGTGATGGGCCACGAGGGCCTGCCCCTCGATGTGAAATCGCTGCTGAAGGCGGAACAGCGCCAGAGCAAACAGGAGCAGCGGCGCTGAGGGCGCTTGCGGCTGCAACGGCTGTTAGAACCAGCTGCAACAGCTGATAAAACCGGTTGCAACAGCTGATAGAATCGGGCCCATCAAGCTAAGAAGTCCGTTGATGACGGAGCAAGAAATCGAAAACGGCTTGATTGCCAAGCTGAAGGAGCTGAAGTATTGCTATCGCTCCGACATCATCGACCGCTCACTGCTTGAGAAGAACTTCCGGGAGAAGTTTGAAAAGCTGAATCATGTCAAGTTAACCGATCATGAGTTTTCTCGCCTGCTCGACGAGATCATCGCGCCCGATGTTTTCGTTGCCGCCAAGACCCTGCGCAGCATCAATTCCTTCAGCCGCGACGACGGCACGCCACTCAACTATTCGT
This sequence comes from uncultured cyanobacterium, assembly GCA_903858015.1. Taxonomy (GTDB): domain Bacteria; phylum Cyanobacteriota; class Cyanobacteriia; order PCC-6307; family Cyanobiaceae; genus Cyanobium. Next base: position 36,013 of record CAIOGZ010000008.1, read on the forward strand.
TAGTGAACCTCAAGGACTGGTGCAAAAATCACTTCGAGGTGATCAACCAGCTCCGCATCAACACGGACAACAGCCACCATCGTTTTGACGTTATCCTGCTGATCAACGGTGTGCCGGTGGTGCAGATTGAGCTCAAGGGCCTCGGCATCAATCCCCGACGGGCCATGGAGCAGATCGTCGAATACAAGAGCGACCCCGGCAATGGCTACAGCAAGACGCTGCTTTGCTTCATGCAGCTTCTTGATTACCCAGCTCGCTCCGCGCAGGGCGGACTGGACGCCTAAACTGGTACGGATATACCAGCCTTGCTATGTCGCGCAGTGCCATCCAATTCCAGAAAGGACTCTCCCTGCCTGAGTTCCAGGGGTTGTACGGCACCGAGGAGCAGTGTGAGGCTGCTCTGGAGAAAGCCCGCTGGCCCGACGGGTACCAGTGTCCGCGTTGCCAAGGCCACGAGCATGGGCTGGTCTATGGCCGGCGGCTCAAGCGCTATCAGTGCCGTGCCTGCAGCCATCAGGGCACTCTCACGGCCGGGACGATCATGCAGGCCACCAAGCTGCCGTTGACATCCTGGTTCCTGGCCTTCTATCTCATTGGCCAGGCCAAAACCGGAATCTCCTCCCTGGAGCTCAGCCGCCACCTGGGTGTCAACTACGACACGGCCTGGCTGCTGCACAACAAGATCCTGCGCGCAATGACTGAGCGGGAGGAGGCTTACCTGTTGCGGGGAAAGATCCAGATGGATGATGCCTACCTTGGCGGAGAACGCCCGGGCGGCAAGGCGGGTCGGGGATCAGAGAACAAGATTCCGATCGTCGCAGCCGTCTCCTTGAACGAGGCTGGCCATCCGATTCACGCCAGGATCACAGCCGTGAGCGGCTTCAGCTCAGAAGCGATTTCTGAGTGGGCTAAACGCCACCTCGCGCCCGGCAGCCATGTTCTCTCCGATGGACTGGCCTGCTTCCGCGCCGTGACCACGGCCAACTGCCACCACAAGGCAGTCGTCACCGGCGGTAAGCACCCCAACGACCTGCCGCAGTTCCGCTGGATCAATACCCTGCTGGGCAACCTCAAGACCAGCTTCAGCGGTACCTTCCATGCCTTCAACTTTGACAAGTACGCCAGGCGCTACCTGGGCGGCTACTGCTTCCGATTCAACCGTCGCTTCTCGATGGCTGGGATGACCGAGCGGATCGCCAATGCGGTCTGCTCCTGCATGCCGCTCACAGAACGGGATCTCAGGGTCGCGGAGGTTTATGGGTAATCAAGTGCAGCTTTATATCGTCAGCAACCGCGACAGCACCTACTACTTCGCCAACAACAACAGCCGCCACTTCGCCTTCAACGCCGATCAGCGCTATTTACCCATCTATGAATACGCCGCTGAAGACAACCGCAAAATCACCCACCTAGACGAGTTCGCGGCCCATTTCCTGAAGAAGTGCGATCTTGGCCGCACCATCAGCCGCTACATGGTGCTGCTTGCAGGTGAGCAGAAGCTGATGATGATGCGGCCTTATCAGGTGTATGCCGTTCAGCATCTGGTGTCGTGCATTGATGAGGACAATGGCAACGGCTTCATCTGGCACACTACGGGCAGCGGCAAAACGCTTACCTCCTTCAAGGCCTCCACCCTGCTGAAGGAAAACGCCCACATTCACAAGTGCATCTTCGTGGTGGATCGCAAGGATCTCGACCGCCAGACGCGCGAGGAATTCAATAAATTCCAGGAAGGCTGCGTTGAGGAAAACACCAACACCGCTGCGCTGGTCCGCCGCCTGCTCTCCGAGGACTACGCCGACAAGGTTATCGTAACCACCATTCAGAAGCTCGGCCTGGCGCTGGATGAAACCAGCAAGCGCAACAAGCAGCGCAAGAAGAACGACCAGCCCACCTACAAGGAAATGCTGGCTCCGCTGTGCGACAAACGCATCGTCTTCATCTTTGATGAATGCCACCGTTCGCAGTTCGGCGAGAACCACAGATCAATCAAAGAGTTTTTCCCCAAGGCCCAGCTCTTCGGCTTCACCGGCACGCCCATCTTCGAGGCCAATGCCGCCTTGCAGAAAATCGAGGACACCCAGGCCTCGATGCGCACCACGGCGGACCTCTTCGAGAAGCAGCTGCACGCCTACACGATCACCCACGCCATTGAGGACGGCAACGTCCTGCGTTTTCGCATCGATTACTTCAAGCCCGAGGGCCCAAAAGATCAACCAGCCCCGCCGAAGCCCGGCGAGGCTATTGCCAAGCGCGCCGTGATTGGGGCCATCCTTGCCAAGCACGATGCCGCCACGGCCGTCCGCCGTTTCAATGCCATCCTCGCCACCGCGTCCATCAATGACGCCATTGAGTACTACGCGCTGTTCAAGATTATGCAGGCCGAGAAACAGGCCGCCGATCCCGAGTACAAGCCGCTGAACATCGCCTGCGTCTTCTCCCCGCCGGCTGAGGGCGATCCCGATGTGAAGCAAATCCAGGAAGACCTGCCGCAGGAGCAGGCGGACAACGAGGAAGATCCCGAGGGCAAGAAAGCCGCGCTCAAGGCCATCCTAGCCGATTACAACAGCCGCTACGGCACCAATCACCGCCTCAGCGACTTCGACCTCTACTACCAGGATGTGCAGAAGCGCATCAAGGACCAGCAGTGGCCGAATGGCGACTATCCCGCCGCCCAGAAGATCGATATCACCATCGTGGTGGATATGTTGCTCACCGGCTTCGATTCCAAGTTCCTGAACACGCTCTACGTGGACAAGAACCTCAAGCACCACGGCCTGATTCAGGCCTTTTCCCGCACCAACCGCGTGCTCAACGGCACCAAGCCCTACGGCAACATCCTCGACTTCCGCCAGCAGCAGGACGCCGTGGATGCCGCCATCGCCCTCTTCTCCGGCGAGAAGTCCGGCGAGCAGGCGCGGGAAATCTGGCTCGTGGAGAAGGCCCCCGTGGTGATCCAGAAACTGGAGATCGCCCTGCAGAAGCTCGGCAGCTTCATGCAATCCCAGGGCCTCGACTGCACGCCCTCCGCCGTGGCGAATCTGAAGGGCGACGCCGCCAAGGCTGCCTTCATCAGCCACTTCAAGGAAGACCAAAGCCTCAAGACCCAGCTGGACCAATACACCGACCTCAGCGAGGAAAACAAAGCAAGCATTGAGGCGGTGCTGCCGGAGGACAACCTGCGCGGCTTCAAAGGCCAATATCTGGAGACCGCCAAAAAGCTCAGAGAGCAGCAGGGCAAGACCGGCGGCAAAGACGACACCACCGACGACCCCGTGGACCAGATCGACTTCGAGTTCGTGCTGTTCGCCTCCGCCGTCATTGATTACGACTACATCATGGGCCTCATCGCCAAGTTCTCGGCCAAGGGGCCGGGCAAGTCAAAGCTGACCCGCGAGGAACTGATCGGCCTGATCAGCGCCGATGCCAAGTTCATGAACGAGCGCGACGACATCGCCGAGTACATCGGCACGCTCCAAGCGGGCGAAGGCCTCAGCGAAACCGCCATCCGCGTGGGCTACAGCCGCTTCAAGGCGGAGAAGAACAGCCAGGAACTCGCTGCCATCGCCGCGCGGCATGGCATCGCCACCCCTGCGCTGCAAACCTTCGTGGACGGTATCCTCGAGCGCATGATCTTCGATGGCGAGCAGCTCAGCGATCTGATGGCACCGCTCGATCTCGGTTGGAAGGCCCGCAGCCAGGCGGAGCTTGCCCTCATGGCTGAGCTGTATCCCCTGCTCAGCAAACGTGCTGGGGGGCGTGAGATTTCGGGACTGAGTGCGTATGAATAAGCTGAATTCTACCGAAACTACTTTCCGCGAATTGCTGATACAAATTCAGCAAACGCGGCAAAAAGTCTTTACACACGCCAACACGACCCTAATGGAATTGTATTGGCACATTGGCCATACCATCAGCGATAAAGTTCAGCGTGAAGCCTGGGGTAAAGGCGTGGTATCCGAACTGGCGCGCTACATCGCACAACACGCACCAGAGGTCAAAGGTTTCAGCGATAAAAATCTCTGGCGCATGAAGCAGTTCTACGAGACATACAAGGGCGACGAACAACTCTCGGCACTGGCGAGAGTTTTGCCTTGGACGCACAACACCACTATCTTTTCGCGCTGTAAATCACCCGAAGAACGGCGCTTTTACTTGGCGCTTTGCCAGCAAGAAAAGTATAGCTCACGTGAACTAGAACGGCAGATTGACGCAGCCAGTTTTGAGCGTGCCTCCCTGAATCCGCCAAAACTCTCGGCAGCGCTGAGAGTTATACAGCCTGCTGTAGACGAGGCATTTAAAGACCACTACGTGCTCGAATTTCTGGGACTGCCCGATCCGCACAGCGAGAATGACCTCAAGCGCGCGCTGGTGCGGCACATGAAAGCTTTTGTGCTGGAACTGGGCAAAGACTTCCTATTCGTCAGCGAAGAATACCGTCTGCAAGTCGGTAATCAGGACTTCTACATTGATCTGCTTTTTTATCACCGGAACCTATCGGCACTGGTCGCCTTTGAGCTGAAAATTGGCCAATTCAAGCCGGAACACATGGGACAGCTCAATTTCCACTTGGAAGCGCTCGACCGCGATGTGAAGAAACCCCATGAAAATCCTAGTATAGGCGTGCTGCTGTGCCGAGATAAAGACGACGAGGTGGTGGAATACGCGCTATCGCGCAACCTGTCACCCGCACTCGTGGCGCAATACCAACTGCAACTGCCGGATAAAAAACTCCTCCGGTCCAAACTGCATGAACTATTGGCGCAGGAATGGGGAGGTGAGGTATGAGAAATAAAATGACAATCACTGCCAAGGGAAAACAGGCAAGACCCGCGTTGGTACCGAAGATGCGGTTTCCGGAGTTTCGGGAGGGGGAGGCTTGGAAGGGAGTGCCCCTTTCCGAACTCGTAGGTGCGCTTGATGCCGGGGTGAGTGTTAATTCTGGGGATCGACCGGCAACGGGAAATGAGATAGGCATTCTCAAGACGAGCGCCGTAACAAATGGAATTTTTGAACCCCAAGAAAACAAGGTCGTATTTGATGAGGCCGAAAGAGAACGTGTAAAGGAGCCTGTCCAAGGAGGCACCATCATCATCAGTAGGATGAACACGCCCGCGCTCGTGGGGGCGAATGCTTATGTAGAAACAGGTTGCAAGAACCTCTACCTCCCTGATCGACTCTGGGCCGCCAATGCTAAACCAGACACGTCCATGCGCTTTGTAGCCTCGATTTTGGGATCGGACAAAGGCCGTGCTGCCTTATCCAAGTTGGCGAAAGGAAGTTCGGGATCGATGAAGAACATCACCAAACCAGATGTTCTCGCGTTTCTAGTCGTGGTACCGTCACCCGCCGAACAACAAAAAATAGCCGAGTGCCTGTGTTCGGTGGACGTCTTGATGGCCGCGCAGGCGCGGAAAGTGGCCGCGCTCAAGACCTATAAAAAAGGGCTGATGCAGCAGCTTTTCCCCCGCGAAGGCGAAACCCAACCCCGCCTCCGCTTTTCCGAATTCCAAAGTGACGGCGAATGGCGAGTATTGCCTCTCGCTGAGTTGGCGGACAAAATTATGGTCGGAATCGCAAGCGCTGCCACCCATGCATATCGTGAAGCTGGCGTGCTTATGCTGCGTAATCAAAACATCAAGGAGGGGAAAATAGACGATTCCAGCCTGCTATTCATCGATCCAGCTTACGAAATGGCTCACAAGAACAAACGATTGAGAGCGGGAGATGTCATCACGGTGAGAACTGGCTACCCAGGTTTGTCTGCGGTTGTTACAGAGCGTTACCACAACGCGCAGTGTTTTACGTCTCCAATAACTCGACCAAAGAAGACCGTTCTGGGGGCGGATTACCTTTGTGCATTTATTAATTCTGACCTTGGAAAACGATTCATTTTGGGTGCTGAAGCTGGAGGGGCACAAAAGAATGTAAATGCCGGTGCCTTAGAGGCATTACCCGTTTGCTTTCCAAATCTTGAAGAACAACATCGCATCGCCTCGTGCCTGAGCAGTCTCGACACCCTGATAACCGCCGAAACCCAAAAGCACGAAGCCCTCAAGACCCACAAGAAAGGCCTGATGCAGCAGATTTTCCCTTCTCTTGATGAAGTGGACCCATGAACGACATCATCCTCTACACCACCGAAGACGGCCGCAGCCAAATCAAGCTCCGAGCCAAGGACCAAACTGTCTGGTTGACGCAGCGCGAAATGGCCCAGCTCTTTGACGTGAGCACAGACAACGTGGGGCTGCACTTCAAGAATCTCTTTGCGGATGGCGAACTAAGCCGGGAGGCAACCACCGAGGAATCCTCGGTAGTTCAAAGCGAGGGCAGCCGCGAGGTGCAGCGTCCCGTCACGCTCTACAACCTCGACGCCATCCTTGCCGTGGGCTATCGGGTGCGCTCGCCGCGCGGCGTGCAGTTCCGCCGCTGGGCCTCCACCATCCTGAAGGACTATCTGATCAAGGGTTTTGTGTTGGATGACGAGCGCCTAAGGAATCCGGATGGCCGCCCTGATTACTTCGACGAGATGCTGGAACGCATCCGCGATATCCGGGCTTCCGAAAAGCGCTTCTATCAGAAAGTACGCGATCTCTTTGCTCTGAGCAGCGACTATGACAAGACCGACAAGGCCACGAAGTTCTTCTTCGCTACCGTGCAAAACCTGCTGATCTTTGCCGTGACTAAGAAGACCGCCGCTGAGTTGATCATCGCCCGAGCCAATCCCGCCGATCCCCATTTTGGGCTATTCACCTGGAAGGGCGAAAAGGTGCGCAAGGCGGATATCGTTGTAGCTAAAAACTATCTGAGCGAGGACGAGATTGACACCCTCAACCGGCTGGTGGTGATCTTCCTGGAAACGGCCGAACTGCGGGCCAAGAGCAAGCAGGAAACCCGCATGGACTTCTGGAAACAAAACGTGGATCAGATCATCACCTCTAACGGTTTCCCCCTGCTCGCTCACACGGGTACCATCAGCCACGAGCAGATGGAAGCGCGCACCGGCGAGCTTTACCTTAAGTTCGACCAAGACCGCAAACAGCAGGAGTCCCTCCAAGCAGATCAGCAGGACGAGGCCGACCTCAAAACGCTGGAAGCCAAAATCAAGAGACGTCCGAAGCCATGACCGACTCCAACCAAAAACAACTCGGCAACACTCTCTGGAGCATCGCCGACCAACTGCGTGGCGCCATGAATGCGGACGACTTCCGCGACTACATGCTCTCCTTCCTTTTCCTGCGCTACTTGTCCGACAACTACGAGCTGGCAGCCCAACGGGAGCTGGGCAGCGATTACCCAGAGCTGGAAGTCGACAGTCCCAGGGTGGCACTCAGAATCTGGTATCAACTCAATCCTGAGGATATCGAAGCGTTCGAAAAGCAGATGCGGCGCAAGATTCATTATGTGATCCAGCCAACGCATCTCTGGAAAAGCATTGCCCAGCTTGCTCGCACCCAGAATGGCGATCTCCTCAATACCCTGCAGGCAGGCTTCAAATACATTGAAACCGAATCCTTTGAAAGTACCTTTCAGGGCCTCTTCTCCGAGATCAACTTGGCCTCTGACAAGCTTGGGCGCAGCTACGAAGACCGTAACGCCAAGCTCTGCATCGTGATCCAGAAGATTGCCGATGGACTGGCGCAATTTTCCACCGCCATTGATGCGCTGGGTGATGCCTATGAATACCTGATCGGGCAATTTGCAGCGGGTTCGGGCAAGAAGGCGGGGGAGTTCTACACTCCCCAGCAGATTTCCGATATCCTCTCTGGCATTGTCTCCCTGGACAGCCAAGACCCGAAAAGCGGCACCAAGCAGCGGCTAGAAAGCGTGCTGGACTTTGCCTGCGGCTCTGGCTCCCTCCTCCTCAACGTCCGCAACCAGGTGACCACTGCGGGTGGCACCATCGGCAAGATCTACGGACAGGAAAAGAACATCACCACCTACAACCTCGCTCGCATGAATATGCTGCTACATGGGGTAAAAGATACCGAGTTTGAAATCTTTCACGGCGATACCTTGCTCAATGAGTGGGAGATGATGCGGGAGCAAAACCCGGCCAAAAAGCCGAGCTTTGATGCGATCGTTGCCAACCCGCCCTTTAGCTACCGCTGGGAGCCCAGCGACGCCTTAGCCATCGACGTGCGCTTCAAAAGCCACGGCTTAGCCCCCAAATCCGCCGCCGACTTCGCCTTCCTGCTGCACGGCTTCCACTACCTCAAAGATGAAGGCGTGATGGCGATCATCCTGCCCCACGGCGTGCTCTTCCGTGGTGGTGCCGAAGACCGCATCCGCACCAAGCTGCTAAAAGACGGCCATATCGACACCGTGATCGGCCTGCCCGCCAATCTCTTCTATTCCACCGGCATCCCGGTGTGCATCCTGGTGCTCAAGAAGTGCAAAAAGCCCGACGACATCCTTTTCATCAATGCAGCCGAGCACTTCGACAAAGGCAAACGCCAGAACCAACTAAGCGAGCAGCACATTACCAAGATCATTGCCACCTACCAGCATCGCAACGAAGAGCCCCGCTACTCCCGCCGGGTGGCGATGGCCGAGATCGAAAAGAACGACTTCAACCTCAACATTTCCCGCTACATCAGCACGGCGATCGCAGAGGAGCAGATTGATCTAGAGGCGGTGAATTCTGACCTTGTCGCCCTGGAACTGTCAATCGCTGTAGCACGTGAGCAGCACAATGCCTTTCTTCAGGAACTGGGGCTACCTCTTTTGCCGTGAGTGTACGAACAGACCCATGAAGCAGCTTGCTCAATCATGCGCGAGCCGCCCCCTTACCCCCGATCCCGCTCAATCAGCCGCTCCAAGCCAATCTTGAGCAGCAGCGATACAATCGCCACGCTGGCTAGCACCAGGGCGGCGCCAAAGGCCAGTTCGGTGTTGTATTGCTTGTAGGCATCTTCCACAAATAGGGGCAGCGTTTGGGTTTCGCCGCGGATGTTGCCACTCACCACCGACACCGCTCCAAATTCCCCCAGGGCCCGGGCCGTGGTGAGGATCAGGCCGTAGAGGGCGGCCCAGCGCACCGAGGGCAGCGTGACTTTCCAAAACACCTGCCAATCGCTGGCGCCCAGGGTGCGGGCCGCCTCCTCCTGGTCCCAGCCCTCCTCCTCCAGCAGCGGAATCACCTCCCGGGCCATGAACGGAAAGGTCACGATGATCGTGGCGAGCACGATGCCGGGAATCGAAAAGATGATCTTCCAGCCGGTGCTCTGCAGCAGCCCCGCAAAAATGCCGTGGCTGGGGCTATAGAGCAGCACCAGCATCAACCCCACCACCACCGGTGAAATCGAGAAGGGTAGATCGATGATGCTCAGCAGCAGGGCCTTGCCCCGGAAGCGGCGGCGGGCGATCGCCGTGGCGGCCGCCAGCCCGAAGATGGCATTGCAGGGCACCGCGATCGCGGTGGCGATCAGGGTGAGCCGCAGCGCAGCCAGCAATTCGGGCGAGTTGAAGTTTTCGAGAAAGACGCCGAAGCCCTTGGCAAAGGCCTGCACCACCACCGCCAACGCCGGCAGCAGGATCACCACCCCCACGTAGAGGCAGGCCAGGATCGGAATCAGGGCGGGCAGCCAGCTGCTTGCAGGGGATTTTTGCGATTTAGCAGATTGATCAGGGTCTTGATCCGGGGATGGAAACGAGGGCTTGACCCAGGCCGGTGGGCGTAGGTCTTGGAGGGGGGGGATGGGGAAGGCCATGGCAGAAAGGCTGGCGGGGCGGGAAGGCTGGCGGGCCGCTTGGCAGGCAGTGGGCGGCGGCTAAGGCTTGCGGGGAAGAGTTGCTGGCAATAGCCCCTTAGCCGCTGGCGTCTCCGCCCTGGTAGCGCTGGCCCCAAACCTGCAGGGCGTTGATCACAATCAAGCTCACCAGGGCGAAGATCAACATCACCGTACCGATCACGGTGGCGGCTTCGTACTCGCTTTCTTCCAGGTGTTGGATGATCAAGGTGGGGGTGATCAGATCCTTGAAGGGCACATTGCTGGAGATCATCACCACCGAGCCGTATTCGCCCACCGCCCGGCTGAAGCCCTGGGCAATGCCCGCCAGGATCGCCGGCATCAGCTGCGGCAACACCACCTTGAAGAAGGTCTGGGCTGAATTGGCGCCCAGGCACCAGGAGGCCTCCTCCTGCTCCTTCTCCAGCGAGCGCAACACCGGCTCCACGGTGCGCACCACAAACGGCAGCGAGATGAAGATCATCGCCACCGCCACCCCCAGCCAGGTGAATGACACCTTGAGGCCGGTGGCCTGGAGGATCGGCCCCCCCAGCCAGCCCTGCGGGCCATAGACAAACGAGAGGGCCAGGCCCGCCACGGCGGTGGGCAGGGCAAAGGGCAGATCGATCAGGGCATCGAGCAGGCGCTGGCCGGGGAAGCGGGCCCGGATCAGGGCCCAGGCGATCAGCAGGCCAAAGACGCCATTGATCAAGCTGGCCAGGGCCGCCAATCCGAAGCTGACCTTGTAGGTGCTTAGGGCGATCGGGCTGGTGGCCGCCTCCCAGAATCCGGCCGGGCCGATGCCGGCGGCCTTGAGCAACATCCCCGCCAGGGGCAACAACAGCACCAGGCCGATGTAGGTCCAGGTGATTGTCCAGGGCAGGGTGGGGCGGAACCAGCGCGGCAGTGCTAGGCCACGGCGCTGGAGGGCGACGGTCATGACGGGCTGGAGCAACGGGGGGAGCTGAAGCGGACCGTACCACCGCCGCACGGGTATTGGGCGGTTGTTCGCTGTGGTTACGGGTTATGGAGTTGCCGTGGCCTAGGCGGGCTCCGGCGAGGCCCACTCAGCAGGCTGCCGCCAGGAACTGGCTGGGGATGAGCAGATCGGCTTCGCTGACGCTCCGGAGCAGGCCGATCGTTTTGTAGCGATTCAGGTTTTTGGTCACCGTGACCCGGGTCAGGCCGCTGACTTCGCCCAGGGCCCGGTGGGTGAGGTTCATGTCCTTGAGGGAGAAGCGGTAGCCGCTGCTGTTGACCTGGCCGAAGCGCACGCCCAGCCAGCGCAGCAGCATCAGCAGCCGGCGCTCGGCGCTGCGGATGCGGTTGATCTCGAAAATCTCTTCGGTGTTGCGGATTTGCTGGCGCAGCAGGGCAATGGTTTCGGCGTCGTTGGGATTGTGCTGCTCAACAACCACCGTGCTGAGGCATTGCACTTCGACCGGATCGAGGCCCGAGTGGGCGTTGCTGACCAGCTCACCGGGGCCCCAGATGCCGAGCGTGATCGCCTCGCCCTCTTCGTCCCAGGTGGTGGTGCGCAGATAGCCGTCGTGGATCAGCCAGGTCAGGCCTGCCGGCAGCACGTCGTTGGGGCGCAGGCTGAGGCGCAGGGGCTTGGGGGCGGACTTGGTTGGGGTTGCAAGGGCCATGGCGGCAGGGGGGCGAGGGAAGGATCGGTGTTCATCGGTTCAAAGCAGGGGGCCAACAGGGGCCCGGCGGGGGCATTCGCAGCGGACAGCTCAGGCGAGCAACCATCGGGGTTGGGCGGGTGCGGCCAGCTTAGCACTAAATCCCCATCGGTCTAGTGTGTTTTGGGTTACGCCGCCCGGCTTGGGCCGCCCGGCCTAGCCGGGCCGGGCTGGCATGGCTCAGATGAAATACATCACTTGCGACTGCAGCCGCTGGTCGCGGTCATCGAGTAGGTCTTGCAGGGAGGTGTTGGCCAGGATCGCCTCGCGGGCCTGCTCCAGCCGCTGCTGCAAGCCGCCGATCACCTCAAATTCCGGGCTCTGGCGCGCGGCGCTGCCGCGGTTGTCGGTGTCGCCCTCCAGGCAGGCCACCACCTCGGCGATCAGGATGTCGGCCGGCGGCCGGGCGAGCTGGTAGCCGCCGCGGGGGCCGCGGATGCTGTGCAGGATCCGCCCCCGCCGCAGGCTGGTGAGCATCTGTTCGAGATAGCGATCCGGGATCCCCTGGCGGGAGGCGATTTCCGCCACCTGCAGCACGCCGCCCTGGGGGTGGATCGCCGCCAGCTCCAGCAGGGAGACGAGCCCGTATTCCGTCTTCGCACTGAAGGCCACGCGGTTCCCCGGCGCATTGGTGGGGATTGTGGCAGTTCTGGTGCCCAGGGCTGGCTGGGCCCAGGGCTCGATCGGTCCAGCGCTTGAGGGGGCCAGCGCTTGAGGGGGCCAGCTTGATGTATCCCGGGGCACTTCGGCGCCGCCAGCCGGGCCCCTAGTTTCAATCAGTACTCCCATCGGATAACCGTGGTTTTGTCTTCCCTTGGTTCGCTCGGCCGCTCTGCCACTGGCTTGGTTTTGGCCGGCCTGGCCGTGGCCCCAACCGCCGCCTCCCTGGCTCTGGCGGGTTCGACCCTGCTGGTCGCCCAGCCGGCCAGGGCCGATGCCAACCAGATTTTGCTGGTCAGCTACGCCGTAACCAAGGCGGCCTACGACAAGATCATTCCCCTATTTGTGGCCGACTACAAGCAGAAAACCGGCGAACAGGTGCGGGTTAAAACCAGCTACGGCGGCTCGGGCAGCCAGACCAGGGCCGTGATCGACGGCCTCGAGGCCGATGTGGTGAGCCTGGCGCTGGCGGCCGATGTGTACAAGCTTCAGGAAAAAGGGCTGATTGACAGCGGTTGGGAGCGGGAATTCGCGAATCAGTCGATCATTACCAACTCCACCGTCGCCCTGTTCGTGCGGCCAGGCAATCCCAAGAAGATCAAGACCTGGATTGATCTTGACAACAAGAATGTTGATGTGGTGACGGCCAATCCGAAAACCTCCGGCGGTGCCCGCTGGAACTTCGCAGCCCTGTGGGGATCCGTAACCCAGACCGGTGGTGATGAGGACAAGGCCAAGAAATTCATTGAGGCGGTCTATAAAAATGTGGATGTGTTGCCCAAGGACGCCCGCGAGGCCACCGATACCTTCGTGAAGCGTGGCAAGGGGGATGTGCTGCTCAATTATGAAAATGAAGCGATCCTGGCCCGCAAGAGCGGTGAATGGACCGTGCCGGTGATCATTCCCAGCCCCAACGTGCTGATCGAAGGGCCGATCGCCGTGGTGGACAAGAATGTCAACAAGCACGGCAGTCGCAAGCTTGCCGAAGCCTTTGCCCGCTTCTTCTACACCCCTGCCGCCCAGAAAGCCTTCGTGGACAATGGCTTCCGCCCGGTAACGCTTGAGGGCAAGGCCTATGCCAAGGGCAAGTTCCCCGCCGTCAGCACCTGGCGGATCACCAAGCTCGGTGGCTGGAAGGTGGTGGATCTGAAGTTTTTCTCGAAGGGGCGCGTTTGGGATGAGATCTTCGCCAAGAGCCGCTGACCTTGGCCCCGGCCCCTGGGCAGGCTCGAGCTAGCCCAGCGAGCCTGCCCAGGGGTGGCAGTCCGATTTGGCTTGTACGGTAATGGGTGTGCTCGATCGCCGAACCGTGGTTTACCGCCGCCTCGTTACCGCTCCCCTTTGCTGCGGCGCCCTGCTGCTGGCGGCCGGGCTAGCTGGCTGCGGCGGCCCCCAGGCCACGGGCGGCCGGCCTGGGGGCAAGCCTGGGGAGCAGCCAGCTGAGCAGCAAGGCTCCCAGTCGCTGCTGCTGGTGAGCTACTCGGTCACCAAGGGGGCCTACGACAAGATCCTGCCCCAATTCAAGGCGGACTGGAAACGGCGTAGCGGCCAGGATCTGGAGGTCAAAACCAGCTATGGCGGCTCCGGCAGCCAAACCCGCGCCGTGATCGATGGCCTCGATGCCGATCTGGTCACCCTGGCCCTGCCGGCCGATGTGCTCAAGCTCCAAGCGGCTGGCCTGGTGCAGCCGGGTTGGGAGCAGGAGTTACCCAACGACTCCACCATCACCCATTCGGTGCTCACCTTCTTGACCCGCGCCGGCAACCCGAAGGCGATTCGAACCTGGAGCGATCTGGCCCGCCCCGGGGTAGCCGTGTTGACGGCCAATCCCAAGACCTCCGGCGGCGCCCGCTGGAACTTCCTCGGCCTCTGGGGGTCGGTGCGGCGCCAGGGGGGCAGCGACCAGGCCGCTGAGGCGTTCGTGGCCTCGGTGTACAAGAACGTCAGCAACCTGCCCAAGGATGCCCGCGAAGCCAGCGACGCCTTCCTCAACCGCGGCCAGGGCGATGTGCTGCTCACCTACGAGAACGAGGCCCTGCTGGGCGCCAAGCAAGCTGACAGCAAGGCCACGGCGATGGTGGTGCCGGCGCTGAACATCCGCATCGATGGGCCGGTGGCGGTGGTGGATCGCAATGTGGACCGCAAGGGCAACCGCAAGGCGGCCGAGGCCCTGGCCGCCTACCTCCAGGGCGAGGAGGCCCAGGAGATCTTCGCCGCGGAGGGATTCAGGCCGGTGAATGCGGCGGTCTGGGCGCGCCGCAAGGCCTCCTTCGCTCCGGTCACCACCCTGTTCACCGCCGCGGATCTGGGCGGCTGGCCTGCGATCGACCGCACCTTCTTCGCCAGCGGCGGCGTCTGGGACCGGCTGGCCGCCGCCCGGCGCTGATCCCCCTTCCCCACCGGCCCCAGCCCCCGATGTGCGAACTGCTGGCCCTCAGCGCCAACACCCCCACCGACCTGCGCTTCTCCTTCCACGGCCTGCGGCTGCGGGGCGGCTCCACCAGCGACCACGCCGATGGCTGGGGGCTGGCCAGCTACGACCCCGACGGCCAACGCCTGCACCTCTATCGCGAGGACGCCCCGGCCGCCTTCTCACCGGTGGCGGCGGCGGTGGCGGCGCTCGATCTGCGGGCCCACTGCTCGATCGCCCACATCCGCAAGGCCACCCGGGGCGTGGTGGCCCTGGAGAACTGCCACCCCTTCCACCGGCGCTGGCGGGGCCAGGAGTGGGTGTTCGCCCATAACGGCGACCTCCAGACCCTGCCGCCCCTGGCGGGTGGGCACCGGCCGATCGGCCAAACCGACAGCGAGGCGGCCTTCTGCTGGATCCTGGAGCAGCTGGAGCGCCAGGGCGTTTCGGCGCAGGATGAGGCCGGCCTGTTCGCGGCGCTGCTGGCCTGCTCGGATCGGCTGGCCGGCGAAGGCATCTTCAACGGCCTGGTGAGCAACGGCAGCTGGCTGTTCGCCTACGCCGGCACCAAGCTGCACCGGGTGACGCGGCGGGCGCCCTTCGGGCTGGTGCGGCTGGCCGACGACGACCTGAGCGTCGATTTCGCGGCCGTGACCCAGCCCAGCGATGTGGTGACGATCCTCAGTACCGAGCCGCTCACCGCCGAGGAAAGCTGGCAGCCGCTGCAGGTGGGCGAGGCGATCCTGCTCAAGGCCGGCGAGATCGTGCGGCGACGGCCCGGCCGAGGCGAGTAATCACGCTATTGTCACTCGGGATACCGGTGTTTTGTAAGGTATACGGGAGATTGGGTTGATCTGAACGTGTTGAGGTCGGCCCGATGCCCCGTTCGCTCCCACCGATCCCCTCCCCGGCCCCTGCGGCACCACCCTCCGCGGCCGCCCGCTCCCTTGGCCCGCTGGAACTGGCGCAGCGGCTGGCCCGCCCGGAGCTGGCTGCGGCATCCGGGGCGGATCCCACCTCACTGCTGGTGGTGGATGTGCGCTCGCGGCGCCAGTTTGCCCGAGGTCACCTGCCCCTCAGCCATCCGATTCCGGCCGGTCTGCTGGTGAGTGGCGAATGGCCGGACGGTGATCTCCTCCTGGTGGACGACGGCAACGGTGAAGCCGAACGCGTGCGGGAGGCCCTGCACCGCGCCGGCTATCCACGCCGGATTCTCCAGCTCACCGGAGGCTTTGTAGCCTGGCGGGCTGCCGGCTTCCCTGTCGAAGCGTCGCGGCCGCCCTGGTCCTGGCACCGCTGGCTGGGACGCAACGGGCCCACCGCCCCGGCCCTTCCGGATCTGCAGGACCTCCTTGGGCACCCGGACCTCGAGCAGCTCCTGGGCAGCGACGAGCGATTGCCCGGGCTGCGCCGGGCCTGAGCCCCGGCAGCCCTTCTCCCTGGTCACCCCCATGTGCGCACCGGCCAGCTCAGGCCCCCTGGCGTTCCCTCCGGTGCCCGCTGCGGCCGGTCCAGCTTCCTTGGCTTCCCTTGCGGAGGCAGCTCCCTCCGTTTCGCTGCAGCAAGCTGCCCGTTTCTGGCTGCACCTGGGCCTGGTGAGCTTCGGCGGCCCGGCCGGCCAGATCGCCATGCTCCACCGCGAACTGGTGGACCAGCGGCGCTGGATCTCGGAAGCCCGCTTCCTGCACGCCCTGAATTACTGCCAGTTGCTGCCGGGTCCGGAGGCGATCCAGCTGGCCACCTACCTGGGCTGGCTGCTGCACGGCACCCGGGGGGGCCTGATCGCCGGGGGGCTCTTTTTGCTTCCCTCGGTGGTGCTGCTGCTGCTGCTGAGTTCGCTCTACGCGCTGTGGGGCCATCTGCCCCTGCTGGCTGGCATCTTCTGGGCCCTCAAACCGGCCGTGCTGGCGATCGTGATCCAGGCCTGCTGGCGCCTGGGGCGCCGCACCCTCAAGGGCCCCCTGGCCGTGGTGATCGCCGCCGCCGCCCTGCTGGGATTGCAGGGACTCAGCCTGCCCCAGCCCATGCTGATCGCCCTGGCGGCGCTCACCGGCTGGATCGCTGAGCGGTTGCGACCCGGCATCCTGGTGCCCGCCGCCGGGCCTTCTCCCAGAAGCTCCCAGGCGTCTGCACCGGCGCAAGCCGCACTGCTGCCTCAGAAGCCGGCCTCGGCATCGGACCCAGCACCTGCGGCGGCAAGGCTCGAAGCGCTCCATGGCGACGACACGGCCACCCCTGCCCACGCCCGCCTCCGGCCCCGGCATCTGGCCCTCACCCTGCTGGCGGGTGGAGCCGCCGTGGCCCTGCCGCTCGGCCTGCTCTGCCTGCTGGAGGGCTGGAACGGCCCCCTGGCCACCATGGCCCGCTTCTTCAGTCGGGTGGCCCTGGTGAGCTTTGGCGGGGCCTACGCGGTGTTGCCCTACGTGGCCCAGGGCGCCGTGGAGCAGTTCGGTTGGCTGAGCGCGGCCCAGATGGTGGATGGGCTGGCCCTGGGGGAAACCACCCCCGGCCCGCTGATCATCGTGGTGGCCTTCGTGGGGGTGCTGGGGGGCTGGCATGCCAAAGGCTCCTTGGCCTATGCCCTGCTGGCCGGGCTCGTGGTGGTGTGGTTCACGTTCTTGCCTTCGTTTCTGTTCATCCTGGCGGGCGGCCCCCTGGTGGAATCCAGCCGCGGCGAGGCGCGGCTGGCCGGGCCGATGCGGGCGATCGGCGCCGCCGTGGTGGGCATGGTGGCCAGCCTGGCGCTGCTGTTCGCGGCGCCGGTGCTCTGGCCGGCGGGCCCGGCTGCCGGCCTGGACCGGGCCTCCCTGGGGCTGCTGGCGGCATCCCTGCTGCTGTTGTTCGGCCGGGGCTGGGGCGTGCTGCCCCTGATCGGCAGCGCGGCGCTGCTGGGGCTGGCGCGGCTGGCCCTGGCAGCCATCGCCGGCTAGCCGCAACAACCCGGACGGCAACAATCCGGACGGCAACAATCCCCGCGCGGCAACAATCCCGCGCGACAACAATCCCGCGCGACAAAAGCCAGCTAGCCAATGACCGCCGCATAGGCAATCACTACAACATTAACAACAACAAAACTCGACAAATAGATCGGCATGTGGATGGTGCGGTCCATGCGCCGGGCAAAATCCTGGCGGCCGGCTTCACAGCGCAAGTAGGCGACTAGGGCCAGGACACTGGCAATCAGTATATAAAGAATAGAGATGATGTGGATCATGTCCGTGAGAGTGATGTCTTCCGAAAGCCCCAGGGTGGATTCGGCTTGCTGCATGTTCACGATCGCGGCAAACAGGCAGCCCACCAACAGGCCGGTGCGGCCGCTGACGATATCCGGCTCTCGCACATCCATCAAGAAGGCGCTGCCGGCGATGATCACGGCGGCATAGACGCCCGTGCAGAGCTTCAGGAAGCTGGTGACGCGAGCCCGTTGCAGGGTGATCTCCACCCTCATCCTGCTGTAGGTGCCCTTGCCATTGAGATGGCGATCGGGCTTGCCGAAATTGGTGGAATAGCTGTGCTCAACTTCATTGAGGCTGAAGTTAGAGGCGATCCAATCGCCATCGTTGATGCTTGGACTGTAGCCGGAGTGGGAATAATCGGGAGTGATCACAAAGTTGGTTACATCCGCTCTTACGCTTTCAAATTCAAAAACGATGGTATGGCGATCAAATGGAAAGTTTTTGGCGGACCAATGATGAAAGAACGTGCCCTCCACCGTGCGCTCCGACCAATACACCAGCGGGCTGTTGGGAAAATAGCCGGATTCATTCGGCAGCTTCTGGGTCGTGGTCTCGCTGATCGTCAGCCCATTGGAATTGAGCACATTCAGATCCTTGAGCGGCCTGTCTTCGGCCGAAGGGCAGACGCTCCAGAGCCGGATTGAGGCGAACAGACTGCGATCGGCAAACTTGTAATCACGCATGTCTTGCAGATACACGCCCATCAAGCAGGTGTGCGGCTCATTCAAGATGCGCTTCGGCGTGCTGCCAGCGCTGGCGGCGAGCGGCGGCAGCAGGGCGAGCAGCGCCGCCATCAGGCCCGCCAGGATCGCCATCCGCAGGGCGCCCAGCCTGCGGCGGGGCCGGGCCAGGCGAACGCTGGTCGGGCTCATGGCTCCAGGCGTGCCAACCGGCCCTGGAACTGGCGGCTGCGTTCAACCTGGCCGAGCTGGCGGGTGAGCTGGATCATCGCCTTGAGGGCGGCGCGGCAGTCGGGCTTGAGATACAGACACTTCTGCAGAGACTCGAGCGCCTCCTGCGGACGGTTGTGGCTCAGCATCCAGGCGGCAAGCTGCAGATAGGCGGCGTCGGAATAGGGATTGCGCTGCAGCTCCAGCGCAAAGCGCTGCAGTTGCGTGGGGGGCGCAGGGGCAGGGGCACGGGCAGTTGCAGTGGCAGGCGTAGTGGCAGGGGGGGTGGCAGTGACAGGGGTGGTGGCGGGGGCAGGGCCGGGGCGCTCCCTCCCGGCCGGGGCGAGCCGGGGCCGGCGGGCAGCGGCGGCAGGGGCCGGCCTGGGGAGGCGGGGGGCTGGGGCAGCCGGTGCAGGATCAGCCGATCGGATCGCGGCGGGCAGCAGCGGCGGGCAGGCCTGGGCAGCGCGGCGCCGGTAGCCGAACACGAAGGGCTCCCGGATCGCCTCGAACAGGGCGGATGGCACCTTGCCGGTTTCGGCGGAGCCCACGATCAGCAGTCCCCCCGGCTTGAGTAGGCCAGCCAGCGAGGCAAGCAGCTGCTGGCTAGCTGCCTCCTCGAGATAGATCATTAAGTTGCGGCAGAAGATCACGTCGTACTGGCTGGCCAGCTCGGCCAGCGCCACCATCAGATTGGCGCGCCGGAAATGCACCGTCTGGCGGATCGCCGCATGGGGAGTCAGGCCCTGGTCGGTGGCCTGGAAATGCTGCTGCTGCTCCGCCTCGCTGACCCCCCGGAAGGAGTGCTTGCCATACACCGCCTGGCGGGCCCGGCGGATCGACTGGCGGCTGATATCGATGGCATCGATGCTGAAGGCCTGCTCCGCTAATCCCATGGCCAGCAGGGTCATGGCGATCGAATAGGGCTCCTCGCCCGTGGAGCAGGGGGCGCTCAGCAACCGCAGCGGCTGGCTGGGCGGGCCACCCTGCAGCAGCCCGGCCAGATACTGCCGCAGGTAGGCATAGGGATGGCGATCGCGAAAAAACCAGGTTTCGGGTACCACCAGCAGCTCCACCAGCTCCTGTTGCTCGTCCTGGGAGATCAGCAGTAGCTCAAGGTAGGGCGCCGCATCGCCGAGGCCCGTGGCCTGGAGGCGCTGCTGCACAGCGCGCTTGAGGCTGTGACTGCCGATGATCGTGGTGCTGATGCCGCTATAAGCGGCCAACCACTCGGCAATGCCGCAGAGATCAGCCGGGAGATTACTGGCCAAGGCCGATCGGATTATGGAGGGGGTTGATCTGCTCGAGCAACACCTTGAGGTGGAGAATCTGCACCATTCCCCGCTCATCAAGGGTCATGCCGCCAAGATAGGGCTTACTGCCCGAATTGAGCCCCGTAGCATGGAAGGCATTCAGGGGACGGCTGATCGTGTCGGTGACGCCTTCAGAGAGTAGGCCGATATAATGCTCCTTGTCATTGTTGTGTGATGATGTAACCATGATGATGCGGCTGCTGAGATTTTGGCCGCTGGGGCGATTCTGGATCAGGAAACAAAGATCAATCACGGGCACCACAACGCCACGGTAATTAAATAGACCCGAAACATAGCCGGGAAGATTGACAGCGGGCCTGAGCGAAACCCTGGGAATCACCTCCACAACGTCTTTGCTTTCCATGGCGTAGAGGGGGCCGCCGGCCGAAAACAGCAGCAGTAAGACGGCCGGATTCAAGGCGCCGCTGCGGCCATTCGGCGCTATCGGTCTTGGGACTGCCACAGGGCCTCGGGCACACATTAGGGAACGTGATCGTATGGTCGGCGGCCTCAGCCGCTAAGGCAGCCGCCAGAAAAAACGGTACGAATTGCGGCGCTTCCCCCGCCCCGTTGGCTGGCTGGGGCGTGGAAAGCCGGGGCTTGGACTTGACAAGAAGGGCGGGGATGCCGTTAGTGTACAACAAGTTCCCTACATGCCGTGTCGAGCGCCGTTCCTGGGGTCAAGAAGCAATCGATGCAAAGCCAGCTGCGGCTGGCCTTCCTCGGCATGGGAGGCCTGGCCATGCTGGTGGCCCTGTTGGGGCTGCGCACCACCACCTCGTTGAGCTCCCACATCAAAGAACTTGGTCTGAATCGTCTGCCTTCCGTGGATGGCCTCTGGAAGGTGAACGAGGGCCATACCCAGGTTCAGTCGTCGGAGAATGCCATCCTCTCCCCGGGGGGCAGCGCCGCCGAACGCCAGCAGCAGCTGCGCCGGATCGATGGGGCCTGGAAGCAGATCAATGCCGGCTTCAAGGAATACGAAGCCGCGGGATCCACGCCCGAAGAACAACGCCTTTACGCCGAATTTAAGCAGGCCTGGGCTGCCTGGGAGAGCGACCACAAGGAACTGCTCCGGTCCGTCAGCAACCTCGGCAATGCTCCCTTTCCAGCTGCAAACACTCCCCAGGGCAAAGCCATTTTCGGCATCTCCCAGCGCGCGGCGGGCAGCTTCAGCACGGCTACCGACGCCGTCACCAAGGTGATCGATCTCAACTACGAGCTCGGCTCCGATGCTGCCGCTGCGGGCGAGGCGGACAGCCGCTCCTCCCTGTTCTGGTCGGTCGTGGCCCTGCTGGCCGCCCCCGCGATCGGCTGGTTCGCGGCCAACTACTTCACCCGCACCATCGCCAAACCGCTCGGAGCCCGGATCAGCGAAGTGGTGGACGTGGCGGAGACCGTGGCCGGCGGTGATCTCACCCGCAACGTGCCCGACTCCCAGGATGGCGATGAACTCGGCAAGCTCCAAAACGCCATCCACGTGATGGTGGACAACCTCGGCACCCTGGTGCGCCAGATCCAGAGTTCCGGGGTTCAGATCACCACCTCCACCACCGAGATCGCCGCCTCCGGCAAGCAGCTGGAGGCCACGGTGGCCGAACAGCTCGCCTCCACCAATGAGGTGACCGCCACCGCCCAGCAGATCGCCGCCACCTCGATGACCGTGGTGCGGGCCATGGACGATGTCAAGGGCAAGGCGGTCGAGACCGCCGAATCCGCCGCCCATAGCCAGCAGGACCTCGACCAGATGGAGAAGGTGATGCGCGATCTGGTCACCGCCACCGCCGCGATCACCTCCAAGCTGGATGTGATGCATGAGAAGGCCAACAACATCAACACCGTGGTGACCACGATCACCAAGGTGGCCGACCAGACCAACCTGCTCAGCCTCAACGCCGCCATCGAAGCCGAAAAAGCCGGCGAATACGGCACCGGTTTTGCCGTGGTGGCCCGCGAGATCCGCCGCCTCGCCGACCAGACGGCCGTGGCCACCCTCGAGATCGAGCAGATGGTCAAGGAGATGCAGGGGGCCGTATCGATCGGCGTGATGGAGATGGATCACTTCAGCAAAACCGTCACCTCCGCCGTCGAAGACGTGGTGCGCATCAGTGATCAGGTGGAACTGGTGATCGAGCAGGTGCAGGGCCTCACCCCCAAATTCGAGCTGGTGGGCCAGAGCATCCAGGAGCAATCCCAGGGCGCCCAGCAGATCAGCGAGGCGATGCAGCAGCTCAGCCAGGGCTCCCAGCAGACCTCCGATGCCCTGCGGGAATCGAACCGGGCCCTGGAAACCCTCGACGAATCGACCCAGGCAATGCGCACGGAAATCTCCCGCTTCCATGTCGTCAACTGATGCCGGCTTCGATCCGCAAGGTCTGCACGCCAGCCCTGCGGCCGCCCTGCATGCCAGCCCTGGGGCGGTTGAGCCCAGCGCCACGCGGCTGGATGACTGCTGGAACCGCATCGGCGTGTTCGGGGATCGCTCTTGCCCGGAACTGCTCAACTGCGTGCACTGCCGCAACTGCCCGGTGTATTCGGCGGCCGGTCGCAGCCTGCTGGAGCGCCTCCCGCCCGGCGATTACCTGCAGGAATGGACCACGGTGCTGGCCGAAACCAAGCGGGGTTCCGAGAGCTCAACCCTCTCGGCCGATGGTTCGGTGGTGCGCAGTGATCAATCCCTCTCGGTGATGATCTTTCGCCTCGCCCGGGAGCTGTTCGCCCTGCCGGTAGGTGTGTTCCTGGAGGTGTCCTCCCCGTTTGTGGTGCATTCGGTGCCGGGCCGCAGCAATCAGTTGTTTCTGGGCATGGTGAATGTGCGCGGCGAAATCATGCTGGCCGCCTCGCTCACCAATCTGCTCGGCCTCAGCGTGGAGAGGGGCAGCGGCCCGCAAGCGGCTGGCCGCATGGCCGTGGCCGGCACGCCGGCAGGCAAGTGGGTGTTCCCGATCGATGAGATCTACGGCATCTATCTCTTCAACCGCGACGACGTCAAACCGGCTCCGGTGGTGATCACCAACGCCGACCATTCCTACGCCTGCGGTGTTTTCCAGTGGCAGAACCGTTCGGTGGCCCTGCTCGATCCTGACCACATCTTCAGCATGCTGACCACGGAGATCTCAGCTCCATGAGTGACCCTGCCTCCGAAGCCACGCCGCTTGAGCTGTTTCGCCTCGAGCTGGAGGAGCGGGTTGAGCATCTCAACAGCGGCCTGCTCCTGCTCGAGGCCGATCCCGGCTCGCGGCAGGCCTGCGATGCGGTGATGCGCTCGCTGCACTCGGTGAAGGGTGCGGCCGGCATCGTGGTGCTGCCGCCCCTGGTGAAGGTGGCCCATCGGCTCGAGGATTTCTTCGTGGCCGTGATCAACGGCGAGGTGGTGCTCCATCCCCAGGCCTTCGCCCTGGGCTTCCGCTGCGTCGATCTGTTCCAGGATGTGAGCCGCCTCAGCGCCGACAGCATCCGCGAGTGGCTGGCGGCCCGCTCGCCGGAACTCGATGACCTGGTGGAGTTGCTTGGCCAGCTGCTGCCCGACGGGAGTGGGGACAGTCCGGCCCCCCGGCCCAGCGGCGGCGAGATTGAAAACCCCTACACCCTTACCGCCGAGCCAGCATCCTCCGCCGGGCCGGCGGCCGGCGATCGGGTGGTGCGGGTCGAGGCCGAGAACCTCAACCGGATCATGGCCCTCTCCGGCGAGATGCTGGTGGAAGCCAAGTGGCTGCAGCCCTTCGCCGATTCGCTCAGCCTGCTCAAGGATCGCCAAAAGGATCTGCAGGCCACGATCGAGGCCCTGCGCTTGCAGCTCAGCGAGGCCGGCCAGGGCGCCCCCCTGGAGCTGGTGGAGAAGGCCCGCAGCAAGGAGCGTGAATGCCGCGACACGCTCACCGAGCGGCTCGGGGAGCTGGAGCTCTACGCCCTGCGCACCACCAACCTCTCGTACCGGCTCTACCGCGAGGTGATCGGCTCGAACATGCGGCCCTTCTCCGACACGATGGTGGCCCTGCCGCGCATGGTGCGGGACCTGGCCACCAGCCTCGGCAAGCAGGTGCAGCTCGAAGTCTTGGGTAAGGGCACCTTGGTGGACCGGGACATCCTGCGCAAGCTCGAATCGCCGCTCACCCACATCCTGCGCAACGCCGTCGACCACGGCGTTGAGCTGCCGGCAGAGCGGATCGCCGCAGGCAAGCCGGCCCGGAGCACCATCCGCATCGAAGCCCTGCACCGCGGCGGCATGCTCTCGATCACGATCAGCGACGACGGCCAGGGCGTGCGGTTCGAGAAGGTGCGCCAGCAGCTGGTGGCCCTCGGCCTGTTCAGCGCCGATGAGGCGGACAACCTCTCCGAGGCTGAGCTCTGCGAGCACCTCTACCAGCCGGGCTTCTCCACCGCCGCAGCGGTCACCGAAGTGTCGGGCCGCGGCGTGGGCCTCGATGTGGTGAGCTCGATGGCCAATGAGGTGGGCGGCACGGTGCGCTTCACCTCCGTGGCGGGGGAGGGCACCAGCATCCACTTCCAGCTGCCGCTCACCCTTTCGGTGGTGCGGACCCTGCTGGTGGAAATCGCCGGCGAGCCCTATGCCTTCCCGCTGGCGCGTCTCGATCAGATCGTGGCGATCGAAATCGCCGACATCCAGGTGATGGAGGGTCGGGAATGTTTCATGCTCGATGGCGTTTCGATCGGCCTGATCTCCGCCCGCCAGGTGATGCAGTTCCCCGAGGCCGCCCAGGGCGCCGGGCCGATACCGGTGGTGGTGATCAGCGATCACGCCAAGGTGTACGGCGTCGTGGTGGACCGCTACCTCGGCGAACAGGATCTGGTGGTGCGTCCCCTCGATCCGCGGCTCGGCAAGGTGGCCAACGTGAGCGCCGCCGCCCTGATGGGGGATGGCCAGCCGATCCTGATCGTGGACACCGTGGACCTGGTGCGCTCGATCGACGCACTGCTGCAGCACGCCACCCTGCAGGGTCAGGCCAGCCTGCAGCCGCAGCGGCAGGGCCAGCGGATCCTGATCGTCGACGACTCGCCGGTGGCCCTCGATCTGCAATCCCGCCTGGTGGTCTCGCGCGGCTATCAGGTGGATCGCGCCGTGCATGGCCTCGAGGCCTGGAAGGCGGTGCGCGATGGCGATTACCAGCTGCTGGTGACCGATGTGGAGATGCCGGAAATGGATGGCATCGCCCTGATCCAGACGCTGCGCAAGGAACCCCGCTTTCGCCATCTGCCGATCATCATCTGCTCGTCCCGCGATTCCGAACAGGACCGCCTGCAGGGGATGGAGGCCGGCGCTGACTACTATCTGGTCAAGAGCAGTTTCCAGGACGACACCCTGTTGGACGCCATCCACCAATTGATCGGTCCGGCTTGAGGATCGCGATCGTTAATGATCTCGCCTTGGCGATCACCTCGATCCGCCGGGTACTCGAACACGATGGAGCGCACAGCGTCGCCTGGGTCGCCCGCGACGGGCTCGATGCCCTGGCCCGCTTCGCCGCCGATGAGCCCGATCTGGTGCTGTTGGATCTGGTGATGCCGCACCTCGACGGGGTGCAGACCAGCAAACGGATTCGGGAGCGCTCCCGTTGCCCGATCTTGATCGTGACCGCCCAGGCGAGCCGCTCCTCCGGGCCGATCTTCGAGGCGATGGGCTACGGGGCCATCGATGTGGTGAATCTGCCGCTGCTCACCGGCTCGCCGGCGGAGAACGGCCGGGAGTTGCTGCAGAAGATCGCCCAGATCGAACGCCTCCAGGGTGGCAAGCCGGCCCCGGCCCGGCCGGCGGCCTCGGCCCGGCCGGCGAGCTCGGCCGGATCCGCCGCCCCGATCGCGGCCCGCCGCCGGCCGCCCCTGATCGCGATCGGCGCCTCCACCGGCGGCCCCAAAACCCTGGCCACGGTGCTGGCTCCCCTGCCCTGCGGCCTCAAGGCTGCCGTGGTGGTGGTGCAGCACATCGATGCCCAGTTCGCGCCCGGCCTGGTGAGCTGGCTGGATGGCCAGGTGGCCCTGCCGGTGCGGGCCGCCGAGGCCGGCCAGGCGCCCCAGGCCGGGGCCGTGCTGATCGCGGTGAGCAACGACCATCTGGTGCTTGGCGCCGATGGCCGTTTCGCCTATCAGGCCGAACCGCTGCAGGAGCCCTATCGCCCCTCGGTGGATGTTTTGTTCCAAAGCCTGGCGCGGCACTGGCGCTTCCCCGGCCAGGCGGTGCTGCTCACCGGCATGGGCCGTGATGGCGGCAAGGGGATGCTGGCCCTGCGCCGGGCCGGTTGGCACACGATCGCCCAGGACGCAGCCAGCTGCGCTGTGTACGGCATGCCCAAGGCCGCCGCCGAACTAGGCGCCGCCTGCGAGATCCTGGCCCCCGATGCGATGGCCGCCAGCCTGCTGCTGCGGGCCCGCTAAGGCCAGCAGCCTGGATCCAAGGAGATCAACCAGCTCAGAACAGAGCTACCCAGCTCAGAACAGATCCACCCAGCTCAGAACAGATCTACCTGGGCCAGTTGCGGCAGTTCGACCTGGCGCCGCGCCGATTCGGCGCAGGTTTTGGGGGTGGGAAAGATTTTGTTGGGGTTGGCCAGGGCTTGGGGGTCGAAGGCCTGGCGCACCAGCACCATCGTGGCGAGGTCGTCGGGGTTGAACATCCAATCCATGTAGCAACGCTTGTCGTTACCAACGCCATGTTCGCCGCTGATGCTGCCGCCGGCGTCGATGCAGAGCCGCAGAATCTCCGCCGCCAGCTCCTGCACCCGCTCCTCGACGGCCGGATCACCGCTGCGGTAGAGGATCAACGGGTGGAGGTTGCCATCGCCGGCGTGGAACACGTTGGCCACCGGCAAGCCATAGCGGGCGCTCAGCTCGCCGATCGCCCGCATCACCGCCGGCAGGGCGCTGCGGGGCACGACGCCATCCTGGAGGTAGTAGCTGGGGAAGCGGCGGCCCAGGGCTGAAATCGCCGACTTGCGACCCTGCCAGAGCCGGGCGCGGTCGTCGGCCTGGCGGGCTTGGCGCAGGCTGCGGGCTCCGGCCTGGCGGCAGCAGTCACTGGCCAGCTGCAGCGCCAGCGTCACCTCCGTTTCCTGGCCATCGAGTTCCACCAGCAGCACGGCGGCCGCATCGGCCGGGTATTCCTGCTCGCCGAGGTAGTCGTTGACTGCCTCAATGCAGAGGTGATCCATCATCTCCATGCCGGCCGGCAGGATGCCGGCGGCGGTGATCCCCCGCACCGCTTCGGCGGCGGCTTCCATCGAGCTGAAATCGGCCAACAGCACCGCCACGCTGGCGGGGGCCCGCAGCAGCCGCAGGGTGATGGCGGTGGCGATGCCGAGGGTGCCTTCGCTGCCGATGAACACGCCGCGGAGATCCAGTTCTGGCGTTTCGGCCAGGCCGCTGCCCAGGGTGGTGACCGTGCCATCGGGGAGCACCACCTCCAGCTCAAGCACGTGGTTGCTGGTGACGCCGTACTTGAGGCAGTGGACGCCGCCGGAGTTTTCGGCCACGTTGCCGCCGATGCTGCAGACCACCTGGCTGGAGGGATCGGGGGCGTAGTAGAAGCCATCGCCCGCTACGGCCCGGCTGACCCAGCTGTTGATCACGCCGGGCTGCACGGTGATGCGGCGGTTGGCCAGGTCGATGGCCAGCACCTGGCGCATGCGGGTGGTGGCGATCACCAGGGCGGGGGTTTCGGCCACGGCGCCGCCGGAGAGGCCGGTGCCGCTGCCGCGGGCCACGAAGGGCACCCCTTCGCGGTGGCAGAGGCGCACCAGGGCCGCCACCTGCTCGGTGGTTTCGGGCAGCACCACCAGGGGCGGCTGCCAGCGGTGCAGGGTGAGGCCGTCGCAGTCGTAGCTGAGCAGCTCCTGGCGGGCCGCCACCACGCCCCGGGCCGGCAGGATGGCGCGGCAGTAACCCTCGATCGCGGCCCAGTTGATCGGGGCGGGGCTCGGGGCGGGCGTCACGGCGGACAAAAAAGATTGGGGCACGGCCGCAGCGAACTTACTCAAGAGGTTGATTGGAGTGGCCGCGTGGCCTCGACCAGTGGCGTCGACCAGTGGCGTCGACCAGTGGCGTCGTGGAGTGGCGTCAAGGTGTGGCGTACAGGCGTGGCCTAGACCAGATGTTCGGCGTTGGGTCAGGATGGTGGGCGCTTGATCAAGACCTGATCATTCCCCGTCCGCGGATCCCGTCTTGTCGGCTTCTTCCCCAGCGCTTGTCTCGACTCCTGTGCTCAACACCACCCGCTCCCAGGAGATCTTTGCCGCCGCCCAGAAGTTGATGCCGGGAGGCGTCAGCTCACCGGTGCGGGCCTTCAAATCGGTGGGCGGCCAGCCGATCGTGTTCGAGCGGGTGAAGGGTGCCTATGCCTGGGATGTGGATGGCAACCGCTACATCGATTACGTGGGCAGCTGGGGCCCCGCCATCTGCGGCCATAGCCACCCCGAGCTGATCGCCGCCCTGCAGGCGGCCCTGGAGAACGGCACCAGCTTCGGCGCCCCCTGCGAACTGGAAAATGTGCTGGCCGCGATGGTGATCGAGGCGGTGCCATCGGTGCAGATGGTGCGGTTTGTCAATTCCGGC
The DNA here is from genome assembly GCA_903858015.1 of uncultured cyanobacterium. GTDB lineage: Bacteria > Cyanobacteriota > Cyanobacteriia > PCC-6307 > Cyanobiaceae > Cyanobium. Next base: position 64,503 of record CAIOGZ010000008.1, read on the forward strand.
ACCGAGGCCTGCATGGCGGTGTTGCGCCTGATGCGCGCCTACACCGGCCGCGAGAAGCTGATCAAGTTTGAAGGCTGTTACCACGGCCACGCCGACATGTTCCTGGTCAAGGCCGGTTCCGGCGTGGCCACCCTGGGCCTGCCCGATTCCCCCGGCGTGCCCAAGTCCACCACCGCCGCCACCCTCACCGCCCCCTACAACGACCTGGAGGCGGTCAAAGCCCTGTTCGCCGCCAACCCCGGTGAAATCGCCGGCGTGATCCTGGAGCCGGTGGTGGGCAATGCCGGCTTCATCACCCCCGAACCCGGTTTCCTCGAGGGCCTGCGGGAACTCACCAAGGACAACGGTGCCCTGCTCGTGTTCGATGAGGTGATGACCGGCTTCCGGATCAGCTACGGCGGCGCCCAGGCGAAGTTTGGCATCACCCCCGATCTCACCACCTTGGGCAAGGTGATCGGCGGCGGGCTGCCGGTGGGCGCCTACGGCGGCCGGGCCGAGATCATGGCGATGGTGGCGCCGGCCGGCCCGATGTATCAAGCCGGCACCCTCAGCGGCAATCCCCTGGCGATGACCGCCGGCATCAAGACGCTCGAACTGCTGAAGCAACCCGGCAGCTACGAGCGGTTGGAGTTGATCACCAAGCGGCTCAGCGATGGCATCCAGGCCGCCGCCCGCGCCGCTGGCATTGCGATCAGCGGCGGCAGCATCAGCGCCATGTTTGGCTTCTTCCTTTGCGACGGGCCGGTGCACAACTTCGAGCAGGCCAAGGCCACCGATACGGTGCTGTTTGGCAAGCTGCACCGGGCGATGTTGGAGCGGGGCATCTACCTGGCCCCGAGTTCCTACGAAGCGGGCTTCACCTCCCTGGCCCACAGCGACGCCGACATCGACACCACAATCGCCGCCTTCCGGGACGTGTTTGCGGCGCTGGGTTGAGCTGCGGCCAGCTGTGGGCAAGCGGTTGTTGCTAGCCAGCTAGCCAGCCAGCCAACTAGCTACGTCTTGGTTTCAAGCATGCTGCGCTGATACGCCGCTCGCACGGCCTGGCGGCGGCGGTGGCGTTCTTGATCATCCACACCCTCAGCCAGCCAGCTGGAATCTTGGATGGCGGCTTGCAAGCCAAATCCGGAGATCGGATCGAAGGCCATGGCGGCATCGCCAATCGCCTGCCAGCCTTCGCCGTCGCAAGGGTGGGTGACGCTGCCGCTGGCGCTGTGCGCTGGCAGCAGGGCCGGCCTTGCGCTGCGGCCCAGGTGGCGTTGGATCAGGCGGGTGCTGGCCAACGCTTGGCTCCAGCCGGCGGGGAGACGGCGCAGTTGCGCGGCAGCAGGGGCGCTCAGGTGCAGGCCGGCGATGGCGCGGCCGTCGGGCAGCCTGGCGCCGTACCACCAGCTGCCGTCGGGGCAGCGCTCGACCAGCGTGCGGTCGGTGCCGATCGGGCTTGCGGGCCGCCAGATCCCGTAGAGGCCGACTTGATCATCATCGCGCTGGATCCGTGCCCCCAGGCGCCGGGCAATCCAGGCGCTGCGACCGGTGGCGTCGATGAGGCGGCGGCAGCGATAGGCGCGGCCAGCGCTGCTGAGGCGCCAACCAGTGGCGTCGCGGTGGAGGGCATCGAGATGGCCTTCGACAACGATTGCGCCGGCGGCGGCAGCCGCCAGGCGTAGATCGTGATCGAAGCGGGGGCGATCCAAGCGCCAGGCCGGGCCGTGGATGCTGGCAAAGAAGTCGGTGCTGAGCTCACCCCGCCCATCCCAGAGCGAGATCTGACCGCGGATCGGCTGGTGGGGCGGTTGCAACAACGGGCCGAGGCCCAGCCGCTGCAGCAGCCCAGCCCCCTGCGGTGCCAAGGTATCGCCGAGCTTGGCTGCGGTTGGGCTGATCTGATCGAGCAGCAGCACCCGTTGGCCGGCCCGGGCGAATAACAGGCTCGCCACGGATCCGGCCGGCCCGGCACCGGCAATCACAATGTCGACCTGCTGCATGGAGTTGGGGGCCGAATCAGCGCCGACCTTGGAAGCGCACCCGCCGGAATTCTTCCAATTGGGCATCGTCGTGGAAACCGGCCCGTTGGAGCGGCGTCAGTTTTGCCGGGGCCGCCGCCTGCAGCAGGGCGGCGCTTGAGGCTTCCAGTTGCTGATGGGCGGGCCCCACCGATTCCACATACAGCAGGCTAGGGATGTCTGGATCATTAGCCGGCCCTGGTCGTTGCTCCACAATGCCCATGGCGCCAAATTGGGCAATCATGCGCATCATGACGTCCGGGGCCGGGGCATTGGAGATCGCCCGTAACCATTGGGCCCTGCGGTTGATGGCTGCGATGCGCTCCGGCCGCGGCCGGCTTGGGTCGATCACGATGGCATAGTCCTCAGCAGTTAGTACTTGATTCGGTACTCTTGCGGGCCAGAAACTGGGTAGGTAGGGATCGTAGCTTGGGTCGTAGCCAGCGCGGCAGAAGGCCGTATCGCCCTGCCATGGCAAGGCCATCCAGCGGCTCAAGGTACCCGGGCCCTGACCGGCAAGGGCCCCCCGGCGGCGAGGGCAATCGCTTGGCTCAGCTCTTGGCCATAGTCGGGTACGACAGATGCTGCTCTGCGTATTCGATAGGGCGCGGTATACATTGTCGCGTGACGCATCGGCCAGGTCAGTTCGCAGCCTGGATGGAAGGCGTCGGCCAGGCAGAACTCCACCGCCGCCCGGTCGAGCATGGCGGGCTGCTCTGCCAGGGGGACCTCGGCCAGGCTATGGGGTGCGCTCACGGTTGGGTCCCAATCATTGATGAAATCGCCCTCCACCCACCGCTTCAAGATCGATTGCCGCACATTAGAGAGGCCGAGATTGTTGTTCGGTGCGTCGGCGGAGAACGAGCCATAGGCATCCCCATAGAGCCAGGGCCAGGGCCGGAGGTTTGCGTCGCTTGGGGGGTGGGGGCGGAAGCTGTTGAATACGGTGAGACGAAGCTCCTGATAGGCGTGACCCTCCAATCCGCTGGCGGATAACTTGGCAATGAGCTCCGGATTCTCAAAGTTAAGAGGACCATCGCCGCCGAACATGGCCGCAAAGCCGGCATTGACCCACTGTAGATTGCTCAGTCTTTGTAATACGGGGAACACATCACGGCTAAAGCTGATCGTTGCTGGCATCCCGATCCAACCGGCTTCGGTATAGACGTCAACCAGCATGTCGCCCAGGGTGCGCCAGCCCAGGATCTCGGGCCCGTAGTTGGGGGGAGCCACCACCACCCAAGCCCCCTCGCAAGGGATGGTCTCGCCGTTGATTTGCACCATGGCATCCACCGTGCCATCGCTGATATCGTCGTACCAGTCGTTGGCGTTGTTGAAGCTATTGGGATCGCTTGGAATATAGACAGGAGCCGAATTGGGAGATGCGGAAACACCGAGTCCGCCGAGGACCAGAAGACAACCCTGCTCATCGGTCTGGGCTTCGCCAAGCGATACCGGCGTGCCTTTGAAGTTGCCCCGGTTAAATTGGTAGGCTTCACCGTGGCTGTTGGTGCCGCTAATGCTGACTGGGCCGGCATCGATCGCAAGTTGGTTGCGGCCCTCGCCCTGCAGATCGGGGTTGCGTAGCGGCACCGTCATCTCGGCCGCCTCTGGAATATCTAGTGCGGCTTGAAATTGATACCATTGGGCCTTGCGATTGGCAACGTGAACGGTCCAAACGATATCCGCGCTATCGGAGCTAAGTTCACGCACCACTTGCCCAGCTGCATTGTAAGCGTAGATATGGAAACGGGCGGCTTGACGCTTGAGTGCGCCGTCGGCATCGCGATAGGCACCTGGCGCTAGCGGCTGCGGCTGCTCGACCTCGGGGCCCACAAAGAAAGACGTTTTGGCATCACCGATCCGGGCGATTCCGATGCCGGGATGGATGCGGGCCCGCACAATCCGGCTGTCCAGGCAAGCAGGATTGCCGGCATCGGGGCGCGGTGTCGCCGGTTCGCCATCGGGAACACCATTGATGTTGCGGCGGTAGGCGGCGGATGCGGCGTAGACCAGTTTGCGAGCCGCTGCGATCGATCCTTGCGGCTCTAGCTGCGGCGGCAGCCGCCACATGTTGAAGGAGAGATTTTCGCCATAGGTCGCCTGGCCGCGCTCGTTGACATCCTGCTGCGGCAAGATCAGATCTGCGATGTGAATCGCCGGAGATACGGACTCCTCCCAGCGGACGGTGGCCGCATCCAGGGGCTCCCGGTCCGGATCGGTGCGCAGCTGCACGCAGAACTTAAAGCGAACTTCGCTCTTTGCGAGACGTTCGGCAAGGTCGACCGCCAGATAGTAGGGGTCGTTTGGCTGCGCCGTCAACGGGTATGCGTCGGCGGTGGGCTCTAGTTTGAACTTGCAGAACTGGCCAGCGCCGTAGGCGTAGGGCAGTACGCTCCAGTAGTCGATGGCGAGGGCGCTGGGGATGGGCTTTGCCATCTCATCGAGAATCTCTCTTGTTTTTGGATGCTCATTGAGATAGGAGTCGTAATCACCTTCTACGACGCCAGCCCGCGTGAAGGCACACATTTCCGTTGCGGTGTCGACGAAAAATACATCAAAGTTCTGCATCGTGAAATCAATTGTTGTCTCCCCTGGTTGTCCGAACAGCTTCTCGCCAGGCACCCCAAAGAGCTTGATGCCAATGCCGGTTGTTTGCTTCCAGTCGCTACTTGATGGCAACGTGTCGGAGGCAAAACGCAACCAGGCATCGTACGTTGCGCCAGCAATAAATGGTCCGACGCTAAGCAAGGCCGGCAGATCCTGAAGCACTTCGAATCGCGCGCGCACGACGCCATGGGGCTTCAGAAACACGGGCCGCAGCACCGGGCATTGGCCCTTCTGGGCCCTGCCCTGCTGCACCATGCCCACAAACATTGCCACCAGGGAGCCGACGGGATCGGTGCCGCAGTCCACCGAGGGGGCTGGCCGTTGGGCGTCGGCTTCTAGATGGTTGACCATGGCCGTACGGGGCTGCTAAATGATGGGGCAAGGTTAGCGGTTGATGTCCAGGAATCTTGTTGGATTAATCTATCTTATTGTTGGGGTTTGGATGGGTTGGCGGCTCGCCTTGTGGGCCCATTTGCCAGGCTCTGGACTCAGCAGTGAATCGGTGGCCGGGCGGAGCGGCATCCGGAAGGGAATAGCTTATTAGCTGTCTAGCAAATCGCAGCGACTAGGGTATGGAGTAGCAGGGCCTCCGAAGGGAGGTTGCAGGATCACCAGCGCGACTAGTTGGCTGACAATCCACTCCACTCGATTCCAGGGGCAACCGCCCAAGCTTGGTCGTCGCACTTCGCAGGGCGGAGTTTGCGGGGCGGAGTTGGGGTCGCGCTCCACGCTTCAGGGCCAGGGCCTCGTTATTGCGCTGCCACGGCCAGCCCGGCAGCGTTTGTTTTGCGATGCTGCCGGCTGGCTTGCGTCCCATTGCCTCGATCACCATGGCCACCTACCTGATCACCGGTGCCAACCGCGGCATCGGACTGGAGTATTGCCGCCAGCTGCAGGCCCGCGGCGACACCGTGGTCGCCACCTGCCGCACCCCATCGGCCGAACTGGAGGGCCTGGGGGTTCGCATCGAGCCTGGGCTGGAGATCAGCTCGGAAGCCGCGATTGCCGCTTTGGTGGAGCGGCTTGGCTGCCTGCCGCTCGACGGCCTGATCCATAACGCCGGCATCCTGGAATCCACCAGCCTCGATGGCCTGGATCTGGACAGTCTGCGGCGCCAGTTTGAGGTCAATGCCCTCGGCCCGCTGCGGCTGACGCGGGACCTGCTGGGCCAGCTGCGGCCTGGATCCAAGCTGATCTTGATGACCAGCCGCATGGGCTCGATCGCAGACAACAGCTCCGGCGGTTCCTATGGCTACCGCATGTCGAAGGTGGCCCTCTGCATGGCGGGCAAGTCGCTTGCCATCGATCTCCAACCCCGGGGGATTGCCGTGGCCCTGCTGCATCCCGGCCTGGTGAGCACCCGGATGACGAACTTTCATCCCCAGGGCATCACCCCGGAGCAGGCGGTGCGGGGGTTGTTGGAGCGGATTGATGCGCTCAGCCTTGCAACGTCCGGTGGCTTTTGGCATGCCAATGGGGACGAGTTGCCTTGGTAGACGCTGCTCTAGACATTTCAAGCTGTGCGGCATCGCCCTTGATGCGCCTCGCTATCTTCGAAACAAGCTTCAGCAATCCCTTGATCAAAATGTCCTGACCGCTAGCCTTGCTAAAAAAAATCTAACCGTTCGCAACCCCAAACTGTGCCAATAGATTAGAGCCGGCGCTGGAGAAGGGATCAACGAGGCCGATATCGGCGCCGGTCCAGGCCCAGTTGGAATCAAGCGCCCACATATGCACTTGGCCGGTGGGGTTGTAGCGCCAGAGGATCTTATTGGCAGCGCCGATCGTTTCAGCGGCCAACATCTGCCAGGTGGAGCTGGCGTTGCCTGCGCTGGCGGGCGAGCCCATGAAGCTGATCGCCGTCGCGGATGAGCCAACGCTCGCATAGGGCTGGGCGGTGCCGTTATGGCGGACAAGGCTGGTGTTGCCCTGCGATTCGATCGCGGTGAAGGGCGTGCCGATGATCGCATCGCCATTGAGATCAAGCTGGAAGGAAGATTCCAGCTCCCAGCCGGCGCTGGAGTTGGTGTCCACGAGGCCGGTATCGGCGCCTGTCCAGGCCCAGTTGGAATCGAGCGCCCATACGTGCACTTCGCCGGTGGGGTTATAGCGCCAGAGGATCTTATTGGCAGCGCCGATCGTTTCAGCGGCCAGCATCTGCCAGCTGGAGCTGGCGTTTCCTGGGCTGGCGGGCGAGCCCATGAAGGTGATCGGCGTTGTGGATGGGCCAGCGCTGGCGTAGGGCTGGCCGGTGCTGGTATGGCGAACAAGGCTGGTGTTGCCCTGCGATTCGATCGCGGTGAAGGGCGTGCCGATGATCGAATCGCCATTGAGATCAAGCTGGAAGGAGGATTCCAGCTCCCAGCCGGTGCTGGAGTTGGTATCCACGAGGCCGGTATCGGCGCCGGTCCAGGCCCAGTTGGAATCAAGCGCCCACACATGCAATTGACCGGTGGGGTTATAGCGCCAGAGGATCTTATTGGCAGTGCCGATTGTTTCAGCGGCTAGCATCTGCCAGGTGGAGCTGGCGTTGCCAGGGCTGGCGGGCGAGCCCATGAAGCTGATCGCCGTTGTGGATGAGCCAGCGCTGGCGTAGGGCTGGCCGCTGCTGTGATGGCGAACAAGGCTGGTGTTGCCCTGCGATTCGATCGCAGTGAAGGGCGCACCGATGATCGCATCACTGTTGAGATCAAGCTGGAAGGAAGACTCCAGTTCCCAGCCGGCGCTGGAGTTGGGATCCACGAGGCCGGTGTCGGCGCCTGTCCAGGCCCAGTTGGAATCAAGCGCCCATAGATGCACTTGGCCGGTGGGGTTATAGCGCCAGAGGATCTTATTGGCAGTGCCGATCGTTTCGGCGGCCAGCATCTGCCAGGTGGAGCTGGCGCTGCCAGCGCTGGCGGGCGAGCCCATGAAGCTGATCGCCGTTGTGGATGAGCCAGCGCTGGCGTAG
>CAIOGZ010000009.1 GCA_903858015.1 uncultured cyanobacterium
AACGCGTGGTGGAAACTGCCTGAACCTCTTTGCAGGGACTGCTGTGAGCGAAATCCGTGGAAAATCTGCTCATTGTCGTCTCACTGAGGAGAATGAGATTAGATTCTTTGGATAAAGCCGTCTTGATCAGAGGTTCCTTAGGTATGAGTCAGGTAGTCTAGGAGTAGGCCAGGCAGTCGAGAAGTGAGTTGGCCAGCTCAGGTGTCAGTTAATAAGTTTAGAAGTGCGCCAAATAATGGACATCTTGAAAATCGTCTCTGGCGTTGCGGCCAGGCCAGCAGCATCGGTTGCGACAAGGGAGATGGCTGTTCCGACTACGGAAAACTCGGCATAGTTCGCGCAGCCCTGATCTAGGGGGGGAAGCATCTATCGGCGTCTGGCAGAGCGAGCAGATCCAGTTGGCGCGTCGTCCGAGCCGGCGGCAGCGGCCGCAAACTGCCCGGCTCCAGCTTCACCGCCTCCCAGGCGGCCGGCTCCCACGGCGCCATCAACGGCTCCAGGGCCCGTAGACCGGGGCCATCGGCGGCGGCCAGCCAGGCCTCCTCCAGCCCATCGGGAATCAGCACCGGCATGCGGTCGTGCACCCGCCGCAACAGGTCGTTGGGGGCCGTGGTGAGCACCACGCAGCTTTCGAGTTCACCACCATCGGCGCCGCACCAGCGATCCCACAGTCCCCCCAGCCAGAAGGGGGCGCGGTCGCGGCGCCGGAACAGCCAGGGCTGCTTCCAGGCCTTGCCGCTGGCCGGGTCGCGGCGGCTCTGCCATTCATAGAAGCCATCGGCTGGCAGCAGGGCGCGACGATGGCGCCAGGCCCCCCGAAAGAAGGGCTTCTCCGCCAACGTTTCGCAACGGGCGTTGATCGGCCGCCGCAGGGCCAGCGGATCCTTCGACCACTCCGGCACCAGGCCCCACAGCGCCAGCCCCACCGCCAGCCTGCCGTGCTCCTGACGTTGCAGCAGCAACGGCTCGCCCGGCCGCACTTGGGGCCGGGGGGCGTAGTGCTCCGCCAGACCAGCGGGGATGGGGCCCTGCAGCCGGGGCAGCAGGGCATCGAGGGCGGTGGTGAGGGCGAAGCGGCCGCACATGGGGATGGTCAAGCCAGGGGGTGGGCAGTGCCATACGGTTCTCCCGACCTAGGGGCGATCCGGCGGGTGGCACACGCGCCTAGCCTGGCGCCACTCCACTTCCTACGCCGCATGGCCATCCGCCAGGACGACAACCGCCCCAGCCGGCGCTTCGGCCTGATCAACCTGCTGCTGATCGGCTTTGGCCTGCTGCTTTTGGCCAGCAACTTCCTGCCCAACCCGGCCATGCAGGTGCCTCGGGTGCCCTACTCGCTGTTCATCGACCAGGTGAACGCCGACAACGTCAAGCGGGCCTACATCACCTCGGATCAGATCCGCTACGAGCTGCTCAAGGCACCGGCCGAAGGGGCCCCCACCGTGCTGGCCACCACGCCGATCTTCGACATGGAGCTGCCCCAGCGACTGGAGCAGCACGGTGTGGAGTTCGCGGCGGCCCCGCCCCGCAAGCCCAGCTTCATCACCACCTTGCTGAGCTGGGTGGTGCCGCCCTTGATCTTTATCGGGGTGTTGCAATTCTTTGCCCGCCGCAGCGGCATGGGCGGCGCCCAGGGGGCCCTGAGCTTCACCAAGAGCAAGGCCAAGGTGTATGTGCCCGATGAAGAATCCCGGGTCACCTTCGCCGATGTGGCTGGCGTGGATGAGGCCAAGACGGAGCTCACCGAGATCGTTGATTTTCTCAAAACCCCCGAGCGTTACGCCGCCATCGGTGCCCGCATTCCTAAGGGCGTGCTGCTGGTGGGTCCCCCAGGCACCGGTAAAACCCTGCTCTCCAAAGCTGTGGCTGGCGAAGCGGGGGTGCCTTTCTTTATTATCAGCGGCTCCGAATTCGTTGAATTGTTTGTCGGCGCCGGCGCGGCAAGGGTACGGGATCTGTTCGAGGAAGCCAAGAAAAAGGCCCCCTGTATTATCTTTATTGACGAACTCGATGCGATTGGCAAGAGCCGTGCCGGCTCGATGGGCGTCGTGGGCGGCAACGACGAACGGGAGCAGACCCTCAACCAGTTGCTCACCGAAATGGATGGCTTCGCCTCCAAGGACAAGCCGGTGATCGTGTTGGCGGCCACCAACCAACCCGAGGTGCTCGATGCGGCCCTGCTGCGGCCCGGCCGCTTCGACCGGCAGGTGTTGGTGGATCGCCCCGACCTCTCCGGCCGCCGCACCATCCTCGGCATCTATGCCAACAAGGTGAAGCTGTCCGAATCGGTGGATCTCGACAAGATCGCCCAGGCCACCAGTGGCTTCGCCGGTGCCGATCTGGCCAACCTGGTCAACGAAGCCGCCCTGCTGGCGGCCCGCGTCAAACGCACCGCCGTGGAGCAGGCCGACCTCAATGAAGCGATCGAACGGGTGGTGGCGGGCCTGGAGAAGAAAAGCCGGGTGCTGCAGGCCGATGAGAAGAAAGTGGTGGCCTTCCATGAGGTCGGCCACGCGATCGTGGGCCACCTGATGCCCGGTGGCAGCAAGGTGGCCAAGATCTCGATCGTGCCCCGCGGCATGAGCGCCCTGGGCTACACCCTGCAGCTGCCCACCGAGGAGCGCTTCCTCAACTCCAAGGACGACCTCGAAGGCCAGATCGCCACCCTGCTGGGCGGCCGCAGCGCCGAGGAGATCGTGTTTGGCGAAGTCACCACCGGTGCCGCCAACGACCTGCAGCGCGCCACCGATATCGCCGAGCAGATGGTGGGCACCTATGGCATGAGCGACACCCTCGGCCCGCTCGCCTACGACAAGCAAGGCGGCGGCCGCTTCCTCGGCGGCACCAACAATCCCCGCCGCTCGGTGAGTGATGCCACCGCCCAGGCGATCGACAGGGAAGTGCGGGGCCTGGTGGATCGCGCCCATGACCGGGCGCTGGCGATCCTGCGCCACAACCGCAGCCTGCTGGACGACATCTCCGGCAAGATCCTTGAAAAGGAGGTCATCGAAGGCGATGAACTCAAAAACCTGCTCGCCAGCAGTGCGATGCCTGGTTAATCATCCCGAACCCAACGGGGGTTAGCGATTAGCGCGGTAGCCCCCGATACCTCGCCTGCCTCGTTGTCGCCGCTATGTTTTTCTTAAGGCTTCTTTGTGTGGGCCAGTATCGTATCGATTGACAGGACTAGGCTTAATCACTAAGGTTGCAGGGAAGCTTGTTTTTGGTTCGTGGATCTCCAGTCGCTGCTTGCCAGTGTTGGCAGTACCCGCACCAGCCCTCCGGAGCCTTCAGCCTGTACCTGGTCCCTTCCAGCAGCGGACTCTGAACTCGCCCAATCCCACTATGCAAATAAGAATGGGAAGTTAGGCATTGATTTCCAAGTCCGCAAGCTCCCTTTCCAGGGCTTGCAGGTGATGGATCCTCGCTTGGTCACGATTGCGCCGGGAGCCTGCAACGAAAAACATCGCCATGCCCACGAATCCATCTTCGTACTGCTTTCAGGTGAGGGGGAAATCTTGATCGATAACCAAACCGTGCCGCTTGAACAGGGAGGCGTTGCCTATGTTCCCCGCTGGATTGTGCACCAGAGCCGCAACAGCTCTAGTGATGCTCCTTTAGTGCTCTTGGCCATTACCGATTTCGGCCTAACCTCAGCCGTGCTCGGTGATTACGATGCCAAGACCAGGCTCAAAACTGGCGGCACCGACGCCTTTGCCGCCGCCGGCCGCGACTGAGCCATTCAATATGTAATTTACCACGCCCAAGCACTCCGCTTCAATCTTCTAGACCAATCTTATAGGTCGATCTTCTAGGTGAATCTTCTAGGCCAATCCTAGTTCAATCAAAGCCCATCCCTAGTCTATTCTTGCCCATGGCACTCTTTGCGGATTTACCCCTGAGCACTCAGGAGCGGATGAACAGCATCGGCCAGGAGAGATCTCTCGCCGCCGGTGAGTGCCTGATCAATCAAGATGATGTTGATCACATCCTCTATTTGGTGGAGAGCGGCGAGCTAGGTGGCACCAAAAACAACAAAATCTTTCGGCTTCAGCCCGTAGATGTTGTTGGTGAGGTTGCCTGTCTCGATCATCGACCCCGCACCGCAACCGTTACAGCACTTACGCCCTGCACAGTGCTGGCTTTTGAGCGGGAAACCGCATTGGCCCAATTCTGCGCAGCTCCCAGCGATCTCCAAACCCTGATCAGCCGGCTAGCGAGCCTCCAGGCCAGCCGGCTGAACGACGAAGCCGCCCAAGATCGCCGTAGCCCAGCCCAGTGCGTCGACGATCTGGCCCAGGAGGCCCTACAGCACCGCGCCGTGAATCACGCCTATCTTAATGCGATGGCAACAGGAGCTTTCCCCTCCCTCCATGGCGCCCTGGCTGATTTTGCCCAGAACTACTATGGCTACTCCGCCCATTTTCCCCGCTATCTAACCGCCCTCATCTCCAAGCTGGAAAAGCATGAGCATCGAAAAGCGCTGCTCGAAAACCTCACGGAGGAGTCGGGTCAATACAAGGAAGAAGAGCTGCTGGAACTTAAGAAATGCGGAGTTCAGCCTGAATGGATCATCGGCATTCCCCACCCTGAACTATTCAAGCTCTTTCGCAATGCCATCGGCGTGGGCAACACCGCTGCAGTGGACGACCACATCGAGGTGGTCTGCTGGCGCGAACAATTTCTCGCCATCTTGAACACGGGCTCAGCCGCCGAAGCCCTCGGGGTCCTGGGCCTTGGCACCGAAACGATTGTGCAGACCATCTACCAACCCTTCGTTGACGCAATCAACAAGCTCGGCAGCCTCCAGCCGGAAGACGCCGTTTTCTTCCCGCTGCATACCGCCGTCGACGACCACCACCAGGCCACCCTCAAAGCGATTGCCAGCGATTTCGCCGCTACAGCCGAGGGCCGGGCCGATCTGGCCAAGGGCATGCGCAAAGCCCTTGCCTTGCGGGATTCCTTCTGGTCGTGGCTGCATGAACGCGCCATGGCCGCCTAAGCCGGCCATGGGATGAAGGCAAGCGGGTCTGAGCAAGGATCGGGGCCCACATTCGTTTGCAGGCAAGCCAGGAGCGGCTTTAAATGGGCAGCTTGAGCCTATTCATTGGCCCGGTGTTCGCGGCAACAGGATCCCTCGGGGAAATGCCTATGCTGGCACCTATTGCTGGCCAAAATCCAGAATAGTGTGGGCCGGATCTGGCGGCCCAGGCCCAGTCCTAGGCCATCGGGCCGTCCAGCATCCTGACCCTCAGGCCCTTGCAGCGGCTAGTTTGCCCGCCCCCCAGCTCGCCTTGATGGACTTTGCCCAGCATGACTGCGGCTATTCAGTTCACTTTGCCCGCTATCTCACAGCCCTGATCTCACGCCATGAAAACCCGGCGCACCGCGAGATCTGCTTGCCAACTTCACCGAGCAATATGGCCACTACGAAGCAGACGAACTTGAAAAGTTACGCCACAGCGGCATCGAACCCGACTGGATCTTGGGCATCCCCCACCCGGATCTGGATCGCTGCTGCCGCCAGGCCACCATCAGGGCTATCGCCGTGGACTTTGCCGCCAGCTCGACCAGCCGGGCCGACCTGGCCATCGCGGCAGGCCGGGATACCACAACAAACTTGCCCATCTCCATAGGCCGGGGCAACACAACCGATCGGCTGGACCCCACCCGCACAACCATGGACCTGAACAACCGCCAGCTTTACAACGCCTCCGTCGCCAGCTGGCGCCGTAACGGGCCAGTGATCCTCAGCGACTTCACCGCCAGACCCCGCGTGATCGAGGTGTTGGGTGACGTCAGCGGGCTGCATTTGTGGGATCTGGGTTGCGGCGAAGGCTTGGTGGGCCGCCAATTGGCCGCGGCCAAGCCGGCCCGGATTGATGGCTTCGATCTCTCCGAGCAGATGGTCGAAGCCGCCCGGGAGCAAGCGGCTGCGCTGGCGAGCGACCAGGGCGGACCGCTGCATTACAGCGTGGCTGACCTGGCCGATCCAGCCCAGCTGCCCAGCGGCACTTGCGATGCGGCCGTGGCCGTCTTTCTGTTCAACTACCTCGATCTCCAGGCCACCGAGCAGGTGCTCGGCTGGGTGCGTCAGGCGCTGCGACCCGGTGGATCCTTCACCTTCACCGTGCCCCATCCCAGCCTCGCCTTTCTACGGCCAGCCGAGGCCCCCTTTTACATCGAGCCTGGCAACCACCCCTAGCTGGGCAGCAGCGACCAACTGCTTGAAGGCCGGATCTGGCGCCGCGACGGCATCAGCAACGCGATCCGATCCAGGCACAAGACCCTGGAGGATTACAACCGACTCCTACGCCGCAGCGGCTGGACCCGCATGCCGCTGATCGAAGAACTGGGGGTGAGCGACGACCACATCAACCTGGATCCAGCCTTCTTCGGCCCCTTGCGCGGCACCCCCCTTCATCTACTGTTTCAAGTGCAGGCATGACAGCCCCCAGCAAGCGGTTTCAAGCCTGGCGCGCCGCCGATCTCGCCAGCAGCAACGCTTGGATCTTTGCCGCTGAAGCCAGCCTGGCCGCAGCCGATCCGGCCAGCCTGCGGGCCTGGTGCCAGCCCCTGATCAGCGAACTGCGGCACGGCAGCGGCGTGGCGCTGCTGCGGGGGCTTGGCCAGCTCGATGGGCCAGCGCTACGGCAGCTCTACCTGGCGATCGGCTGCTGCATCGGCGAGCTGGACACCACCTACGGCGCGCTCTATGAGGTCACCGACCTGGGAGGGTCCTAGCGGGAGCAGGCGATTCCGGTTTCCCAAACCCATGCTTCCACCACGGTGCACACCGACAGCTCCCGCCTGGAGACCCATCCCCGCTGGGTGGGCCTGGCCTGCATCCGCCAGGCGCCGCTGGGGGGTGGCTCCCGGCTGGTCTCGGTGGTAGCGGTGCATGACCAGCTGGCCCAAACCCACCCCGCCCTGCTGCAGCGCCTCAAGCGCTGCTTCCACCGCGACCTGGTGACGCCTGGCTCCCGCCACGACCTGGCCGCGATCAAGGCCAACCGCTTTCCGGTCTTCACTGAGGCCAGCGATGGCCCCACCCTGCGCTACATGCGTTATTGGATCGAAACGGGCCAGCAGCGGATCGGCGAACCGCTGGGGCCGCTCGATCGTGATGCCTTCGATGCCCTCGATGCCGCCCTCAATGATCCGCAGTTGCGCCACGATTTCGCCATGGCGCCCGGGGATCTGCTGTTCATCGACAACCACAAGGTGGCCCACGATCGCGATGCCTACCAAGACGACCCCAACGCGCCGCGGCTGATGCTGCGCCTCTGGCTCAATGAACCACGCCCGCCCCTGGCGGCGCCCCTGGCGCCCCCCCCCTTGACGGCGGGGCCCCCGATCTCGGATAAGGGTTCTTTGAGATGGACCGATGGCTGTCTCCAGCGCGCCTGCCTGCCTGGCCGCCCTCGCGGGCAGGGACTACCTCTCCTCGGCGGACATCAGCGCCGACCAGACCCGGGCCCTGCTGGATCTGGCCGCCAGCCTCAAGCAAGGCCGCAGCCGCATCGACCTGCGCGGTAAAACCCTCGGCCTGATCTTCAGCAAGGCCTCCACCCGCACCCGGGTGAGTTTCACGGTGGCCATGGCCCGCTTGGGCGGCCAAACGATCGACCTGCTGCCCACCGTGAGCCAGGTGGGCCGGGGCGAACCGGTGGCGGACACGGCCCGGGTGCTGAGCCGATACTGCGATGCCCTGGCGATCCGCACCTTCGCCCAGGCCGACCTGGACGCCTACGCCCACTGGGCCTCGATCCCGGTGGTCAATGCCCTCACCGACCGGGAGCATCCCTGCCAGGCCCTGGCCGATTTTCTCACCCTGCAGGAAGCCTTCGGCGCGGCGGCCAAGGATCTGGCCGGCCTGACCCTCGCCTACGTGGGCGACGGCAACAACGTGGCCCATTCGCTGATGCTCTGCGGCGCCCTGCTGGGGGTGCAGGTGCGGGTTGGTTGTCCAGTGGGATTCGAGCCCAGCGCGGCGGTGCTGGAGCAAGCCCGCCAGCTCGCGGCCGCCCACGGGGCCAGCGTGGAGGTGCTGCATGAGCCGGTGGCGGCCGTGCGGGGCGCCCACGCCGTTTACACCGATGTGTGGGCCTCCATGGGCCAGGAAGAGGAAAAGGCGGCCCGGCAGCAGGCCTTCTCGGGCTGGTGCCTCGACGAGGAGCTGATGGCGGAGGCGGATCCCCGGGCGATCGTGCTGCACTGCCTGCCGGCCTACCGGGGGCTGGAGATCAGCGCCGGTGCGATGGAGGGCAGCTCCAGCCGTATTTTTGACCAGGCCGAAAATCGGCTGCATGTGCAGCAAGCGCTGCTGGCGGCGTTGTTGGGCGGACTCTGAATTCCGCTTCTGCCTAAATTGGGCCGATGGCGCGCACGCGACGGCCCCTCTGCCTAATGCCGTCCCTGCTGCTGGTAGGGGTGATCCGGCTGACTGGGCTGTTGACGCTGGTGGGGGCGGCGGTTGGGCCCCTGCCGAGCTTCTCCCAGCCCAGCCTCGCCCCGCCCAGCCTCGCTCCGCAGCCGCCTGGCCAGCCGCCTGGCCAGCGGAGTGAACTGCGGGGCGTGTGGCTCACCGCCAACGACATGCCGGTGCTGCGGGATCGCAGCCGCATGCTGGCCACCGTGAATCAATTGGCCGATCTGCAGTTCAACCGGCTCTATGTGGTGGTCTGGAACGGCGGCATGGCCTATTACCCCAGCCGCGTCAGCGAGGGGCGCCAACTGCAGAACTTCACCTATCGAGGGCTGCAGGGGCAGGACATCCTCGCCGAGCTGATCGCCGCCGGCCGCAGTCGGGGCCTGCTTGTGGTGCCCTGGTTTGAATTCGGCTTGATGGCACCGCCGGATTCGGAGCTGGCCAAGCGCCATCGAGCCTGGCTGACAAGCAAGCGCGATGGTGGGCTCACCTCGATCAGCGCCGCCGGGGAGGTGGCCTGGCTCAATCCCTTCCGGCCGGAGGTGCAGCAATTGATCACCGACCTGGTGCTGGAGGTGGTGGGCAAGTACGACGCCGATGGCATTCAGTTTGACGACCACATGAGCCTGCCGCGGGAGTTCGGCTACGACCCCTACACCGTGGCGCTCTACCGCAAGGAAACCGGCCGTGAACCCCCCGCCAATGCCGAGGACGCTGCCTGGGTTAAGTGGCGAGCCGATCGCCTCACCGCCTTCATGGAGCGCCTGGCCAGGGCGGTGCGCAGGACACGGCCCGGAACAATCGTCTCGATCTCGCCCAACTACTACGCCTTCGCCTACAAGATGCAGTTGCAGGACTGGCGCGGCTGGGTGCAGCGCGGCATTGCCGATGAATTGCTGATCCAGATCTACCGTTCGGATCTCGAGAGCTATCTGCCCCAGCTCAGCCGGCCGGAGGTGCAGCAGACCCAGCGCCGTATCCCCACGGCGATTGCCCTGATGAGCGGCCTGCGCAACCGTCCCAATCCGATCGGGCTGATCCGCCAGAAGGTTGAGGCCAACCGTGAGCGGGGCCTTGGGGTGGCCTTTTTCTACCTGGAGAGCCTCTGGAACCTGGGCCCGGAGCCTGCAGCCGAGCGCATCGCGGCCCTGGCCGAGCTGTTCGGTGCTGTCGGGCTGCCCGCCCCGGGGCTGCCCCGCCTGGCGTCGCCGCCGCCTTTGCCAGGCCTGGATTCGAGCCCCTAGGCGGCGGCCAGCGCCAGCGGAACTGGACAAAGTGACAGCGAAGCGGTACACCTGTATCAGCGATGGCCGTTCCCGGTGCCCCACTCCGACCAGCAGCCCCTGACCACCGCCCAGCAGGAGCTCTACGACTGGCTCGGCACCTACATCCACCGCCACAGCCACAGCCCCTCGATCCGCCAGATGATGGAGGCGATGGGGCTGCGCTCGCCGGCACCGATCCAGAGCCGGCTGCGCCACCTACAGCAGAAGGGCTGGATCACCTGGCAGGAGGGCCAGGCCCGCACCCTGCAGCTGCTGGGCGGCCAGGCCAGCGGCATTCCGGTGCTGGGGGCGGTGGCCGCCGGCGGCCTGATTGAAAGCTTCGACGACGCCAAGGAACGCCTCGACCTGGCGCCGGTGCTCGAAACCCGCGGCCTGTTCGCCCTCACCGTCAACGGTGACTCGATGGTGGAGGCCCACATCGCCGATGGCGATCTGGTGCTGATGGAACCGGTGCACGATCCAACCCGCCTCCGCAATGGCACCATCGTCTGCGCTGCGGTGCCGGGCAGCGGTACCACCCTCAAGCACTACCACCGCAGCGGCGGCGAGGTGCGCCTCGAGGCCGCCAACCCGGCCTACGCCCCGATCGTGTTGCCCCCCGATCAGGTGCTGGTGCAGGGCCGCCTGGTGGCGGTCTGGCGCCAGGTGTGACAGCGCCCCACCCCCCGGCTCCCCGCTAAGCGGAGGCCACCGCCAAGGTCAGGGCACCGCCACGTTGTAAGCTCACGAAGCGCAAGGCACGGCCCCAGGGTCAGCAGAAACAATGAATCCTCCTAAGGTTTCATTCCAGCGTTTCGGCAGCCATTTGCGTCCTACGGGGCCATAGCTCAGCTGGTAGAGCACCTGCATGGCATGCAGGGGGTCAGCGGTTCGAATCCGCTTGGCTCCATCCTGTCAGACTCCTTGCGCCGCAAGGGGTCTTTTTTGTTGGTCGGGGGTTACGCAAGCACAAGCAGCCCCGTCGGGACCGAAAAGGGCCAAACCATGCGAAAACTGCGGCAAGTGACGAACCGCCCGATGGGCTGGTGCGGTTTGGCCATCGAGTCGCAGCCGTGGCACGGTAACGCCTACAACAGCCCAGCCAGGGGCGCAGCGACATCATCCAGGCCAGCCGCCGCGCCATCGGCACCGCCGAGCGGGCGATCACCCCGTCTTGGCCCTGCTCCCTCTGCTGCTCCATGCCCCATCTCCTGTATTCCGAGCGCTTCTGCCTGACGGCCATGGAGCGTCAAGATGGGGCGCCATCCCCTCGTCAGGCCCGGATATGCGCCAACCCTTGAGGCGGCGACCGTGGCATCGACCACCGGCGCAGGCCCCCCGTGCCGACGGTGGGACCTGGGGTGGAGCTGGCCTTGGTTGAGGAACGGGGGGCAAAACCGAGCGCGATCCCCGCAGCCAGGGCCCATCTCCTTGAGCTGGCCAGGGCCAGACCAGCCCTGGTGGAAGCTCTGCACCAGGTCTTGAATCCAGTGGTGAGTCCACAGGCCTCGCCACCGGCCAGCGCCCTGGCCCATTTGGGTCAGGAGCTGGCCCTAGGCGCGGTGGGCCGCCATCGGCTAGCGATCGTGCTGGCCCCCCACGCGGCAGCGCTCGGCCTTCCGCCGCCAATGGCGGCCCAACTGGCGCAGCAGGGCCGCCACCAGCAACGGCTGGCCTTGCCCTTGATCGCCTTGGCCTTGGAGCTGCTGCCGGCCCTGGAGCGCTCCGGCCTGCGCGCCCTGCTGCTCAAGGGTCCGGCCCTGGCCGTGCAAACCACCGGCCAGGCCTGGGGCCGGGGCGGTGGCGATCTCGACCTGCTCGTGGCCCCAGGGGATGTCCCCGCCGCGGTGGCCGTGCTCGAGGGGCTGGGCTATACCAGCCCGCCGGGGATGTTTCCCCGCGATCTCAGCTCGTTTTGGGGCCGTTACTGCCGCTGGGTGGGCCACGAGCTCAGCCTGCACCGCCCCGGCAGCCCCTGGCTGGATCTGCACTGGGCCCTCACCACCGGGCGCGCACCCCACCCCAGTTTTGAGGCCCTCTGGCTGGAGCGGGAGATGGTGAGCCTCAATGGCAAAGCCTTGCCCACCTTGGGCCGCCACCATGCCTTTGAGCATGGCTGCCTGCATGCGGCCGCCGATCAGTGGATGAACCTCAACCACCTGCTCGACCTGGCTCGCCTGGCGCCGGCGCTGCCTGTTGAGCAGCGGCAGCGGCTGCGGCGCTTGAAAACCGTGCGCCTCAGCTGCGCCGCCGCCTACGACGCCACCGGCTGCCCTGAGCTGCTGAGCTGCACCGATCCCCACCGAGCCGATTGCCGCCGCGCCATCGCCCACGCCCGCTGGACCCAGGGGCGGCCCCAGCGGGCCACCGCCGATGGGGCCTGGCATCTGGGCCACTGGTTGGGCATCGTGATCCATGCTGCCTCGCTCAGCCCCGCACCGATCGACTGGCTGCGGGTGGTGGCCCGCTTCAGCCTGCTGCCGGCCGCCTTCAACGATCCGATCAGCGGGCGGGACCTGGGCCTGGCAGGGATGCTGCAGGCCCGCTGGCGCCGGCTGCAGCAGCGACTTCAAGAGCGGCGGCAGGAGGATTCGTAGCCTGAGCGATCGCCACGGGCGTCCCATGGCCTTGTCTCGCCACGCCAGCGCCGGCTGGGTTGCCGCCGTGCTGGCGCTGGTCGCCACGGTGCATTACCTGCAACTGCCCAGCGGCTGGCTGCGCCAGGGCGTGGTGCATGTGGCGCCGGATGGGTTTGATGGCTTCGTGGGGCAGTCGCGCCGCTTTGCGGTGCGCACGATCCAGCGGGCGGCCCAGATCGCCGAACCCGGCGAAACGATCCTGATCTGGCCGGGGATCTACCGGGAGAGCGTGCGGCTGAAGCGGGGCGGCCTGCCGGGGCGTCCCCTGGTGCTGCGCGCCGCCGTGCCCGGCCAGGCGGTGATCAGCGGCGGCGCCGATCCCGGGGTGATGGCGGCCTGGCAGTGGCGGCCGGATGGCCCCAGGATTTGGAGCACCGCCGTGGCCTGGCGGGTGCTTGGCCTGCGCTGGAACGGCGTTGCGGCCTATCGCGCAGGTTCCCTGGAGCAGCTGCGCCAGATCTGCGCCAGGCCCGGCGCCTGGCCGGCTTTCAGCTCGGCCGAGCGCAGGCTGTGGCTATGTCTGCCCGGGGGCGAATCGCCCCGGCTCGAGCAGTTGGAGGTGCGCCGGCCGATGCCTGCCCGCACCCGCTCCGGCGGCCATCAGGTGGCGAGTTTGTGGATCGAGGCGCCCCATCTGGAGGTGAGGGATCTGCGCTTTGATTTCGTGGTGATGGCGGCGATTCAGCTCTGGCATGCCGATCACGTGCTGATCGAGGGCAATCAGTTCGACACGGCTGATGTGGCGATCAATGACAACGCCTCCCTGGCGCAGCCCCGGGCGATCCGCATCCGCCACAACCTCAGCAGCTGCTTTCCACTGGTCGAATGGGGCCGCAGCGGCTGGCTGAGCTGGAAGGAGCTCTATCCCTATTCCAACTGCTCGTTGGTTTGGCTGCGGGGACAAGACATCGAGGTGGATCACAACATCATTCTCCAGGCCGGCGACGGCATCAAGCTCAGCCCGGAGGGCGGCAGCAACCGGGCGCGGCAGAATCTGATCGTGGAGAACACCGATGATGCTTTTGAGTTTGATGGTGCAGCGCGTCATCTCAGGGTTGAGAACAATCTGATCATCAACCCCTTTGTCGCTTTCGCGATCAGTCCGGTTTCCTCCGGCCCACTGACGATTAGTAACAACATCGTGCTGATTCCGCCCCGCCCGCCAGGGCTTGGTTATGGCGTCCTGCTGAAGCTGATGGGTGGCCCGAGCCGCCATGTCAGCTTGCGGCGCAATCTTTATATGGGCTACAGCCTCGCCAACGGCACAGCCGATTCGCCCCTCACTGACATGCGCATCGAAACCAATGGCTTTGCCCTGCTGACGCCGCGAGATCACGGCCTTGCCCAGGCCGATCAGATTCAGTGGCGGGCGAATCGCTACCTCGGGCTCTCGTTCGAGCGCTGGCGCCAGGCGCTGGGGGATGCCTCGCTGCTCACCCCTGTGGGCGGGCGGCCCCAGCCGCTGGGCCCGGTCGGTCCGGCCTGGCTGGACCTCAAGCGCGATCCGGCCGCTGCCCCGCTGCGTCGTTACCGGGGCAGCCCCTGGCTGCTGCTGCGATGAGGGGGGAGGAGCCCAGCAGGGCCGGCCCGGGCCAGGGGGGCGCCAGGCAGAAAGCCAGTTCCAGGCGATCGATCGCCGCGGTTGCGATCGCCGCGGTTGCGGCCGCAACGGCCGGCCTCGCGGCGGCGATGCTGGTGGCGATCGGATTGATCCTGCTGCTGTCGCGGATCAGTGTCGATCAGCCGCTCGAGAGCCGTGAGCTGATCGACTGGGGATGGCGCTGGGGCGGCGTGCTTGCGGTGGGGCTGGCCTCGGCGGCTGGCCTGGGGGGGAGGCCGCCCGCCGGCCCCCGATCCTCCGCCAGGGTGGCGGCGACGATCGCCACGCTCACCGTCCTGGTCTGCCTGGTTGCCATCGGTCTGGCGGTAGCCGCCGTGCGCCTGGGGCTCTGGGGCCAGGGCTGGGGGCTGCCCAGCCGCTCCACCTACGCCGCCCAGGTCGCCGCCCTGCCCACGCTGGAGTGGATCGGTTTGCCCGCCGCTGCCCTGGGCGCCTGGCTGCTCTGGCGGGGGCGCCTGGGGGCCAGCCTGCCGCCCTGGCGGGCGCTGAGCCGGTGCCGGCCCAGCCTCGATCGGATCACCCGGCTGCTGACGCTGGTGATCGCCCTGGCCGTGGTGCTCAACGGCCTGCCCTTCTGGGCCCGCCGGATTGGCCTGCTCGACCGGCAGGCCTACAGCCGCGATGTCGCCGTGTTTTGCAGCCCCCCCGTGCAGCCCTTGTGGCTGCCGGCAACCTGCCGCCCCCATCGCCCGTCGAGCGGCCTTGCTTCAGCCCCGGCGCACCGGATCACCCCGGCGGGGCAGATCACCCCGGCGCGCCGAATCGACTGGCAGCGTCTTTATCAGATCACGCCGCTGGAGGCGGGGTTGAAGGCGCTGCGCTACGGGGTGGTCGTGCTGCTGCTGGCGGTTTCCGCCGGCCTGGCGCTTGGCCAGCGGCGATCGACACCCCTGCCGCAGGCGCTCCGTTCGCGGTTGCCCCTACTCCCCCTGCTGGTCTCCAGCCTGGTGTCTGGGCTGATCAGCCTGCCCCTCGATGGCCTGATCGCCACGCTGCTGAGCGCGGTCTGGTGTCTGTGGATTCCGCAGGCGGCGATCAGCGGCTGGCTCACAACGGCACGGAGGCTGCAGATCCTGGCGGATGGTGCCGCAGCCCTGGTGCTGATTCAGGTGCCTTTTGTGGTGGTGGAGGCAGCGCGGGGGCTGCCGCTCCCCTTCGGTGCTCCAGCCGTTGCCTGGTGGCCGACGCGGCTTTCGGGGGTGATCAATCAACCCAACACGCTCGGCGGCCTGCTGGCGGTGAGCGTGGCCCTGTGCATTTGCGTCTCCGCCCGCCGCTGGCAGCGCTGGCCTCTGGGCCTGGTCGCCTTGGCGATCTCGCTTCTCGCCCGTTCCGGGACGGGGGTTGTGGGGCTGGCTCTGGTGGCCGTCTGCCTGCTGGCCGCAACGCCGGTCGGCCGCCGCCGGCCTTGGCTGGCGCCTGCTTTGGCTCTACTGGGTCTGCTGGTTCTGATGCATGGGATGCCGCGGCTGCTGGGGCGGCCGCAGCTGTTGCAATCCCCCGCCGGACGCCTGCGCACGGTGCGCATCTGGCTGCAGCAACCACACACCCCGCAGCAATGGATCTTCGGTTACGGCGTCGCCAGCCCCAGGCCCGGTCGCGGCCAGATCCTGAGCGCACCCTCCCCCAAGCCCGGCCCTTCGCTGAAGCCGGAACCCTCCCTGAAGCGGGGCCCCTCCGTCGATGGCATGCCCACGCTGCTGATCTCCCAGGGCGGCCTGCTCGGCTTGCTGGCGTTCTACGGGTTTTTGAGCTGGTGCTGCTGGCTGGATCCGCTCTGGCGCCCTTTCTGGATCGTGCTCCTGGCCACAAGCCTCACCCTGAACGTGAGTGAGGTGTTCCCGATCGGAGTCTGGATGGCTGTCGGCGCCGCCCGGGTGCTGGCTCCGGGCGGCTGGCTTTGCTCACCAGCCGGCGGGCCTGGCGTGGTTGGGCCGCGAACCCTGCGATCGGCCTGGTCGTGGATCAGGAGCGGGCGCCGCTGGGGTGGTGGTGGTGCTGCCGTTCCGCCTGCTCTCGATCGCTGGCCTTGAGCCGCACGACGCGATCGGCCTGCTCGATCAGTTCGGCGTCATGGGTGCTCACCAGCACCAGCCGCTGCCTGGAGCGCTCCAGCAGGATCGCCCGCACCCGTTGGGCCGATTCCGCATCGAGGAAGGCGGTGGGTTCATCGAGCACTTCGACGGGGCGATCCCGCAGCCAGGCCCGCAGCAGGCCGAGGCGATGGATTTCGCCGCCGGAGAAATGATCGAGCGCCAGGGGCAGGGGATCGTCGATTCCAGCGGCGCGCTCCAGCAGGTGGGCCAGGCCCAGCCGCTGCAGCCAAGCCTCGATCAGCTGGGGGGGTTGGGGCCGATCTAGCAGCAGGTTGTGCCGCAGGCTGGCCTCAAACAGCACGGCCCCCTGGGGGGCATAGGCCAGCAGCTGCCGCAGCTGGCGGGCCCCCGCCGGGCCGCTCAGGCTCGCCTCACCGATCGCGCTGTGGACGCACCAATGGCTGTGCTCCTCCCCCAGCAGGCCGCAGAAGCCATCGAGAAGCGTGGTTTTGCCGGACCCCGAGGGGCCCACCACCGCCACCAGGCAGCCGGGCTGGAGTTCCAGCCCGGCTGCCGCAGAGTTGGCAGCGCCGCTGGCTGAGGTGGGCTGCCAGCGCAGGGCGTGCCAGGCCGCGGGCCGATCCAGGGCCGCCCTGGTGGCCGGCGCAAGGGTTGCGCCTGGCTCTTGCTCGGTTGGGGGCCTGAGTAGTGCACGCTTTTTGCAGAGCTCCTGGTAGCCGCTCAGGGCTCCGAGGCAGTTGCGCTGGCCCCCGATCACGCCGCCCAAGGCGCTGCCGCTGCGGTAGGCCAACAGGAGGGTGGTGGCGATGTCCGCCGGTTGCAGGTCGGCGCGGCCCCACACCAGCCACACCCCCACCACCGCCACCACCAGGGTGTCGCGCAGGGCTGTGAACAGGGCCTGGCGCTGCACCGTCTGCTGCAACACCTGCCGGAAACGGCGGTTGTCTTCGGCGAAGCGCCTCAGCAGCCACGCCTCTGCTACCGCAGCGCGCACCGCCTTGAGGCCATGCAGCCCATCCCCCACGGTGCGCTGCAGGGCGCCGTTGAGCCGGGTTTGGAGGCGGCCCAGCTGCCAGCTGCCGGAGCGCTGCAGCATGGCCGCGGCAGCGGTGGCCAGCAGGGCGAGCGCCAGCGGAAAGGCCGCCTGACGGCCCACCAGCAGCACGCCACTGGCGTAGAGGACGAGCGATAGCAGCGCCTGCAGGGCGCTGAGCCCCTGATCAAGGGCATACACGCTGCGGTTGATGTCCGCCATCAGCAGGCCCAGCAACTCGCCGCGGCCCACCTGCTCCAGGTTCACGGCGGGGGCATGCATCACCTGGCCCAGGAGCTGCTGGCGGAGCCGATCGGTGAAGCCGGAGCGCAGGTGCTCGCGGCCGATGGCGATCCAGGCCTGGAGCCCGCCGCGCACGAGCACGAGGGCCACCAGCAGCGCCAGCCCCTGCTGCAACGGCAAGCGAAGCGGCAGCTGCGGGCCCAGGGAAGCACCGCCGCCCTGGCCGCCCAGCAGCAGCGAGACGCCCACGCCAAGGCCGGCGATCTCGAGCAGGCTGCTCAAGGCGGTGAACAGGGCGAGGCTCACCAGATGGCGCCAGCCCGCCTCCCGCGCCAGCTGCCAGGCCAGGGAGAGGCGGCGCAGGCGGGCCAGGATGGGGGCAATGGGGTCGCTGCGGCGGGGGATAGGGCCGTTCAGCCTTGAATCCAGAGTTCCGCCCAGGCCGCTGCGGCGCGGCCGATCACCTGAGTTGGGCTGAGTTGGCACGAGTTGGGCTGAGTTAACCCGAAATGGACTGTAGTTGCAGGGGCCGTGGTATGGGATGCCCCACAGCTGAAAAGGGCGCGGCTGAAAAAAGGGGCGGAGACTGGGTAAAGAGTCAATCCTGTCACGACACCATAAAAAAGTGAGATTGATTGAGCTAAGGTATAAAGCCAAGGGATTGAAGCAAGGCGCTGATGGTCTCTGCGCAACTTTTGGTGCAAGGCGCCATGCCTGGGGGGCTACCGCAAGGGCGAATCGATCGCCGCCTGCTCTGGCAGGCCAACTTGGAGCGCCTGCTGCGGCTGGGCCAGGGCCCCGGATGATTCGCCTAGCCGCGTCTCAGCAAAGACAGGGGGGAGTCGAGGTCGTTACCAACTAGAGTCCATTTAGGTACCAAACCAACCCAGCTGGGCTTCTCCTCCTTGTCGCACCTATACCGGGCGTTTGGTCTTGAAGTCCGCAGCGACGATCTGGAGCTGCCGGAGTTGGCTCCCCTTGGCCCGGCTGCCGCTTCGGGGCTGATCGCCGCAGCCGATCCCCTGGTCTGCCTTCAGTACGAGCCACCCTGCGATTGGCCTGCCGCCAGCGAGGCTCCGCCAAGCCACTGTCATCGCGATGATCGGCACAGCCTCTGGATCGTGCCCAACGAGCTGCGCCTGCAGATCTGGACTGTGGGCCATTTCCGCATCCTTGGCGGCCATCAGATCGGCTGGTGCCCCGCCCAGCCGGGGCTGAGCCTGGGCGAGCTGCGCACCTATCTGCTGGGGTCGGCCTTTGGGGCGCTATTGATTCAGCGGGGCCTGCTCGTGCTCCATGGCAATGCGCTCGAACGGGATGGGCGGGCCATCGTCTGCCTGGGGGCCTCGGGCGCCGGCAAGTCCACCCTGGCCTGCGCCTTGATGCACCAGGGCTGGCGGCTGCTGGCCGATGACCTGGTGGCCATCACCCCCGAGGGGATGGTGTTGCCGGGCATCCCCCGCATCAAACTTTGGCAAGATGCGCTGCCAGCGTTTGGCTTTTCGCCTGGGTCTTTAAGCCCCGTGGCCGCCGGCATAGCCAAATACCTGATCCCCGCCGACCAACTGCGGCCGGCGCCGGCCCCAGCCCGGCTGGCCCAGCTCTACCTGCTGCAACGGGAGCCCTGGAATGGCATTCGCCCCCTGCAGCGACGCGCCATCGGCAACGAGCAACGGGCGATGGCCGAACTGCTCAACCAGCTCTATCGCCCCACCTTTGTGGCGGGGTTGGGTCGTCAGGGCCCCTGCTTTATGGCCCTGGCCCGGTTGCTGCGCCAAGCACCGTTGACAACGCTGCTCTTACCGGACACCATCACCGACTTGATTGGGGCCCTGGCATCGATCGACCTGTTGTCCTGGCAGCCGGGAATCAGCCCAACCCCCGTTTGAGTCGCGTCGCCATCCCGTACGAGCCCATCCCGTACCAGCCCATTCAGTACCAGCCCATCCCGTATCAGCCCATGCCCTACCAGCGCCACCCCGATGTCTGCGCCGCCGAACTGGATGGTGAAATCTGCCTGTTCCACCCCCAGACCGCCCGCTACCTGGCCTTGAACGCCACCGGCTCTGCCATTTGGCAACTGCTGGATCGGCCCATGGACCTCAAGGGCTTGGTGAGTGCCTTGCGGCGCGATTTTGAGGTGGAGGAAGGGACCTGCGATCAGCACACCCGCGCTTTTCTGGGCGAGGCGGTGGCCTGCGGCATGCTGCAGGAAGCCCCGGAGCCTTGATCCAGCCCCTGAGGCGCCTGCGTCCCCTGCGGCGCCTGCGGCAAGAATTGATCTACGGGCTGTTCTGTGGTCTGGACCACCTGATCTGGGTTGCGGTGCGGCTGCTACCTGGCCCCCGGCTGTTGGCGCTCTGCCGCCAGCGCCCCTGGCGGCGGCAGAGCGCCTTCGCCACCAGCGCTGCTCGCGAGCGCTGCTTGGGGCGCCTCAGCTGGCTGCTGCGCCAGCGCTGCCGGCGGGCGGGCTGGGGAAGCAGTTGCCTGAGCCGTTCGTTGGCCGGCAGAGTGCTGCTTGACTGGCGGGGCTTGCCCAACGATCTGCACCTGGGCATGGAGCGCAATCCCGGCGGCGACCCGATCCCCCATGGCTGGCTCAGCAGTGGCGGCCGCAACCTCACCCCCGGTCTCGATCCCCGCCGGGGGGCTCACCTGATCACGCTTTGAGGCGAGCAACCCGATGATTCCTGTCCTCGCCGGCCTGGTCGCCCTGGATGGCTCCAGCCTGGAGCGGCACCTGATCAGCCCCCGTCCAGGCTGGCGCGGCGAGGGGGTCGAGCTGGCGGGCCGCCTCAGCCAGCATGGGCCCTCCGCCAGCCTCTGCCTGGGTTCGGCCCGCCTCGACAATCGCCGGGAGTTGATCGCTCAGCTGGATCTCAGCCAGGCCGAGTGGGGCTCCCCCTCCCCCCGCGATGCCGTCCACGACGACACCCACCTGATCCACCGGGCCTGGCTGCGCTGGGGCGAGGACTGCGTCGAGCGTTTGCTGGGGGACTGGGCCTTCGCGATCTGGAATCAACGCTCCAGGAGCCTGTTCCTGGCCCGGGACCACTACGGCATCACCTCGCTGTATTACGCGTTTGGCGCCCGCCATTTCGCCTTTGCCAGCCAGCTGCAGGATCTGCTGGCGCTCGAGCTGGTGCCGCCACGGCTGGATGAAGGGCATCTGGCCCGGCTGCTGCTGTGCTGGCCCGCCAGCAGCGGTGAGGGCACGGTGCGGGAGGGCGTCAAGCGGCTGCCGCCCGCCCACTGCCTGCACCTCGAAGACGGACGGCTGCAGCAACGCCAGTACTGGTTTTTGGAGCGGACTCCGCCCCTGGCGATCCGGGACCGCCGCGAAGCGGTGGAGGGCTTTCTGGAGCTGTTTGACCAGGCCGTGGCCTGCCGCCTGCGCCGGGACGACGGCGGCAAGGTGGCCAGCACCCTCAGCGCCGGCTTGGATTCCGGCGCGATCAGCGTCACCGCGGCCAGCCAACTGGCCGAAAGGGGGGAGCGGCTGCAGGCCTTTACGGCGGTGCCGAGCGGCGATGTGACCACCCTGGCGGGCGCCCGGCTGGGCAACGAGTGGCCCCTGGCCGCCGCCGCAGCCCGCGGCCAGGGCCAGATCGACCATCACCCGGTCACGGCGGAGGCTCTCTTGCCGCTGCAGGGCTTCCGGCAGGCCTTGGCGATCCATGGCGAGCCCCTGCATGCGGCCGCCAATATGGATTGGTTGATCTGCCTCAATCGCGCTGCTGTTGCCGAGGGGTGCACGGTGCTGTTGATCGGCCAGAGCGGCAATGGCGGCATGTCCTGGCAAGGCCGCCTTTCCTCCCAGCCCGGGCCGGTTCTCTGGCGTCACTACGGGCCCCGCATCTGGTTGCGGGAACGGATCCGGCCCCTGCTGCCGCCGGCCTGGTTGCGGGACTGGCAACAGTGGCGTCGTGCCGGGCATCCCTTCCCTCCCCATCGCCGCCTGGGCCAGGGCTCCGCCCTCAACCCAGCCCTGCTGAAACGCCTTGATCTGGAGCGGCGTTGGCGCAGCGATGGCTCCAATCTGCCGCCCCGCACGGCCCTGGAGGAACGCTGTCGTTTTTTGCGGCCGGGCTGCATGGCTGGCGGTGCCCTGCATGCCGAGCAAGGCCGGGCGGCGGGTCTGGAGATTCGCGATCCCTCGGCCGACGCCAGGCTGCTGGCCTACAGCTGGTCGCTTCCCGATCGGGTGTTCATCGATCCCGAGACAGGACAGCGCCGCTGGCTGTTGCGCCAGGCGATGGCGGGCCGCCTCGCGGAGGCGGCGCGAACCAACGAAAGGCGGGGACTGCAAGGGGCCGACCAGGTGCTGAGACTCCGCCAAGAAGGCCCGGACGTCGAGACGGCCCTGCAGCGGCTGGCCCACTCGCCCCTGGCCCAAACCATGCTTGATGTGGGGAAGCTGACCGATTTTTGGCGCCGAATCGAGCGGCAGGAGGACGCCAGAACCGCTGGCCTGGCTAGCAGCTCATGGTCGCGGGGGATGATGGTGGGCCTATTTTTGGCCGATTGGCCCGCAAGGTGAGGCATCCTGATTTGGCAGGAGCTGCTAAAGTGGCTAAAGTCAAATCATGGGCCATGATCCTTAACGCACCCTACGATTCAAATCAGAGTCAAACTGTTGAACTGAATCGCCGCAATCTTCAGAAGCGAAAAGTCTGGATCAAGCCCGAGTTCCGGCAGCTCGAATTCATGGCAACTGCCGCTGCTGCCGCTGGTGCGAACGACGGTAACGGCTTAAGTTGACAGCCAAGCGCTAGGACGGCGATATAAAAATGAAACAAGCTAGTTGACTAATTCCTTTAGATTTCAAAAGTTAGGATTTTTGCCAAGCCCATCCCTTCTATGAAGAGCTTGAAAGAGCCGTCAAGCCTGGCTTGGGCCAAAAAATAACTTAAATGAGATCGATAAATTCCCGGTTGTTAGTTAATAATCGCTCAAATTAAAGCGATTAAATATCTCTAACTCTCGGTTAAGGGTTTATTTTATCGGGTGCTCGATAGAGCCGACGCTGACGTCGATAGCGCCCTGATTTGTAGGCGCTTCCTGCAATGCTGGGCGGTCACGTCGATTGACATCGACAGCAGCCTGATCGAGCCCGTGCACCGATGGCGTTCCCCAGCCAATGCCGCGCGCCTTAAGAGGTGGCTGCAGCAAGTCGAGCGGGTCGGTTCTACGGGGATTGCAACGAACGGGACTTGTGCCGTACCTCGCCTGGTTAGGGCTTGGGCCAGCTGCTCGATCTGCTCCGCGCTTAGCCACAAGAGCCGGCTGAACGAGACCCAGCTTTGCCTCCTAATTTGGGCAGCGATCGGCCGATTTGTCAGTGAATTCTTAAGCCGCCTCGGGCACCACTTTTCTATGGATTTCGGAAGTTAACGATTCAATCCGCTCACTGAGTTGCCGCACCGCTAGGGTGAGCTCGTTGTTTTGATCGACGAGGGAGATGAGTCGCCTCGTTTGCTCTAGCGCCAATTGCTGTTCCCTGTGCATTTCGAACGCAATCTCCTCCCTGTGTTGCGCATCCGCCTCTGAGTGTGCCTTATCCCTGTCCGCCTGCCTGGTCTGGGCAAGCAATATGAGCGGTGCAGCATAGGCCGCCTGAAGGCTGAAGGCTAGATTTAAAAGAATAAATGGATAGTGGTCAAATGTGGCGTGACCAGCAATATTGAGATAAATCCAGCCAATCACAATTGCTGTCTGGCTGATCAGAAAGAAGGGGGTGCCAAAGAAGCGGGCAAAGCTCTCTGCCCCCTTTGCGAACCAGTCAGCTCCGTAGACAGGGGATAAATGGGAGTGATCCGCCAAGAAGCGCAGATGGTGAGGAGGACGTGAGCGTGAAGAGGGCATCCAAGATCGGCTGAAGCACTGCTGCTCAAGCTAGATCGGGCGGGCTGGCTGGCTGTAAAGCCCATGGCCCTCGCCACGGCCGCCTCCAGCCCAGTCCCATCAACACCGGCAGATCACGCCGCGAAATCTTTGCTGCCCCAGCGGGCCCGCTGCCAGCCATGGGCCGGCCGGTGGCATTGGTTGGGTGTGAGCGCTGGGGCCGGCCCTTGAGGCTGGCCGCGCTGGCGCTTGCGGTCCTGCGCTTGCCCACCCGTGGCTGTTGTTCCCCGATCCCGCTCCAGCCGATCACCCCAAGGTGCTGCTGCTTCCAAGGATTCACCCAAGGCCTCTACCAAGGCCTCTACCAAGGCCTCTCCCAAGGCCTCTACCAAGGCCTCTCCCAAGGCCTCCGCTGAGCAGAAGCTGGTGGCCTCCCTGATCACCCTGCTGGAGGCCGGCACCAGCCCCTGGCGGCGGGAATGGGATGCCGCCGCTGGCGATCAGCACCGGAATCTGCTCTCGGGCCGCCGCTACCGCGGGGCCAATCCGGTGCTGCTCAGCCTGGGCCTGCAGCTGCGGGGTTCATCGCTGCCCTATTGGTGCGGCTTTGGCGAGGCCAAGCTGCTGGGGCTGTTTCCCCGCAAAGGCAGCAAGGCGGTGTATGTGCTCCGCCCCCAGCTGCACCAGTGCCACGCCGATCAGCTGGCCCTGGCCGGATCAGCGGATCGGGCTGGTGCCGGGGCTGCTGGCGCCGGCGCTGCTGTTGCTGGCGTTGACAGCGGCGAGGCAGTCGCTCCTGGGCGCAGCTGGGTGAGTTATCGGCCCCTGCCAGTGTTCAACGCCGCCGATCTGGAGGGCGAGGCCCTCGAGGGGCTGATTTTGAAGCGCCGCCAGGCTGGGGGCGGCAGCCAGCGGCCGGAGCCCGAGCGGCTGGCAGCTGCCGAAGCGGTGCTCAGCTCCTGGCCGGTGCCCGCCAGCTTCGGGGGGGATCGGGCCTGTTATTTGCCGGCGGCGGATCGGATCGCGCTGCCCGCTCGTTCGGCCTTTGCTTCGGCGGCGGCCCTCTATGCCACCTGGGCCCATGAGGCGATCCACTCCACTGGCCACAGCTGCCGCTTGGCCCGCGATCTCTCCGGCGGCATGGGGGCCGCAGGTGATGGCGGCCGGGCCTATGCCCGCGAAGAGCTGGTCGCCGAGCTGGGGGCGGTGTTGCTGGGGCATCGCCTCGAAATCGGCAGTGCCATGGCCAACCATGCCGCCTATCTGGGCGCCTGGGTGGAGCTGCTGCGCGCCTCGCCGCAGGTGCTGCTGCAGGTGCTCAGCGATGCCCGCAGGGCCGCCGACCTGATCTGCCCCGAAGCCCCGGACGCGGCGGGCAGTTGAGCTGGGCTGGGCGCTCGCCGGCCGCTGCTGGGGCTGACGGGTTGGCCCGGGTAGCGGCGAATCCGCACCCGGTAGGCGCCATGGGCCTGGCCCAGGTGCTCGATCAGGGCCTCGCGGGCCTCGTGCTGCAGCTCCTCGAGGCTGGGAGCGCTGATCTGGATTGGCAGGCTCTCGGCCTGGGCTTCCAGCTGGCCAGCGCGGTCAGCCAGAACGCGGAACACGACCTCGCGCATCGGGTGCAGTATCTCTCTGTCTTTCTGGTTCCATCTTTGGCCCGCTGCGGCCCGGGTGCCGGTGCCACCGGATACGGGCAACCGCCCCTGCAGGCACCCTTGGCGGGCAGCCAGGGCACCAGCTGGCAGCCCAGGGCCGGCAGCAGAACGGGTCGTCGTTAGCCGCAGAGCGGCTCGTGCTCAGCCCAACCAGCCCCGCTCCGCCGCCAGCCGTGAGGCCAGCTGCATCGCTTCGATGCAGCGTTGGGCCCGGCGTTTGGCGTCGTCCTGGCTTTGGGCCCGCAGCAGATAAGCCTCGATGCCTGCCGGGGTCTCGATCAGCGCCAACAGGCCGGCGCTGCGCGCCCCCAGGCAGCCGTCCGCCAGCAGACGGCTGACCAGGCCGTGCTCCCACAGCCGCTCGCCGATCGAACCGGATGCAAATAGCTGCTGCCGCAGCACCGCCACCAACGACTGCTTGAAGGCATCGAGCTGGCCCGGCCGCAGCCGCCGGCTATTCGGTATCCCCTCAGCGCTGCCCGCCGGGATCGCCGCGGCACGGTCCGGCGTGGGCTCCAGGCTCCAGCTCAGGCCGGTGCCCGGCAACCCCAGCGTGGTGCGCGGGCCCCCGCTGCGGTTGACCGGGATGTTGAACGAGGCCCCCGGGCCACCCACCGAAATCGAGCTCAGGCCAGCCTTGGAGAAGTTGAAGCGCAGCGGGCCCAGGCGGGCGGATCGGCGAAAACGGAAGCCCATGGCTCAGCGGCTCTGGCGGCGGTGGTGCCCGCGGCTGCTGGAGCCGCGTCGGCAGTCTGGCCGGGGTGCAGGGCAGGGCGGAACCGGCAAGGCGCCCCTGGGCTGGCGCCCCGCCAAACCGCATCGCCCCCGAGCCGTCAGGGGTGACAAACCCCCACCAGCTCCCTAGAACCAAAGCGACCCGCCTGAAGCCGATGGTTCGCCCCCCGCTTCAACCTGTGCTTCGCCCCCCGCTTCGCCCCCTGCTGTGGAGCGGCGCCCTGCTCACGGCCGGCCTGCTGGCCCTGGATGGGGCCGCGTCCAAGGCAACGCCTCTCTATACCCTCGCCACCACCTGCAGCCTGGCCGGAGCGGCGCCGAGCCGCTGCAGCGTCGAAGCGGTCGACCAGGGCAGCGTCACCCTCTACCGCCACCGGATCGGCAACCAAGAAACGGTGATCGGCATCAGCGAAGAGCCCTATGTGCGCATGGGCCGCTGGGATCCCGCCAGTAGCAGCTGGCAGCCGCTCAGCTCCGCCACCGCCCGGCTTTCGGCCAACACCGTTTGCTTCAACGGCAGCGAGCTCTGCGTGGTCAACCCCAACTACCTCAACAGCCTGCGCCAGGAGAAGGGCGCCGCCCTCAACGGGCGGGATCTGATCAAGGTGACCTTCGGCCGTGATGGGCGGATCAACGCCTATTGCTACGACGACGGCTGCCCCACCACCACCCCTTGAGGAGCGCCCCGATGCCCCGCTTCTCGCTGCTGGTTGCGGCCCTGCTGCTCGTGCCCCCCGGGGAGGCGGCCGCCGCCATTGCGGCATCCGCCGCCACAGACGTTGCCCCAGCCTGGCGGCACTCTGGTCTTCACCAATCCCAATTTCGGTTGGCGACCGGAACCGGCGCCCTGGCTGGGCGATATGCCTTTGGGCAAGCCGACCACCCGTTGGAGGCCCAAACCCTGGCCCGCGGTGGTGGCGGCCGGGGCGGCGCTGGCCGCGGTGGTGGTGGGCATGGCGGTGGCGGCCATGGCGGTGGCGGCCGCAGTAGCGAGCGGGGCGGCGGCCGGGCCCAGCGGGCCAACACCGGCTTCGACCGCGCCCCCCGCAGCTTCGATCGGGGCAATCGCACCCCCAGCGGCGGCTGGAGCCGGGATGCGGCCAACCGCCCCGAGCGGGCGCGCCCCAGTTTGAATCGCCCCAGCGTCGATCGCCAGGCAGTCCGCGACCGCGCCGCCACTATCGATCGCCAGGCCTTGCAAGAGCGCACCGCCAACCTCAATCGCGATGACTGGAACCGCCGGCGGGACCAGCTGCGGCAGGTCGACCGCAACGACTGGGACAGGGCTAGCGACCGGATCGAGAACGGCTGGAACGATCGCCGCGACAACCTCGGCAACGCCCGCGACCGCTGGAACGACAACCTGGGCAACCGCGTCAACCGCGCCTACGACCGCTCCAACACCGCCTGGCCCGGCTGG
This sequence comes from uncultured cyanobacterium, assembly GCA_903858015.1. Taxonomy (GTDB): domain Bacteria; phylum Cyanobacteriota; class Cyanobacteriia; order PCC-6307; family Cyanobiaceae; genus Cyanobium. The sequence goes on from CAIOGZ010000009.1 coordinate 26,944, forward strand.
GCTCGGCCCGGCTGGGGCCTGGCGCGGCCCTGGAACTGGGGCTGGTACGGCGGCTGGAGCACCCCGCCTTGGGGTTGGTGGGGGGTGCGATCGGTGGCCTGGGGGCTCGGCAGCCTGGCCAGCGCCGTGGTGATCAACAACGCGGTCAACGACGCGATCGCCGCCAGCCAAACCACGATCGTGATCCCCGATAGCGCCGATCAGCTCGATTACACCAGCATTGAGCCCAGCGGCGATCAACTGGTGGGCTTCGTGGTGTACGGCGGCAATGGCGCTGAACCCCGCAAGCTCAACGCCGATTGCCGCGCCGGCAGCCTGGACGGCCAGGAACCCGCCAGCGCCGCCGAGGCCCAGTTGCTCAATGCCGTTTGTCAGGTGGCCTTCGGCTCCTGAGCGGCGCCGGCCCGGGGCGGGGCGCCCAGCGACCGGCCAGGGCCAGGGCCAGCAGCAGCAGCAGCGGCCCTTCCCGCCAACGGACATAGGGGCTGAGGCCGCTGCGGGGCAGGAGGGTGACCACGCCACTGGCGGCTTGCCCGGCCGGCAGTTGGGCCTGCAACCGACCCGCCGCATCCACCACCAGGCTGGGGCCGGTGTTGGCGGCACTCACCAGCCAGCGGCCGGTTTCGATCGCCCGCAGCTGGGCCAGGGCCTGGAATTGGTGCTGCAGCAGCAGCGGATAGGGATCGAGGTTGGCGCTGGCCAGCAACCATTGCGCCCCCTCCCGACTGGCCCGGGCCAGGGCGGCGCCATCGGCGATCTCGTAGCAAATCGCCACCCCAATCGCCCCTGCCGGCCGCGGCAGCAACCGACTCGGCGCCCCGGGCCCAAGCCCGCCCACGGCCGAAAGACCACTCCAACGCCACAGCCCCGCCAGGGGAACCCATTCCCCGAGCGGCACCAAGCGATGCTTGTCGACCCAGGCGACCGGATCGCGGCTGCCTGGGGCAAAGCGGAGCAGGCTGCTGCGTAACTGGTCGCCCTCCTGGCGGAAACCACCGCTGAGCACCTCCAGCGGCGCGGCTTCGGGCAACGGTTGGCCGGCCGCCAGGGACCCCTCCGGCAACAGCAGACTCTCGGAGCCCTGCTGCTGCGGCACCAGGGCGCTATCGCGTTCAGCGCCGGCCAGCAGAGCCAACAGCCGCCGCTGCTGGCCCGCTTCGAACTTTTGGCGGGTGGGAATGGCGGGTTGGAGCACCAGCAGCCGCACCGCAGAGGGTTGGCTTGCGGGGGGTGCAGGGATTGCGGGGGTTGGGGGTAGTCCGGCCGGCGCCGCCGCGGCGGCAGTGCCCGGGCCGAAAGCACCGGGCCTGGCTCCGGCCTGGTCGAGTTCGGCGACCACGCCGGCCAGGGCCGCCCAACCGCTGAGATGGGAGACCAGCAGCAGCAGCAGGGTCAGCAGCAGCCAACCCCGCCGCGCCGCCGGCGCCCGCAGCGTGCGCCAGAGGCACCAGCCCAGCAGCACCTGCACGGCCGCCACTAGCCCCGCCCCGCCGTAGGCGGCCAGCCCGGCCAGGGCCGGATCCGCCGGCAGCGCCGAACTGCCCAGCCCGATCCAGAACAGGGGGCCGCGGGCCAGCAGCACTTCGACCAGGCCCCACAGGCAGGCGCCAGCCAGGGCGGTGGAGGGCCGCAGCGGATCGCCACGACGCACCAGGGCCAGCCAGGCCTCGACCAGCAAACCAGCCGCCAGGCCGCAGAACCCCCAGACCAGCAGGCAGAGGGGCAGGCTTAGGGGTGCCGGCACCCCCACCCAGTCGAGGGGATGCAGCCACAGCAGCCAGCGATGGCTCACCAGCACGGCGGCCAGCCCCCACAGCAAGCCCAAGCCCCGCAACCCGCCATGCCGCCCGCCCGCCATCGCCCCGGCGGGGGGATCTCCGGCCAGGCCCCAGAGCACCGCCAGGGCCGGCCAGAGCAGCGGCGGCAGGCCTAGCGGCGGCAGGGCTAGGCCCGCGATCGCACCCGCCGCCAGGGCCAGCAGCCGCAGCAGGGGAGCGCCGCTAGCCAAGCCGGGGTGACGGTCATCTCCCATGGCCCTGGTGCCAAGGAACGGCCAACCTCCACTCGGTTTCCTGCTCACCCCTTCCCCGGGGCCTTCAACCGGGTCCCTCACCAACAACCACCATGGATCAAAGCAATCTGCTGCAGATGCTGCTGCTGCGGGGCCTCGGCACCACATCGCTGGTGGCGGATCGTCTCCGCCACGTGAGCCAGGATTGGGTGCTGAGCGGCCGCCTGGACCCCAGCCAGGCCTCCGCCATGGTGGACGATGTGCTCAAGGCCCTGCGGGGCGAAACCCCGGAACTCGAGCAGCAGGCGGAGCGCCAACTGGAGCGCAACCGCGACCAACTCCTCCAAGACCTCGGCCTGGCCCGCCAGAAGGAGGTGGACGAGTTGCGGGGACGGATCGATCGGCTGGAGCAGGCGCTGCGCCAACGCCAAAGCAGCAGCGACTGGACCGACTAAATCAGGGGATTCTGCTAGCCCCTGGCAGAATCCCCCCACTCTCAACGGTCCCCGCGTGCGCGACATCCTGATCAGCTCGGCCGTCTGCCTGGCCTGCCTGATGCTGGCCTTCGTGAGCCAGCTGGTGGCCCCCTCCAGCGTGGTGGCTGCAGCTCCGCTCGAGCGGCCTGCCGCCGCGGTGGTCAGCACCTCCACCGCGGCGGCTGATGGCCTGCGGCAGGCGGTGCAGGCCCCGCTCGAGCTCGATCCCCAAGACCCCAATCCCTCGCTGTTCACCATGGCACCTGCAACGTCCGCCGTCCCCGGCGATGCCAACCAACAGGCCTCCGCCGCCGCCCTCGGTGCTGACCTCAGCGCCGCCAAGCAGCGGCTCACCGCCAGTGGCCTTGGCATCACCGATCTGGAGCTGGGCACGGGCGCCGAAGCCGTCGCCGGCCAAACCGTGAGCGTCAACTACCGGGGCAGCCTCACCAATGGCAAGGAGTTCGACAGCAGCTACGGCCGCGGTCCGTTCAGCTTCCGCCTCGGCGGTGGCCAGGTGATCAAGGGCTGGGACGAAGGCGTGGCCGGCATGAAAGTGGGCGGCAAACGCAAGCTGGTGATCCCCCCCGACCTCGGTTACGGCTCCCGCGGCGCTGGCGGGGTGATCCCCCCCGATGCCACGCTCATCTTTGAAGTGGAACTACTCAAAGTGGGCGGCTGATTCCCGTTGATTCCAACAACCTGGGCCCCCACCGGCTAAAGCAACGGCCGCCAGTCCCTGGTGGGCGATGACAGAGCCCGCCTTGCTTGAGCCCAGCAGCTCTCGGCCTCGTCAAGCCAGGGCTTCGCTACCGGCCGAGCCAGGGGCCGGGAAAGCCCCCCCTAAACTGAGCAGGCCGGAGCGGCCGCTCTTGAGTGCACCCACGTGTTGTGTACTGATCATCAGGACCTTGCTGCCTGGCCGGTCCTGAGCTGCCCGGCAGGGTCGTAGCCCAAGACCGGGCTTCCACCGCCTGCAGCGGCCCAAAGCTGCCGCCAGCCAACCACCCCAATTCCCCCAACGGATTCCTTCCACCATGGCTCACCAGCTGCCCGCCCTGCCCTACGGCCTTGATGCGCTCGAGCCCCACATCTCCCGCCAGACCCTGGAGTTTCACCACGGCAAGCACCACAACGCCTACGTCACCAACCTCAACAACCTGGTGGCCGGCACCGATCTAGAAGCCAAGAGCCTGGACGACACGATCACGGCCGTTGCCGGCGATGCGGCCAAGGCCGGCATCTTCAACAATGCAGCCCAGGTCTGGAATCACAGCTTTTACTGGCAGTGCATCAAGCCGGGTGGTGGCGGCAGCCCCAGTGGCGCCCTGCTCGATAAAATTACTGCCGATTTCGGTAGCTTCGAAAAATTGGTGGAGGCGCTCAAGGCCGCCGGCGCCACCCAGTTCGGCAGCGGCTGGGCCTGGCTTGTGCTCGATGGCGATACCCTCAAGGTGACCAAAACCGCCAATGCCGACCTGCCCCTGGCCCACGGTCAAAAGGCCCTGCTCACCATCGACGTATGGGAACACGCCTATTACCTCGACTACCAAAATCGCCGCCCTGATTACATCACCACCTTCCTCGATAAACTGGTGAACTGGGATTTTGTCGCCGCCAACCTGGCCGCTGCCTGAACCTGGCCGGTGCAAGAATCCTGCTTGTGCCTGACCTAAGCCGTCGCCTCAGCCTCCCGGCTACCGGTGGGGCTGCCGATGGCAAGAGAGCCCTCCGCCACCCGGCGGGGGGATTTTTTTAGGCTTCGATCCTGTTTTATGGCCCCACTAAATTGATGCTTTTAACAAGTTCATGGCCCTGCCAAGCTTATGCCTCCACCGAGGCAGCGCCCAGCACCGCTTCCGGCGGGATCCACATCGCATCGCCATAGGAGTAAAAGCGGTAGCCAGCCGCGATCGCCTCGCCATACAGGGCCAACAGCCGTTGCCGACCAATCAGGGCACTGACCAACAGCAGCAGCGAGCTTCGTGGCAGGTGGAAGTTCGTGAGCAGCCCCTCGACCACCGTGAAGCGAAAGCCCGGCTGAATCACCAACTTCACCGGCCCTGCGTAGGGCTCCAGCCTGCCGCCATGCAGGGCCGCCACCCCCTCCAGGCTGCGCACGCTGGTGGTGCCTACGGCAATCACCCGCCCGCCCCGCCGGCGGCAGGCGGCCACCGCTTCGACTAGCTCGGCGCCCACTTCGACCCATTCGCTATGCAGGCTCAGCTGGCTGAGGTCTTCGGTTTCGATCGGCCGGAAGGTGCCCAGCCCCACATGCAGGGTGACGCTGGCTCGCCGCACACCGCGGCTGTCCAAGGCCGCCAGCAGCTCATCGCTGAGGTGGAGGCCCGCCGTGGGGGCCGCCACCGCCCCGGGCCTGCTGGCATAGCGGGTTTGGTAACGGTCGTTGTCGGATGGGTCGTGGGTTTGAATGTAAGGAGGCAAGGGGATCTCGCCGTAGCGCTCCAGCAACGATTCAATCGCCTCCCAGCTCGTGCAGCTGGCTGGAAAGCGCACCACCCGTCCGCCGCTGGCCGCATCGATCGCCACCACCTGCAGCGGCAGCGCTGGTAGGTCGCCATGGTCGAGCTGCAGCACCTCGCCCGGCTGCAGCCGCTTGGCGGGGCGGGCCAGGCAGAGCCAATCGGCAGGGCCCAGCGGGGTTGGGCTTGCCAGCGGGCTTGCCAGCGGGGTTGCTAACCCGGCCGGCTCCAACACCAGCAGCTCCACCGCACCGCCACTGGAGCGTCGGGCCCGCAGCCGGGCCCTGAGCACCCGGGTGTTGTTCACCACCAACAGATCACCGGCTCGCAGTTCCTGCTGCAGATCCCAGACGGTGAGGTGCCGCGCCGATGCGATTGCGGCGGAGCCTGGGGCCGGCGCGGCCGCGACGGCAAGCATGCGGGCAGCATGGCGCGGTTCGAGCGGCCGCTGGGCGATGCAACGCTCCGGCAGCTCGAAGGCGTAGCTGCTCAGGCTGAGATCGCGGGGATCGATCGCAGGGGGCTGATCGATCGCACCGCGCCGATCGCAGCGCGGATCGGCGGCGCTAGGCGAAGCCGATGGCTTGCTGGGCTCGTCAGCGCTGCTGCCGATGCTGGTCATGGGCCGGCCCGGGCTGGTGAATCAGAGCGCCAGGCTTTCGGGGTTGGTTTCGATCAGCTGGGCTAGGTCCTTGAGGAAGGCGGCGGCATCGGCCCCGTAGATGGTGCGGTGGTCGCAGGTGAGATTCACCTGCATCTGGCGCTTGATGCTGATCGAACTATCGTTGCCGGCCACCACGGCGGGACGGGAAGCCGCCACCGCCAGAATCGCCCCGGTGCCGGGGGGCAGGATCGCGTCGAAGCGGTCAACCCCAAACATGCCCAGGTTAGAGAGGGTGAAGCTGCCGGTGCTGTATTCCTCCGGCTTGAGCTGCTTCTGGCGGGCCCGCTCCACCAGCTCGGCCCAGTGGCGGGAGAGGCTATAGAGGTCGGTGCGGTCGGCGGCGGCCAGCACCGGCGTGATCAGGCCCCCATCGGCCATCGCCACCGCCACCGCCACATTGATGGCGGCCGGGTAGGCCATGCCGGCCTCGCTGGTGGCGGCGTTCACCTGGGGATGGCGAGCCAGGGTGAGGGCGGCTGCCTTGACCAGCAGCGCTGTCATCGTGACGCCCTTGCCCTTGACCTGCTTATAAAAGGCATCCAGTTTGTCGGTGGTGATCGTGTAGCCCACCCGGAAACAGGGCACCGCCAGGCTGGCCACCATGTTGCGGTTCACGGCCTGTTGCAGGGCGTTGAACGGCACGGTTTCGCCGGGCCGCCCGAAGGCCTGGCCGGCGGCGGCCGGCGCAGCCGCAGCGGGGCTGACCCCAGCGGGGTTGGCAGCCGCCGCCGGCGCTGCGGCCACGGCGGGGCCTGGGCCCTCGGCCACCCGGGGCAGGCTCACCGGCTGGCCGCTGGCGGCGAGCACGTCGTCCGCCTGGATGCGGCCGTGGGGGCCGCTGCCCCGCAGCGCTTCAAGCGCCACCCCCAGCTGCTGGGCCAGCTTGCGGGCCCGCGGCGTGGCCACCAGTCGACCGTTGGCGGCGGGGGCAGCCACCGCCAGTAGCGGCGGGGCGGAAACGCTGGGCAGCGGCGCTGGGGTTGGCGGCGCCAGCGGGGCGGCGCTGGCTGGCTGGGCAGCAGCCGGGGGCGGCGCCGCTGCAGGGGCGGTTGCGGCGGCAGGGGGCGCGCTGGCCGGAGCGGCAGGAGCAGCGGCGGCGCTAGCAGCAGCGGGCGCGGCTGACGCTGCTACCGCCGCGATGTCAGCCTCCTGCTCCACGATCAGGCCAATGGTTTCCCCCACCGGGGCGGTGCCGCCAGCGGGCATCAGCACGGCGGCCAGGAAGCCCTCATTGAATGATTCCACGTCCATGTCGGCCTTGTCGGACTCGACGACCAGCACCGACTCGCCCCGTTCCACCTTGTCGCCAGGCTGTTTCAGCCACGCCACGATCTTGCCCTCCGTCATGGTGGAGCTGAGGGCGGGCATAAAGATTTCGTGGGTTGCCATAGACCAGTGCCCGTCTGCGTTGTGGAGGGGAGTTCCAACCTCTGTGCCAACTTTTCTCCAACGCTCGGAGGAACGGTCGGAGCCGGGTCGGGGTCGGGTGATCGGGCGAGCTTAGGACGGCGGGCGACCCCCCAGAAAGGCAGTGGCCGCAATGTGACTCGGCGGATGGGCGCCAAGGGTGGCCAGGGGGGCGCCAGCCGCGGCATAGGGGGCACGGCAATCAAAGCCAGCGACCGACTTAGCGATCTTCACCACTCCAGATACCAGCCCAGCCACGGGCAACGACGACGAGACGGGCGAAGCGCTGGGCAGCCTCAATGACCTACTGGCAACGCTGCGCTCAAGGGCAGGAACCAGCGCCGAAGCGAGTGCCGACAAACTGCGTGCCCGAATACGATGATTAAGGCTCTGAACAATGGTCAAGCCAGGATCATGGCAACAAGATTTAAAGTGTTGTCGCCGTCGTGCCTGGCTACATCAAGGCCCCCGAGGGATCGTGGGGGAGGTTGATACAACCTCCCTCCATTAGCTAGCAGGCCCCATGGATCAAGGCCCTTGATTCAGCATCCCTCAGGTAGGGGTCTCGAACGCCTGGATCACACCATCGCGGACCAGCACCGCAGCCTGAAGTTTCTGCACCAAGTTATCGCCCACAACCACATCCACAAAGCTTTCGATCTGGCCCTGCTCCACGATCTGCTCGAACTCCAGTTCACGCACCTGGCGTTGCTGCTCCAGCACCTGGCGCTTCTGGTCGTCGAGCTCAGCCCGCTTGGCGCCCACCTGCTGCTGCACGGACCCCACCTGTTCCTGCACGCGGGGGTCGAGGGGATTAGCGCTCTGGCGCCGGATTTCATCGATCACCTGTTGCCCCTCCTGCTCCAGCTGGGCCAGCTGTTGGTCGAAATTGGCGAGGGCAGCGCTGAGTTCGCGCTCGGCGTCTTCCTTCCAGCGAGGCGTTACCACGGCCCGCACGGTGAGATTGCGTTTGATCGTGATCGTGCTGCCGTCGGCCATGGGAGCGGAAATTCAACTCCCAGACTCTCAGGCGGGGGCAATCGGGTCAACCGCACCCCTGCGGCGGATTGCCGGCCAGGCCCCGCTTGCCGGCCACCCTCAGCCCTCCCCGTAGAAGCCGGCGATCACGGCGGCATCCCGGGCGCTGATCCGGTCGCGGCGTTGTTTGAGGGTCTGGGTGAGCAGGCCATTGTCAATCGTGAATGGCGCCACCAGGGCCACCGCCGCCAAGCGCTCTTCGGGCCTCGACCCCGGCCGGGCCGCCAACAGCTGGTTGCATTCCCGGCTGAGGGCCCGCAGCAGGGCGGGATCGGCCCGCTCGCCCGCCGCCGGCAGGCCGCCAGCCGCCGGCAGGGGGAGCCCCTGGGCCGCGGCCCAGGCCTGCAGCGGCTCCAGCCGCGGCACCAGCAGGGCGGCGAGCTGCTTGCGGTCCTGGCCCACCAGCATCACCTGCTCCAGCAGCGCTGAGGCCGTCAGCGCTTCCTCCAGCGGGCCGGGCTCGATGTTTTCACCATTGCTGAGCACGATCGTGTCCTTGGCCCGGCCCGTCAGCACCAGGGTGCCGTCGGCCAGCAACAGGCCGAGGTCGCCGGTGTCGAACCAGCCCTGCGCATCGATCGCCTTGGCCGTGGCTTCAGGCTTGCCGAAGTAGCCGGCCATCACCTGGGGGCCCCGGGCCAGCACCAGGCCCCGTTCCCCGATCGCCACGGGGCGGCGGCTCTCCGCATCCACAATTTTGATCGCGGTGCCATCGAGCGGCCGGCCCGCACTGCCCCGCCGGTTGGCCCAGGGACGCCGACAGGTGAGCACCGGGGCCGTTTCGGTGAGGCCATAGCCCACTAATAATTCGATCCCAATCGCCTCAAAAAAGGCATCCACGTGGCTCGGCAGGGCGCCGCCGCCGCTGATCGCGGTGCGCAGCTCCCCCCCCGTCAGCTGGCGCCGCACCTGCGGCCAGAGCAATGCCGCAGCCAGGGCGTGCAGGGGCCAGCGCAGGCCCGCCTCAGCGCCCGCCAGCAGCCGTTGCCAAGCCGGCACCGGCGCCAGGGTGAGGTCGCGGGCCTGGCGCCGGCAGAGGGCGAAGCGACCACTGTGGGCCAGGGCTGCCTTCAGCAGCCGCTGGCGGAAAGGTGGCATCGCCGCCAGGGCATCGTTAAAGCCGGCCTCAAGCGCTTCCCAGATGCGCGGCACGCTGATCAAGTACTGGGGGCGCACCTTCTGCAGATCGGCGCGGAAATGTTTAAGGCCGGTGTAGCTCTGGCAGGCGCCGCAGGAGAACAGGAAATACTCGGCGCTGCGTTCGTAGGCATGCCAGATCGGCAGCACGCTGAGCACCCGCTCGCCGGGCTGGGCGGCCACCGCCACCCCGAGCTGGCGCACCTGGTGCAGCAGGTTGGCGTGGCTGAGCGGTACCCCCTTGGGCTCGCCCGTGGTGCCGGAGGTGTAGATCAAGGTGGCTAGCCGCTGGGCGCCACCGCTGGGCCAGGCGGGCGCAGCCGCGCCGCCAGCCCGCTCCAGCAGTTGGTGCCAACTGAGGCAAGGCGGGGCCGCGGCGGAGTCTGGGTCGCCATCGGGGCTGGGCCAGCCGGCCCCAGCTTCCCCCTCCAACACCAGCACGAAGCGCAGCCGGGCCCGCTGGGAAGCATCCAGGGCCAGCTTCTCGAGCAGGGCCGCCGATTCCACCACCAGGGCGATGGCCCCGGAATCGGCCAAGATGTAGCGCAATTCTTCCGGCGGCGCAGCGCTGCCCCGCACGGCGTCGGCGGCGCCGGCCCGCATCAAGCCCTGGTCGGCCAGCAGCCAGCGGGGGCCGTTCTCGGCGAACAGGGCCACCACATCGCCGGCGGCAACCCCAAGGGCGGCGAAGGCGGTGGCGGCGGCTTCAATCCCCTGCCGCAGCTGGCGATAGCTGAGCGCTTCGGGGGGGTGCTGGTGCGGCGCCTCCAGGGCCGGGGCGTCGCCGTGCAGGGCCTCCAGTTCGGGCCACAGCTGTTCGATGCCGCCGATCGACGACCAGTCATGGCGCAGGGCCAGGGCGCGCCGGTCGGCCTGATCGGCCTCCCAGTGGATCTCGGCTTGGGATCGCGGCACGGGGGACATCGCGGCTGGGGATCGCTGGGCAGGGGGGATCACGGTTGGGGGGGCGGCTAGGCGGCACCGTTAGGTGGCTCTTCTAGGCGGCTCAGCCAGGGGGTGGAGCATCACCCGACTAGCAGCTCCCAGGCATACCACCAGCCCTGCCAACCGGTAAGCCAGGCACCTTAACCAGCAAAACAGCCCCCCATCCAGCAACTCAAGCCCCCCAACCCGCCAGTTCTCGGGGCGTGTTCAGGCGGCGCCGATCCCAGCTCTGGGGTCGCTGTCCCAGGCCGCCTCCAGGGCCTCCGCGGGCAGCGGCGGCCGCAGGGCCAGGCCGAAACGGGCGCTGAACCGTTCCAGCAACTGGGGGGCGAGGGCTGCCGCCCGCAGGCCCGGCCGCCAATCGGCCAGGCGTCCCACCGGCCGCTGGGCGATGCCACAGGGCACGATCGCCGCATAGCCCTCCAGGCTGCAGTCCACATTGAGCGCCAGGCCGTGCTGGCTGATCCAGCGCCGCGCCCCCACCCCCAGCGCCGCCACCTTGCGCCCCTCCAGCCAGACGCCGGTGAACCCCGCCGACCGTTCCGCCACCAGATCGAGCTCGGCGAGCAGCAGGTCGATCACCACCTGTTCCAGATCGCGCAGATAGCGGTGCAGGTCGGCCCCGTGGCGCTGGAGATCCAGCACCGGGTAGAGCACCAGTTGGCCGGGGGCATGGTGGGTCACCTCGCCGCCGCGGTCGATGCGGAACAGGGGCAAGGGCGGATCGGCGGGATCGAAGCGCAGGTGCTCCGTGCTGGCGCCGCGGCCCAGGGTGTAGCAAGGTTGATGCTGGAGCAGCAGCACCGCCTCCAGCGCCTGCGGTTCGGCTAGCAGGCGTTGCTGCAGCTGCCGCTGCCAACGCCAGGCCTGGGCGAAGGGCACCAGGCCCGGCGGTTGATAAAGGATTGCGGCACGTCTGGTGTCCATCGGGCATCGTTCCTAGCGTGGGGCCAACCAAGCGCCCGGCGACTCCCGATGTTCCGCAGGGTGGTTGGCCCCCCATGAAACTGCTGATCCATGGTCGCAATCTGGATGTCACCCCTGCCATCCGGGACTACACCGAATCCAAACTGGGCCGCGCCATCAACCACTTCGAAGGGATGGTGAAGGAAGCCGACGTGCACCTCTCGGTGGCCCGCAACCCGCGGGTGCCCCAGCAGACGGCGGAGGTCACGGTGTTCGCCAATGGCCTGGTGATCCGCGCCCAGGAACGCAGCGAAAACCTGTACACCAGCATCGACATGGTGGCAACCAAGCTGAGCCGCCAGCTCAACCGCTACAAAGATCGCCTCCAGCACCGCAGCCAGGGCCCCGTGCACCGCTCCGCCGCCGCCGAAGAGGCCGGTGCCGCCAACCTGCCCCTCCCCGGTGAAAGCCTGATCGCCGGCAAGGAAGCCGAGCTCCCCAGCCGCGGCGTGCGCCGCAAATATTTCGCCATGCCGCCGATGGAGCTGGAGCAGGCCCTGCACCAACTCGAGCTGATCGACCACGACTTCTACGTCTTCCGCGACGCCGCCAGCGGCCAGGTGCAGGTGGTCTACCGCCGCAACCACGGTGGATTCGGTGTGATCCAGCCGAAGCAAGCATGAGCCGGGATCTTCCCGATCTGGCCCCCTTGATCGAGCACGCCCTGCTCGATCCCCTGCGGGGCCGGCAGGCGGTGCTCACCTGCTGCGACGAAGCCCGCCACTTCGGTTTTGCGGCGGTGTGTGTGGCCTCCCGCTGGGTGGCCACCGCCCGGGAGCGGCTGCCGCCCGGCGATCGGGTGCGGTTGGTGAGTGTGGTGGGCTTCCCCTTCGGAGCCATTCCAGCCCCGATCAAGCGGGCCGAAGCGGAGGCCGCTGCGGCCGCCGGCGCCGATGAACTCGATGTGGTGCCGGATTTTGGCGCCCTCGTCGATGGCGACTCCAGCGCCCTGCTGGCCGACCTGGCGCCGATCACCGAGCTGGGGCTGCCGGTGAAGGTGATCCTCGAGAGCGACCGGCTCGATCCGGCCGCCCTGGCCCTGCTGGTGGAGGTGAGCCTCGATGCCGGCGCCCGCTTCCTCAAGACCGGCAGCGGCTTTGGGGCGGCCGCTTCAGCCCAGCAGGTGCGCCAGCTGGTGGCCCTGGCCAGGGGCCGGGCCGGCATCAAGGCCTCGGGCGGAATCGCTAGCCTGGAACGGGCCCTGGAGCTGGTCGAGGCCGGCGCTGGGCGGCTGGGCACCAGCCGGGGCGTGGCGCTGATGCAGGCGTTGCGCGCCGGCGGCACCGCCAGCCCCAACCCGAGCCCCACCTAAGGAGACGCCTTGCCGGAACAGCTGCTCGAAGGGCTGGCCTTGAGCTGCCGACCGCTGGGCGAGAACGACCGCCTGCTCACCCTGCTGAGCGAGGCGGACGGATTGGTGCGCCTCGCGGTGCCGGGGGCGCGGCGACCGAAGAGCAGCCTGGCCGCGGCGGTGCCGCTGACGCTGCTGCGGCTGCAGGCCGGTGGCCGCGGCGACCTGAAGCGGGTGCGGCAACTGCAGGTGCTCCACAGCCATGGCGCCCTGGGCGAACGGCTCGAAACCCTGGCTGCGGCCCAGGGGCTGATGGAGCTGGGCCTGCGGCTGGTGCCGGGCCCGTCCCCGGTGCCGGGTCTGCTGACCAACCTGCTGCTCCAGCTGCGCCGACTCGAAGCCGTGGTGCGCGAGCGCCAGGAGCGGGCCGAGGCGCTGGCGATCAGCGTGCAGGGCAGCGTCCACCTGCTCGCCTTGGGGGGCTTCGCCTTACCGCTGCAGAGCTGCTCAAGGAGCGGTGTGGCCCTACAGCCGCCGGTGGGGGACTGGAGTTGGCGCTGCAGCCTGCTGCCCAGCGAAGGCCTGGCGATCGGAGCGATCCCGGGGGCGCGGCTGGTGCTCAACGCCTCGGAACTGGCCCTGCTGCAGCGGCTGCCCCGCGCCGCGCCGCCCCGCCAGAAGGATGGGGGCCTGCTCGGCCCGGAGCCGGTGTGGCTGCATTTGCTCGATCTGGTGGAAACCTGGTGTGGAGAACATCTGGGCCAGCGCCCCCGGGCCTTCAGACTGCTGCGTGCGGGCTTCAACCCCCAGTGATGCGGCGCGGCGACGATGAAGATTCTGATTCCGGTGGCAACGGTGATGGCGGTGGCAACGGCAATGGCGGTGGCAATGACGAAGGCAATGGCATCGGCAATGACAACGGCAATGTCCAGGCAGAGGCGATGAGCAAGGCAGGCTCAGAACCCCCCAAGGATGGCGGGGCCAGCCCAAGGCTCCAGCCCGCCGCCGCGCCAGCGTCGCCGCCTCCGCCTGGACCCACGGCTCCGCCGGGGCCAACGGCAGCCCAGGGCTCCAGCGAGCCTGGGATCGCCGCGGTGATGGCCCTGCCCGGTTTCCGCCGCCTCTGGTTGGGGCAGCTGTTCTCCCAGCTGGCCGACAAGTTCTACATCGTGCTGATGGTGTTTCTGATCGCCCAGTATTGGGTGACCGATAACCCCGCCAATCCAGCCTTGGTGGATGCGGCCGCGGCGATCCGCATCGATCTCGAAACCCGTGCCCAGGTGATCACCCTGATGGCCACGGGCATCTACGTGGCCAATACGATCCCGGCGATCCTGCTCGGCACCGTGGCCGGGGTCTGGGCCGACCGCTGGCCAAAGCGCAACGTGATGGTGGGCTCCAACCTGCTGCGGGGCGCCCTGCTGTTGCTGGCCCCGCTCTGCCTGCTGCCGGGGCCCGTTTGGCTGGGCCTGAGCTGGGGCTACTGGGCCCTGGTGGGCATGACCTTCCTCGAATCGGTGCTGACCCAATTCTTCGCCCCCGCCGAGCAGGCAGCCCTGCCCTTGTTGGTGCCCTCAGGCCAGCTGCTGGCGGCCAATTCCCTCTACCAAGCCACCAGCATGGGGGCCACCATCTTGGGCTTCGCCCTGGGGGATCCGGTGCTGCGGTTGCTGCAGACCGGCCTGGGCCGAATCGGGATTCCAGGCGGTGAATTCGTGCTCCTTCCCCTTTGCTACGGGCTGGCGGCCCTGGCGATCGCCGGCATCAACCTGCGCGAACCGCCCCGCCCGCCCCGCCGGGTGTCGGTTTGGGAGGAGATCGGCGAAGGGATCCAGGTCTTGCGAGAACGGCGCAGTGTGCGTGCCGCGATGCTGCAACTGGTGCTGCTCTACAGCCTGCTGGCGGTGCTCTACGTGCTGGCGATCAGCCTGGCGGCCACGATCGAACCGCTGGGGCCGACCCGGTTTGGCGTGCTGCTGGCCCTGAGCGGCGTCGGACTGGCCCTCGGTGCCCTGGCCATGGCCCAGCTGGGGGAACGGTTCAACCGCCGGCTGCTGGGGGCCAGCGGCCTTGGCACCGTGGCCTTTTCCCTGGTGATGCTCGGCCAGGCGCGGGGCCACCTGGTGCCCACCCTGATGCTCTGCGCCCTGCTGGGGGTGGGGTCGGCGATGCTGGCGATCCCAGCCCAAACCACGATCCAGGAGGACACCCCGGAGGACCAGCGGGGCAAGGTGTTTGGCCTGCAAAACAACCTGATCAACATCGCCCTCAGCCTGCCGCTCGTGCTGGCCGGCGCCGTGGTCAGCCGCTATGGCTTGCTGCCGGTGCTCTGGGGTCTGGCGGCCATCACCCTGCTGGCGGCCCTACTCGAACAACCCTGGCGGCGCTGCTAGCTTTCGATCTTGATTGCAGGCGGTCCGGTGGCGCACATTGCCTGGTTGGGCAAGAAATCACCGTTTTGCGGCAACGTTACCTATGGCCTGAGCACCACAGAATCGCTGCGGCAGCGGGGCCATACGGTTCACTTCATCCATTTCGATACCCCCACCGCGACGCTGGGTAGCCCGATCAGCCGGTCCGAAGCCCAGCCCCCCCAAGCGGTGGCTGTGGGGCAGGGCCTCGAGCTCCTGGAACCGGAGGTCACCCTTCCCTATCTGGTCAAATCCCAGGTTTACACGCTGCCTTCGCCGGGGGCCCAGCGGGAGCTGCGCGAATCCCTGGAGCGACTGCGCCCCGACCTGGTGCACGCCAGCCTCACCCTCTCGCCGCTCGACTTCCGGCTGCCCGACCTCTGCCAGCAGATGAACCTGCCCCTGGTCGCCACCTTCCACCCCGCCTTCGACGCCGGCCTGCGCAACCTCAGCGCCGGCACCATGCAGCTCACCTACCAGCTCTATGCCCCGTCGCTGGCCCGCTTCAACCGGGTGATCGTGTTCTCGCAGCTGCAGGCGGAGGTGTTGGAGCGGCTTGGGGTGCCGCGGCAGCGGCTGGCGGTCATTCCCAACGGTGTCGACACCGACCTGTGGACACCGGCGCCGACCGTGCCTGGCCCGGTGCTGGCCGATCTGCGCCGCCGCTATGCCGGGCGACGCGTTTTCCTTTACATGGGGCGCATCACCACTGAGAAAAACCTCGAGGCCCTGCTCAAGGCCTGGCGACTGGTGCGACCGAAGGGCTGTGTGCTGGTGATCGTGGGCGATGGCCCGCTGCGGACCTCCCTCCAGAACAGTGGTGAGTTGGATGTGGAGTGGTGGGGCTACGAGGCCAGCCTGGAGCGGCGGATCGCCCTGCTGCAGCTGGCCGAAGTCTTCCTGTTGCCCTCCCTGGTGGAGGGCCTGTCCCTGGCCCTGCTGGAGGCGATGGCCTGCGGCGTCGCCTGCGTGGCCACCGATGCTGGCGCCGATGGTGAAGTGCTGGAGGGGGGGGCCGGCATTGTGATCAGCACCCAGGGCGTGACCACCCAGCTCCGCACCCTGCTGCCGGTGCTGCGGGACCAACCGGTGCTGACCCAGGAACTGGGCCGCCGCGCCCGCAGCCGCGTGATCGAGCGCTACACCCTCACCCGCAACATCGACAGCCTCGAAAAGCTCTACGCCGACCTCATCCCCAACCCCTGACCAGCGCCATAGCGCCCAGCTCCATAGCGCTCAGCTCAATAGCGCTCAGGCCTGGGCTGCCACCAGCTGGAGCTGATGCCAGCCCGGGCCAGTTGAACCGCCCGCTGCTCCAAGCGAAGGCGATCCAGCCGCCAGAGGCGATAGGGCCCACTGCGGCCCAGTTCGGTGGCGCCTAGGTCTTGCCAATGGGGCTGGGCTGCGGTGGCCTGGTCAATCACCACCAGCACGGTGGGCTGCTGCTCCGGGCGACTGGGGGCCTGGCCGAGCCGCCGTTCCCGCCGCAGCCGATCGGCCAGGTTGAGCGGTCCCTGCGGCGATGTGCCCTCGTACACCACCACCCGGCGGCTGTAGTAGTGAAGCGAAGGCTTGAGGATGCCCACCATCGCTAGGGGCTCGCCGGGGCGGGCCTGGCGCTGCACCGCCGTTGCCATCGCCCGCACCGGTGCCCCCCGCAGCTGATCCCCCAGGCTCCAGAGCGGCAGCAGGGCCAGGGGTACGAAGGCCACCAGGGGGAGTTGGTGCAGCAGCAACGGCAGGGGCCAGCGGCGCCTGCGCAGCAGCCAGCCGAGGCCGGCCGCCAGCAGATACAACGCCCCCGCCAGCGGCAAACGCCCACTGGCCAGAATCGCGGCCGGCAGGGTGGGCAGCTCCGGATCCTGGATCAGGGAAACCCAGTGGGGCCCGGCCAGAAAGGCGATCCCCACCAGCAGGCTGAGCAGCAGGGTGGCGATCCAGGCCCGCCGCAGGGGAGGATCCATGACCCCTCGCCCCCCAGCGGCAGCCAGCACGATCAGCAGGGCGGCGGCGGGGGTCGCCGGCAACCAGTAACTCGGTAGCTTGGTGGCCGCCAGGGTGAAGAAGCCCAGCACGGACAGCAGCCAGCAGGCGGCGAAGCGTGCCAGGGAACGGGGGGCAGCAACGGGCTTGGGTCGCCACCGCAGGGGGCCCAAGGCGCGCCCCAAGCCCAGCAGCAGCAGCGGCGTAGCCGGCAGGCTGGCCACCACCAGCACCGCCGCGAAGAACCACCAGGGTTGGCGGTGATGGTTCACCACCACCGTGAAGCGTTGGAGATTGTGATACCCGAAGAAGCTGTCCCAGAAGGGGCGCCCCTCCTGCAGCAGGGCGAAGCCATACCAGGGCAAGGCAAGGGCTGCGGCCAGGGCCAGGCCGGGTAGGGGCCGCAGGCGGCTGAGCAGCCTGGCGGCATCGGCCTGGCACCAGGCGAACAACCCCAAGCTCAGGGCCACCAGCACCAGCGCCACCGGCCCCTTGCTGAGCACCGCTAGGGCGAGCCCGCACCAGCTGGGCCACCAGCGGCCGCCGGGGGCAGCGTAGGTGCGCCAGGCCAGCAGCAGGGTGATCGCCAAGCTGGCCGTGAACAGGGCATCACTCACCCCGATCCGGCCCCACAGCAGCACCAGGGGCGAGAGGGCAAAGCCAAGGGCCGTGGCCAGCGGCGCCCCCAGCTGCTGGCGCTGCCCCGGGCTGGGTTCGGCCTGGGGCCAGCGCAACAGCGTCTCGGCCAACACGAGCATCAGGGCCACGGTGGCCAGGGCGGAGGGCAAAGCGGCGGCCCAACTGCCGAGGGGGTTCCAGCGCTCCTGGGCCGGCAACTTGTAAACCAGCGCCATCAGCCAGTAGACGAGCGGCGGTTTGTCGTAGCGGGGCAATCCATTCACCCGCGGGATCAGCCAGTCGCCGCTCTCGGCCATCGCCCGGGCCGCCGCCGCGAACAGGGGCGGCGTCTCATCCACCAGACCGGTGCTGCCCAGTTGCCAGCCAAATAGCAGCAGCCCCAGCCCCAGGGTGGCCAGGAGGGTGAGCCAGCTCAGCCGGCGCTGCCGTTGCCCCTGCATCACTCCCGCTCCGGTCGATCGACCAGCGCCGGCCCCTCAACCAGCTCCGGCCCAGCAGCCAGGCCAGGACGCCAAAGCTGGGCCCGGCGATTGATCAGCACAACGGACACCAGAGCCAGGCCAGCACCGACCCATTGGAGCGGATCGAGCCTTTCTTCGAGCAACAGCAAGCCACAGAGCAGGGCAAACACCGGGGTGAGAAAGGTGAGGGCCGTGAAGCCGGTGAGATCGCCGCGGCTGGCAAAGCTGAAGAAGAGTCCATAGGCCAGGGCACTGCCGAACAGGGAGGCGTAGGCCATCAGGCCCCAGTCGAGGGCGCTCCAGGCCGGCCGCAGGGCCGCGAGCACGGTGGCGGCGGATCCATGCGGGGCCAAAGCGGGCCGCAGCAGGGTGGCCAGCAGCAGCGGCAGGCCGCCCAGCAGCATGTGCCAGCCGGTCACGGCCAGCGGATCGCTGCGGCGGCTGGCGTAGCGGCAGAGCACGGTTCCGACCGCCATCGCCGCAGCGGCCCCCAACATCCAAGCCTCGCCGTGGCTCCAGGGCCGTAACCCTTCGACCACCGGACCCTCCAGCCACCACTGCCGCAGCAGCTGCGGCGGCAGCCCGAGGCACAGGATGCCGACCAGGCCCAGCAACAGCCCTAACCAGCCGATCGGGTTGATCGCCTCGCCAAACACCGCCCGGGCCAACAGCGCCACCAACAGGGGCTGGGAATCGATCAACACCGACCCCAGACCCGCACCGGTCTGGCCGAGGCCCTGGGCGAGCAGGGCCTGGAACAGGGCGCCATCCACCAGGGCGAATAGCACCAACGCCGCCCGATCGGCCGGATCGACCCGCAGCGATCGCCCCAGCAGGCGGGCCGCCAGCAGCAGCACCAGCCCCGCCGGCAGCAAGCGCAGGCTGGCCAGCAGCAGGGGATCGGCACCGGCCAGCAGCGGTTTCATCGCCGCCATCGCCGTGCCCCAGAGGGCGAAGGGCAACAGCATCAGCGGCCAGCGCAGCAGGGGGGAAAGGGGGGCAGCCGGGTTGGCCTGGACCATGGAGAGGGGGGAGGGGCGTTCGACCACCGGCGGGCCAAAGGCGGCTCTCTTTTTAAGATTCGCTCACCCCTCCCCGAACCCATGCCCTGGCCCTGGCGCCGAAAGACCCGCCGCACCCTGGCGCGGGTCGTGATCGAGGGACCGATCGGTGCTCCCACCCGCACCCGGGTGCTGAAGGCCCTCGATCAGGTGCGCCAGCGGCAATGCCCCGCCCTGCTGCTGCGGCTCGACACCCCGGGCGGCACCGTGGGGGACAGCCAGGAGATCCATGCCGCCCTGCTGCGCCTGCGCGAAAACGGTTGCCGCGTCGTGGCCAGCTTCGGCAACATCTCCGCCTCCGGCGGCGTCTACTTGGGGGTGGCCGCCGAGCGGATCGTGGCCAATCCCGGCACGATCACCGGATCGATCGGGGTCATCCTGCGCGGCAACGACCTTTCCCAACTGCTGGAGCGCCTTGGCGTCCGCTTTGACACCGTGAAAAGCGGCATCTACAAAGACATTCTCTCGCCAGATCGGGCCCTCAGCGAGGCGGAGCGGGGTGTGCTCCAGGATCTCATCGATTCGAGTTACGGGCAGTTTGTGGAGGCCGTGGCAACGGGTCGGGGCTTGGAGCAGGACGTGGTACGCCGCTTTGCCGATGGGCGGGTGTTCAGCGGAGCCCAGGCCCAGCAGCTGGGCCTGGTCGATGAACTCGGCGATGAGGAGCGGGCCCGGAGGCTGGCCATGGAGCTGGCCGGCCTCAATCCAGACAGCAGCCCCACCGTGACCTACGGCCAGACGCCTGGCCGGCTGACCCGATTGCTGCCCGGCCGCAACCTGCTGGAGGCGATCGCCACGGCGCTGCGGCTTGAGCTGGCCTGGGCCGGCCAGCCCCTCTGGCTGTACCGGCCATGAGCGGCGATAGCGGCTATGCGCTGCGGGCCCTGCGGGGTGCCACCACCGCCAGCGCCAACACGGCGGCGGCGATCAGCGAAGCCGTGGCCGAATTGATCGAAGCCTTGGTGGGCCGCAATGGTCTGGAGGGCCCCCGGGTGCTGTCGGTCACCTTCTCGGTCACGGCCGACTTGGATGCCTGCTTCCCGGCGGCCATCGCCCGCCGCCGGCCCGATTGGGACACCGTGGCGCTGCTCGACTGCCAACAAATGGCTGTGGCGGGCGACCTCGATCGCTGCATCCGCCTGCTGGCCCACGCCTGGCTGCCGGCGGAGCAGCAGGTGATTCACGTGTATCTGCGGGAGGCCTGCCGGCTGCGGCCCGACCGGGCCCTGGGCTGAACCCCGGCTCGGCCAGCTCCCCCGCCGACCACTGGGCGGGCGGCCGATCGGTGCGCCTGCAGAGAATCAAGGGCCCAGCTGCCTGGCCCCCATGCCCACGCCCAAGCCTTTGCGGGCGATCCGTTCCAGCCTCAGTGGCGTCGCCAGGGCGGGCCAAGCTTCCCTGATCCGGCGGGCCAGCGGCCTGGCGGCCGCCACCGGCTTGGCCCTGGCGGCGGCGATCCAGGGGGGCGGCGGCAGCCTCGGCCTGCCTGGCAGCGGCGGCGCGGCCCAGGCCCAGGGCACCTCGGGCCTGGTCGAATTTCGCTGGGACAACAATAAGGATTACAATAAACTCTATTTCTTTCTCACGAATACGATCCGGTTGCAGCGATCCGATTATTATCTAATTTTGCGGCCCAAGGATCGCAGGACAGCCATCCTCAAGCTCACGATCAGCATCCCTGATTACTTCGATGCCAAGATCGAAGCCAAGCGGATCCAGCTCTGCCGCATGAGCAGCGGTGGCATGACCAAGCGCACCCGCTGCGAGCAGAAGATCCCCGCCACGATTGAGGTGAGCCCCAACGGCAAGGCGATCGAGATCTTCCCGGATACCCCCGTGCCGGTCGACGGCACCGTGGGCGTGCTGATGACCCTGTTCAATCCCTTCAATGCGGGGATGTATCAGTTCAATGCCCTGGCCCAGGCCCCCGGCGAGGTGCCGATCTCGGGCTACCTGGGCAGCTGGCTGATCCAGATCGATCCCAACTGAGCCCAGGCCCCTGCCTGATAGGGTGGCGGGCTGAGCAGCCAACGCCATGACGAAGCGCACCCTGGAAGGAACGAGCCGCAAACGCAAGCGGGTGTCTGGCTTTCGGGTGCGCATGCGCAGCCACACCGGCCGCCGCGTGATCCGGGCCCGCCGCAGCCGAGGCCGGGCCCGCCTGGCGGTCTGAGCCTGGCGGCGCCCCCGGTGGCCCTGCCGCCCCAACACCGGCTGCGGGGCCAGCGAGCCTTTGATCGGCTCTACCGGCAAGGGCGCCGCTTCCAAGGTGAGTTGATCGTGCTGAGGTTGCTGCCGGCGTTGCCTGCCCTGCTGCCCTGCAGCGACCGGGGCCGGCCCCAGGGTGCTTGGCGTTGTGCCGTGGTGGTGAGCAGCAAAGTGAGCAAGCGGGCGGTTCGCCGCAACCGCCTGCGCCGCCTGCTCCACGGCCACCTGCTCGCCGCCGCGCCGGCCTCGGTTACCCCCCAATGGCTGCTGCTGAGCCTCAAACCGGAAGCCGCCCTGGCCTGCGAGCAGCGCCTGCTGGAAGAATGCGATGAGATCTTGCGTAAGGCAGGCCTGCTTCGATGATCGTCAATCCATCTCCTGAGCCTGCTGCGCCCTCCGCCGCAGCCCAGCCCGCCGCAACTCAGCCCGTAACCAAGCCCGCCGCCCCAGCTCCCGCCGAGCCCGCCAAGGGGTCGAGCGGCGAAACCGTGTTTTACGAAGGTGGGCCCGCCCGCGGCGACCTGATCCTCAGCCTGCTGATCGGGCTGACGCTGATCGGCCTGCCGATCGCGATCGGTTCGATCGTGCGGGCCCTGTGGCTGCGTTACCGCATCACCAGCCGCCGCATTTCGGTGAGCGGCGGCTGGTTAGGCCGCGACCGCACCCAGGTGGTCTATGCCCAGATCCGCGAGGTTCTATCGGTGCCCCGGGGCTTTGGAGCCTGGGGCGACATGGTGCTGGTGCTCAACGACGGCAGCAGGCTGGAGATGCGCTCGGTGCCCCGCTTCCGCGAGTTGGAGGCCTACATCGAAGCGCGCCGCCAGGCCAGCCCGGCCAGCGGTAGCACCAAGCCAGCTCCCGGGTTCGGGGATACGACCCGCGCCAGCGCCTGATTGCCGCCGTCGCTCGGGCACACTGGCCCTGGCCCAGCCCCACCGTTCCCCAAGCCCCGCCCCGCCGTGATCGGCTACATCTCCGACAACCTGCTGCTCCCAATCCTGGATTTCTTCTACGGATTGGTGCCCAGCTATGGCCTGGCGATCGTCGCCCTCACGGTGGTGATCCGCCTGGCCCTGTTCCCGCTGAGCGCCGGGTCGATCCGCAATGCCCGCCGCATGCGCATCGCCCAGCCGGTGATGCAGCAGCGCCAGGCTGAAATCAAAACCAAATACGCCAACAACCCCACCAAGCAACAGGAGGAGCTGGGCAAGCTGATGAAGGAGTTCGGCAGCCCCCTGGCGGGCTGTCTGCCCCTGGTGGTGCAGATGCCGATCCTGTTCGCCCTGTTTGCGACCCTGCGGGGGTCCCCCTTCGCCGATGTGCCCTACAGCTTCAACCTCAAGGTGCTGCCGGCCGACCAGATCGCGGTGGTGGAGCCCAAGCCGTTCAACACCCCCAGCCACTCGATCTTCGTTACCGCCACCAGCCACCTGCCGGTGATCGGCACCCTGGAGAAGGGCAACAAGCTCGGGGTGGGCGACCAGGACACCGCGGCACTCCACACCCGCGATGGCAACAGCTTTGCCTCGGTGCTCGCCGGCGTCGACAACGGCGACGCCTTCCAACCCCACTGGGCCGTGACCAAGGGCGATGCGGTGGTGAGCGTCGATGCCGGCGGCACGATCACCGCCCTGGCCCCCGGTGACGCCACCGTGGAGGCCACCATCCCCGGCCTGGCCGCCCGCAGCGGCTTCCTGTTCATCAAGGCCCTCGGCCAGGTCGGCTTCATGACCGATGGGGCCGTCAATTGGGACATTGCCATCTTGGTGGCGGCCTTCGGAGCCTCCCTGTTCATCTCCCAGATCCTCTCCGGCATGGGCATGCCGGTCAATCCCCAGCAATCCACCGCCAACAAGATCACGCCGGTGATGATCACGGCGATGTTCCTGTTCTTCCCCCTGCCAGCCGGGGTCTTGCTCTACATGGTGGTGGCCAACGTCTTCCAGGCCCTGCAGACCTGGATCCTGAGCCGCGAGAGCCTGCCCGAGAACCTCCAGCAGATCCTCGACAAGCAGATGGCCCAGACGGCCACCGTCAGCGCCACTGCTGGCGGCGATCGACTGCCGTTCGAACCCAAGGGCCGCAAATGACGGCGACGCCGCTGAGGCCCTTCTCCTTGCCGGAGTTGAGGCAGCTGGCGGGGGGACGCCGCTGGGATGTGGACCAGCCGATCAGCGGCCTCGACAGCCTGACACCGGTGCGCGGCAGCCTGCGGATCCTGCACCATGGCGGCGTGCTCGACCTGGAGACCAGGGTCGACACGATCGTCACCCTGCGCTGCGACCGCTGCCTGAATCACTTCAACCACAGCCTGCGGGCCGAAGCCCACGAATTGCTTGAACTGGCCCCCGAGCCAGGCGATGCTCTCCCCAGCAGCGCGGCTGGAACCAACCTCAGCCCAGCCGACCTGGTGCCGAGCGGCGACGACCTCGATGACCGCCTCGATCCCCAAGGCTTGTTTGATCCGGAGCTCTGGCTATTCGAGCAGCTGAGTCTGCGGCTGCCCCTGGTCAGCCGCTGTGGCAGCGACTGCGCCGGCCCGGCCACCTGGAGCAGCAGCGGCGCCGGCCAAGACCCCCGCTGGGCGGCCCTGGCCCGATTGCAGGGGAGCTGAGCCCGCTGCCATGGCCCCATCCCTAGCCGACCAGCTGGATCTGCTGATCCGCTCCAGGGTGCCGATTGTGTGGATCCGCAGCCTCGAAGAAGAACGGGTCGAGGTGCTGCTGGAGCGGGCGGCCCTGCGCTTGGGGTCCCGCCCGCTTTTCCGTTGGGACTTCATCAGTGGTCTGCGGGGAGCCCCGGGCCGCGATGGCGAGGCCAGCCGCAATCCGATGGCCGCCCTGGAGCTGCTGGCGGCCCTGCCCCAGGACCAGGGCGCCATCCTGCTGCTCAAGGATTTCCATCGCTACAGCGACGATGCCGGCATCTGCCGGCGGCTGCGCAACCTGGCCACCGACCTGCGCCAACGGCCCCACACCCTGGTGATCACGGCCCCGGAATGGCGGCTGCCGCCGGAGCTCGAAGACAGCATCACCGTGCTGGATCTGCCCCTGCCCGATGGCGGAGAGATCGCCCGGCTGCTGGCCGGGATCGCTGCAGCCAGTGGTGAACCGTTGGAGCCGGCGGTGCTGGCGGCCCTGGCTACGGCCTGCCATGGCCTCAGCGAGCAACGGGTGCGCCAGCTGGCGGCCCGGGCCCTGGCCCAGCGGGGGCGGTTGGGGGCCGCCGACCTGGCGGAGGTGCTGGAGGAAAAGCGCCAGGCGATCGCCCGCAGCGAGCTGCTGGAGTACTGCCCCAGCGAAGCCAGCCCGGCCGATATCGGCGGCCTTGAGGCGCTCAAACACTGGCTGGAGCAACGCCATCGGGCCTTCGGCGAGGAGGCCCGCCGCTATGGCCTACCCCTGCCGCGGGGCGTGCTGCTGGTGGGGCCCCAGGGCACGGGCAAATCGCTCACCGCCCGGGCGATCGCCCACAGCTGGGGCATGCCCTTGCTGCGGCTCGATGTGGGGCGGCTGTTCGCCGGCCTGGTGGGAGCCAGCGAAGCGCGCACCCGCGAGATGATTCAACGGGCCGAAGCGATGGCACCCTGCGTGCTCTGGATCGACGAAATCGACAAAGGCTTCGGCTTGGGCCTGGGGGGCGGCAGCGATGGCCGTAGCGATGGCGGCACCAGCCAGCGGGTGCTGGCCAGCGTGCTCACCTGGATGGCGGAGAAAACCAGCGCCGTGTTCGTGGTCGCTACCGCCAATGCGGTGGAACGGCTACCGGCGGAGCTGCTGCGCAAGGGGCGCTTCGATGAAATCTTTCTGCTCGAACTGCCAGGCCCGCGCGAACGGCTGGCGATCCTCGACCTGCAGCTGCGGCGCCGCCGCTCCAGCCACGCCATCCCGCTGGAGGTGCTGGTGGACCGCACGGCGGGCTTCTCCGGCGCTGAACTGGAGCAGACCGTGATCGAAGCCATGCACCTGGCCTTCGCCGAGGGCCGCGAACCGGGCGAGGCCGACCTGATCGCCGCCGCCAGCCAGGTGGTGCCGCTATCGCGCACCGCCAGGGAGCAACTGGAAGCCTTGCGCCAGTGGGCCAGCAGCGGCCGGGCCCGACCCGCCTCGCTGCCAGGCAGCGGTGGACCAGGCAGCGGTGGACCAGGCAGCGGTGGACCAGGCAGGGATGTAACAGAGACGTGAAGTTCCCGGACAACCCGTAACAACACGGCGCCTGCAGCGATTGAGCTCGAAGCAGCGGCGATACCTTCACGTCAGTAGCAGCTGCCGCGTGACCCCCACCCCCCAGCCCCGCCGTGAATTTGCTAGCCAGTTGGCCGTGGCTTGTCTCGGTGCCGGGGTCGTCACAAGCCTGGCGGTGGCCCAGGGCCAGGATCCCTTCACCGCCCTCGGCATCACGCTGTTTTCAGCCGTGGCCGCCGTGCTGGTGGGTCAGATTCTCTGATTCGATCGGCCTGGCAGCCACAGCTGGCATGCTTGGGAACGCCACGATCCCCCCTTGACGGACCCAGCGAGGCCAAGACCGGCAGCCAGCGACCCCGCCGGCGGGCTGCGCAGCCTGATGCCAGCCCTGGCCCACAAGACCTACTTCAACTACGGCGGCCAGGGGCCCCTGCCCACCCCCTCGTTGGAAGCGATCCAGCGCAGTTGGGGCACCATCCAGGAGCTGGGGCCGTTCACCAGCAGCGTCTGGCCCTATGTGGCCAGCACCGTGGCCGGCCTGCGCCGCCGCCTGGCCGATTGGTGCGGTGTGCCGCCCGAACGGCTGGCCTTCACCGAAAACGTCACCAGTGGCTGCGTACTGCCGCTTTGGGGGCTGCCCTGGCAGGCGGGCGATCAACTGCTGATCAGCGATGCCGAGCATCCTGGTGTGGTAGCCGCCTGCCGGGAGCTGGCCCAGCGCCAGGGTTTGGGCCTGGCCAGCCTGCCGGTCCAGGCCGCCCAGGGCTCCCTAGCGGAGGCCACCACCAGCGTGCTGGAGGCCCTGGAGCGCAGCCTCACCCCCCGCACGCGCCTGGTGGTGCTCTCGCACCTGCTCTGGAACAGCGGCCAGCTGATGCCGATCGCCGCCGTGGCGGCCCGGCTCGCCGTTCATCCCAACCGGCCCTGGCTGCTGGTCGATGGGGCCCAGTCGCTCGGCAGTGTGCCCGTGGCCGAGGCCGCCGCTGCCGCCGACATCTACGCCTGCACCGGCCACAAATGGTGTTGCGGCCCCGAAGGGCTGGGGGTGGTGGCTCTCTCGCAACGGCTGTTGAGCGAAGCAAGGCCCACCCTGATCGGCTGGCGCAGCCTGGCCAATGAGGACAGCGGCACGGCGACCTTTCACAGCGATGGCCGCCGTTTTGAAGTGGCCACCTCCTGCACCCCGCTATTTGCAGGCCTCGACAGCTCCCTCTCCCTGCTGGAGCGCGAGGGGGATGGGCTGGCCCGCCTCAGCGTGATCCAGCAGCGCAGCGCAGCGCTGTGGAACGGCCTGCAGCGGATCGCTGCGGTGCAGACCCTGCTGGGCCAGCCGCCCCCGGCCGGCCTGGTGAGCTTCACGCTGGCCGGCCACGAGCCGGCCGCAGTGGTGGAGCAGCTCGGCCAGCGCGGCCTCTGGTTGCGCAACCTGCCTGAGCCCAGCTGCCTGCGGGCCTGCACCCACATCACCACCAGCGAGGCGGACGTTGAAGCCCTGCTAGAAGCCCTGCAGCAGCTGGGCGCCGGCCGCTCCGGGCCGGTGGCCGGGCAGGGCTGAAGCGATCTGGGCAGGGCCGGCGGCAGCAGCCAGCAAGCCAGCTAGGGCTGAAGGCAGGCGGGCAGGGCTGAAGCTCTATCCGGGCCAGGTCCGGCGGTAGCCAGCCAGGGTGAAGGCTGCTGCAGCGGTGGCGAGCCAACCGCCGCCAGCAAAAAGGGGCCCCCAAGGGGCCCCCAAGGGGCCCCAAAACTCGGTTCGAAGCTGCGGATCCCTGCGGTGGAGGGAGCGGCTCAGCGAAGCGCTGGCGTTTGCTGCTGTCGAGCGTTCAACCGACGGTGTCGGAATCGAGGAAGTTGCTGTAGAGCCAACCGGCCAGCAGCGCACCCACGATCGGAGCAAACCAGAACAGCCACAGCTGACCCACGGCTTCACCGCCGGCCCAGAGCGCCACACCGGTGCTGCGGGCGGGGTTCACCGAGGTGTTGGTGATCGGGATGCTGATCAGGTGGATCAAGGTGAGGGAAAGGCCGATCGGCACGCCGGCAAAGCCGCTGGGAGCCAGGCGATCGGTGCTGCCCAGGATCACGAGCAGGAAGATGAACGTGAGCACCAGCTCGATCAGCAGGGCGGCCCAGAAGCCGTAGCCACCAGGCGAATGGGTGCCCCAGCCATTGGTGGCCAGCGGGTTGCTGCCACTGAGGGTGAAGCCTTCGCGACCACCGGCAATGCCGTAGATCAGACCACCGGCGGTGAGGGCGCCGAGGACCTGGGCCACGACATAGGGGAGCACTTTGGAACCGGGAAACTTGCCGGCAGACCACAGACCGAAGGTCACGGCTGGATTGATATGGCAACCGGAAATGTGCCCGATCGCGTAGGCGGCGGTCAGCACGGTGAGACCAAAGGCCAGGGCTACACCGAGAAAGCCGAGTCCGAGCGGATTGGCGGCGGCATTGTCATAGGGGAAGACAGCGGCCAGAACGGCGCTGCCGCAACCACCGAGCACAAGCCAGAAGGTGCCGATGAATTCGGCAAGAAACTTCTTGGAAATGGGAACTCCGAGGGCCATGCAGAAGCAGAGGCAAAGGGGAAAGCCTACCCATCCTGACCACCAGGTCTCCATACCGCAAGTGAATGTGACGGCCTGATCACGTTCAGATCTGGCTGGGGCTTGTTTTGCCTCGCTCAGTGCCCCTGAACCCTGTCAGCGAGGAGACAGGTGGCCTGCAACCTGGAACACCACAACAAGGAAATGGGAAGAATGTTGACAAATCGCTTGACGAATTGTGTTGATGCCTGCCCTGGCTAGCCGCCTGCTGATCGGGTGGGCGGGGCCGCGCCAGCCCCATCACAACAGGAATCCCTACAGCCAAGCAACAAGGGCGCTCCAGGGGGGATTCCCGTCCGATCTGGGCTGGATTGGACAGGCTTTGGTAACAACAAAAGCGTTGATAACAACAAAAATAGACAAAGCTGTTGCCGAAAGCCGCTGCCTCGATAGGGTTGCTCTGATGGTTCACGTCTGAACCGGCGTGGCCCCTGTGGTCACCCCGTCAGACCCACTGACCACTCGCTTTAAGCAAGGACTCTTCTCCCAAGCTTACCAAACCCGACCTTAAGGAGTTGTTTCAGGATGGCCCAATCCTCCCGTTCTCTGCAGCGGTTTTTCCTTGTCACCGCTGCTTCCCTTGGGGTGCTGGCCGCTGCTGGCCCCAGCATGGCCCTGTCTCCAGAGGAAGCGATCACCACCGCAAAAGCTGCCTGTCTCGACAGCGCCGGCAAGCAGGGTTGGAAAACTGATCTCGCCAAGGTCATCTCCAGCCGCGCCATCGATGCCGACAAGGTGGAGGTGGTGTTTGACCTCACCCGCGATGGCGTCAATACCGCCCGTCTCACCTGCCCCTACAGCCTGAGCAAGGGCGTGGATGCCAGCTTCGGTGCGGCTGAAAAGCCCGCTGCTGAGCCGGCTGCCGCGGCTGAGCCCGCCGCACCGGTTGAAGGCGAGGCCGTGAACCCCGGCCGGGCCTGGTGGCTGCTGCTGCCCCTGGGTCTGGGTCTGCTGGCCTGGGCCGCCCTGCGCGGCAAGGATGAAGGTACGGCCGCCTACACCGACACCACCCCCGGCACCACCTACAGCGGTAGCTACACCACCCCCACCGCGGTGACCACCGGCACCACCACCTCCCGCAACATCCACGTGGAGGCCAACGCCAAGGATGGCAACCTGGAAGTGCGGGAGCACGCCGACATCAGCTCCGCTGTGCTGCGCCGCGTGCGCAACGGCGACACCGTGTATCTCACCGGCCACCGTCGCAACGACTGGCTGGAAGTCGCCAATGGCGGCTGGGTGCGCGACATCGATGTCCGCTACGACCGCAGCACGGTGCGCTTCAGCTGAACCTCTGGGTTCTCGCGGATCAACAGCTCCAGCCCCCCCTAGTGGGGGCTTTTTCATGGCATCCGCCCAGCAGGGGCGTTTCTGGCCACCGTTGCGGGGCTAATGGCATCCGCCAGCGGCCCGATCAAGCAACCAGCAGCCGGGAGCGCAGGGCCTGCTCGGCCTGCTCACGGTCGTCGAAATGGACCTTGGTGCTGCCGAGAATTTGATAATCCTCGTGCCCCTTGCCGGCGATCAGCACCAGATCTTCAGGCCCGGCCGCGGCAATCGCGCTGGCGATCGCCCGGGCCCGGTCGCCCTCCCGCTCCAAGCTGGTGCCAGCGGGAATGCCGGCCACCACGTCGTCCAAAATGCGCTGCGGATCTTCGCTGCGCGGATTGTCGGAGGTCACCACCACCCGATCGGCAAGCCGGGCTGCGATCGCGCCCATCTGGGGGCGCTTGCTGCGGTCGCGGTCGCCACCGCAGCCGAACACACAGATCAGGCGCCCTTGGGTGAAGGGGCGGCAGGCCGCCAAGGCACTCTCGAGGCCAGCGGGGGTGTGGGCGTAATCCACCAGCACCGCCGGTTGGCTGGGGGCGCCGGCCAAGCTCACCCGCTCCATCCGCCCCGGCACCCCCCGGAAACTGGCCAGACCCGCCAGTAGCTGGGGCAGTGGCATCCCCTGCTGCACCAGCACCCCAACCGCCTGCAGCAGGTTCATCAGGTTGAACCGGCCCAGCAGGGGGGAGTGGAAGGCACCCCGCCCCAGCGGCGTCACCACGGTGCCGCTGATCCCGGCGGCGCCCATTGCCACATCCTCCACCGTGAGTTCACAATCGCTGCGCTCCAGGGAGGCACGCCAGCAAAGCCCGCCCCGCTCCGCCAGCTCTGCCGCCAAGCGCTGGCCCCAGGCGTCATCGACGTTGACCACGGCAGCGCCGGCCAGCAAAGGGGCGGCGAACAACTTGGCCTTGGCCGCGAAGTAGGCCTCCATGCTGGGGTGGTAATCGAGGTGGTCCTGGGTGAGGTTGGTGAACACCGCGGCGGCAAAGCGGCAGCCCGCCACCCGCTGCTGATCGAGCGAATGGGAGCTCACTTCCATCGCGGCGATGCGGGCCCCGGCCGCAACGGCTGCGGCCAACTGGGACTGGAGCAGATCGGCAAAGGCGGTGGTGTGCTGGGCCGGCAGGCTGTGGCCGGGCCAGCGGTTCACCAAGGTGCCGAACAGGGCGGTGGCTTGGCCCGCCGTGGCGGCCAGATGCTCAATCAGATAGGTGGTGGTGGTTTTGCCATTGGTGCCGGTGACACCGATCAACTGCAGCTGCTGGCTGGGCTGGTGCCAAACAGCGGCAGCCAAGGCGCCGGCCCAGGCGGCCAGCGGTTCGGGCACCACCAGCACCGGATCGGAACTTGCGGGGGGATCGGCGGCGGCGGCGGCGGCGCTGATCACGGCGGCGGGGGCGCCGGCTGCCAGCACCTGGCGCCAGAAGCTGCCGCCATCGACGCGGCTGCCGGGCAAGCCCACGAACAGGGTTCCCGGGCCAAAGCGGCGCGAATCACAGCTGATGCCGCTGATTTGCGGATTCGGCAGCCCCGCCGGAATGGCTAAACCCACCTGCTGCAGGAGCCCATGGAGGAGCTGGGTCATGGAAGGCCGCAGGCTTGCAATCGTGGCCCCATCTAAAGGCCGTCCCCTGCTCCATGCTGCAGCGGCACTGCCGCTCCGCTAACCGCCCCGTGGCCCGCCAGCCAGGCCGCCAGGCGAGGGCCTGCCAGCCGCGGCGGCACCGGCGGCAGCTGGCGCCAGCGCGGTACCGCGTCAGCTGCAGGCGCGGTGCCAGCGGGGGGCGTGGCGCCAGCTGCAGGCGCGCTGGCCACCGCGAGTACCGGCACCAGCAGGCCATAGCGGGCCTGCAAGCTGGGATCCGCGTCCACATCCACCAGTTCCAGGCTCGGGGCAGGTTCCAGGCTTTGCAGCCGCTCCTGCAGCCCTTCGCAAAGGCAGCAGCCCTGGCGGGTGTAGAGCCGCAGCGGCGGCGGGGCGGATGGCGAGGGCACAGCAGGCAGGCAGAACCGGGGGACAGGGAAGGAGCAGGCCGGAAGCGGGAATCAGGAGGCCAGAAACAGAAAGCGGCTATCGGCTAGCGGAAAGCGGAAAGCGGGAAGCGGGAAGCTTCCTTAATCCGGCACCGGATCGCAGCCGCAGGGGGTGAAGGGATGGCAGCGGCCGAGGCGGCGCAGGGTGAGCCAGCCGCCCCGCCAGGGCCCGTGCCGCTGGATCGCCTCCAGGCCGTAGGCGCTGCAGCTGGGGATGAAGCGACAGCGGGGGCCGAGCAGGGGCGAAATCCAGCGCTGGTAAATCCCAATCAGGGCGACCAGGAGCTGGGCGAGGCCATTGTTTAAGATCGCCAGTTGGCGCTGCATGGCAACGGGCAGAGCTGGGGGATGCCTCCAGCATGCCGCCCGATCGTCAGCGCCGGCCGGCTTGTCCGGTCCCAACCCCTGTCCTCCGCCCGATCCCTTCATGTCTCGCTACCGCGGCCCTCGCCTGAGGATCACGCGGCGCTTGGGAGACCTCCCCGGTCTCACCCGTAAGTCCGCCAAGCGGGCTTATCCCCCCGGTCAGCACGGCCAAGCCCGTCGCAAGCGCTCCGAATACGCGATCCGTCTCGAAGAAAAACAGAAGCTCCGCTTCAACTACGGCATTTCCGAACGTCAGCTGGTGCGCTACGTGAAGAAGGCCCGCGCCCAGGAGGGTTCCACCGGAACCAACCTGCTCAAGCTGCTCGAAAACAGGCTCGACAACATCTGCTTCCGCCTCGGCTTCGGGCCCACCGTGCCCGGCGCCCGCCAGCTGGTGAACCATGGCCACGTGACCGTGAACGGCCGGGTGGTGGACATCGCCAGCTTCCAGTGCAAGGCCGGAGATGTGGTGGCGATTCGCGAACGCAAAGCCTCCAAACTGCTGGCCGAAGCCAACCTTGCCTTCCCGGGCCTGGCCAACATTCCGCCCCACCTGGAATTCGACAAAGCAAAAATGACTGCCAAAGTGAATGGCAGAATCGAGCGCGAATGGGTGGCGCTCGAAATCAACGAACTGCTGGTGGTGGAGTTCTACAGCCGCAAGGTGTGAGTCCAGCGGGCGGCCCAGCCCCCGGTGCCCGCCCTGCAGCATGTTTCTGGCCCCCGCTTTGGCGGGGGTTTTTTGATGGTTGCAGTGCCCGGGCCGTGCTCACCAGGCGTTGGCCTGCAAGGGGAGCCATCAGGAACAATCGAGTTGACAGCATCGAATGGCAATCGCTTGCTACAAAGCTGAGGTCAGCATTGGCCAATGCTAAACTTCGATCAAGAAGTTAGAGAGAACATCTTGCTCAAGCGTGCACTCGTCGCTTTGTTCGCGGGGCTCTCCGTGCCACTGATGGCCATCAGCCCGGTGCAAGCAGGCGAACTTCTTTCCTTTTCCTATGGGCCGCTGATCCGCTCCTTGCGCATCAGTTCCCTGCAGGCCTTCGCGAAGGATGGCAGCGTTGCTGACGATCTAGCCTTCTTTCTGCAGTTCACGCCTGCCAATCAGCGAGAGGATTTGCGCTCAGCCTTGGTGCAGCGGGCTGAGATCGATCCGCTGGTTGTGTCGCAGTTTTTCAATAGCAAAATTGGCGAAGATGTGCTGGAGCGGTTAGGACGTGGCATCAGCATGCAACGGGGCAGTAATGGCAAATTTGCGCTGCGATCTGCCCTGGTGGGGGCAGCCTTCTCCAACGACGGTTTGAGCCTGCTCAATGTGCTGCAGCAATTGCCCACCAACATCCAGTTGAACGGGGAAGCGCTTGTTGGTGCCGCCAAGAATGGAGAGAAGGTGATCGCCGCCACGGAAGCGATCACCGCCACCTTGAGAGCTCTCTCGGCCAAGGAAGCCGCCGCCCAGCCAGCGGTTAACTTCAACTCCTTGCCGGATCCGGCCAAGCCGGGGCCATTGGCTGTGCGTCAGGAGGTGTGGAATCTGGTGGATGCCAGCCGCCAGAGAAGCTTCTATGTAGACGTCTACATTCCAGAGCAGAGCACGGCTGCCCAGATCCCGGTGATCATGTTCTCCCACGGCCTTGCCTCAAGGCCGGAGGATTATGCCGCAGGCCTCAAGCATCTGGCCAGCTACGGCTATGTGGTGGCGGCCCCTCAGCATCCAGGCAGCGACAAGATCTAGCTGAAGGCCATGCTGCAGGGGTTGCATCAGGACATCTTCGATGTTCAGGACTTTATCCAAAGACCCAAGGACATCAGCTACGTGATCGATGAGTTGGGCCGCCGCAATGCCGGTTCCTTCGCGGGCAAGTTGAACCTTGCTTCAGTCGGTATGGCAGGCCATTCCTTCGGCGGGTACACCGCCCTGGCGGTGGCCGGAGCAACGATTGATTTCGACTATCTCCAGGCCGATTGCAGCCGTCCCTATGCCGCCCTCGACATCTCGCTGTTGCTGGAGTGCCGAGCGCTTGAACTGCCCCGCATGTCCTATGCCCTGCATGATCCGAGGGTTCGGGCGGTGTTTGCAGGCAATCCGGTGATGCGCAGCATTTTTGGGCCGAAAGGAATCAGTGCCATGGCCATCCCCGTGATGCTCGCCTCCGGCAGCTACGACCCAGCCGCTCCCGCTGCCCTGGAGCAGGCTATGCCGTTCACCTGGCTGAAGCAACCCCAAAAGTATTGGATGCTGCTGGAAGGACAGGCCCATGTGAATTTCAACGAGATTGATCCCGGCATCAAGCAGACCATTGAATCCGTCGGCGATCTCACCCTTCCCAGCCAGGGATTGATTGGCAACTACGTGAACGCCACCACGGTGCCTTTCTTCGAGATTCATCTACGCAACAACAAGACCTATCTGCCATTTCTGAGCTCCTCCTACTCTCAATATCTCAGTAAAGGTCAGAAGTTCCAGCTTTATCTGATTAGCGCAGCCTCATCCCCCGGTGTTGTCAGCGCGATTGAGAGCTTTCGCAAAACCCATCCTTAGCGTTGGTTGACCACTGGGTTGTGCATCGTTCTGTCCCATCTGCGCGGGGGCCGGGGGTGATCACGGCCTTGTGATCGCCTGATCGGCTACGGCTGCAGCTCGATTTCTCCAGGCCGCCAGGTCTTGTTGAACCAAGGCTCCAAAGGCCCGTAGAGCCGCAGAATCATGAACCAGCCCTTACCCGGAATTGTTTGCACCCAGTTCTGCTCGAAACCAGCCGGGGCCTTGGGACCGAACCAGACATCCACCGAGCCGTCGGCATTGGTTTTGATGCCCTTGTTCTGGCTGCTCACGCTTGGGGCTTTCTGGTTGGTTTGTAGCATCGAACGGGTCTGGGTGTCATAGACGATCACAGACCAAAAATCTGCCACCGGGGTGTTGGGCGGCAGGCGCAGGCGATAGGTTTTGCTGCCATCCAAGCGGTTGCGGTTGGAATCTAGGGAAGCCCAGGGATATTGGGAGCCTTTACCGACAAACTTTTCTTCCATAGCCGGCGTGACACCGGTTGCAAAGTAATAGTAGAAAATGGAGCCATCAAGGTTAGCCACACCTGGGGAGACTTCGAACTTGTAACCACCAAAGAACGGCAAACGCCAGGAGCTGTTGGGGTAGAAGTAGGCTGCAGGCTCCCGAATCTTGAGGGCAAGGGTTCGTGCCGTCACCGCCCCGATGTTGGCGGCATCTGTGAGGATCTTCTTCATGCGCGCGTCGGGGTTGAAGGGCTTGCCTTTGACAATGCCGATCGAGGCGAAGAGCCCCAGGGTCGTTGGGTCAGAGCCGGTTGGAGGTTCCTCTTGAATCACCTGGTTGAGAAGCGCCCAGAAGGAGTAGTCGCCAGGGGCCACAAAGTTTGCCGGCACACCGGAGGCATTGGCAAATTTGATCGCCGCTGGGCTGGCGGCATCGGAGAGCTGGTAGATCTTCAGATTCGCCTTGACCGACTCCACCCCGGGCTTAGGGGAACCGTCGACAAGAAAAGAGCGAAAAAATAGCCAATTACCGTAGGTTGTTGGTTTGACAACCACATAGCCTTGCGGGATGGCCCCCTGATAGCCCGGAGGCAGAATCAGGTACTTGCCGCCGGCACCCTTGTCGGCCCCCGTGATGCCGATGTCGGCCACCCAGCGATACCAAAAGTCATTGAAACCACCCAGCACTTTGGGGGGCACCTCGACGACGAGAGGCCCCTTTTTGGTGTCGAGCCAGATGAAGCTGTAAACCGTGTTGTCGTTGGCCGTGAGTTCCACGGTCTTAGGGTCCACAAGGTTTTCCCAGATCACGTTGGTGGTGTTGACAGGCCCGAACTTACGTAGGGATTCCCGCATGCCGGCCTGATTCACGATCGGGATGGCTAGCAGATAGGCCTGCAGGGCCCTGGAGCGATCGAGGTTGTCGTAGATCTTCTCGACGGTGTCCGGCTTGGGGAAGCCATCGATCAGGTTCAAGCTGCCGATCGAGGTGTCGAGCCGCTCGGGCGTGGCCACCCCCGGCGCGATCGGGGTGGTCATCTTGAACGGCTGGGCTTGGGCCGCAGGCGTGGTGGCCACATTCGCGACAAGCGCGCTCAGCGCTAGGCCCGCACGTAGTTGGCGAAACGACGACATGCTCGCGCCTCTTGGAACCTAGTAAGGGGAAAGAACAGCCTACTACTTAGGCCCCCTTGTCCACACCATGGATCGCACATCTTGAAGATTAAAATAAACTGGTACAGACTTAGCAATAGGCTGATTTTTCAGCCAATTTCTTGCTATCGATGGATAGGTATGGCTGGGCGCTTGATCTTGATCTTGATCTTGATCTTGATCTTGATCTTGCTCTTGGCCTTTGCCCTGGCACCGGCAGCCATCGCTAGGCCCACTGGCTCCGCACAGGAGCCGCGACAACACGCGCCACACCCGGCAAGAACACACGTACTATCACTATCTGATCGGCTGCCGCCTGGCCTCCCTAAACTGATGCCATCGATTTCAGATCCCCGCGCTGCTGATGCGGAAGAGAGCTCGCCCCCGCTGGATCCAGCGGGATGGGCGTCGCTGGCGGCAGGCCTGCTGGTTGCGCTGATCACCTTTTTCACCTCCTACAGCCATGTCAATCTCTTCGGATTCTTCCAGTTCAAGGTTGATCAGCAAATCGGAATTCCTCTCCTCCTTACCGCCATGGCGGCGGTTGTTGGCGAAGTTAAACTGGCATCCAACAATCGATGCGCAGATCAGAGAGCTCGAGAGCGAGCGGCGAACGCAGCTGATCGAGAACGATATCGAGCGGCTGAAGAAAGAGAACAAACGGCTCGCAGATATCGAATCCAGGCTCGATGCCTTGTTGCTCAGTGCCGATTCCTCCTCGCCGGCACCCCCCGCAACCGACTCCAATTGAATGAAGCCCTAGCGCTGTTGATGGAGGAGCTCCGGCCGGCGGAGGGATGATTGACCACGTTAAGAGAATATCTAAAGACCTCGGCCAACCGGCGCTGGTCAGAGATAGCGAGAGCGCCTGTGAAGGGCTGCTGCAGCCGAGTTGCTAGACCCGAGAAAATACGCGCCACGCTCGGCAAGAACACACGTACTATAGATGGTTGATCGGCCGCCTGGCCTCGCTAAACTGATGCCATCGATTTCAGGTCCCCGCGCTGCTGATGCGGAAGAGAGCTCGTCCCCGCTGGATCCAACGGGATGGGCGTCGCTGGCGGCAGGCCTGCTGGTTGCGCTGATCACCTTGTTCACCTCCTACAGCCATGTCGATCTCTTCGGACTCCTCCAGTTCAAGGTTGATCAGCAAATCGGAATTCCTCTCCTCCTTGCCGCCATGGCGGCGCTTGTTGGCGAAGTTAAATTGGCATCCAACAATCGACGCGCGGATCAGAGTGCTCGAGAGCGAGAGGCGAGCACAAGAGAGCGTGAGGCGAACGCAGCTGATCGAGAACGATATCGAGCGGCTGCAGAAAGAGAACAAACGGCTCGCCGCTATCGAATCCAGGCTCGATGCCTTGTTGCTCAGTGCCGATTCCTCCTCGCCGGCACCCCCCGCAACCGACTCCAATTGAATGAAGCCCTGGCGCTGTTGATCGAGGAGCTCCGGCCGGCGGCGGGTGGGTTGATGGGCGGCTCATAAGGGGTTCACTAACTCCGACGCGGGTCATCTGTAGCAAGCAACCAGGCTGAAAGGGCAGCGCCTATGGCCCATAATGCTGCACAAGCCAACACCTAACCCCAGCCGAAGGATGCCCCGCCTCAGCGACCAGGAACGCCAGGAGGTGATGCGCTATCTGGAGGCGGATGAACCGTTGCCGGAGAAATACCGCTTCCTGCTATTTGAAGACAAGCGCCAGGTGGAGCTGGTCTGGAACGGCAAGACCAACACGGTGTGCAACGTGGTGTTGCCGTTCCAGACGATCGAGCAGGTGGATGAGCCCCGGGCTGAGCAGCCGGCAGACGCCATGGCAATGGAACAAACGGATCTCTTCAGCACCGATCTACGGGGCCGCCAACTGCAGGGTTGGACAAACAAGCTGATCTGGGGAGACAACAAGCTAATCCTCAGTTCCCTAAAAAATGGACCCCTGCGGGAGCAGATCGAAGCCCAGGGCGGCTTGAAGTTGATCTACATTGATCCGCCATTCGATGTGGGAGCAGATTTTTCGATGGACATTGAGATTGGCGGGGATACGTTCACGAAGAAGCCCAACATCCTGGAGGAGATCGCCTATCGGGATACGTGGGGGAAGGGGGCGGATTCATTTATTACCATGATCTACGAACGCCTTGCCCTAATGCGTGCCCTTCTGGCCACAGATGGCAGCATTTATGTTCATTGTGACTGGCGCGTCAATTCATTACTGCGCCTTGCACTTGACGAAGTTTTTGGCGCCGAGTTCTTCGTCAACGAAATAATCTGGAAAAGGAAGGGTGGTTCGGCACTTAGCTCAATGAAAAAGCTCTCCGTTAACACAGACACAGTCTTTTTATGCACGAAAAGCTCCCTTCCAACTTGGAACAAAGTGCACATGGAGCCAGACCAAGACTATATTGAACAAATGTTCACACGTCAAGGCGAAGACGGCCGAAGATACATGGTAAACGTCATGCGAAGCCCGTCACCGAGGCCGAATCTCATGTATGACTATAAGGGGCATAAAGCACCTCCCAATGGATGGGCCGTGCCCTACGAGACAATGGCACGACTAGACGAAGAAGGGAGACTGTATTTTCCTGCCTCTAAGGAACCTCTGAAAAACCCGCTAAAATCAATCCAGATCCAAGACTGAGACTGGAACGGATGGCTGACCCCCTCCAGCTGGGCTTTTCGGACTACGAGCAGATCTTCGCCAAAAAGCGGACGCGTCGTCAGCGCTTCTT
>CAIOGZ010000010.1 GCA_903858015.1 uncultured cyanobacterium
AAGAAGCGCTGACGACGCGTCCGCTTTTTGGCGAAGATCTGCTCGTAGTCCGAAAAGCCCAGCTGGAGGGGGTCAGCCATCCGTTCCAGTCTCAGTCTTGGATCTGGATTGATTTTAGCGGGTTTTTCAGAGATTCCTTAAGCTAACTTCTCCAGCAAGCACCAGATAAAAGCCATCGGCTGTAAGCAATTCTCCAGCGGGGGGAGCAAGAACGGAAAAGTGCTCTAAAATTCCTTCATTTCTTGCCAGCCCCGGTAGCGCATTAGCAGCCTGATTGATATCGGCAGCAGTGGGCCGCTGAACAATGGCTGGAACAGCTTCAAGATTCATCGCAAAAGTTTAGCCAACTACCGAGTAAATTTGATTTACAAAACTAAACCTAGCAAGCAACTACGGCAAGACATGGCTCGGTTGCAATTCTTTACTCGATCTACGGGGGCTTGCGCCGGCTTCAAAGTTCAGTGGACACAGAAGTTTTGACGGCCAAACATTTGCTTTGATGGCTTCATTCTATGAAAGCTCGAGGTCTTTATTTCCAACGGCTGACGCCGCTCTCCAACTGGGCTTCACGGACTACGCCTAGACCCACGTCCTAGCGAGGGCGAAGCCCGAGCCTGCCGGAGGCGCTTGAGCAAACGCAAGCCCAGGGATCCGGATATCCACGGGCTGGCCATCGGCAAGCAGGAATTCCACTAGTTGCCTTGGCAAATCCATCAAGAGTGCGCGCAACGATGGCCAAACAGGCACAAAAGAAGCCGCTGATGTATCCGGGCGGTAGAATAGAACTAGCTCTGGGCGCCAAGCGGGGCTTGGAAAATCAACCGAAGGCCCGCGGACTGTCAATCTAAAGACATCCAAGTCTCCAGATGCCCCTGGCAACAACTGCAGCAGGCTTGCCCCAGCGGCTGGGGCAAGCCCTTGATCAGTAGCGGATTGAATTGCACTGAAATGAACTAAAATGTGATGAACTGCACTCAATCGCACTGATATTGGCCTGAAATTGCACTGGATTGCACTGAAATTTGCACTGGATTGCCCAATACTGCAGCCATCGTTTCAGCCGCCACCTGCGCCATGGCCAGCAGCCCAGCCCAGCCATCGTTCCGCTCCAGCCCGCGCTGGTGGGTACGCGGCGACCTCGATGGCTTTCTGGGGTTGGGGCTCGACAACCTGATCCAGATCCTGCTGATCGTGTCCTTGTGTCGGGGGGTGCTGGGCTACCCCGATGCCCTGATCTTCGGCGTGATCCTGCCGGCCACGGGCCTCAGCCTGGTGGTGGGCAACCTCGCCTATGCCATCCAGGCCCATCGCCTCGGCCGCTGCGAGGGCCGAGACGATCGCACCGCCCTGCCCTACGGCATCAACACGGTGAGCCTGTTTGCCTATGTGTTCCTGGTGATGCTGCCGGTGAAGCTGGCTGCCCTGGGGCAGGGGGCCGATCCGGCCACGGCGGTGCGCCTCTCCTGGCAGGCCGGCCTGATCGCCTGCCTTGGTTCGGGGTTGATCGAAGCCGCTGGTGCCTTCGTGGTCGGGGGCCTGCGGCGCTGGCTGCCCCGGGCTGCCCTGCTGGCCACCCTGGCGGGCATTGCGCTGGGCTACATCGGCCTCGGCTTCCTGCTGCGCACCTACGCCGTGCCGGTGGTGGGCCTGGCGGTGTTGGCGGTGATCCTGGTGGCCTACTTCGGGGCCGTGCGTCTGCCCCTGCCCGGCGGCCTGCTGGCGGTGCTGGTGGGGGTAGCCCTGGCCTGGGCCACCGGTCTGCTCCAGATCGACCCCGTCGCCTGGCAGGCCAATGCCGCCCAATTGGGGCTGCATCTGCCGGTCCCCCAACTGGGGGCCCTCTGGGCCGGCCGCCAGCAGCTCCTCCCCTGGCTGGGGGTGACGATTCCGATGGGCCTGTTCAACGTGCTGGGCTCACTCCAGAACCTGGAAAGCGCCGAAAGCGCCGGTGACGTCTATCCGGTGCGCAGTTCCTTGTTGATCAACGGCGTCGGCACCCTTTGCGCCGCCCTGCTGGGATCCTGCTTCCCAACCACGATCTACATCGGCCATCCCGGCTGGAAGGGGATGGGGGCGCGGATCGGCTACTCCTGGCTCAACGGCCTCGTGATCGGGTTGGGCTGTCTGCTGGGCCTGTTCGGGGTGATCGGCCAGCTGGTGCCGATCGAGGCCGGCATGGCCATCGTGCTGTACATCGCCCTGGTGATCGCCGCCCAGGCGTTCCAGGCCACCCCATCGGCCCATGCCCCCGCCGTGGCCCTGGGCCTGTTGCCCGGCCTGGCCGGCTGGGGATCGCTGCTGATCAAGGCCGGCTTGCGGGCCGGCGGCGCCGGCACCGCGGGCCAGCCGTTCGGGCCGGCGCTGCTGGCCCCCCTGCAGCAGGCGGATGTCTGGGCCGCCGGTGCCTTCGCCCTCGAACAGGGCCAGATCGTGGCCGCCATGCTGCTGGCGGCGATCTTGGTGTACGTGATCGAGCAACGCTTCCGGGCCGCCGCCGCCTGCGCCTTGATCGCCGCCGCCGGTTCCTGGGTGGGCCTGCTGCATGCCTGGCGCTTCACCCAGGCCGATACCGTGCTCGATCCGGGCTGGGGCCATGGCAGTTCCTGGGCCTTGGGCTACTTGGCGATGGCGCTGGTGTTGCTGCTGGGCTGGTGGGGGCAGCGGCGTCCCCAGCCCTAACCATCGGGAAGCCCCAGCGCTGAAGACCGGCTAGAAAACGCTGCGATCGATCCCTTCCGCCATGCTCCCTGGCCCCCATTTTCTTGTTGCTGCGGCAATCCTGCCGCTGCTGGCCTCCACGGGCATGCTGCCTGCCGCCAGGGCGGCGGAGCCGCAGGATTGCAGTGCCCCCCGGCCGGGCCGCTATGTGGTGATGGGCGATGGCGTGGTTCAAGACGAACCATTGGCCCGCATCCTGCAGGAAACCTGGAAGCCCGACGGCAGCATCTCTGGAGTGCGGCTGGAGCGCCGCGGCCGCTCCTACAAGGAAGTGGCCTACACAGGCCGCTTCCGCCCCCTGTCGCTCTGCCGGGCCGCGATCGAACGCAGCTACAACAACGAAACCAGCACCAGCCAGGCGGTTCTCGATCGCACCGGCCGGCCCCGCTATTCGCTCGGCACCCTCCCCGGGGTGGTGGTGGTGTCGCGCTGGTTCGACCAGGGCAGCAACCCCTGCACCGCCTCCCTGCTCGATGGCAGCGTGTTGAGCATGCAGCAGGGGCGCAGCTGGAGGGATGGCCAATGGCGCCCCAACGCCATGATCCAGCAGGAGCGCTGGAACGCCGGCCGGGTGGAGGGGATCAGCATCACCAGCTACGGCCCCAGCATTGAGGAAAGCACCTACAGCGGCAGCATCAGCGTCGCCGCCGACTGCCTGGCCACCGTGCAGGAAAAGGATTCGCTGGGCGTGCCCTTCAACTACCGGGCCGTGGTGCTGAGTGATGGCTCGGGCTACCTATACCTCCAGACCGATCCCAACGAGCACACCGTGGGCTTCCTGGAGCACCAGCGGACCACCGCCAGCGCTCCTGGGCAGCGCTGAGGGCCTCCAGCGCCAGGCGCGAGGCTCGGCAGGGTAGGGGGGGCGCCATTGAGGCAGCCCTAGGGAGGCAGCAGAGTGTTGTTAATCGGAAGGCTGTTCGGCGGAAGGCTGTTAGGCGGAAGGCTGTTCAGCTGAAGGCTGTTCAGCTGTCCGATCAGCCTTGTCTACTGCTAACCCGCCCCGATTCCGATCGGCTGCGGCTGATCGCCATCCTGCCCGTGGTCATGGGCCTGGCCAGCACCGGCGTCACCTTCGTGCTCGGCACGGGGTCTCGCCCCGGATGCACAGCGGCCTGCTCGAAATCAGCAACCTCGATCAGCTCAAGGAAAACTTGGTGAAGGTGCTGGCGGTGGCCTTGATCGTGGCCGATCGGGGCCACCATCCCCCCGGCTGATGCACCAGGCTGCCTCCTGGGCCCCAGCCTGGGCTCCTCCGCCAGCGCTTCCCCACCATGGCCGGCCCGATTCCAGCCCAGTCTTCCTTCGCCACGGCCGGGGAGAGCAGCCCCGCCAGCCGCCTCAGCCTGCGGCGGCCCGACGACTGGCACGTCCACCTGCGCGATGGCTCCCTGCTGCAGGCGGTGGCGCCAGCCACGGCGCGCCAGTTTGGCCGCGCCATCGTGATGCCCAACCTCAACCCGCCGATCACCACGGTGGCGGCGGCGGTGGCCTACCGGGAGCGCATCTACGCCGCCCTGCCCGATGGCGCCGCCTTCACGCCGCTGATGACCGCCTACCTGACCGACACGATCGATCCGGCCGAACTCGAACG
Organism: uncultured cyanobacterium; assembly: GCA_903858015.1. Lineage (GTDB taxonomy): Bacteria > Cyanobacteriota > Cyanobacteriia > PCC-6307 > Cyanobiaceae > Cyanobium. The sequence continues at coordinate 4,313 of CAIOGZ010000010.1, forward strand.
GGGCCACGCCGCAGGGGTGTTCAGCGCCTGCAAGCTCTATCCCGCCAACGCCACCACCAACTCCGCCGCCGGCGTCAGCGACCTGGCCAAACTGACGCGGGTGTTCGAGACCCTGGAGCGGATCGCTCTGCCGCTGCTGATCCACGGTGAGGTCACCGACGGGGCGGTCGACATCTTTGATCGCGAAGCCGTGTTCATCGAGCGGCACCTGGAGCCGCTGCTGCGGCGCCATCCAGGCTTGAAGGTGGTGCTGGAGCACATCACCACGGCCGAGGCTGCCGATTTCGTGGCCGCGGCCGGGCCCCAGCTGGCGGCCACGATCACCCCCCACCACCTGCACATCAACCGCAACGCTCTTTTCCAGGGCGGCCTGCGGCCTGATCTCTACTGCCTGCCGGTGGCCAAGCGCGAACGGCACCGCCTCGCCCTGGTGGCCGCGGCCACGTCGGGCAATCCAAAATTTTTCCTGGGCACCGATTCAGCCCCCCACCCGCGCCATGCCAAGGAGGCGGCCTGCGGCTGCGCCGGCATCTACAACGCGCCGTACGCGATCGAGAGCTACGCGATGGTGTTTGAGGCCGAGGGCCAGCTCGGGCGGCTGGAGGCCTTCGCCAGCGAATTTGGGCCCCGCTTTTATGGCCTCGAGCCCAATCCAGGCCAGATCACCCTGGTGCGGGAACCGCACACCGTGCCGCCCCGGCTGCACGCCAACGACGCCGCCGGCGTAGCAATCGCCCTGGTGCCGTTCCACGCCGGCGCGGTGCTGCCCTGGCGGTTGCTGGATTGAACGCAGGATGGGGCTTGGCCAACCCAGCGGTAGCCAGCAGAGCTTGCCGCGCCAGGCAAGTTTGGGCTTGCCGCGCCAGGGGAGGCGGCTTGCGGCGCCATGGAAGATAGGGCAGCAGCTCCACCCGCCTTGGCCGATCCAGCGCCGGCCTCCCAGCCCCTCGCCCCCCTGCCCACCCCGCTGCGGGGCGAAGCCCTGCTCAACGATCCCCGCCTGAACAAGGGCACCGCCTTCAGCCGCGCCGAACGCCGCCAGCTGGAGCTCGAAGCCCTACTGCCCTGGCAGGAGGAAAGCCTCGCTGAGCAGGTGGATCGCTGCCGGCGGGCCTTCGAGGCGATGGGCAGCGATCTGGAGCGCTACGCCTATGCCCAGAGCCTGCGGGAGCGCAACCTCACCCTCTTCCACCGCTTCCTGGCCGAGCACATCGAGCTGGTGATGCCGATCGTTTACACCCCCACGGTGGGCCGGGCGATCCAGCAGGCGAGCACCACCTACCGCAGCCCCAGCCAGGGGGTGTACCTGGCGGCGCCCCAGCAGGAGCGGCTGGTGGAGCTGCTGCGCCAGGCCTGCGGCGACCGGCAGCCCCAGCTGCTGCTGGTGACCGACGCCCAAGGCATCCTCGGCATCGGCGACCAGGGGGTGGGCGGCATCCAGATCTGCCAGGGCAAGCTCGCCGTCTACACCCTCTGCGCCGGCCTCGATCCGGCCGCCGGTCTGCCGGTGATGCTGGATGTGGGCACCGACCGGTCGGAGCTGCTCCACGACCCGGCCTATCCGGGGCTGCGCCAGCCGCGGCTGCAGGGCGCCGCCTACGACGCCTTCCTGGAGGCCTTCATCGCCGCCGTGCAGCAGGTCTGCCCCGGCGCCCTGGTCCACTGGGAAGACTTCGGCGCCGCCAACGCCCGCCGCGTGCTCGATCGCTTCCGCGACCGCATCCCCAGCTTCAACGACGACATCCAGGGCACCAGCGGTGTGGCGGCGGCGGCGATCCTGGCGGGGCTGCGCGGTCTGGGCCGGCCCCTGGCCGAGGAGCGGATCGTGATCTTCGGGGCCGGCAGCGCCGGCTGCGGCATCGCCGAGCGGCTGCAGCGGCTGCTGGAGCGGACTGGACTTTCCGCCGCGGAGGCGGCCGCCCGCATCTGGCCGATCGATCGCTTCGGCCTGGTGCACGAAGGGCTGGCCGAGCGCAGCGAGGCGGTGGCCCCCTGGGTGAAGAGCCTTGACCAGCTGGCGGCGGTCGGCCTTGCGCCTGGCTCGTCCCATGGGCCCGTGACTTCCGGGGCGGGTCCCGCCCTGCAGGCGGTGATTGAGGCGGTCAAACCCGGCGTGCTGATCGGCACCTCCACCCGCGCCGGCGCCTTTGATCAGGCGGTGGTGGAGGCCCTCTGCCGCGGCGTGGAGCGGCCGATCGTGCTGCCCCTCTCCAACCCCACCCAGCTAGCGGAGGTAACCCCTGAAAACCTGCTGCGCTGGAGCGCTGGCCGCGCCCTGCTGGCGACGGGCAGCCCCTTCCCCCCAGTCACCACCGCCGAGGGGAAACGGCTGATCGGCCAATGCAACAACTGCTTCGTGTTTCCAGCCCTGGGCTTTGCCGCCATGGCGGTGGGGGCCAGCGCCGTGAGTGAAGCGATGATCGATGCCTGCATTGAAGCCCTGGCCGCCGCCATCCCCGCCTGTAGCGATCCCGAGGCAGCGCTGATGCCGGCCTTGGACGAGGTGGCGAGGGTGTCGCAGGCGGTGGCCGAGGCGGTGGCCCTGGCGGCGGTGGATGGGGGCTTGGCAACCCTGGCCACCAGCCACGCCGAAGCCCGCCAGCGGCTGGCGGCCTGCCGCTGGCAACCCGACTACCGGCCGATCGTGGCGGCTGAAGCAGCGGCGGCTAGAAGCGGAGCGGCTGAACCAGCAGGCTGACTGCAGCCGTTTCGCTAAGAGCTGTTTCGGCCCCTCGCGCCGGCAGCCCCGGGGGGACTAACACAGGCGCATCGACCCCGGCGCGATGGGCTTTTTCATTCGGCTCACCGACGCCATTGCGGAGCGGCAATCGTTGCTTGTAACGGGGCTCGACCCGAATCCCGAGATGCTGCAGAGCTGGGCCCATCGCCGGGGCCTGGGCGGCCGCTCCTTTCTCTCCCAGGCCCGCCACTGGATCAAGGCGGTGATTGAGGCCACCGCCGAGCATGTCTGCGCCTACAAGCCCAGCCTGGGCTTTTACCAGGCCCTCGGGCCGGTGGGCCTGGAGTTGCTGCGGGAGGTGCGGGAGCTGGTGCCGCTCGAAATCCCGTTAATCGTGGATGCCAAACACGGCGACCTCAACAGCTCCTCGGCCCTTGCCGCCTACCTCTTCCGCGACCTCGGCGCCGATGCCGTCACCCTCTCGCCCCTGGCCGGCCAGGACATCGCCGCCCCCTTCCTGCTTTATCCGGAAAAGGCCGTGGTGGTCACCTGCCACAGCTCCAACCCCGCGGCGCGCATCCTGCAGCACCACCCGGATGAGGACGATCCCCTCTACCTCCGCATCGTTAGGGAAAGCCAGTTGTGGGGCACCCCCGAGCAGCTGCTGCTGGAGGTAGGCACCAGCGATCCGGCCGTGCTGGCCCGGGTGCGGCAGCAGGCTCCCGAACGCTTCTTGATCCTGCGCAGCCTCTGGGGTGAGGAAGACCGGCTCGATGCCCTGCTGGAGGCGGGCCTCAGCCCCTCGGCCGATGGCCTACTGCTACCCCTGCCCCAGAATCTGCTGGTCGAAGACGACATGGCCGAGCGGGCCGGACGGCTGAAGCGCCGCATCCGGGAGCGCCGCGATGCCTGGCTGGAGCGGAGCCCCAGCGGAGCCGAATCCTGCAGCCTCTGGCTACCAGAACCGGGCAAGACCGGCGGTGCGGGCCCTGGGGCCGAGGCCGCGGCCGACCCGTCCAACCCCGGCCGGGCGGCCGAGCCGGCGGGCCAAGGCGGCGAGCCGATGGAGCAGCTGATCCTCGACCTTTATGACATCGGCTGCCTGCTGTTCGGTGAATACGTGCAGGCCTCCGGGGCGGTGTTCAACTACTACATCGACCTGCGCCAAATCATTTCCGATCCCAACTTGTTCCATCGGGTGCTGCATGCCTACGGCACCCTTATGCAGCAGCTCCAGTTTGATCGGATCGCCGGTATCCCCTACGGCTCCTTACCCACGGCTACCGGCCTATCGCTGCAGCTGCACAAACCGCTGATCTACCCGCGCAAGGAAGTGAAGGCCCACGGCGCCCGCCGGCTGATCGAGGGCGATTTCGAGGAGGGCGATCGCGTCGCGGTGGTCGACGACATCTTGATCACCGGCGGCAGTGTGCTCGAGGGCATCGCCAAATTGGAAAGTTCAGGCCTGGTGGTCCACGACGTGGTGGTGTTCATCGACCATGGCGGCGATGCCGACCACAGCGCCAGAAACCGGCTGCTGCAGGCCGGCTACCGCTGCCATGCCGTGCTCGATATCCGCAACATCACGGCCGTGCTGCACCGCGCCGGCCGGCTCAGCGATAGCCAGGCCGCGGAGTTGGGAACGGGAGTCTTGGCTACTCCCTAAACCTGGCTGCCGCTCGAATCGAGTTGCCCTTAAACGCTAAGGGTGCAGCGCTGCGGTACATCAACGGCCGGCAGCATGGCCAAGATGGCAGCAGTGAGCGGCGCCCGCGCCAGCCCGATGTCGTCGTCGATCCCGCCCCTCTGGAGCGATCGCCAACAGGCGGGCCTGGCCTTGGCCCGCCGCTGCTCAGACCTGCGCGGCCAGCCCCACACCTTGCTGATCGGCCTGCCGCGCGGTGGGGTGGCGGTGGCGGCCGCCATGGCAAAGCCGCTGCAGCTGCCGCTGGCCAGCTGGGCGGTGCGCAAGCTGGCTGATCCGGCCTGGCCGGAGGTGGCGATCGGAGCGGTTGCCCCCGGCGGCGTGGTGCTGTGGGGAGCCCAGCAGCATGCCGGTGGCCTCGACCAACCGGGTCGCGCCGAGCTGGTGCGCCAGCAGCAACGGGAGCTGGAGCGGCGCCAGGCCTGTTATGGCGATCCGGATCCCCAGGCCTTGGCGGGCCTGCATCTGGTGGTGGTGGACGATGGCATCGCCACCGGCCTGACGGCCCAGGCCGCCCTGCTATCGCTGCGCCAACTGCAGCCCGCCTCCCTCACCCTGGCGGTGCCGGTGGTCGATCACGACCTGGTCGCCCCGCTTCAGGCGCTGGTGGAGCGGCTGGAGGCGTTGGCGGTGGTGCCGCGGCTGGAGGCGGTGGGGCTCTGGTACCGGCGCTTCGAGCAACTCGATGACGCAGCTGTGCTGCAGCTGTTGGCCGAGGCCCCACCGTTCTCTCCATCTTGAACGGGGTGATCGCCGGCCAACAACGGTGCAGCTTTCCCCCGCCCAGCCGATCTGGTCGCTGCCGCCGGCGGCGGTGATGGCGGCCTTGGCCAGCCGACCCGAAGGCCTCAGCCAGGGCGAAGCGCTCGAACGGCTGCAGCACTACGGAGCCAACCGGCTGCCGCCCCTGCACCGCCGCCCCCTGGCCCTGCGGCTGCTCGATCAGATGGGGCACTTCATGGCCCTGCTGCTCTGGATCGCCGGCGGCCTGGCCTTCGCCGCCGGCACCCCCCAGCTGGGCTGGGCGATCTGGGCCGTGGTGCTGATCAACGGGCTGTTCTCCTTCTGGCAGGAGTTCCAGGCCGAACGGGCCCTGGAGGCCCTCAGCCGCTCCCTGCCGCAGCAGGTGCAGGTGTGGCGGGATGGGGTACTGCAACAGCTGCCGGCGGAGCAGCTGGTGCTGGGGGATCGGCTGCGGCTGGAGGAGGGCGACCGGATTGCGGCCGATGCCCGCCTCAGCGAGGGCTGGAGCCTGCGGGTGGATCTGGCGGCGCTGACGGGGGAATCGCAGCCGGTGGCCCGCCAGGCCGCAGCCCAGGAGATCAGCCCAGCCAACAGCAGCTTGGCGGATAGCGAACGCACCAACCTGGTGCTGGCTGGCACCACGGTGGTGGCCGGCCGGGGAGAGGCCTTCGTGTATGCCACCGGGGCGGAAACCGCCTTCGGCCAGGTGGCCCACCTCACCGCCGGCACCCAGCGCGGTGCCAGCACCCTGGAGCAGCAGGTGGGGCGGATCGTGCACACGATCAGCACGGTGGCGGTGCTGATGGGACTGGTGGCCTTTGGCCTCAGCCTGCTGTTCGTGGGGATGGGCCCGCTGGAAAGCCTGGTTTTCGCGGTGGGCATCCTGGTGGCCAATGTGCCCGAAGGGTTGCTGCCCACCGTGTCCCTGGCCCTGGCCCTGGGCGTGCAGCGGATGGCCCGCAGCCGGGCCCTGGTGCGGCGCCTCTCGGCGGTGGAAACCCTGGGCTCGGTGAGCGTGATCTGCTGCGACAAAACCGGCACCCTCACCGCCGGCCAGATGGCGGTGGAAGAGATCTGGCTGCCATCGGAGCCCGCCCCGCTTCGGCCCCGAGCGGGGGCCCCAGCTCAGACCCCAACACCCCAGCCACCGGGGGCGCAACGTCTGCTGTTCCAGGCCGCCGCCCTCTGCTCGAACGCCCGGCTGGTGGAGGGCCAGGGCGCGGTGGGGGATCCCACCGAAACGGCCCTGCTGCGGGCCGCCCTGGCCGCCGGCCTGGATCCCGCCCAGGAGCACCGCAACCACCCCCGCCTGCAGGAAATCCCCTTTGATTCGAACCGGCGCCGGATGAGCGTGGTGCTGCCCTGGTCGCAGGCCCGGCGCTGGGCCGCTGCAGCCAACTTGCCCGCAGCGAGCTCGGGCGAAGCCAACTTGCCCGCAGCCAGCTTGGGCGAAGCCCGCGGCACTCAAGACGCCACGTTGGTGGTCACCAAGGGGGCGCCGCTGGAGGTGCTGGCCCAATGCAGCCACCGCCTGACGGCCCAGGGGGCCGCACCCCTCGATGCTGCCGGCCGGGCCGCGATCGTGGCCGCCAATGATGCCCTGGCCCTGCGGGGCCAGCGGGTGCTGGCCGTGGCCCTGCGCCGGGCCGGGCCGGGCCAGTCGGGGCAGGAGCTGGAAGCGGACCAGACCCTGATCGGCCTGATTGGCCTCTACGATCCGCCCCGCCCGGAGGTGCCCGACGCCCTGCGGCGCTGCCGCGAAGCGGGCATCCGCGTCACGATGGTAACCGGCGATTACGGGCTCACCGCCGAGGCGATCGCCCGCCGCATCGGCCTGCTGGAGCCAGCCGCCGGGCCCGAGCCCTGCCCGGCTTCCGGGGAGCCGGAGCCCCTTGGGGATTCCTCGGAGCCGCAGCCCCCGGGGGATGGCGGGGATCCAGAGCCGCTTAGGGCTTCTAGGCCCCGGCTGGCCGATCCGGTGCGGGTGATCGAGGGAGCCACCCTGGAGCGGATCAGCGATCTGCAGCTGCGCCAACTGATCAAGTACCGGCACCGGCTGGTGTTTGCCCGGATGGCGCCAGAACAGAAACTGCGGCTGGTGCAGGCCTACCGCGCCTTGGGCGATGTGGTGGCGGTCACCGGCGACGGCGTCAACGATGCGCCGGCCCTGCGGGCCGCCGACGTGGGCCTGGCGATGGGCCTGGGCGGCACCGACGTGGCCCGCGAGGCCGCCGACATCGTGCTGCTCGACGACAATTTCGCCACGATCGTGGCGGCGATTCGGATGGGCCGCGCCGTGGTGGCCAACATCGGCCGCTTCATCACCTATGTACTCGCCTCGAACGTGCCCGAGGTGGCGCCCTTCCTGGCGATGTTGCTGCTGCGGATCCCGGCCGCCCTGACGGTGCTGCAGATTCTGGCGGTGGATCTGGGCACCGACCTGCTGCCCGCCCTCGGCCTCGGCGCCGAACCGCCGGAGCCGGGGGTGCTGCGGCTACCGCCCCGGCCCCGCCAGCAGGCGCTGCTGAACCGCCCGGTGATGGTGCGGGCCTACCTGGTGCTGGGGCTGGTGGAAGCGATCGTGGCGATGGCGGGCTACCTGCTGGTGTGGCGCCACCACGGTGTGGGCTGGGACGCCTTGCGCAGCCTCGCCCCCCAGCTGCTGCACCACCGCGCCCCGGCGGCGCTGGAAGCGGTGGCCAACCAGGCCTCGAGCGTGGTGTTTTGCTTGATCGTGGCCGGCCAGATGGGGGCGCTGCTGGCCTGCCGCAGCGAGCATCGCCCCTTCTGGCAAACCCTGGCCGTGCCCAACCCCTGGTTCTGGCTGGGCCTGGCCAGTGAACCCGTGCTCGCCTCGCTGCTGGTGGTGCTGAGCGGGCTGGCGGCGGTGTTCGGCACCGCCCCCTTCCCCCTGGCCTGGCTGGGCTGGATCGCCCTGGCGCCCGTCGCGGTGCTGCTGGCCGACACGTTGCACAAGCTGCTGCTAGCCCGTGACGCCCAAACACCCGCGGCAAAGCGACGGACCCAACAGGCCTGAGCAGGGCCGCAAACCCCAGCTGGTAGCGGCTGGCAGCTGGGCACGGCCAGCGCCTGCGCCTGGCTTCGGTGGCGTTGTCGCCCCTGGGATTGAATCACGTGCGCCAGGCTGAAAACAGTGGAGGGTTCCGGCCCTGTTCCAGATCCAGGTACTCCCTGCATGCTCCCCCTTCCTTCCCCCCCAATGGGAGCCTCCCCTGACATCCCCTACCACCAGTTCCGCACGCTCGTGGCGGCGCCCCGCTCCGCCCGGGCCATCGCGATCGGATCGCGGCCCAGCCCCCTCGCGGCAACGGCGCTGGAGCGCCGTGGGCTGACGGGGCTGGCGCCCAGTACTCCCAGGGATCGCTACCTGTTCGAGGCCGGCGGCGCCGACGATGACCGGGGTGCGTTGCTCTGCCTGCGGTGCCGCGTCAGCCACGCGGCAGAGCAGCGGATTGAGGCGCTGTATCGCCAGTTCGGCTCCAGCCACCAGCTCGATCTGATCGACATGGCGGCCACCGTGCTCGACGACCAGGGGGCGCCGCTGCCCTGGCCCCAAGCCGACCAGCCCCCCGCAGGTCACCGGCCCTTCGCGCTCGAGGTGATCGAGAGCTTCCGCCCCGAGTTGGCGGGCCTCGGCCAGTGGACACGGGTGCGGGTACAGAGCCACGGCGCCCTGGCGCAGTTGCTGCGCGAGCATGGACTGCTGTTGATCCGCGACTGGGCCCTGCTCGCCCACTCCAGTCCCACCCGCATGGAGCGGGCCTGGCGGAGCCATGGCCAGGCGGCCCTGGATCTCACAAGCGTGCGGCGGTTGCATCAGAGCTTCCGCCGGCACTACAGCCAGGCGATGGCCGATCTCGTCAGCCGGCGCCGGCGCTGGGAGCCCAACATCGCCTTCCTCGAACGCCTCGATCCAGCCGTCGCTGCGGATGTCACCCGGCGGCGGCTGCAGGCCCTGGCCTCAGCCCTGCGCCGTGAACGGCTTGATCCCCTGACCGCTCCGAAGCAGGAGTACCTCGAAGCGGAGTTGGCCCCTGGCGACGGGGCCGGCGCCGACGGCCACGCCCCCCCGCCCGAGCGCATCGGCCTGCTGGAACGAACCCTGCGGCGCGCCCTGGCCCAGCAGCTGCCCGCCATGCTGGCGGCCACCGGAGCCGAGGCAGCGCTAAGGGCCTGTCTGTGGCGCCACTACGCCCTCGGTCTGCGCCAGCGGGAGATCAGCGAAGCCTGCGGCTGCTGTCAGGCGAAGGTGAGCCGGCGCCTGCAACCCTCCGCCCATGCCGGGGTGATCGCCACCACCGCCCTCACCCAGCTGGCGGGCCAGGAGGGCTTCGAGGCGGTCGGTGGCTGCCTGAAGGCCACCGAAACCCAGGTCGCCGCCCTGCGCGACTACCTCCTGGGCTGCCCGGTCGCCACCGACCGCCCGCGCCTGGCCCTCTGGCTGGCGCCCTTGCTGGCTGCCATTCCCCCAGTCCCCCCCCTGTCTCCATGACCCCGCCAGCCCCCACCCCTGATCCCCTCGGGGATGATCCCAACGATCCCATGGCCCTGCCCCTGCCCCCGGACAGCCTGCTACTGGAGGATGCCGGCCCGATCGGTTGCGCCGCTGACCGTCCTCGGCTGGTCATGCAGGTGCTGCGGCAGCAGATGGCGGAACTCGGCCTGAACCTGAGTCTGCAGGAAGCCGCAGCGTCCCCCGCAAATCGGGGCTGGAGCGGGGGCGACGGGCTGGTGTTCCTGCTGCAGGGCTTCCGCGTGCAGCTGGTCTGCGCACCCTTCTGGGCGGACGAGCTGCTGCTGCCGGCGGCGCCATGGCGGCAACCGGGCCAGTCCCCCCAGCTGCTGCTGGGAGCCTGGGTCGAAGAGGAAAGCGGCGTCGTGCGCCTGCCGGGAGTGCTCACCGCCGCCGAACTGCTGGACCGTTGTGCCGGCTTCCCCCACGGGCAGGCCCCGCGCACGCTGCCGCTCACCGCTTTCCTGGGAGGACTGGAGCGTCTGTTCCAGCTCGTGCGGCTGCTGAGCCCCGAAGCGCTGACGCCGCTGCTGACACCAGCTCTGCCATCGCTGCAGACGCCGCTGCCAACGCTGCGGACAGCCGCCGCCGCCCTGGTGGTGATGCGTGATTGGCTCGAGGGCCAGCTCGGGGAAGCGCTGGCGGCCCTCGGCGCCGAGCTGCTGCCGGCCACGGCCGGGGCGTTCCGCTCAGCCGCGGTCCAGCCGCGGTCCGCGGCCCTCGCCACCGTCTCCATCCCGCTGGGTCTAGTGCTGGGCCGAATCCAGTGCGGACCGGGCCGCAGTGGGGCCAGCGAGCGCTTCCAGCTGATCCTCCAGCTCTGCGGGGAGGGGGACGGAACGGAATGGCTCCAGGTGTGGCTGGAGCCTGATCTGCCTGGCGACCTGCTGCCCCAAAGGCTGGCCCTGAGCGTCGGCGACCAGGTGATCGACACCGGCCTCGACGGCAGCTCCGAACCCCTCAGCCTGACGGTGCCGGCGGGAAACGATGGAATCGGCATCAGCCTTCGCCACGGCGGCGGTTCGCAGATCGAGTTGCCGTTTCTTTATTTTTTCCGTGCCGATCTCGCCCAGGGAGAAGCCGATCACGCCCAGGGAGAATCGGGGCACGTCTGATCAACGCTGTCATGGCCAGCATCGATCTGAACCTGCAGCCCCTGGAGGGCGGCGAAGGGCTGGCGGTCCTGCTGGTCAGCCCGGCCTGCCAGGCCGCCTTCACGACGCCGATCCCCACAGCCTTGATCGAGCTGCAAGCGGTCTGGCGCCGCCGCTTCGTCCACCATCACGGCAGCCGCAGCGGCGGGGTGCCGACGGCGGTGCTGGAGGACTACAGCAATCAGCTGATCCGGGGTCTGGGGCAATGGTTCGAGCAGGATCGCTGGCTTCCCCTGCACCGTGCCCTGCGGCTGCAGCCGGCCCTGCCCCTGCGGCTGCGGGTGGCGCCGGAGCTGCGGAAGCTGGAGGAGTTGCCGTGGGAGAGCCTGCCCCTCGATCGGCCCCTCTGGCGGTTGCCGCCGCAGGATCCCCCCCAGCCGGTGGCGGTGCCGCGGGCGCGCCGGGCGCGGCTGCTGCTGGTGGTGGGCTACGAGCAGGAGCTCGACCTCCAGTCGGAGGTGGAGGAACTGCAGGATCTCGCCCAGCGGGGCCGGCAGCTGCTGCGCATCCTGCGCGGCCCGGGCGCAGGCTCCCAGGCCCTGCAGGCGGTCCTGGCGGAGGATCCGGGCTGGGACGCGCTGATCTTCCTGGGCCACGGCGACGGCTCTGCCGACCAGGGGGGACGTCTGCAGCTCGGAGACGGGACCTGGATCTCCGGCGCCAGCCTGGAGCTGCCGCTGCGGCGGGCGGTGGATCGCGGCCTCAGCCTGATGCTGCTCCACTGCTGCCTGGGCATCGATCTGGCCCATCGCTGCCTGGCGGCCGGAGTCGCCTGGGTGCAGGTGTTTCGGGAGCGGGTGCCCGATGGGGCCGCCGCCCAGGCCTTCCGGCGGCTGCTACGGGAGCTGCAGGTCGGTCACCCCTTCACCGAGGCCCAGCGGCGGGCCGCCCAGACCCTCGACCAGCCCGCCTGGAGCGGTTGCCGGGGCCTGCTCAGCGTCTACAGCCATCCCGATGCCCAGCCGTACCGCTGGCCCCGCCCGAGCCAGACCCTGCAGCGCCGCGAGCTGCTCCTGCTCGGCGGCGCGGCCGGGGTGGCCTACGGCGTCGGCCTCCTGCAGGGCTGGGACCGCCGCGGCCGCGATGGCAGCCGGGTTTGGCAGATGGCCGCCTACAGGGGCTCGCCGCAGTACCGGCAACTGCTGGTGGGGCAGGTGCCCGAGCGGCTGTCCCAGCGGCTGGCGACCCTCACGGAAGGGCGCTTCCGCCTGGAATTGGTGGATCGCTCCGCCCTCTCCAGCTCCCACATCCTGCAGCTGGTGAATGACGGTCGCTCGTTCCAGTGCGGCTATGTCGACAGCTATTACGACCAGGTGCTGCTGCCGTTGGTCTTCGCCAAGGCGGTGCCCTTCGGCCTCAACCCCCGCGAGCAGACCGCATGGCTGTCGTACAGGCGCCAGGGGGACGATCGCCCCTTCCACCAGACGGTCTATCCCCGCCTGGAGGTGGATGGCGTCAAGCTCGATCAGCTGCAGTCCATCCCCCTGACCCTCACCGGCGGGCAGATGGGGGGCTGGTTCAAACGGGAGGTGCAGACCCTGGAGGATCTGCGGGGCCTGCGCATGCGTATCCCCGGCCTCGGCGCCGATGTGCTCAACGCCTTCGGCGTCAAGACCGATTACGACATCAACTCCGGTCGGGTGATTCGCGCCGACCAAATCCTGCCGCGCCTGCGCGATGGCCGGCTCGATGCGGCGGAATGGATCGGGCCCTACGACGACGAGCTGCTCGGATTGCACACCGCGGCCCGTTTTTACTACTCCCCCGGCTGGTGGGAACCCTCCACCACCAACGAACTGATGGTCAGCAGCCGGGCCCTGGCGGAGCTGTCACCGGCCCATCGCCTCGCCCTGGAGACCGCCTGCGCCGAAACTTATCTGTGGAGTCGGCGCGAGTACGACCTGCTCAACGTCGAGGCCCTGCAGCGGCTGCGGGCCGCCGGGGTGCAACTGCGGCGTTTCAGTCCTGAACTCATGCGGGCCTTCGCCCGGGAATCGGAGCGGCTGCTGCAGGAGCAGAAGCGCCAGGATCCCCAGCGCTTCGGCTACGTCTACGCCGAATGGCAGCGATTTCGCGACCGTATCCGCGACGTGATCGCCGTCACCCAGTTCAGCCCGGCGGATCCGCCGCCCTGAGCCAGCGGCCCAGGTCGAGGTCGGTGGCGGCCTGCAACCGGGCCAGCAGGGTGGGCAGGCTGATCTCGCTGCCCTCGCCCTCGCCGATCAGGCGCAGCTCCTCCACCTGCAGTGTCGGCACCGCCTGGCGCAGCAGGGCGAGCAGCGGCTGCAGCCGCTGCATCAGGTACACGGTGCGGGCATCGGGGCCGGCCGCCAGCAACGAGTCGATCAGCGCCCGCAGGGCCTCCGTCTGGGCATCCCCCTCGGCGCGAATTCCGGCGGCACCGGCGCGGGCGATCGCCATCGCCTCCTGGCAGGCCGCTTCGGCCGGAGCCACCACATCGGCTTGCAGCTGCAGCGCGATGCTTTCAATCCGAGCCTGCTGCAACGGCAGCTCCGCTTCGGTCCGCGATCGCTCGCCCGCGGTTCGGGCCTCTGCCTCGGCGACCAGGGCCTGCTGGCGTGTGCCAGCCTCCTGGATGCGGCGGTTGGCCTCGGCGCGGGCCAACGCCTCATCGCGGCCGAACTGCACCAGCCGCGTGGTCTTCTCCTGTTCCACCGTTTCGATGCGGGCCTCGGCCCGCGCCTCCGCCTCGGCGATCCGAGATTGGCGCAGCAACTCCACCTGTTGGGGCCTGCCCAGGGAGTCGAGATAGCGCACGTCATCGCGGATCGAGGTGATCTGCAGGCTGTCGAGTTCGAGGCCGAGCTGGCTCAGGTCGTCCTCCGCCTCTTCCAACAGGGCCCTGGAGAAGGCTTCCGTATCGGCATTCACCTGTTCCGGAGTGAGGGTGGAGAGCACACCGCGCAGATTGCTTTCCAGCGTCACCCCAGCCAGGGCGCTCACCTCCCCCCGACTGCGGTCGAGCAGACGTTCCACGGCGGCGTGGATCGTCGGTTCATGCCCGGCGATCTTGACGTTGGCCACCGCCTCGACGCTGATGCGGATGCCGCTGCGGGTGAGGGCGTTGGTCACGCTGATGGCGATGTTGAGGTTGCCGAGATCGATCGTTCTGATCTCTTCCACCAGGGGCATCAGCAGGGTGCTGCCTCCCTTGAGCAGGCGGTAACCGCGACGGCCGGGCAGGCCGTAGATCACCAGGGCCTGGTTCGGCTGGCAGACGGCCAGCAGGCGGCCCAGGGCAGCGCGGAAGACCAGCAGGCCGCCGCCGCTCAGGAGCAGCAGTGCGAGGAAAGGAGTCATGGCCGGGAAGGGCGATGGGGATTGAGGGCCTGAAGCACGTCGATGCCGACGATGTCGCGCACCTGATCGAAAAAGTTGCGCATCACGGCTGGATGGAGGCCGGCCAGATTCGCCAGAGCGACCGGGTTGCCGGTTTCGAGCGCGGTGATGCGGCCCAGTTGCAGTTGGCCGGCCAGGGCTGCGGCCTCGCCCAGCACCGTCTCGAGCTGCTGCAGCAGAAAAATGGATCCGGCCTGATCCCCCGCCGCTCGCCAGAGCGCCGCGAGCTGGTCGTTGATGGCGGCGCTGGCCAGCGCGTCTTCGATCGTGGCGGCGGCGGCGCCGCGGCAGCGCCATTCCTCCGCCTGCTCCCGGGCCCGGGCCGGCAGCACCACATCGGCCTCCAGGCGCAGCCGCTCCAGCTCGGAGCGCAGGGCCTGGAGAGCCTTCTCGGCGCGGGCGCGGGCCTCCTCCGCCACCGCATCCACCCGTTCCTCCGCGGAGCGCACCTGCTGATCGAGGCGGGCCCGGACCGTGCGCAGCCCGTTGCCGCGTTCCTCCACCACCGTGCGGGCGGTGGTGGCCGCCACCTCGGCCCGCTCCTCGGCCCGGGCCTCCCGCTTATCGGCATCGCCGAACCCTTCGGCCTCGGCCTTCGCCGCGTCCCGCAGCACCTCCGCCAGGCGGGCGCGGCCGAGGGAATCGAGGTAATCAACCCCATCACTCACCCGCAGAATCTTGAAGGTGTCGATCTGCAGCCCGATCTTGGTGATGTCCGGTCGGGTGATCTCCAGCACCTTGTCCGCAAAGCGCAGGCGGTCTTCGTTGACCTGCTCCGGGGTGAGGCCGGCCACCATCACCCGCAGGTGGCCCTCAAGGGTGCGAACGGCCACCTCCTGCATGGCGGCGGAGTCGTGCTCCAGAAAGCGTTCGATCGCGTTGCCCACACAATCGCGATCGGTGCTGATCTTGACGGTGGCGATCGCCTCCACATCGATCGGGGTGCCACCGAGGGCGTAGGCCTTCACCACCTGAATCGGCACGGGCTGGGTGCGCACATCCATCCAGCTGCAGCGCTCCAGCCAAGGCAGCACCAGCGACCGACCGCCGTGCACAACCCGATAGCCGACGCTTTGCCCATCGCCCCGGCGATGGGCGCGACCGGCGATCACCAGGATCTGATCGGGGCGGCAGTTGGGGATGAGGCGGCGGCAGGTGCCGAGCAGCAGTCCCAGCCCGAGGACGGTGAGCAAGGGGATCTCGAACCCCGAGCCGCTGGGCAGGGACCAGGGCGGCGGCTCGGTTGGCGACGGCGCGGCGCGGGTCGTGGTCAACAGCACGGGCGGGGTGGCTGGAATCGGCGTCATGGCGCTTGAGGTGAAGGGAACTCCTCGGGGTCCGCGGCCTTCAGGTCGGTGACCCAGAGCTGGTGGTCCTGGTGGTGCAGCACCAACACCCGATCTCCCCGCAGCAGGCGCTGGGTGTCGGTGCCGTAGGCGGGGACATCGATCAGACAGCCCCTGACGCTCAGGCGCACCAATCCCCGCTGGGTGCGGCTACACGCCAGCAGCACAAAGCCGGTCTGACCGACTAGGTCCCACTCGCGCACAAGGCTGTCCACCTGGCGGCGGCAAAGCCACCGCCAAAGCAGCAGAGGCAGCAACTGGGGCAGGAAATGCAGGGTGGATCCAAGGTGGTGGGGCGGAACCCCAGGACCCTGGCTTGTGGTTGTGACGCGCCCGCTCTGATTCAGAGGCGGCATCAGGTGATCGAGATCGAAGCGAACACGCCTGGACCGCCTATCGCAGGGCCAGCAACACCGCCCCCAGCCCCATCAGCGCCACGCCGAGCCACTGGCGTGGATCGAGGCTTTCCCCCAACAGGGTCACCCCCAGCACCGCCACCAGCACCACGCTGAGCTTGTCGATCGGGGCCACCTGGGACACCGGGCCCAGCTGCAGGGCCCGGAACCAACAGAGCCACGACACCCCCGTGGCCAGCCCGGAGAGCACCAGGAAGATCAAGCTGCGGCGCGGCAGTGCGGGCCAGGGTTGCAGGTCGCCGCCCACCACCACCACGGCCGCCAGCAGCAGCAGCACCACCACGGTGCGCAACAAGGTGGCCAGGTTGCTATTGATCCCTTCAACCCCGAGCTTGGCCAGCAGCGACGTGACGGCGGCGAACACAGCCGAAAGGCCCGCCCAGAGCTGCCAACTACCGAGCAGGGCCGGATTTGGAAGCATCGAAATGAGGGGCATCGGATTGATCAGACCACCCCTCGCCCCAGCAGCAGATCGCGGGCGGTGTTGACGGCCTGCATGGTGTCGAGGCGGCCGCCGCGGTCGGGATGGTGGTCGGCGGCGGCGAGCTTCCAGGCCCGGGTCACATCGGCTTGCCGCAGGCGGCCGGCCAGGGGCAGGCCGAGGCGCTGGCGGGCAATGATCGCGTCGAGGTCGGGGGCCTTGCCCAGCGGCGAGCGATCGGCGGCACTGAGGCCCGTCCCCCGTTTGCGCCGGCCGTGGCTGGCTTGGCCCTTGCCATCAGCAGGATTGCCATTAGCAGGATTGCCATTGGCAGAATTGTTGTCAGCACGTTGGCCGTCAGCAGCATCGACGTTGCCCTGACTGCCCCGGTCGCGGCCGCTGGCCTTGGGGCTGGCCTTGGCGCTGGCACTGCCTGCTTTGCCGCTGGCGCCAAAGCCACCAGTTCGGCCAGCACCGGCGCCAAAACCGCCCCGGCCGCCGGAGCCGCCGCCAAAGCCGCGGCCCTGGCCTGGCTCCTGGTCGGGCAGGGTCCCATCGGTGCTGCCGGGATCGTCGGCGCTGGCGATGCGGCGCAGGGCTAGGGCGGCGCTCAATCGGGTGGCGGTGGACATCGCTACGGGGCAAGCCTGATTGCTCCAGCCTCCCGCATCGCCTGCTGCGCCGCTGCCATCCAGCCGACAGGGCCCTGTTCCGGCCGTGCCGGACAGGGGCCGCATCGCCTGCCACGATCAGGCAAAAGCTCCTGCGACCTCCAGGCCAGCCGCTCCTGCCATTGCCAGGCACCAGCTGCTGCCCTTGGATGGACAGCTCCACCGCCGCTAGCACCGTGAAGCCACTGGGAACTCCAGTTAGGGCACCCGATCGGCTTCTGCCACCCGATCGCCCCGCCGCTAAGGGAGCTCGCCCAGCCCAACACTTAGGCCGCCGCATGGCCCTGCTGCTGGGCCTGCTGCTGGCACTGGCCAGTGGGGCGACACCATTGCTGGCTTTGGCAGCTCCTGCTGGGGCCGCGGGGCCACCCCCCGCAGCAGCGGCCCCCAGCACGGCCGATTCAGCAGCGGCAGTGCCAACGAAGCCCGCAGCAGCAGCGGCAGCCGAATTCGAACAAAGGGTGCTGGAGGTGCTGCGCAACCATCCCGAAGCGGTATTTGAAGCCCTCCAGACCCAGCTGCGGCGCCAACAGGAGCAGAAACGCCGCGCCCAGGAGCAGGCCCTCGCCGAGCTGCAGCGCAACCCGACTGCGGCGGTCGGCAGCTCCCCCAGCCGCGGCAAGGGCAAGCTGCAGCTGATTGAGTTCTCCGACTTCCAGTGCCCCTACTGCGCCGTCGCCAGCAAGACCCTGGCGGCGTTTTTGGCCAACAACGGCAGCAAGGTGAGCCTGATCTATAAGCATTACCCCCTCACCCAGATCCATGCCGAGGCGCTGCCGGCTGCCAGGGCGGCCTGGGCAGCGCAGCAACAGGGGCGGTTCTGGGAATTCCACGACGCCCTGTTCGCCGCCCAGACCCGACTCGGCGAGCCGCTTTACCTCGAAACCGCCCGGGCCCTGGGGCTCGACCTAAAGCGCTTCGCTAGCGATCGCAACGGCAAGGCCAGCTTGGAGGCGATCGACCGGGACCGGGCGTTGGCGGATCGCCTCGGCCTCGAAGGCACGCCGTTCTTCGTGGTCGATGGCCAGGTGGAAGCCGGCGCCCTGGACGAAGCCTTCCTGCAGAAGTTGGTCCAGGACCATTGAGCCGATGCGGGCTAGCTCCGCACCAAGCGGGCTAGATCCGTACCAAAAAGCCATCGCGGCGATGGAAATCGGCCTCCGCGCCGGGGTGGCTCAGGGCCCAATAAAGCAGTGGGCCATCGTTGAGTTCGAGCACGGCGGTGATCCCCAGCTCCAGGGCCCGACCGGGGGGCAGTAGGTGACCCAGATCCAGGCTCAGCCGCAGGTCGAGGCCCGATGCGTCGCGCTCGACCTGCAAGGGCAGCGAAGCGATCGCCGCTACGGGCTCCAGGCCCTGGCGGTAGGCCGCGAGCCGGTAGGCGTTCCAATCGCCGCTCGGCGCCAGGTTGAACTCCCAATAGGGGGGAGCGCCGGGTTCGGCCAGGAAAAACTCCAGGCAGGTGGTGCTCCAGAGCCCATCGGCGCGGCGGGGTCGAGGGGCGGGCGGCGGCAGCAGCACCAGGCCATCAGGGTCGCTGAGGCGGTAGGCAAGGCTGAGCCGCTCGCCGCTGCGGCCGACGCTGCCCTGCAGCCGCAGCGATGGCGGGGGGGATAGGGGTGGCGACAGCGACAGCGGTGATGGCGATGGCGATGGTGATGGCAAGGCAGCTGCTGCCGCCCCGGGCGGCTGAAAACACCGGAGCTCGAAGGCTTGCGCCGCCGCTGGCGGGGCTGGAAGGACCATGGTTGGGGTGGCGTGGGGCAGGGCGCCAGCTCAGCTCAGACGGGCCACCAGGGCCACGATCGCCTCGCGCTGGAGCTCAACGCTGCGGGCCAGGCGGAATTGCACCAGGGCGCGGTCGAGGTTGTGGCCGCTGCGGCTGGTACGGAAGTAAACATCGCCGGCGAGGTGGTCGGTGAGGAAGCGCAGGCCCAACTCGAAGGGCAGCAGGGCAATGGCAGCGGGGATGGCGGCGAGTTCCTCAGCGCTGAGGAAGCTGCGGGCAACCCCGAGATAACTCTGGAGCACCGCCTCGGCCAGGTCAAGATCGAAATGAACGGCGTCGAGGTCGGTGGTTTCCTCGCCGAGGCGGTTGCAGGCCGACCGCAGGCAATCGCCGATGTCGTAGTGCACCAGGCCGGGTTTGACGGTGTCGAGATCAATCAGGGCCACGGCGCGGCCGCTGTGCTGGCAGAGCAGCAGGTTGTTGATCTTCGGGTCGCCATGGATCGGCCGCAGCCGCAGCCGCCCCGCCGCCTTGCCCTCCTCCAGCACGGCGGCACCCTGTTCGCGCTCGGCCACGAAGGCGATCGCCTCGCTGCAACGCCCGCAGCGCTGCCGGGGGCTGGCGGCTAGCACCAGCCGGTAGTGCTCCAGGTAGGCCGGCGTGATGTGGAAGCCCTCCAGGGTGTCGGCCAACTGGGGGCTGGGCAAATCGTGGATCAGGGCATGGAACAGCCCCAGGGCGGCGCCGATCTCCCGGGCCTGATCCAGCCCCTCGATTGTGTCAACGCTGCGGGTGCCCTCCAAAAAGGTGAGCAGACGCCAGATCTCGCCATTCCGCTCCAACCAGGGCTGGCCGCCGCTGCGCTCCCGCACCAGCGCCGGCATGCGCCAGGGCCGGCCCTCCGGATCGGGGTTGCCTGCGGCCAGGCGCCGTTCGACATGCTCGACCACCGCCTGGATATTGGCCATCACCAGCTGGGGCTGGGGGAACACCTGGGTATTGAGGCGTTGGAGCACAAAACTGGGCTGGCCTTCAGCGGCCAGGTGCACCCGGTAGGTGTCGTTCACATTGCCGCTGCCCAGGGGCTCGACCCTGGCCACCGGGCCCGGTAGATCAAAGGCTGCCGCCAGCTCCGCCAGGGAAGCGGGGGTGGGGGGGGAGGTGGGTTCGGGCCTGGCGGGGGGAACCCCGCTGGGTGCGGCGGGTTCGGCCGTGGCCAGGGTGGCTTGAGGCGGTTTGCTGGCTTTGGGGGTGGCGCTGGCTTTAGGGGTGGCGGTGGCTGGAGGGGTGGAGGTGGCTTTGGCGGTTGGAGGGGCTTTGGCGGTTGGGTTGGCCTTGGGGGTTGGGGTGGCCTTGGCGGTTGGGGTGGCTTTGGCCGTTGGAGTGGCCTGGGGGGGTGGGGTGCCTTTTTTGGGGGGTGGGGCTTGGGGGATGGGCGAGCTGGCCTCGACCTCGCTTCGGTTCGCCCTGGTCGTGGCGGCAGCAACCGGAGCCGGAGCGAGCGGGGCAGCCGCAACCGGGGGGGCCGCAACCGGGGCGCTAGGAACCGTGGCCGCAGCGACCGGGGCGGGAACAGAGCGTGCCGCAGCCGCGGCTTCCGAATCCAACCAGGGATCGGCCAGGGGGTTACCGCTACTGGCCACGAAAACGCTCCGCATTCCTAACCATCCTGGCAGCACCGGCCCAGGAACCACAGTCAGATCAGCAGCACAGCCAGGGGAGCTATGCAGCACAGCCAGGGGCGCTTAGCTACGCAGCCAGTTGCCAGGCAGCCAGGCGTGCTCAACCAAGACCCACCACAGGGGTCCCAACCCAGCAGGAGTTGCCAGCCCAGCGGTGGTTAACTGGCGATCTTGATGATCGGAGCGGCCCCAGCATGGGCTGGTGGGAGGCGCTGCTGATCCTGGTGGCCGCCGCTGGCGCCGGAGCGGTCAATGTGGTGCTGGGCGGAGGATCCCTGATCACCTACCCCACGCTCCTGGCCCTGGGCTTGCCGCCGCTGCTGGCCAACGTGGCCAACACGATCGGCCTGATCGCCGGCAATGCCGCCGGGTTGCTCGCCTACCGCCCGCTGCTGCAGGCGCAAGGACCGCTGCTGCTGCGGCTGCTCCCCTTCTCCCTGCTGGGCGGGCTCAGCGGAGCGATCCTGCTGCTGACCCTGCCGGCCGAGGTGTTTGCCGCGGTGGTGCCCCTACTGATCGCCCTGGCCTCGCTGCTGATGGCCATCCAGCCCCCCCTGAAGCGCTGGATCGAGCGCCGCAGCGGCAGCCAGCCGCCTGCGGCCTGGCCGCTGCCGCTTGGCCTTTACCTGGCCGGCGTTTATGGCGGCTATTTCGGGGCCGCCCAGGGGGTGATGCTGATGGCCATCCTGGCGCTGGGCCTCCAGGGCAGCCTGCAGCGGCTGAACGGCATCAAAAATTTGTTGGCCCTGGCGGTCAATGCCACGGCGGCGCTCTACTTAATCTGGTTCAGCCCGGTGAACTGGCCTGTTGCCGGCCTGCTGGCGGTGGGCAGCGGCCTCGGCGGCTGGCTAGCGGGGCGGCTGGGCCAGCGCATCCCCGATCGGATCCTGCGCAGCGCCATTGTGGTCGGTGGCCTGCTGCTGGCAACGCTGCTGGCGATCAACCTGCGCTAGCGGCTGGTGGGGCGCTGCGCACCAACACAGGCACCCGCTTGAAGGCTGGCGTGCCGCTTTGGGGATCGATCACGGCACGCATCAGCTGGTTGGCCTCCGGGTAGAACATCAAGGCGGCGCCGGCCCGGATCGCCCCGGGAATCACCTCCACCTGCTCGAGGGCACCGGCCTCGCCCTGCACCGTGACCCGTTGGTGGGCCTGCAGCCCGCTCAGGTCGAGATCGGCTTGGTTGATCAGGATCGTGTGGCGATGGGGCATGCCGCGGTAGGGATCGCCCTGCTTGTAGACCACCGTGTTGTGTTGGCCGTAGCTGCGGGCCGTGATCAGGCTCAGCACCAGCCCGACTTCGCCGGGGGGGATACCACCGAAGTGATCGGCATCGGGCAGCCGCAACTCGGGCAGGGGGGTGGGGGCCAAGCGGGCGCGGCCGCTGGCGGTGGCAAAGCGAGGTTGATCAAACACCCTGCCGGCTACCTCAAATTCCTGATGACTGACGTCAATATCAGCCATCGCCCCATAGCCGGGCACGGTGCGGGCGATCAATTGGCGCACCGCGATCGGATCAGCCAAGCTGCGCCAATCGATCGGATCGCTTCCCAACAGCCGAGCGGCCAGTTCGGTAAGGAAAGCCACCTCGCTGATCAAGGAACTGCCCCGCAGGTGGGTCCTTCCCGGTTCGTTCAGCCGCACCCAGTTGTTGCCCGATTCCACGGTGGTGCGATGGGGCGTTTCAAAGCGGTTGAACACCGGCAGCAGCAAGGTCTGGCGGGCGCCAAGGCCGTGGAAATGGCCGGTGTTCGGCTTGGTGGCGAGCTGGATCACGGTGTCGATGCGGCCCAGGGCGCGGCCGGCCTGGCGGCTGTCGGGATTGGCGCCATAGAGGTTGCCGCCCAGGCAGAGCAGCGTGTCGACCCGGCCGCGATCGGCGGCTTCGATCAGGGCGCGGGTGTCGTAGCCGGGAACGGGGCTGAGGGAGCGGCCCAGCAGCTGCTCCAAAGCCTGCCGCAGCGGTTCGCGGAGCTTCACGCCCACCCCCATCGAACCGAAGCCCTGCACATTGGAGTGGCCGCGAATCGGCATCGTCCCCGCCCCGGGGCGGCCGACGTTGCCGCTGAGCACGGCGGTGTTGGCGATCGCCTGCACGTTGTCGGTGCCGTTGGCGTGGTGGGTGATGCCCATCGCCCAGGCGAACACCACAGCGCCGGCGGCGGCGATGCGCTCCGCTGTCAACACCAACTGGTCACGGCTGAGGCCACAACAGTTGCTGATCGCCTCCCAGCTGGTGTGCTCCAACTGGGCGATCAACCCCTCCCAGTTCTCGGCGTGGGCCTTGAGAAAATCCCAGGCGATCGCATTGCTTTCGAGCCAGGCCTTCTGGATGCCCAGAAACACAGCGGTGTCGGAACCGGGCACCGGCTGCAGCACGATCGAGGCGATCTCCGACCCGCCCAGCATGGAACGGATCGGAAAGGCCGGCGAACCGAATTGCAGCAGACCCACCTCCAGCACCGGATTGATCACGATCACACTGCCGCCCCGCTGCCGCAGGCGGATCAATTCATTCATCAGGCGTGGATGGTTGGCGGGGGCGTTGGAACCCACCAGCACAACGCAATCGGCCTGCTGCAGACTTTCCAGGCTCACCATCGAGGTCGGCGAACCAAACACCCGGTTCAGCCCCACCGTGGAGGGGGCATGGCAGAGGTCGGAACAATCGGCCAGGTTGTTGCAGCCCATCGCCCGCAACATCAGCTGCAATAGATAGGCCGCCTCGTTGGAAGAGCGGCCTGAGCTATAGGAGGCCACCCGCTCGGGGGGGCGCCGCAAGGCGGCTTCGGTGAGGGCGAACACCTCCTCCCAGCTGATCGGCTCGTAGTGCTGCGTCTCGGC
Organism: uncultured cyanobacterium; assembly: GCA_903858015.1. Taxonomy (GTDB): domain Bacteria; phylum Cyanobacteriota; class Cyanobacteriia; order PCC-6307; family Cyanobiaceae; genus Cyanobium. The sequence continues at coordinate 27,599 of CAIOGZ010000010.1, forward strand.
GCGATGGATCAAAGGACGGCTCAGCCGACCCAGCCGGTCACAGTCGGCTGAGTCGAGGCCCTGCAGCTGGGCCAGGCTGCGGCCGGCGAACAGGGCATCCGGTACGGCCGGCTGCAGTTCGGCGCTGATCGCCTCCACGCTCTTGAGGCAGCGCTGCAGCGGCTCGCCCAACTCATCACGAAAGCCGCCGTTCTGGCCGCCGGTGCCCCAGGCGCAGGAAAGGCAAGCGCTGCGGTGGTTGAGGGTCTGCCACAGCCGGGGCCCGCTGGGCGAGAGGCTGGCCCGGGCCCAACCGTCGATCAACGGCCAGCCGCCGCCCATGGTGGGCAACCCTTGCTGCGGCGGGGCCTGCGGCGGCGGGGGCTGCTGAGCCGGCAAGCTGCTGGCAACTGGGGGCTGGGCGTTAGCCGGGAGCTGGGCGTTAGCCGGGGGCTGGGTATCAGCCGGGGGCTCGCTGTTAGCCAGGGGTCAAGGCCGCGACGAAGCTTTGATCACGCTAGGCCCCGTGGCAGCCGGCAGGCTCGCCGCTTGGCGGCAAGGGGATCAGCCGCACCGGATCCCCCACCGCGATGGCGCCGCTGCGGCGCACACTGAGGCGGATGCCGGCCACAACCTGGTTATGGCGGGCGGTAGTGCGAAGGATTTCGATGTCGTTGGGCAAGCTTCCCTGGGCCAAGGTGGTGATCACGCAACGGGGACAACCGCCCTCCACCAGCAGTTCGAGCTGATCGCCAATGTGCAGGCAGCCACCCACCCAGCCCTCCTCCACGAAACCCTCGCTATCGCCGCAGGGAGCGATTAACAAATTGGGGCGAAAACGCTCCACGGCGAAATCACTGCCGGGTTGAAGTTGTCGCAAACGTTCCAAGCTGGCCGTGCTGATCGCATGGATGGAACAGGCATCAAAAAAGCTGCCCGCCGGCAGGACCAGCTCATTGGTCACATCCTGGTAGGCACGGCCTTCGACAGGCGGCCAGTACTGATCGAGGCTGGCCCCCGGCGGCGGGCGATCCAGCAGGCTCACCCGCCGGCCCAGCTGTTGGGAAAGCCGGGCATTGAGATCAGCATCGGCGCTCGAAGCCCTCGCTCCAGGCGCGTCGGCAGAGGTCGGGGCAGGGCCCTCAATCGTCACCGGCGGCAAGGGACAACCAGGCTCGGGTTCGCGGACATAGGTGGCCCTATAGGCCAGCAAAGCGCTCCAGAGGCTGGGGTTTTTGGCGCTGGCCACGCGGCTGCTGGCGTGGTCCCAGAGGGCATAGCCCCGGTCACCGCATACCCCGGAGCTCTCCACCTCCAACCGGGGCACCTGCTCGCCGAGCATCGACTTGACCGGATAGCGCCAGAGCGCCGCGACATGCCCCACCAGTCGATCGCCCATCAACAAGGCCCACCAAGTTCAAAATTCTCCCTGCAGGGCCGCAGCGATCGCGTAGCCACTGCTACTGCAGCCGGCACTGCTACTGGCACCTCCAGTGCTGCGGTGATGGCCCTACGGCTTGGGCCCCGCCGCGCCGCTCCGGCGCCGAACGGCGGGGCGCTGCCTTCAGCCCTGCTCCCAGCGGAAGCCCTGGTCATCCCAGGATTTCGGATCCTCGATCGGTTCGAGGTGGGTGAGCACATGGCTGCGGGGCAGGGCTGCGGCGATCTCCCGCTCCAGCTGCTCGCACAGATCATGGCCGGACTGGACACTCCAGGCGCCGGGCACCAGCACGTGGAAAGCCACAAAACGGCGGGAGCCCGCCACCCGTGTCCGCAGGGCATGAAAACGAATCTCGTCGCTCTCATAGCCGGCCAGCAGCGTCTCCAGTTGTCGATGCTCCGCATCGGGCAGGGAGCGATCCAGCAGGCCGGAGGCGGTTTCGTGCAGCAGCTTCCAGCCGGTCACCACGATGTTGAGGGCCACGGCGATGGCGATCAAGGCATCGAGGCGTGTCTGGCCGGTGAGTTGCACCAGCCCCACCCCGACCACCACCCCAATCGAAGTCCAGACGTCGGTGAGCAGGTGGTGGGCATCGGCCCTCAAGGTGATCGAATCAAACCGCCGGGAGGCACGCAGCAGCACCCAGGCCACCACGCCGTTGAGGGCGGTGGCCAGCAACGACAGCACGAGGCCGATCCCCACCTGCTCCAAGGCAACCGGGTGCTGCAGGCGGCCGATCGCGGCGTGGATGATCGCCAAGGCGGCCACCACGATCAACACGCTTTCGAGGCCACTGGAGAAGTATTCCGCTTTGAAATGGCCGTAGTGATGGCTGCGGTCGGCCGGCTTGGCGGCCAGGGTGAGGGCCCAAAAGGCCGCCAGGGCCGCCACCAGGTTGACGCCGGATTCCATCGCGTCGGAGAGCAGACCCACCGATCCGGTGAGCCGCCAGGCCAGGGTCTTCAACACGATCGTGGCCACCGCCGCCGCCACCGAAAGCAGGGTGTAGGCGCGGGGGGATTGGAACAGCATCGGGGGCGGCGGGGCCGGAGCAAGCGGGGCTGGCGGCCAGTCTCCCGGAAATCAGCACCCGAAGGCGCCGGGCCATGCCACCGGCACCCCCTTCACCCTGTGCAAGGGCAAGCCAGTGCGGCTGAAAACCCTCGCCTCCCCCTGCCATTCCCTGGTCTGAACAGGGCCTGAACCAGGGGCTGGGGTGGTGCGTGGGATAATTGGACATTGTGTTTTGTTCCGGTCGATGGCCAAGCTGATCCGGTTCGCCGATGCCTCCCGCGAAGCCCTGGAGCGGGGAGTGAATTCCCTGGCTGATGCCGTCAAGGTCACGATCGGGCCCAAGGGCCGCAACGTGGTGCTCGAGAAGAAGTTCGGCGCCCCCGACATCGTCAACGACGGGGTGACGATCGCCAAGGAAATCGAACTGGAGGATCCCTTCGAAAACATTGGCGCCAAGTTGATGCAGCAGGTGGCCTCCAAAACCAAGGACACCGCCGGTGACGGCACCACCACAGCCACCGTTCTGGCCCAGGCGATGGTGCACGAGGGCCTGCGCAACGTGGCCGCTGGGGCCAACCCGGTGCTGCTGCGCCGGGGCATGGAGCGGGCCGCTGCCCAGGTGGTCGACGCCATCGCCCAGCGCTCCAGTCCCGTCGCTGGCGAGGCCATCCGTCAGGTGGCCACGGTGAGCTCCGGCAACGATGAAGAAATCGGGCGAATGATCGCCGAGGCGATGGACAAGGTGAGCGCCGATGGGGTGATCACGGTGGAGGAATCCAAATCGCTCGCCACCGAACTGGAGATCACCGAAGGCATGGCCTTCGACCGGGGCTATTGCTCCCCCTACTTCGTCACCGATAACGAACGGCGCGAATGCGTTTTCAACGATCCGCTGCTGCTGATCACCGACCGCAAAGTGGGCGCCGTCGCTGACCTGGTGCCCGTGCTGGAAGCCGTCTCCCGCAGCGGCCGCCCCCTGGTGATCCTGGCCGAGGAGGTGGAGGGGGAAGCCCTGGCCACCCTGGTGGTTAACAAAACCCGCGGCGTGCTGCAGGTGGCCGCCGTGCGCGCCCCCGGCTTCGGCGATCGCCGCAAGGCCATGCTCCACGACATCGCCATCTTGACGGGCGCCACGGTGATCAGCGAAGACCAGGCCATGACCCTGGAGAAGGCCAGCCTCGACGATCTGGGCAGCGCCGAGCGGATCACGATCCGCAAAGATGACACCACCATCCTGGCCCGACCCGACCGCAAGGCGGCCGTGGCCGAGCGGGTGGCGGCGATCAAGCGGGAACTGGAGAACACCGACTCCGACTACGACCGCGAGAAGCTCTCCGAGCGGATTGCCAAGCTGGCCGGTGGCGTCGCGGTGATCAAGGTGGGAGCCCCCACCGAAACGGAACTGCGCAACCGCAAGCTGCGCATTGAAGACGCCCTCAACGCCACCCGCGCTGCGGTGGAGGAGGGGATCATCGCCGGTGGCGGCAGCACCCTGCTCCAGCTCGCCGATGGCCTCGATGCCCTGATCGCCGCCAGCAGCGGTGATGAGCGCACCGGCGTCAGGATCGTGCAACGGGCCCTAGGCGCGCCGCTCAAGCAGATCGCCGCCAACGCAGGCAGCGATGGCGACGTGGTGATCGAAGAAGTCCGCCGCACGGGACTCGGTTTCAATGCCCTCAGCGGCACCTACGAGGATCTGCTGGCCGCCGGCATCCTCGATGCCGCCAAGGTGGTGCGGCTCGGCCTGCAGGATGCGGTGTCGATCGCCTCGTTGCTGATCACCACCGAAGCGGTGATCGCCGACAAGCCCGAACCCGCTGCTCCTGCTGCCGCTGACGGCGGCATGGGTGGAATGGGTGGGATGGGCGGCATGGGTGGAATGGGCGGCATGGGTGGGATGGGCATGATGTAAGCCAAGCCCGCCCCCTGGCCCAGCCCAAACTCAAAGGCTGCTCAGCAGCCGGGCATGCAGCCGACAAACGGTATGGGCCTGGGGCGGCGGGTTCGAGCCCATCTTGCCCAGCTCCCGGTTGAGGGCTTCGAACTGGGCTAGGTGCTCGACGCTGAAGGGAAGCCCAAGCAACGTCACCCACCCACAAGGCCAACCCCGCAAGCGGGGGAAGCAGCTTCACCTGGCGGCGGGTCCGCCAGGCCCTTGATTGCACTCCGGGATCCAGGCGGTGCCTGCCACTAGGGCCCTCCTCACTCCATGCTGACCGCTGTCTCGATCGCTAGAGCCTGCAAGGCGCGGCGATAGGCAGCCACCTGGAGGTCCACGCCGGTGATGGCGGTTCCCACCACCACCGCATCGGCACCCGCCGCCACCGCCCGCCTGGCCTGCTCCGCCGAGCCGATCCCCCCTTCGCAGATCAGGGCCACCTCCAGCGGCAGTTGCCGGCGCAGGGCCGGCAACAGATCCCAGGCGGGGGGACGCCAGGCTGCGCTGGCCTCGGTGTAGCCATAGAGCGTTGTGCCCACCCAGGCACAACCGAGCTCAGCGGCCCGCAAACCGTTGGCCACGCTGTCCACATCCGCCATCAAAGGGGCGCCGAGTTCCTGCCGGCAGCGGCGGATCAGCTCTGGCAGCTGCTGGCCATCGGGCCGGATTCGATCGGTGGCATCGAGGGCGACCAGATCGGCCCCCGCCGCCCAAACGGCCCGGATCTCCTCCCAACCGGGGGTGATGTACACAGGGCTATCAGCAAAACTACGCTTCCAAAGCCCCACGATCAAGGCTCCAGGGCAGCGGCATCGCACCGCACCGATGTGCTCCGGACTTTCGAGCCGCACCCCGATCGCCCCCTGGCGCAAACTGGCCTCGGCCATCGCCGCGATCACCTGGGGATCGCGCATCGGGGAGCCCTCCGGCGCCTGCACCGAAACAATCAAACCACCCGCTAAAGCAGGGCGCGCCGGGATCGGGTGGTGGGGATGGCCCATGGCGAGCGAAGCAGCAAGTGGATCAAGGGAGTGGGCCAGAGGCGGGTTGGACGGGGTGCCCGCCCCGCCTCAACGGGCCTTGGGCGAACCGGAATCTGGGAGCCAGGCCCGCAGATCGGCCAAGGCGGCCGGAGCTGGAGCGGCCGAAGTCGCTGCAGCCGGGGCTGGTGCAGCAGCAGCCTGCAAAGCCGAATGCTGCCAAGTCGAAGGCTGCGAAACCCCATGCTGAGCAACAAAATTCTGCCTCCCCGAATCCGGCAAAACCGCAGCCTGCCATGCAGATTGCTGGGAGATCGAATCCTGCCGAGTTGAATCCTGAGAGATCGAATCCTGAGAGATCGAATCAGGCCAATCTCGCCCTGAGCAATCCAACTCGGGCCAATCTGCAGCGGCCGAGCCTGATTGAAGCACCGCCAAGTGATCCGTCGCTAAATGATCAATCGCTAAATGATCCATCGCCAGGGATTCAGCCTGGCGAGTCACTGACGCCTCAGCGCCCGTCCCCGCATCGAGGATCTCAGCCGCGTCGAGGATCCCAGTCGCTTCGACAATCTCAGCCGGCTCACCGGTCTCAGCCAGCCGCTCGCCAGCCCCAAGATCGAGGCAACGGCGCACTTGGGCCTTCCAACGGCCCAAGGGCAAGCGCCGGCGGAGTTGGGCGCCCAGGCCTGCGAAGCCCCTGGTTTCGAGATCCTGCCAGGCTGGCCCTGCCAGATTCGGCTGCTCAGCTACGGCTGGATCGCGGCCTGGTTGAGGCCATTCCAGGCCAGAGCTAACGGGAGCCAGGCCCGCCAGCTGATCGCTGCTGGGCAGCGCTGGATTGGCTGCGACCTGGGCCCAGCCAGGGGTTGGCTCGGGGCTGCCGCCCGGGCCAGCATCAGACGCTGCCCGAAGGGGGGACTGCGCCGTTTCGATCGGGATCGGTGGGGGCGGCTGCAGCGCCCATTCCGAGGCCAGAGGCTGGGGCAGCGCGCCGAGCTCGGGGAACTCGGCGACCATGGCCGCGATGGCCGCATCCACCTCCGCAAGAGCCCGTTGCTCGATCTCAACCGGATTGATTGCAACCGGAGTCATCGCAACCCGATCGGGCTCAACCGGATCAGGCTCAGCCCTCGGGGCAGCCAAGGATGGAGATCTGGCCACCACCCCATCGGCCAGGGTCGCATCGAACCAGGCGCTGGCGTCGGCACCGGCGAGGGCCGGCAGCGTGGTGGCCTGGAACAGCTGCAAAGGCCCCACACCGCTGCGGTGCACCCAGCGCTGCACCAGCTCCAGGGTTCGCTGAGCCTGGCGCCGTTCCACCGCCGCCAGCAGCAGTGCTGCGGGATCGGGGCGCAAAGCGCCGCAAGGCTGTTGGCTGGAGGAGTGTCGTCTGGAAGGCTGGCTGAGCGAAGGCAAAGACACGGCGAAGCACTCAGGTGAGTTTTCGATCGAGCAGCGGCCGGATCGCCAGAAACAAGCCCAGCGCCAGGGCGGCCAGAATGGCCAGGCAGGAGGCGGCCGTGAGCGAGCCGTAGGGCGCCTGCAGAACCACATCCGTGAAGATGCGATTCAGCTGGAAATTACCGGCGTAGGCGGCGCGGATCGGTTCAATCGCGAAGGTAAGGGGATTGAGCGCCGCTAACCAGCCCAACCAGGTAGGCATGAACGACAACGGCGCCAGGGCGGTGCTGGCAAACAGCAGCGGCAGATTGGCAACAAAGATCACCGCAATCAGCTCAATGTGACCTGGCAGGGCAAAAGCCAGGCCCAAGCTCAAGGCGGTGACAGCAAACACCAGCAGCAGCAGGGTGATCAGCACCAGCAGCAGGCCACTGGCACCGGGCCAGCCGTAGCCCAGCAGGGCGGCGGTGACCACAATCGCCAGGCTCTGAACCAGGGCGAGGCTGGTGATGTACAGCACCGAAGCCAGCACAATCGAGCTACGCGACCGCAGCGGCGCCACCAGCAACCGATTCAGGAAGCCGAACTCCCGGTCAAACATCACCGGTAAACCCGCATTCAGGGCGGCACTGAAGGCCGTGAACACGATCACACCAGCGCCAAGGAAGCGGCCATAGCTGCCTCCGCCGGGCAGCAGCCCCTGCGGCGCCTTGGCAAACAGGGCTCCGAACAGCACCAACCAAATCAATGGCTGCAGCACCCCGGCCACCAAGGTGGACGGCCGCCGGATCAGCTGCACAAACAAACGACGGGTGAGGGCCAGGGTTTCCTGGCTGATCTCGGCTAGGGCCGAGGGTTCAGCCGCCGCTTCAGACAGCGGAGCGAGGCTGGGGGAAGCACTGGTCATCGCTGGTGCGGGCGGTTAGGGGGGCAATTGGGCAAGGGCTGGACCGACTCCCTTGGGGAGGAGCAGCGAGGGCGGCTTGGAAGCCAGGCTTCAGCGCATCGACTGTGCTTCAGCGCATCGACTGTTTGCGTTCGGCCTTGGCATCCCGCTGACCCGCCCCTTCCAGCTCCGCATCCAACAGGGTGCGGCCGGTGGCCTGGAGGTAGACATCATCGAGGCTGGCGCGGCTCTGGGCCAGGGCAAACACCGGCAGGTCGGCCGCCGCCAGCTGGCTGCGCAGCCGTTCAATCACCGCTGCGTTCTCCACCACCAGGTTGAGGGAGTAGCCCTGGGCACGGTTAACCACCACCTGGCGCACTCCAGCGCAGTGCTCCAGCAGGGTTCGCACCCGGCTGGCCTCGCCTGCATCGCTGAACTCCCGCACCCGCAAGGTCACCCGATCGCCCCCGAGGGCCCCCTTGAGCTCGGCCGGACTGCCCTCAGCAATCACCCGACCCGACTCGACAATCGCCAACCGATCGGCCAGGGCATCCACCTCTTCGAGGTAATGGCTGCTGAGCAGCACGGTGGTGCCCTGGTCCCGGAGCTGCTGAAGCACCTGCCAGATCGCAGCACGGCTCTCGAGGTCGAGCCCCACGGTGGGCTCATCCAGCACCAGCAACCGGGGGCTGTGGAGCAGGCCGGCCGCCAGATCCAGCCGGCGCCGCATGCCTCCGGAATAGCCGCCGCAGCGGCGATCGATCCAGTCGCCCATGCCCAGCAGGCCGATCAAATCTCCGATGCGACGATCCCGATCGACCCGATTGAGATGGTAGAGATCGCCCTGCAGCGCCAGCAACTCCTTACCGCTGAGGATCTTATCGATCGCCACGTCCTGGGCCACATAACCAAGGAGTCGGCGGACCGCGCGCGGATCGGCGAGGGCATCAACACCGGCCACCCGCACCGTGCCGGCATCCGGGGCGAGCAAGGTGCAGACAATCCGCAAGGCGGTGGTCTTGCCGGCCCCATTGGGGCCCAGCAGGCCATAGAGGGAGCCAGCTGGAACTGCCAGGGAAAGGTCGTTGAGGGCCTGGACCGGGGCCGATTTACGGCCGGTGCCATAGCGCTTGCACAGATGCTGCAGCTCGATCAAGCCAGGCTCACTCCCAATTGGCTTTGGGCAGGAATCTAGGCAGAGCCCCGGACCAGCCGCTGGCGGAGAACCGTCCGCCGGCAGGAGCCCCAGGCCTGGGCATGGGGGCGTGCTCAAGGGGGTGCCACCCCAGGCTGGATCAGAGCCTTGAGCACGGGATCAAAGCCGGCCGCCTGGGGAGTGCGGGCCAGCACCAGTAACAAGCAAATTCCAAACAGGTAAAAAATCGACCAACGAAACATGCTGCGGGCCCGCTGGGGATCCTCAGGTTCAAGGCAGAGGGCCTGGCTGAGCTGCAGCAAGCGGGCGTTGAAGGGAAGCACGAGCAGGCCGTAAAGCCAGCCCCCCGTTGGCAAAGCGATCACCCCGAGGCCGCTTAGCAGCACCGTAAGCCAGCTGTAGCGGGCGATGGCCTGGCCGGTGACCGCCGTTCCCCGCACCACCGGCAGCATCGGAATCCCCACCGAGCGGTAGTCCTCCCGCAGCAGTAGGGCCAGGGCCCAGAAGTGGGCAGGGGTCCAGACCATCACCAAGGCAAACAGCCACCAGCCCGACCAGCCCAGGCGGCCGCTGGCCGCCGCTGCCCCCACCAGCGGTGGGATGGCGCCGGCCACCCCACCGATCACAATGTTGAGCGAGGTGCGGGGCTTCAGCAGCGCCGTGTAGAGCAGCACATAGCTGCATAGCCCCAGCAGGCTGAGGGCTGCAGCCAGGGGGTTCACCCCCACCACCAGCACCACGGTGGCCGCCGAGGCGAGCAGCACCGCCAGGGCGAAGGCCTGGCGGTGGGCCAGGCGGCCGGAAGGAAGGGCGCGGCGACTGGTGCGCTGCATGCGGCCGTCGAGTTCTTCCTCCCAAAGGCAGTTGAGAACCCCCGCCGCGGCCGAGGCCATCGCTCCGCCCAGCAAGGTGGCCAGCAGCCTGGTGGCATCGATCGGCCAGGCGGCGGTCAGGGCCATGCCGCCGATGGTGGTGGCCAGCAGCAGGGGAATCAGCCGGGGCTTGGCCACCTCCAACCAGGCCGGCAGCCGCCGCGACGGGCTGATCGCGGCGGCGGGCGAGGGGCTTGGCGCCGCTGCCAGCCCCCCGGAAGCGGGAGCGGCAGCTGAACTGGCCAGGGGTGACGAGGCCCGCCAGGCACGGGGACGAAGGCTAACCATGGGCCATCTCCAAAGGGGGGGGAAGGGGGACGGCTCGGGACGGCAGGGCTGTTACGGCCAGGCTGCGGCCCCAAAGGGCTCCTAGCAGGGCCACCAGCAAAGCAGCCAGCAACTGGTGGGCCACCGTTAGCAGGGGTTGGTTGAGCTGAAGACGGAGCGTTAACAGGCCCAACAGCAGCTGAACCGGCGCTAGCAGGGCTGCCGCCAGGGCTAGACGGCGGATCGTCCGCTGCCTGGCGGGCAGGGCCAACTGGGCCAGAACCGCCGGCAACACCAGGGCCAGCAGGGCACCCCAGGCAGCGAGGTGATGCAGCAGCAACCAATGGCAGCCCTGGCCCCCGTTGAGGCAGAGGGAGGCGGCCCAGCGGCTAGCCATGGCGGCGCCCAAGCCGCACTGGCCGAGCAGCACAAGAGTGGACGAAGCCAACAAGGGGATCCACCAGGCGGGAAGCTGCTGATCTGGGGATTCGGAGGTGCTTGCACCCGATTGAGCCGTGGAGCCTGCCGAGCAGAGAGCGGATTCGGCAGCTTCGGCGGTGCTGGGAGCTTCGAAGCCGGCCGGCTGGAGATCAGCGGCTTGGTTGAAGGGCAAAGCCTGGTGCATGCCGCTGACCAGAAAGACCAGCAGCAGGGCCGTCAGCAGGTGGGCCGTCACACTGGAGGCCGCCAGCAACCCCAGCACGGTGAGCGCCCCCAGGCCACCCTGGAACACCACCAGAGCCAGGGCCAGGCCGGTAGCCCAGGGGAGCCACCCAGGCAGCCTTCGGCGCCGCAGCAACACCATCGCCACCAGCGCCAGGAGTGCCAGGCCCACCAAAAAGGCGTCAAGGCGGTGGAACCATTCCAGAAAGACCTGCAGGTTCATCTGGCGCCCCGGCAGCAGGGTGCCATAGCAGAGCGGCCAATCGGGACAGGCCAGGCCCGCCTGCATCACCCGGGTGGCCCCACCGATACCCACTAAGGCGATCAGGGCAACCACCAAATGGGCGGTCAGCAGATCGAGGGCGGCCTCCAGGGGGAAACGGCGCGGCGCCGGCTGCGTCGACAAGCCAGGGGTCAAGCTGGATCTGCTGGATCGGAACAAAAACTCCACCACCGGAACCCCGCAAAACCGTCGAAACAAGGCTGACGATCCGGCTATCGCCGTGCCTGCCGCTGCCGCCACAAGGTAGCGAGCCTGGGCCCATGAGCGATCCCGCACATCTCAGGCACAAATCTGGATCTAATGTGAAATTTCGCGCCGTTCCCGCCCCGGAATAGGTTGCCACTTCCGGCCCAGCTCCGTTCTCCATAGGCTGGAGCCGCTGCGTCCTGCATCTAGGCCCCTACCGTGCCGATCCCTTCAGCGCTGATCACCCTCCTGCTGGGCATGGCCCTCGTGCTGGCCGGCCTTTGGGTTGGATACAACGTTTCCCTGTTGCCGGTTGATGCGAGCAGCAACGCTCCGGTCTACGACGCCCTTTTCCGGGTGCTATTCAGCATCGGAACGATTTTGTTTATCGGAATTGTGGGCTTGCTTCTATTCAGCCTGGTGCGATTCCGCCGCCGCGAAGGGGATTTGGCCGATGGCGCCGCGATCGAGGGCAACCTACCCCTGGAAATTGTCTGGACCGCCATTCCTGCCGTTGTGGTGCTGTTTGTGGGGATCTATAGCTACGATATTTATGAGCGCATGGGTGGCATGACACCCCTCAATGACCACAGCGCCATGCACGCAAACCACAGCGCTCTTGGATCGGCTGAGCAACCAGGCACCGCGGCGGCGATCCAAGCAGGCTCGGTCTCGATCCAAGCCGCTGCCGTTGCCCCAACGGGCGATGGTCCTTCAACAGGCGACGGCAAGCCGCCCAGCCGTGTTTGGGCTGGCATTGGAGCCGGATCTGACCAGCAGGGCGCCTTGAGCGTGGACCTAACTGCAATGCAGTTTGCCTTCATTTTTCACTATCCCCAAGCCAACATCATTAGTGGGGAATTACATGTGCCAATCGACCGCCAAGTGGCGTTGCGAATGGAAGCCCGTGATGTGATCCACGCCTTCTGGGTTCCCCAGTTCCGGCTCAAACAAGACGTGATCCCCGGCCAACCAACCCTGCTCAACTTCACCGCCACCCGACCTGGCACCTATCCCATTGTCTGCGCCGAACTATGTGGTCCCTACCACGGCGGCATGCGCTCCAGCGTGGTGGTGCATGAGCCTGCCGATTTCGAAGCATGGCTGAGCAAGAACACCCCGGCTCCGCCGCCCACCGTTGCCAGCTCCAATTCCACCCCCACGGCTTGAGAACACCATGACCGTTGCCTCCCCGAGCGATCTACAGCCACCGGCCCCCAACAACCAGGGCCCCTCCGGCCAAGGCCAATCCCTGGGATTGCAACCGGAGGGTTGGTTGCGCTATCTCAGCTTCAGCCTCGATCACAAAGTGATCGGGCTCCAGTATCTAATCTGTGCTTTCTTATTCTATTTCCTCGGTGGCGCCCTGGCCGGCGTAATCCGCACTGAATTGGCAAGCCCGATCAGTGATTTTGTCAGCCGAGAAACCTACAACGAAGTTCTCACTCTGCACGGCACGGTGATGATCTTTCTCTGGATTGTCCCCGTCGTCAATGGGGCCTTCGGTAACTACCTGATCCCCTTCTACGTAGGGGCCAGAGACATGGCCTTCCCCCGCCTCAATGCCGTGGCGTTTTGGCTGATACCGCCGGCCGGTATATTGCTGATTAGCAGTTACTTCATTAAGGGAGGTGCGGCCCAATCGGGTTGGACGGCCTACCCACCCTTGAGCATCACCACCCCAGCGCTCGGCCAGGTGATCTGGATTCTCAGCGTTCTGCTGCTGGGCGGTAGCTCAATCTTTGGCGGCATCAACTTCATCGCCACCATCTTGAAGTTACGCCGGCCAGGCCTCCAGCTGATGCAGCTACCGATGTATTGCTGGGCCATGCTCGGTACCAGCATCCTGGTGGTGCTATCGACTCCGGTTTTGGCTGGAACCTTGATCCTGCTGAGCTTTGACATCATCGCCCACACCGGCTTCTTTAACCCTGCCCTGGGGGGCAATGTGGTGGTATATCAACATCTCTTTTGGTTCTATTCACACCCTGCAGTTTATATCATGGTTCTACCAGCCTTCGGCCTAGTCAGTGAAATACTGCCGGTCCACGCGCGCAAACCGCTATTTGGTTATACCACGATGGTCTATTCAATCCTAGCCATCGTTGTACTCGGCCTCGTAGTTTGGGCCCACCATATGTTCACCAGTGGCACCCCACCCTGGATGCGCCTCTTTTTCACGATCGCAACCTCGTTTATCGCCGTTCCGACAGGGATCAAATTCTTTAATTGGCTCGCCACCCTCTGGGGCGGAAAGATTGCCCTCAACAGCGCCATGCTGTTCGCCTGTGCCTTCATCGTCAATTTCGTGTTCGGCGGCATCACCGGAGTAGCCCTGGCCCAAGTGCCATTCGATATTCACGTTCATGACACCTATTTCGTAGTGGGGCACTTTCATTACATTGTTTATGGTGGTACCGTCTTCGTCATCTTCAGCTCGGTTTATCATTGGTATCCAAAATTTACCGGCAGGATGCTCAATGAAGACCTCGGCCGCCTACACTTCCTGCTCACCTTTGTGGGCTTCAACCTCTGCTTTGCTCCCCAGCATTGGCTTGGTCTCAACGGCATGCCTCGCCGGGTGGCGGAATACGACCCCGCCTTCACCACCTGGAACCAGGTGAGCAGCGTTGGCGCCCTGCTGATGGCGATCAGCACCCTTCCCTTCCTGATCAATGTGGTGGTCAGCGCCTTCAACGGCAAACCGGCCGGAGCGAATCCTTGGAACGCCCTCACCCCGGAATGGCTGACCAGCTCACCGCCACCGGTTGAAAACTGGATCGGCGAAGCTCCGCTGGTCACCCATCCCTACGGCTACGGCACTCCTGCCGACCGCATCGATCTTGGTAATGCCACCGGTGAGCAGATCTGGGGAGATAGCCGCCGCTAAACTCATTTTGTTTCCTTCTCACTGTTCATTTCCTACTGCTCAATCTTTTCTTCTCAATCTTTTCTGCTAAATCTTTTTTGCTCATTCCCTACTGGTTCATCGCTTCTGTTCAATCCCCTCGGGTCAAGCGTTCAGTCTTGAAGGTCTGGCACTCCTGCAACGCCAGTAGCACCGTCCGCCCCTCCTGCCTCTCCCCCTTGGCAATTCCCTTTGCGACCAGCCCCCCCATGACAAGCCTTGCCCCAGCCACCAGCAACACACCTGAGCTCAGCAGCGGCGAAGCGACCCATGGATCTAGCCATGCGGAACAGGATCACGGCGCCCATAGCGATGCGCGCCTGTTTGGCCTGGCCACCTTCCTCGTGGCCGATGGCATGACCTTCGCAGGCTTCTTCGCCGCCTATCTAACGTTCAAAGCAGTAAATCCATTACCGGAAGGTTCAAACTATCAGCTTGAACTGTTATTGCCGAGCCTCAACACTCTCCTCCTGGTAATCAGTAGCTTCACCTTCCACCGGGCCGGCAGGGGTTTGTTGCGAGGCGATGGGCCAAGCTGCCGCCGCTGGCTGCTCATAACCGCAGCCCTGGGGCTGGCCTTTTTAGGCGGCCAAATGGTGGAATATTTTCATCTCCCCTTCGGTCTCACCGACAATCTGTTCGCTAGCACGTTCTATGCCCTCACCGGCTTCCATGGACTGCACGTCACCCTCGGGGTGATCTGCATCTTGATCGTTTGGTGGCAAACCCGTAGCGGCGGTCGAATCGAGGCCACCTCCCCGTTTGGGCTGGAGGCAGCAGAGCTGTACTGGCATTTCGTGGACGGCATCTGGCTTGTTCTGTTCGGCATCTTGTATCTGCTCTGATCCCGATCTGCCGGTATCAGGGCGCCCCAGAGCTTACGACCGCCGCCCAGCAGCTCACCCATCCAAATCCGGTTCCAAAGATCTTGGCGCGATACTTGCCGAAGCCACATCTGATTCGTCAGAATAAGCCTTAGGTACAGGCTGCTTCAGGCCGATCTCGAATTCAATGGCTGCCAACAGGTTGACGTCTACCTCCTTTAGTGGCGACGGCCATGCCGAGCCTCCCCTCGAGGGCAAGGCCCTGCTCGATCGAGCCCGCTCCCTCAGCAATCGGCCAGAAGACCAGATCGCCAGGGCCTGCGGTTATGTCGGTCCGAGTGGTCGGATTCTGAAGAAGAGCTTCTACCGCGCCCTTGTGGTGGCCAAGGGTTACCTTCTGCCCTCCTCCATTCCCGGTTCCAGCGGGGTCAAAGGGCGACAAGCCGATTTCCGAACCCGGGTCCACGGCAATGGCAATCTGCTCATTGGCCAGGCCTACACCCGTCGCATGGGCCTAGAGCCCGGCCAGGAATTCCGGATCGAACTGCACAAGGAAACCGGTTCGATCTGGTTGGTCCCCATGGCCGGCGCCATGGACGCTGATTGAGGGCTCCCAGCCCCCCTGCCGCTCCCTTGCTCCCAGCAGCAGCTGGCGCGGCGCCTTGATCCAGCCGCTGCCGAAGCACCGGTGCTGCAGCTGGTCTGAACGACCCAATCCCAGCCAGGCCCTACCTGATCGCGGCTACTTGGCGGGCTTTCCGGGGTGGAAGCTGGCGCTGAAGGTCAGCAGGTCGAGGCCGCTGAACAGAAAACTGATCCCCACCAGGGTGCCGAGAACCCACAGCAAGCTGAGCGATTTCATCGTGAGGATCATCAAGCCCAGGATCAGGGTCACGATGCCATTGGCGAGGCCCCAACCCCACCCTTTGACCTGCCGGTGGGTCAGGGCCGTCACACTGGCCACGGCTCCCTCGACCAAAAACACCACCCCGATCGCCAGGGCCAGGGCCGCCACCTGGGAGGCGGCGGCGGTAGGGCCCGAGGCGAGCTGCCGCACCATCCAGATACCGGCCACCAGGAACAAGCTGGCCACGGTGAAGCGCCAGAAGCTGATCGCACCGCTGAGGCGTGAGCTCCGGGCCAGGGTGTTCACCCAGCCGACGATGCCGGCCACCAGAAATCCAATCGCCACCACGGCGGTGACCCAGACGGAGGCCAGCACCGGAAACACCATGGCCAGCAAGCCCAGCACCAGCATCAGAACGCCCTCAGCGAGGGTGAAGGTGCGCAGCGCTTCACTATCTCGGGCCAGGCGGCTGGCTCCACCAGCGCCGGGGATCAGCTCGTTCAGTTCGGGGGCCATGGGCTGGGGACGACCAGGTAAGAGATAGAAAAACCCTAGACATGGTGGAGAGTTCTGGCCACGCCCACCGAGTTCCAACCACCTAGCTCTAACCACCGAGTTCTAACCACCGAGTTCCAACCACCTAGCTGCAAGCGCCTAGCTCCAACCGTGGTTGGCCAACCAATCGGCGCTGATCGGCGGCCCCGTCGGTTGGCCTGATGCCAGCGCTGCCGCGATGCCACCTTGCTGCAGCAGCCGTTCTGTGTACTTGGCGAGCAGATCGGCCTCCAGGTTCACCGCATCCCCCACCCGGCGCAGGGCCAAGCTGGTCGCCGCCCAGGTGTGCGGGATGACGGCGATCGAGAAATGGCCATCGTCGCTGCAGGCAGCCACCGTGAGGCTGATGCCATCGACGGCCACACTGGCCTTGTCACAGAGGTAGCGGCCGTAGGCAGGATCGTTCCAGCGCAGGGCAAGATGCCAGGAAGCAGGCAGCCGCTGGATCGCCACCACGCTGCCAAGGCCGTCGACATGGCCGCTGACCAGATGGCCGCCGAGGCGGTCGCTCAGCCGCAGCGCCGGCTCCAGGTTCACCGCCGCCCCCGCCGCAGCCCGGGCGCCCAAGGTGGTGCGCCACAGGGTTTCCTCACTCACATCGGCGCGAAATCCATCCGGCCATAACTCCGCCACGGTGAGACAGACGCCATCGACCGCGATGCTGTCCCCCAGGGCCAGGGGGCCAAGACCCGCAGACTCCGGAGCCATGGCGGCGGCGCCCCTGCCCAGCAGGCGGAGTCGCACCCCCGCCGGGGCCGGCTCGATCCGGCCCAGGGCCCGCACCAGTCCCGTGAACATCGCTGGCTTAGCCGCTGCTGTCGCCATAATCGCCTCAAGGCAACGGCCAAGGCCGGGAGCAAAGCGGGCATGGTGGAGATGCGGGTTGCGGGGATCGCCCTGGATGCGGCCAGCCGCAGCCCGATCGTGCTGTTGCGGGATCCCGCCGCCCGCCGCCAGGTGCCGATCTGGATCGATCAGGCCCAGGCCCAGAACATCCTGGCCGGCCTGAACCGCGAGCGCCCAGCCCGTCCCCTCAGCCACGACCTGATGGTGAGCCTGCTCGAGGCCGGCGGCCTCCGACTGGAGCGCATCGTGATCCACACGATCGAAGACAACACCTTCCGGGCCGTGCTGAAACTGCAGAAGGGCGAAACCGAAACGATCGAGCTCGATGCCCGTCCCAGCGATGCCATCGCCCTGGCCCTCCGCACCGGCAGCACGATCTGGATGCTGGAGGAGGTGGTGGCCGATGCCTCGATTCCCGTGGATGCGGAAGCCGACGCCGAAGACCAGGAGGATTTCCGCCGCTTCCTCGAACGCACAAGCCCGGCCGAACTGATCCGCCACCTGCGCCCCAAGCCCGAAGCCCCCGCGGGCCCGGAATCGGGCGGCCAGCCCAAGCCCCAGGACGAAGCGGCTGATGGCCCAGACGATGCCCCAGCCCCCCCCAGCGCCTGAGCAGGCGGCCCGCCGGAGCTTCGGCAAGGGCCGGCCCGTCTCCTTGTTTACCCTTGGCACCATGCGGGCGCTGCAGGACGCCGCGGCCCTGGAACGGGTGCTCCAGGCCGCCCTTAAGGCCGGCATCAACCACATCGAAACGGCGCCGGCCTACGGCCCCGCCGAAGCCTTCCTCGGCCAGGCCCTCGCCCGGCTGGCGGAGCACGACCCCACCGCCCGCCGCGGGCTCGTGCTCACCAGCAAGCTGCTACCGGGGGCAGGGCTGACCCTGGCCGAGGGGCTGGCCCAGCTGCGGGCCAGTTTGGCGCGCCTCGGCATCGCCCAGCTCGACAACCTGGCGGTGCATGGTCTCAACACCAGCAGCCACCTGAGCTGGGCCCTGGAGGGGGCCGGGGCCCAGCTGCTGGAGGCGGCCCTGGCGGAGGGGCTGGTGGGGCAGGTGGGATTTTCCAGCCACGGCGACCGGGCCCTGATCGAAGCCGCCCTGGCCAGCGGTCGATTTAGCTTCTGCAGCCTGCATCTGCACCTCTTCGATCCAGAACGGTTGCCCCTAGCCCGGCAGGCCTTGGCGGCAGGGATCGGTGTGCTGGCGATCTCTCCGGCCGACAAGGGGGGCCGCCTCTACGATCCGCCGCCCCAACTTGAGGCTGATTGCGCCCCGTTCGCGCCGCTGGAACTCGCCTACCGCTTCCTGCTCAGCGCCGGCATCAGCAGCCTCAGCCTCGGCGCAGCCAAGCCGGAAGACCTGGTCTGGGCCGCCCGCCTGGCCCATGCCGATGGTCCGCTCCGGCCTGAGGAAGGGGCGGCGCTCGCCCGGCTCAAGGCCGCCGCCAAGCGCCGCCTTGGGCCTGAGAGCTGCGGCCAGTGCCGCAGCTGCCTGCCCTGCCCCTCCGATCTACCGATCCCCGCCCTGCTGCGGCTGCGCAACCTGGCGGTGGGCCATGGCATGGTGGCCTTCGCCAGCGAGCGCTACAACCTGATTGGCCGCGCCGGGCACTGGTGGGAAGCCCTTGATGCCTCGGCCTGCGCCCGCTGTGGCGCCTGCTTGCCCCGTTGTCCCCACGGATTGCCCATTCCTGACCTGTTGGCCGATACCCACCGCCGCCTGGCCGCAGCACCCCGGCGGCGGCTCTGGGGCTGATCGAGCTCGGCGGGGCCGGCAACGCTACGGACGAGCCCGATGCATGGGGGCCGGGGCAGCCCCATCCCATTGCTCCTGCAGCCGGCGCCGTTCGGCCGCAGCAAGCGGCGGCAGGCTGCGACAGCGGGCCAGCACGGCGGCGGGGGGCGCCAGCAGCTCCCGCAGGGGGGGCGGGAAGCCTGCCAGGGCAGGTTCGAGCAGCGCCGGCGGCAGGGGGGGCACCCAACCGGCAGCCAGCAGACGGGGCAGCAGGGGTGGCTCCAGGGCCTCAGCCAGCCAATCGAGCGGGGCGCCCGCAGCACCGGCCGGGCTGAGCAGCAGGTTCCAGCCCAGGGGAGCCCCCTGCTCGGGCAACAGCACCGCCAGGCGGGGATCCCGGCGCAACAGCGGCACCACCCGCTGGCGCGGCAGCACCGCCGCCTCCGCCTGGCCATCGAGCAGGAGGCTGAGGCCGTCCCGGTCGTCGTAGGCCAGCGCCTGGGCCCGCAAGCGCCGCAACCGACCCCCATCCCCCTCAACCAGGGCAAGCGTGACCCGCGGCGAGGCCGGTAACACCACCCTGCCGCTAAGGCTGGGATCGAGCAGCAGATCCCAGCCTTCGGCCCGGCGGGCCAGCAAATCGGGGCGGTTGCGCAACACCAGCACCCAGGGATTGACGGACCAGGGGAAGGCCAGAACCGGTCCCCCGGCCGGAGCGAACAACCGGCTTACCGGGGCGGCAACGGGGTCGAGGCGGGCCAGCAGGGCCGCTGGGCCGATCGGCTGCAGGCTGGCGGCGGCCAGGCTTGAGGCCCAACCATCACTGAGCTGGGCCAGGGCCGGTCGAGGGCCAGCTGCGGCCGTCAGGGCCGCCCGCACGGCGGCGGGCTCCTCCAGCAACTGGGCCCGCCAGGTTTTTGGCAGCCGCGCGATCCAGGTGGCGGGGAGGTCGCCGCGGCTTGCGATCAGGCGCAGACGGGCGGCATCACAGCCCGTCAGGCCCAGGGCAGCCAGGCCAAGGGAGCCCCCGGCACCGAGCCGTAACACCTGCCGGCGCGACCAACGAAGCTCAGCCATCGCCGGACGGTAGAGGGTCGCCAGCCCCAGGCTCGAGCGGGGGGCCACCTGGAGCAGCTTGGGACGCCCCCAGCAGCTGGCGGCAGGCGGCATCGCAGGCGGTTGCCAGGCCCTCGGGCGAACGCCCCGCCAACTCCCAGAGGATAGCCAGACCGCCAGCCCCAACGCCTTCTTTGACGTAGCCCCGCTCGTAATCGGCCAGGGCGGGATGGATCGGGCCCCGAAAGCGCAGGGAAGCCGCGAATGCGAGCGGATCCACGCCCCATTGGATGCCAATTCGCTGCAGCAACAGGCTCAGATCGCTGTCGGCCTCCGCGGCCACCCAGGCCGTGGTGCCCACCGCCGCCAACTCCGCCAGCCTCAAACGC
Source organism: uncultured cyanobacterium (assembly GCA_903858015.1). Lineage (GTDB taxonomy): Bacteria > Cyanobacteriota > Cyanobacteriia > PCC-6307 > Cyanobiaceae > Cyanobium. The sequence continues at coordinate 47,826 of CAIOGZ010000010.1, forward strand.
AGGGCGGGAGGGGCTAGGGCCAGGGCCAGGGCCAGCACCGCCGCCATCTGGCTACCGCCGGCCAGTAGCACCGGCTGGCCCGTCTCAGCAGCAGCCAGCAGCAGCCCGGCCGCCAGAGGCTGCATCGGATCCCCGAGGCAGGCCAGCACCGCCACTGGATCAGGATCTCGTCCCCAGCCAGCCTTCAACGAGGTCCCGGCCGCCGCCAAGCCGCGGGCCACGAGGTCGGCCTTGAGGGCATGGGCAGGGCGATGCAGGCTGCCACTGACGATGCCGCCGGCCTCCAGGCCAAGACCCGTCAGCACAGCCTGGGCCGTGGTTGTGCCGCCGGGCACGCATTCGGCCAGCAGCAAGGGGCGGCAGCCGCCGGCAAGACTGCTGCGAGCAGCGGCCTGGCCCCAGCGCCGCCCCTGGGCCAGCAGGGCCTCGACCCGGGGCCGCTCCATGGCGCGACCACTGCTGAGGCAGCGGGCCGGGCCGCCCCCCGCCGGGGGGGGCAAACGCAGGTGGGGCACCGCCGGTGCCACCGCACAACCCAGATCCACCACCAGCGGTTGCAAGCCCAAACCAGCAACCACCACCTGGGCGATCAGGGCCGGTGACACCCCGGCCGGCAGGGGCGGCAGGGCATGGGGCAGGCTGGCTGCGGGGCCGAGCAGCAGCAACTCGGCGTCGGCGGCGGCGGTGGTCAGCCGCGCCGCGGGGCTGGCACCAGCGGCGGAGATCCCAGGCACCGCTGCCGTTTCGGTGGCGGCCAGCAGCAGCAGGACTTGGCAGTTGCCCAGGCTGGCGGACCAGCGGCGGCACCAGCGATCCGCCGCCGCCGACTCTCCATGCAGCCGCTGGGGGAAGCGAATCACTCCAGAGCGAATCACTGCGGATCAAGGCAGATCAGGCCGCGCAGGGCCTGGGGTGGTTCGCCGATCGGCGCCTGCAGCCTGGGGAAGATCCAGTAGGCCAGCACATGCAGGCAGAGGGCCATCAGCAGGTTCTGAATCAGCACCAAAACCAAGGCGGTGAGCTGCACCTGAGCCAAGTCGATGCCGGCACCGAGCCCCACCAAAGCCAGCAGCCGCTCCAAGAAACCAGCGGCGGCGGTGGTGATCAGCACCCAGAGGTTTTCGCCCACCAGCACCGACAGCACGGCCACCCGTATCAGAAAGCCAAGTGCACCGATCAGGCCTGCCACCGCCAGGCTGATCCACCAGTTCAGCCGCCGCCGCCAGCTCCAACCCAGCCACAGGGCCAGTAAACCGTAGGGGAACAGCACCAGGGGGCCCCGGATCGGGCCCATCAAGACCACCACGAGCAACCCCAGCACAACCACCCCCTCAAGGGCGCAGCGCCAACCATGGCGAAGCTGCAGCAGGGCCAGCGGCAGGGGCATGGCGAGGCGGAACAGGGGGCTGCCCACCGGCAGGTAATAGAGCGCCACCCACAACAGGGCGGTGGCGGCCGCCAGATAGGCGCTGTCCATCAGTTGGCGGGCCTGCCTGGGACTGAGCTGGCGCTGGGGAGGGGGCGACATGGTTGGCGCAAACAAAAGGCAGGTGCGGAAAACGGCCTAGCGGGGTGGCGGGGCGGGACGCACCGCCGGGCTGGCCGGCGCAACGGGCTCGGCGGCGGGGCCAGCGGCGGGAGCGGGAGCAGCGGTTGCAGCGGCGCCGATCCGTTCAATCGTTTCAACCTCGAAGGGCACGCCAGCGGCCCGCAGGGCCTGGGTCACCACCTCCGCCGGAGCGGCGGGATCGGCCTGGGGCAAACGAATCGTGACCCGGTACGGAGCCGCCTGGGCCGGGGGCTGGGCCAAGCGCGGCCCCCCGGCGCTGCCAGGCCCACTGCGGGACGACGATCCAGCCGCAGAGCGGGCTGGCGCTGGGGGGAGCGCTGGCACGGCGCCGGGCTTGGGCGCGGCCAGCGGCGTTGGGGCGGGCAGGGCTGGCGTTGTTGGCGCGCTGCCCCCGGGGGCGGCGCTGCCTGGGGGCAGCGCGCCAGCGGCGCCATTTGCGGGCTCGGCGTTCGGCTGGGCCCCAGGGGAGGCAGGGGTGCTGCTGGCGGCTCCCGCCACCGCCCCGGCGGCTGGGGGATCGGCGGGGCCGGGAAAGCTGCGGGAGAGGGCCTCCCCAAACGGCGTGCCACTGCAACCTCCGACCAGCAGCAGCGGCAGTAACCAGGGCAGGGCCTTGGGAACGGGGCAGGCAGGGGGCCGCCGCTGCCACACAGGGTCCGGGTCCATCAGCTGCCCGCTGGCTTGATCACCCGCACCGCACTGGCCCGCAACCGGCCGGTCTTGGTGGTGGCTGGAGTTTTGGAGGCGGGTTTGGCGGCCTTGGCCGCAGCGCTGCTGGCCTTACTGGCACTGGCCTTACTGCCACTGACCTTGCTGCCACTGGCCTTGCCCGTACCCGCCCGGCCGGATCCCTTGCCGCTGGCAGCCTTGGCGGCCAACAGCTCGACCGCCTGCTCCAGGGTGATCGTCTCGGCCGTGCCGCCCTCGGGCAGGGAGGCATTGAGCTTGCCCTGCTTCACGTACAGCCCGTAGGGGCCATTGAACAGCTGGATGGCGTCATCGGCCCCTGGCGGCGTGCCGAGGTCCTTGAGGGCGGTGCGCCCGCCACGGCCGCGCTTGGGTTCGGCCAGCAACTCCAGGGCCCGGGCCAGGCCGATCGCCAGCACCTCGTCGTCACCCTTGAGGGAGCGATAGTCCTTCTCGCCCTTGCCCTTGTCGTGCACCACATAGGGTCCGAACCGCCCTAGCCCTGCCTGCACCTTGCCCCCGTCGGGGTGCTCACCCAGGTGGCGGGGAAGGCGCAGCAGACCGAGGGCATCCTCAAGAGCCATCTCCTCGGGCTTGATCCCCTTGGGTAGGGAGGCGCGCTTCGGTTTGGGGGTGGCCTCACTGGCCTGACCCAACTGCAGATAGGGCCCGTACTGGCCGAACAGCAGGTAGACGGCTTCGCCGGTTTCCGGATCGACCCCCAGCGATTCGGGGCCATCGGCCTTTTGCTTCAGGATCAGCTCGGCGCGGTCGGCATCGAGGTCGGCCGGGGTGACCTCCACCGGCAGGGTGGCCTTGAGCAGCTCTTCACTGCCGTCGTCGGCCAGCCGTTTCTTTTCGAGGTAGGCGCCGAAGCGGCCGATCCGCACCACACAGGGCAGCCCCTCCAGCTCCACGGTGCGGGAGACGCCGGGGTCGATGTCACCCTCCCGTTGCAGCACCTGGGTTTCCAAGCCCTGCTCGCCCTTGTAGAAGCCCTCCAGATAGGGAAGCCACGGCACCTTGCCGGTGGAAATCTCATCGAGGGTGGTTTCCATCCGGGCGGTGAAGCTTGTATCGACCAGATCGGGGAAATGCTCCTCTAGCAGGGCCGTCACCGCGAAGGCGGTAAAACTCGGGGTGAGGGCGTTGTTGTGGAGGGTTGCATACCCCCGATCCACGATCGTGCCGATAATCGAGGCATAGGTGGAGGGGCGACCGATGCCCTCCTTCTCCAGCATCTTGACCAGGGCCGCCTCGCTGTAGCGGGCCGGTGGCTGGGTCTGGTGGCCGAGGGCCTCGACCAGCTCGCTGCTGGGGCTATCGCCCACCTTGAGGCTGGGCAGGAGCACCTCCTGGCCCTCCAGGGCGGCATCGGGGTCGTCGCTGCCCTCCACGTAGGCGCGGAAGAAGCCGGCGAAGTCGATCCGCTTGCCGCTGGCGCGGAAGCTGGCGGGGCCCACGGCGCTGCCGGCGGCGGCCTCCAGGTCGACCGCCAGCATGGTGAGCTTGGCGTCGGCCATCTGGCTGGCCACGGTGCGCTTCCAGATCAACTCGTAGAGGGCCAGGTCGCGGCCATCGAGGCCAGTATCGGCTGGGGTCCGGAAGGCTTCACCGGCGGGCCGGATCGCTTCGTGGGCCTCCTGGGCGTTACGGGCCTTGGTGGTGAACTGGCGCGGTGCCGGTGAGAGGTAGTCCTTGCCGTACTTCTCGGCCACGCAGCTGCGGGCGGCGTTGATCGCCTGGTCGGAGAGGTGCACCGAATCGGTGCGCATGTAGGTGATGAACCCCCGCTCGTAAAGGGCCTGGGCGGTGCGCATCGTTTCCCGGGCCGAGAGCCGCAGCTTGCGGTTGGCCTCCTGCTGCAGGGTGCTGGTGGTGAAGGGCGGCACCGGTTTGCGCAGCGTGGGCTTCTCCTCCACCGCCGCCACCCGCCACGGGGCGTTCTGCACCGCCTGTTGGAGGGCGCGGGCCTCGGCCTCGCTGAGCAGCCGCGCTTTGGTACCGGCCTTGAGGCCGCCGGTGGTCTCGTCGAAATCGCCGCCACCGGCGATCCGCTCTCCCTTCACATGGCTGAGCTTCGCCTCGAAGCTGTGGCCGGCCTGCACCAATTTGGCTTTGAGATCCCAGTAGCTGCCGCTGCGGAAGGCCCGACGGGCCCGCTCCCGCTGCACCAGCAAGCGCACCGCCACCGACTGCACCCGACCGGCCGAAAGCCCCCAGGCCACCTTCTTCCAAAGCAGCGGCGAGAGCGTGTAGCCCACCAGGCGATCGAGGATGCGGCGGGTTTCCTGGGCGTGCACGAGCTCCATGTCGAGTTCGCGGGTGCTCTCCAGGGCCCGGCCGATCGCCTCCTTGGTGATCTCGTGGAACACCATCCGCTTAACGGGCACCTTGGGGGAGAGCAGCTGCAGCAGGTGCCAGCTGATGCTCTCCCCCTCGCGGTCCTCGTCGGTGGCTAGCAGCAGCTGGTCGGCACCCTTGAGGGCGTCCTTGAGCTCCTTGACCACCTTTTTCTTGTCCTTGGGCACCACGTACAGCGGTTCGAAGGCCTGGGCGGTGTTAACGCCCAAGTTGGCCCACTTCTCACCCTTGTGGCTGGCCGGAATCTCGCTGGCGTTATTGGGCAAATCGCGCACGTGGCCCATGGAGGCCTCGACGCGAAAATCCTTCGGCAGGTAGCCCCGGATGGTTCTGGCCTTGGTGGGGCTCTCAACGATGACCAGGGTGTGCGCCACGGAAACGCAGGAAATCGTCTCCCTCTTTATCGCATCGGCGTCCTTGGCGACGAACCGGACCGCCACCAACAGGCCTGGAGCAGGGCAATGGAAGCCTGAAACGGCCGCTACAGTCCGCTGCACCGGATGCCTTCCTCCCCCGTGGTCGTCGCCCTGGCACTTGCCGGTGCCCTCGCAGGGATCCCACCTGGGGTCCAGCCCCCCCTGCTGATCAGCTTGCCAACCCCAGCGTCTGCGGCCACCGATGCGATCGGCTCAGGCCTCAGCACCGGTGCCCTCAACCTCCAGCTCAATGCCGGCGCCATCGCCCCCGAGGTGGCGGTGCTGCTGGCCCTGTTGGCCTGCCTGCTGGTGGATCTGGCCGGTGAAAAGGCCGCCAGCCGTTGGGTACCCCCGCTTTGCTACGGCGGCCTGGGAGCCGCCCTGGTGCTGCTGGCCCTGCAGTGGAACGGCCCCCTGGAGCCGTCTTTCCTAGGCTCCTTCCTGGCCGACAACCTGGCGATCGCTTTTCGGGCCGTCGTGGCGGCCTCCACCTTGATCACGCTGCTGCTCAGCTGGCGCTACGTGGAGCGCAGCGGCACGCCAGTCGGCGAATACGCGGCCATCTTGCTTGCCGCCACGCTCGGGGCGATGTTCCTGTGCGGTTCCACCGACCTGATCAGCATTTTTGTTTCGCTGGAAACGCTCTCGGTTTCCAGTTATCTGCTCTCGGGCTACATGAAGCGGGATGCCCGCAGTTCTGAGGCAGCCCTCAAGTATCTGCTGGTCGGTTCCGCGGCGGCGGCGGTGTTTCTTTACGGTGCCTCGCTGCTCTACGGCCTGAGTGGGGGTAGCACCAGCCTTGAGGGGATCGCCCTGGCCCTGCGCACGGCCGCCTCGCCGATCACGGCGCTCACCCTGGTGTTTGTGCTGGCCACCGTGGCCTTCAAGATTGCGGCGGTGCCGTTCCACCAGTGGACCCCCGATGTCTATGAGGGCTCCCCTACCCCGGTGGTGGCCTTCCTTTCGGTGGGCTCCAAGGCGGCGGGGTTTGCCCTGGCCCTGCGGTTGCTGGTGGGCTGTTTCGAGGTCTTTGATGCCCAATGGAAGTTCCTGTTCACCGTGCTGGCGGTGCTGAGCATGGTGCTGGGCAATGTGGTGGCCCTAGCCCAGACCTCGATGAAACGGATGCTGGCCTACAGCTCGATTGGCCAGGCTGGTTTTGTGATGATCGGCCTGGTCTGCGGCACCGAGGATGGCTTCGCCTCGATGGTGCTGTACATGGCGGCCTACCTGTTCATGAATCTCGGCGCCTTCGCCTGCATCATTCTGTTCTCACTGCGCACCGGCAGCGACCGCATCGCCGACTATGCGGGCCTCTACCAGAAAGATCCCTTAATCACCCTGGGCCTGAGCCTATGCTTGCTCTCGCTGGGCGGCATCCCTCCGATGCTCGGCTTCTTCGCCAAGATCTATCTGTTCTTCGCCGGCTGGGCCGACAAGCAATACCTGCTGGTGGTGGTCGGCTTAGTGACGTCAGTTGTCTCGATTTATTATTATATCTCCGTCATCAAGATGATGGTGGTCAAGGAGCCCCAAGAGGCTTCTGATGTGGTGAAAGCCTACCCCGAGATCAGCTGGAATCTGGCTGGCATGCAACCGCTGCGCGCCGCCCTGGTGGGCTGCGTGCTGGTGACGGCGGTGGGCGGCATCCTCTCCAGCCCCCTGTTTGACTGGGCCAGCGCCACCGTGGCTGGCACCCCGATCCTGCAGCAGGCGATTGCCGCAGCGGCTGTGCCGCCGCTGGGTTGAACCATTCCAACCCCAGCTCGCGCCCAGCTCCCCAGCCCCCTTCAGCCGTGGCCCATCCCCCTGATCCGGTTGCCGAGCTGCTGCATGTCTCGAAGCTCTACGGCAGCGGCGACACCCTGGTGAAGGCCCTCGACGACCTCTGCCTCAGGCTCGAGCGAGGCGATTATGTGGCGGTGATGGGCAGCTCCGGCTCGGGCAAGAGCACGGCGATGAATATCCTGGGCTGCCTCGATCGGCCCAGCAGCGGCAGCTATCGGCTCAACGGCGTGCCGGTCGAAAGCCTCGACGACGATGCCCTAGCGGATGTGCGCAATCGCCAGCTGGGCTTTGTGTTCCAGCAATTCCATCTGCTGCCCCAGCTCAGCGCCCTCGACAACGTGATGCTGCCGATGATTTATGCCGGGGTGCCCGCCGAGCAGCGGCGCCAGCGGGCCCGCCTGGCCCTGGAGCGGGTGGGTCTGGGCCAGCGGATCGACAACAGGCCCAACCAGCTCTCGGGCGGCCAGCAGCAACGGGTGGCGGTGGCCCGGGCCCTGATCAACCAGCCAGCCCTGCTGCTCGCCGATGAACCCACCGGCGCCCTCGATTCCCAAACCACTAAGGAGGTGCTCGCCATCTTCGACGAGCTCAATGCCCAGGGGATCACGATCCTGCTGGTGACCCATGAACAGGAGGTGGGCGACCGGGCCAAACGGGTGGTGCAATTCCGCGATGGCCGCATCGCCAGCTAAGCCAGGGCCGCCCGGCGCTGGTAGGGTTCGGCCAACGGACTAGCCCAGTCAATGGCCTCAGGACTGCTGATCGAAGGTCTGCTGATCCTGGTCCTGATCGTTGCCAACGGTGTGTTTTCCGGTTCGGAAATTGCGGTCGTTTCAGCCCGCAAAGTGCGCCTGCAGCAGCTGGTGGAGCGCGGCGACCGCCGGGCCCGGGCAGCCCTGAAGCTGGCCAACGCCCCCAACGATTTCCTCTCGACCGTGCAGATCGGGATCACCCTGATCGGCATCCTCAGCGGTGCCGTGGGGGGAGCCACCATCGCCCGCAGGCTGGAGCCGCTGCTGGCGGGCCTGCCCTGGATTGGCCGCTCCGCCGAGGGGGTCAGCGTGGTGCTGGTGGTGGGGGTGATCACCTATTTGTCGCTGGTGATCGGCGAACTGGTGCCGAAGCGAATCGCCCTCAACGACCCCGAGGCGATCGCCTGCGCCGTAGCTGGGCCGATGCGGGGTCTGGCCCGGATCAGTGCCCCCCTGGTGCAGCTGTTGGGCAAGTCCACCGAGGCGCTGCTCAGCCTGCTGGGGATCCGCGCCTCCGGCGAACCCGACCTCACCGAAGACGAGATCAAGGCCCTGATCCGCCAGGGGGCCGAAGCGGGGGTGTTTGAGGAGGCGGAGCATGACATGGTGCAGCGGGTGTTCCGGCTGGGGGATCGCCCGATCCGCGCCTTCATGACCCCCCGCACCGAGATCACCTGGCTCGATGCCGAAGCCCCAGCCGAGCAGCAACTGGAGACGGTGATCGCCAGCAGCCATTCGCGGCTGCCGGTGGGCCGCGGCAGCCTCGACGCCTGTGAAGGGGTGCTGCGCACCAGCCAGTTTCTGGTGGCCGAGCGGCTGGGGTGGAGCGGCCGCGGCGAAACGGCGGACTTCTCCGCCGGAGCTCGGGTCAACGGCCTTGGCGTCCAGCTGCCGCCGCTGCTGCAACCGACCCTCTATGTGGCCGCCACGACGCGGGCGCTGGCGGTGATCGAGCAATTCCGCCAATCCGGCAGCCACATCGCCCTGGTCACCGATGAATTTGGAGGCATTGAGGGCTTGGTCACCGTCACCGACCTGATGGAGGCGATCGTGGGCGACCTGCCCTCCGCCGAAGACAATGAAGACCCGGCCGTGGTCCAACGGGAGGATGGTTCCTGGCTGATCGATGGCTTCCTCGAGATTGAAGCCTTCAAGGAGCTGGTGGAGCGCTCGCGGCTGGCGGGCGAAGGCAGCGGCGATTTCCACACCGTCGGCGGCTTTGCCATGCACCGGCTCGGCCATATCCCCCGCACGGGCGAACGGTTCGAAACCGATGGCTTGGGCTTCGAAATCGTTGACATGGATGGCCATCGGGTCGACAAGTTGCTGGTCAGCCTGGTGGAACCCGATGCTTCGAGCGGCGATCCCAGCTGATGGGTGCTAGCTGATTGGGCACCAGCTGATGGGCGCCAACTGATCGCCCCCACTGGTTGGCCGGCGAGAAGGCTTGCAGATATAAGCAAGCCATGGGGGGATAGATCGTCACTGGGAGCGAAAGAAATCGCTGGGATCACAGGATGTTTCCACCATTACACCCAGCAAGATCGACTGACTATAATTTGCCCTTGTCCAGCTGAACAACCTAGAAGCCCAGAAACCTAGACACTTAGAGCCCGAGATACTTAGAGTCCTAGATACTTAGAGCCCAAGAGACTTAGCTGCCACAAAGCAGAAACAATTAGCAAGAAGCCAGATACCAGGGATTACCAGTAGCTAGGGCTTAGACTTTGGAGCCTAGATGGCGCTAGGGATACTGATTTGGAACAAAAAACTGCTCGCCGATCGGTGGCCTTTCGATCGGCTTGGCCTGCTTGCGGGGCGCCAGCTTGATGGCGGCAGGGGTCATGTCCCGGTAGGGAACTTTGCTCAGCAGGTGGTGCATGGTGTTGAGGCGAGCGCGGCGCTTGTCGTCGGCCTCGACGGTGAACCAGGGGGCCTCGGGGATATTGGTGTGGGAGAACATCGCATCTTTTGCCTGGGAGAATTCCTGCCAACGGTCGCGGGCCTCCAGGTCCATCGGCGAAAGCTTCCAACGCCGCATCGGGTCGTCGATGCGATCGAGGAAGCGGGCCTCCTGCTCCAGATCGCTCACCGAAAACCAATACTTAAGCAGCAGGATGCCGCTATCCACCAGCATCCGCTCCAACTCAGGGCAGGCCCGCAGGAATTGCTCCACATCTTGCTTGCTGCAAAAACCCATGACATTCTCTACACCAGCGCGGTTGTACCAGCTGCGATCAAAGATCACGATCTCGCCGGCGCAGGGGAAATGCTCCACGTAGCGCTGGAAATACCACTGGGTCTGTTGCTGGTTGGAGGGGGTGCCTAGGGCCACCACCCGACAGCCGCGCGGGTTGAGCGGTTCGGTGATGCGTTTGATCGTGCCGCCCTTGCCGGCTGCATCCCGGCCCTCAAACACCACCATCAAGCGGAAGCCGGTGGCCTTGATCCAATACTGCATCTTCACCAGTTCCAGCTGCAGCCGGGCCAGCTCGGACTCGTAAAAGCGGCGGTCCAGCTTCTCGCCCGGGGCACCTGGGATCGGGGCCAAAAGATTGCCACCAGCGGCCGAATGGGCTGCGGGTTGATCGGGCCGCTGGTCGGGCCGCTGATGATCCCCCTGTTGTTCGGACGCAGCCTCCCCGGCCGGCCAAGCAGCGGAGGGATGCTCGTTGGCCCCGCTGCTCCAGGGCGGTTGGTTGCTCGGGCTGCCGGACTGCCGTTGTTTGCCCTCGTGCTTCTTAGCCATCCTGGTTGGGCCGCTGGGAGGGGGCCCGCCCCGGTATTGGCGTGGCCGGGAGATTGCGGGGCAGGGGCGCTGGCCCCGGCAGGGCGGCGGCGGCCGGAAGCCGCTGGGGCAGGCGATCGCTGCTGCCAGCGGGTGAAGCCAGCCCACTGCCGCCAGCTTCGCCCACTGTCGCCAGCGGCGAGCGCGGCCGCTCCAGGCTCTGGATCAACTGGCCCATCAGCAGCGCAACGGCGTCGGTGGGAGCACCGCTGGCGCTGGCGAGCAGGCCGGCCAGGCCGGGCAACGCTCCTGCAGCAACCTGGACGCCGCCGCCGGGATCGAGCTCACCGGGATCCACCGCCACCCAGCCACCCTCCTGGGGCATGCGCAGCTCAAAGTGCAAGTGGGGCCCGGTGCTGCGGCCGGTGCTGCCAACCCGGCCGATCACCTCACCCTGGCGGATGCGCTCGCCCTCCTTGACGTAAAGCTCCGAGAGGTGGCCGTAGAGGGTGCGGCGGCGGGGGTTGTCGTGTTCGAGTTCGATCGCCAGGCCGTAGCCACCGGCATCGCCGCTGCTCACCACCCGGCCGGAGAGGGCCGCCACCACGGGGGTGCCCTCGGGGGCGGCAAGGTCGCGGCCGCTGTGCATCATCCAGGTGCCGAGCATCGGATGGAGCCGCCAACCGAAGCCACTGCTGATCTCGGCGCCGCCGATCAGCGGAAAAATGGGCCGGGCATTGCCATTGCCGCGGATCGAGGCCGGACGGGGCGTGCGCTGGAACACATCGGTGAGCCGGAAACTGCCCCCCGCCCCGGACAGCAAGGCCGTGACCGGCACCGAAATCGGCGGCAGCGGTGCCGCATCGATGCCATAGCGCTCGCCGCCAGCACTGCCACTGAAGCCATAGGCAACGCCGCCGCCACCGCCATCAGCTCGGGCGCGGAACTGCACCCCGCCATCGCTGGCGCCGCATTCGCGGGCTGAGAAGGCGCCGTTGCTGCAGCCCTGGCGGAGCAGGTCGGGATTGGCGATCAGGCCGGCATGGACCCGCACCTCCCGGCGGCTGACCACCCCATCGCGCATCAAATCCTCGAGGGAGGCATCGAAGCGTTTGCTGGGCAGGCTCTGGCGCTGGGCCCGATCCGGTTGCAGCGGCGCCGGAACGGACTGCGTGGCTGCGCTGTTGGGCAGCAGGCGAGGAGAGGCCGCAGGCATGGGCAGCCCTGGGGCGGTGACTGCTGTAGGCGCGGCCGGGGCCAGGGGCCCCGGCACCAACGGCGGCGGAACCGCTGGCGGCCGATCCGCCGAGGGCGCAGCCACCGAACCCGGAGCCGCTGCCTGCCCCACCGGCGCCGGCGCTACCCCAGCGGCGGCAGGGAGTGGCGCTGGCACCCCGGCCGCAGACGGCCCGCCGGACGCCTGGCCAGCCGCCCCGGCCCCCCCATCCGGGGCCGTCTGGGCCATCACCAGCGGCACAGCCGCCAGGGGAAACGCCACCAGGGCGCTCAAGCCCAGGAGGCTCTGCAAGCGCTGGAAAGCCATCGAATCAAACCGCAGCGGCACAACGGCCCAGCAAAACCCTGGCCATTTTGATGCATCAGCGCAATCCTGGCGGGCCGGATCACCGCCGCAGGTGTCGCTCGCTTCAAAAGCGGCGCAGGGTGCGCAGGCGGCCATCGGCATGGCCCAGCCGCAGGCCACCATCGCCGGCCAGGCCCAGGGGCCACCAGGCCTCACCCTCCAACGCCAGGGGGGAAGCCGGCAGCAGCAGCAGCTGCTCAGCCTGGATCCGCACCGCCTCCGGCTGGCTGGCCAGGAGCATCGCCTGATCGAGGGCCAGCAACACCCTCGCCGCCAACAAGGCCTGCTGGCTGGATCGGGCCCGCGGCAGCCCCCGCAGGTTGCCGCCGCCCGGGGGCACCGGGTTGCGGCCGTTAAGACCAATGCCGATCCGGGCCCAGCGCACAACTTTGGCCCGCAGCCGCAGGCCCGGCAGTAACCCCGCCAACTTGCGGGGTCCGGCGGCGGTGATCAGCATCAGGTCATTGGGCCACTTCAGCCGCAGCGGCACTCCCAGCCGTGCCAATTCGGCCGCCAAAGCCACCAGCACCGCCAGGCCCGGCGCGGCTGCCCGGGTTGGATCGGCAGGCCAGGGCAGGGCGGCACTGAGCCAGATGCCGCCCGGCGGCGAAAGCCAGCTGCGCCCCTGCTGGCCATGGCCGAAGCGCTGGCGGCGGGCGATCACCGCCCGCGGCCAGCGCAGGGCCGCCGCGCCAGGCGGGCAGGCAGCGGCCGGGGGACACTGCCGCAACCAGCGCTCCAGCTCCAGCTCCGTACTGGCGCACACCGGCAAGCCCCGCAGCTGCCAGGCCAGGGGCTCCAGGCCGGCGCGCTGGGCCAGGGCGCGGTGGGCAGCAAGGATCGGGCCGACCACAGCGCCGCTCAGAGTTGCTGCAGCCAGGCGCCCATGCGGGCAGCCGCGGCCTCGAGTTGGTCGCTGGGATGCACCAGGGCCAGGCGCTGCCAACCCTCCCCACCGGGGCCAAAACCATTGCCGGGGGTGAGGCAGACGCCCGTGCCCTCGAGCAGCGCCGCGCAGAAGGCCTCCGAATCCAGGCCCCCAGCCCGGGCCGCCGCCGGGAGCGGCAACCAGTGGTATAGGGCCATCGAGGCGTGGGGCACCTCCCAGCCCTGGGCGCCAAGGGCCGCGGCCATCCGATCCCGCCGCTCGCGGTAGACCTGCCGCAACTGCTCGGGCCAGTGCGGCGCCTGCTCCAGGGCGGCAATCGCACCGGCCTGCAGGGCTAGGGATTGGTTGAAATCGACGATCGCCTTGAGCTGGCCCAGGGCCGTGATCAACCAAGGGGCACCGATGGCGAAGGCGAGCCGGTAGCCCCCCAGGCACCAGCCCTTCGAGAAGGAGAAGAATTCGATCCCGCAGCGGCGCCAGTCGGGATGGCGCAACAGGGCCGGCGCCTCACCATCGAGGGCAAGATCGACGTAGGGGTTGTCATGGGCCAGCACGATGTCGTGGTCGATCGCCCGGGCCACCGCCGCATCGATCCAGGCCTGGTCGCCGGTGGTGGCGGTGGGGTTGTGGGGAAAGCCCAGCACCATCAACCGCAGGGCATCCCAGCTGGCCGATGGCAGCAGCTCAAAAGCTGGTCGCCAGCCCTGCTGGGGATCGAGGGGCAGCAGCACCGTTTCGGCGGAGGCGAGCTGCAGGCCGCCCCGATGGGAGGGATAGCAGGGATCCAAGAGCAGGGCCGGCTCGCCCGGATTGAGCACCGCCAGGGGCAGGTGGGCCGTGCCCTCCTGGGAGCCCACCAGCAACAGCACCTCCCGCTGCGGATCGACGGCCACCCCGAACCGCCGCCCAGCCCAGGCGGCCACCGCCTCGCGGAAGGGCAGGGTGGCGGCCTGGAGGCAGTAGGCCGAACTCTGGGGCTGGTCCAGGGCCGCCGCGATCGCCTCGATGGCTTGGGGCGGCGGCGGCAGATCGGTGGAGCCGAGCGAGAGATCGAGCAGCGGCGGCAGGCCGGCGGCCGGCTCAGCCTGGCGACGGCGGTAGGCCAGCTTGCGCTGGTCGTTGCGGGCGAAGACGCCGCTGCCTAACTGGGCAACCCGCTGGGAGAGCCGCTCAGAGATGGGCATCCAAAAAAGCGCTGAGTTGGGTGTTGGTCAGCACCCCCTCGTGGCGGCTGAGCTCGGTGCCGTCCTTGAACAGCACCAGGGTGGGCAGCCCCTTCACCCCCAACGACTCGACCAGCTGGGGATTGGCATCGCAATCGGCCTTGCCAACCCGGAGCCGGTCGCCGTAGGTAGCGGCTGCCCAACTGATCACCGGGGCGATCAGCCGACAGGGGCCGCACCAGGCGGCCCAGACATCGAGCAGCAGGAAACCGGGTTGGCCCAGCACCTCCTGGCTGTAGTTGGCATCGCTGATCTGCAGAACGGCTTCAGACACGGGGCAAGCAAGGGCTGGAGGACTGGAGGGCTGGCGAACAGCTCGATGCAGGGCTGGATCGAGGCTGGGTTAGATCCGGGGCGGGGGAATCAGAGCTTGTCGATCGAGCGCTTCAGCTCTTCGAGCTCCGCATTCACCTCGGCCACCTTCACCGGCTCCAACTGGGGCAAGGGGCCGTTCGGGGCCGGCAACTGGATCGGGGTGGCGCCACCGGACATGCGGGTCTTGAGGGCCTCGAGTTCGTCATCGACATCGCTGCCTTGCAGGGAGGCGAACTGGCTTTCGAGGTCGGCGCCGGCCAGTTCGGCGGCGGCCTGGCTGCGGGCCTCCAGGCCCAGCACCTTCTCCTCCATCTGCTCGAAGGCGGCCATCGAGCTGTTGGTGCTCAGGTTGCCAACGGCACTCTGCAGCTGCTCCTGGGCCTCGGCCGCCTGGGCCCGGGCCTTGAGCATGTCCTTCTTGGTTTTGGCCTCGGCGATCTTGCCCTCAAGGGCGGTGAGACTCTTTTTAAGGGTCTCCACCTGGCCCGCCTGGGAGTTGACCTGGTTGGTCAAGGCGGTGGCGGTGTCCTGATAGGTCTTGCGGCGCGAGAGCGATTCGCGGGCCAGCTCCTCCTCGCCTTTCTTGAGGGCCAGCTCGGCTCGCTCGTACCAGGTTTTGGCCTGGGTATCGGCCTGTTCAGCCTGGTTCTGCAACCGCTTCTGGCTGGCGATGGCGGTGGCCACCGCCTGGCGCAGCTTGACCAGATCGGTCTGCATGTCGGTGACCGACTGGTCGAGGATCTTGGCCGGATCCTCCGCCTTGCTGACCAGGTCGTTGAGATTGGCGCGCAGCAGGCGGCTGAGCCGATCGAAGAAGCCCATGGCTAAGGGGGGTAGTCAGCTTGAGGGTAGACACGACTGTGCAGCAGCGCGCCGCCTAGCCTGTTAAGGATGGACGATCCCTACCGCAGCAGCCGCAAAGCCAGCAACAAAGCCAGCAGCAACAAAGCCACCAGCCGCAACATCAGCAGCCGGCCCGCCACTAGCCCGCCCGCTAACAGCCGGCGCATCGGCAATGTGTCGTACCTGCTGCCGCCCCCCCGTCCCCCTGCTGCCGCCGTGGCCGACTGCCTGGCCAGGCTGGAGCGGGACTGGCAACGGCAGGGGCACCTGGCGGCCCTGTGGCAGGCCTGGCCGCGGATCGCCGGTCCCCAGCTCGCCCCCCACTGCCGGCCGCTCGACCTGCAGGCCGGCGTGCTCACGGTGGGGGCAGCCCCAGGACCGTGGCTGCTGGCCCTTCGCTACAACCGTCACCAGCTGCTGGGTGCCCTGCGCGGCGCCGGATTCACCCTGCGGGATCTACGCCTGCGCCAGCACTACGGCGACGCCATCGCCCCGCCCGGATCGGAGGTTGAGGCCGAGGTTTGGGCCCGCCACCCCAGCCGGATCGATGTGCATGGGCTGGCCAACTGCCCCGCCTGCGCCCGGCCGGCGCCCGCCGGGGAGATGGCCCGCTGGGGCCACTGTGGTTTCTGTCGCCGGGCCGCCCTGGCCGCTCCGCCCCTGGGCTAACCGGCCCAAGCCGCGCTAGCGAGGCAGGGCGGCGCCTGGTGGGGCTGCCGGGCTGCCGGCAACCCCGGCCGGCGGCGGTGGCGCCCCACAGGAACTCTCCAGATGGGCCAGATACAGCGGCATTTGCTGGGCAGCCATGGCCCGGGCTTCAGCCTCCCGATGCCAGCTTTTGGCGGCGTAGAGGGCATCGATGTCGCGCAGATCGGCGCGGCTGAGGTTGGCGCGCAGGAATTCGTTAGTGAGCAGCGGCTTGCCGCGGCGACAGCGGGCCTGCACCGCATGCCAGCCCTCGTGCATCAAGGTGTCGAGCTGGTTACCGCGGGGGCAGACCACGATGCGGCGGGTGCCGCGCAGGTAGAGCCCGAACAGATTGCGTTCCTGGAAGCAGCGGGGATGGTCGGCGACCACCTCGAAGCCGTAGTTGCGGAAGGTGGCCACCAGGCTGTTGAAGCTGGCTGCATTGGTGGCGGCCTGCAGCGGCAGGGGGGCCAGCAGCAGGGGAGAGAGCAGCAGGGCTCGGCGCATGGAGCGGCCCAGGCGGGCAGCGCTGGGGCGCAGCCAGCCGCCTGGGGCGGCAGGATTGCCGTTGACCCCAACGCTGGCGCTCCGGTTGGCGGCCAAGCCGGCAGGCTCTTGGCCCCCCAGCTGGGCTGTCAGGCGGGCCGTCAGGTGGGCTGACATCGAGGCAGATTGCAGCAGATTGCTGGGCCCGATGTTAAGGGGTGTCGCCTCAAGGGGTTTGACCTCAAGCGGGCGCAGCCTGTAGGGGGCGCAGCTGGAAGTCAAGGGTCCCCGCTGGCGGGGTCAGGCGGCAAACAAGTCGCGCCACTGCCGTTCCAGCGCCACCGCTCCAGCACTGGCTTCGGCCGGGAAATCGGCGAGGAAATCCTTATCGGCGCTGGGTTCGTAGGGCCCTTCTTTGATCTCCAGCAGCACCGAATCCGGCTCCAGGGCCACCAGGGTGTGCACCACCCCCTCCGGCAACTGGATGCCCCGCAGCGGACCAGCGGCCGCCAAGCGTTCGCGCTGGAGCACGCTGCCGTGCTGATCGAGCAGCAGCAGCCCGATCGCCCCCTGCAACACCACAAAGCATTCGAAGCCGGCCCCGGGCCTGGTGCGCTGGTGGCGATGGGGCCGCACGTAGGTACCGGGCTGCATGACGTTGAGAAACCGCTGCACCGGATCGCTTTCGGCGTGCAGGTTGTGGTTGCGGCGCAGGCGCGGCAAGGCGCGGGCTTCGGCCGCCACCTGGTCGAAGAGGTCTTGGTCTAGGCGCTGAATGCCGGCGGGCATGGCGGTGGGGGAATCAGGAGGGGGACTAACGGCAGCGGAGGCTGGGGGGCCTCGGGCGAGGCGTGGTTGTGCGGCTGGTGGGGCGGTGCCAGAGCAGCACGGACCCAGCAAGCGGGCCCAACAGCCAGGTCCTGCAACCAGGCCCAACAGCCAGGCCCAACAACCGCTCCGAACAACCAGCCCCAACATCCTGCCCCAGGAAACAGGCCCCAGGCCGCTTCGACAAGGAGTTAGGAAACAGCCTGCGTTAGGAAACAGCCTGCGTTAGGAAACAGCCTGCATTAGGAGAAAGCCTGCCATAGGCAGAAGCCTGCAGTAGCAAAAGCTGGGTCTGAAAACAGCTGCGCTAGGCAGGAATTGGGCTAAGAAAGCGTTGGGATAGGAAACAGCTGGGGAGTTTCAGGCCTGTCTTGGGCTTGGTGATGGGCGACTTCAAGCTGGACACGGCAAGCTGCAATGGGATCGTCACGACTGCGGTCGAGGCTGGCTGGGAGGCGGCATGGGCAGACCTCAGCCCCCACCCCCGGCTGTTGCCGCGGCCAGGATCTCGCCGCAGCAGGCGGCAAACGCCGCCGCCGGGTCGGCCGCCGCCGTGATCGGCCGGCCGATCACCAGCTGGCTGGAGCCGGCGGCGATCGCCTGGTCGGGACCCATCACCCGCGCCTGGTCGCCGCGGCCAGCCCCGGCCGGCCGGATCCCGGGGGTGACCAGCACGAACGGCTCAGGGTGGGCCTGCCGCAACGCCGCCACTTCCAGCGGCGAGCACACACAGCCCCCGATGCCCGCCGCCGCCGCCAAGGCCGCCAGGCGGTTCACGTAGCTGGGCACCGGCTCGGCGATGGCCAGCTCGGCGGCAAAGCGATCGGCGGGCCAGCTGGTGAGCACGGTCACCGCCAGCAGGGTGGGGGCGTCGAGCCCGGCGGCGGCGGCCCCCTCGATCGCCCCGGCCTGGGCCGCCGCCAGGGCCTCGCTGCCGGCGCAGGCCTGCAGGGTGATCAACTCGGCGCCCAGCCGGGCGGCGCTGCGGCAGGCGCCGGCCATGGTGGCGGGGATGTCGTGGAACTTGAGGTCGAGGAACACCCGCAGGCCCCGCCGCCGCAGCTCGGCGACCACGGCGGGGCCGCTAGCGGTGAACAACTCCAGGCCCACCTTCACCCAGCGCAGGTCAGGAATGGCGCCGGCCAGGGCCAGGGCGGCGGCCGCATCGGGCCGATCGAGGGCCACGATGATGCGCTCGGCTGGATCCATGGCGGGCGCTGGGGGCATGGGGGCGCTAGAAGGATGGGGGCGCTAAGAAGGATGGGGGCGCTAAGGGGATGGCCCCTGACTTGACCAACACTGCCAGGCTGCTGGGGAATCCCGAACCGGCCAGCAGCACTCACAATGGAATCAGGGTCCGCCGCCGAGCCCCATGCCGCCCCAGAGCCCCGGGCCGACCAGGAAGCGCGGGAACAACGGGTGCGCGAACTGGTCAGCAACTACCAGCTGTTGGTCTGCAATCCCTCGCCCGCCTATGCGGCGATCCTGAGGAGCAACTTGGACAAGCATGCGGACGACTCCAGCCCGGTGCTGTTGGGGGTTTGCGCCACGGCGGCCGAGGCGTTGGCGCTGCTTCCTGCGGCCGCCGAGGCTGTGCTGCTGGTCAGCACCAGCCAGCTGCGGGACGGCTCCTGTGTGCCGCTGATCGAGACGCTGCTGGGCCAAACCGCCCCGCCCCATCTGCTGGTGGTGCAAGTGGTGGACGCCCCCGCCTTGCCACTGGCCAGCCTGCTGCCCTACCCCGAGGTGAACCTGATCTGGGAAGAGAACATCGGCAAAGGAGTTTTAGCAAGCGCCCTGGAGCACATGGCGCGGGGCGAGCGGTTTGTGGATCCGGCCTGCCGCCAGTCCATTGCAGCGGCCGTTGCCGCCTCAGGGGCACTCACGACTCGGGAGCTGGAGGTGCTGGCGCTCGTGGCGGCAGGATTGACCAACCGTCAGATCGCCGCACGGCTCGTGGTTGCCGAGGTCACGGCCCGCGACCATGTGCAACGGATCCTGCGCAAGCTTGCGGTGGGCGACCGCACGGCAGCGGCCGTGGCCGGGCTGCGGCTGGGGCTGCTGAGCTGAAGGCTGCAGGCGAGCTGGCAAAACACTGCATCTGCAGTGTTCCCTGATCAGGGGCATGACGGGGAGGATTTCTGCAGACCGGTTCCGGGCAATCGCTTCCCTGAACTCCTCTGCCAATCCCAACCATGACTGTTCAAAACTTCTGGCTTGATCAACTCTTGATGGCATCCGTTTCAGCAACGAGCAGCTTCTGGGGTGGGTTAAGCGGCAGCTTTTCGATCACCAACAGTGGCTCGCAAGCGATCCAGGGTTGGTCGTTCCAATTCGTGTCCAAATACAACCATTTCGACTTCTATAACGCCGACGAAAGCGCCGTTGCTAATAACGACGGCAGCTACACAATCACGGTACGGGCAGCGGCAGCTGCGCCGCCGCTGGGCGCCGGGGCCAGCCTGGCCCTGGGGTTCACCGTCACCAGCGACAGCGATCAGGACGTGACGCTGGCGGAGACCGTGCTGATCGCCGGGGGCGCCACCGGCAGCGGCAGCACGGGCACCAGCACCGCTGGCACGGGTTCAGAAACGGGCACGCCATCGGGTTCGACGACGGGCTCCACAGGCACCACGACGACTAGCCCTACAGGGGGCTCTACAGGGGGCACGACGACAGGCGGCAGCCAGGGCAGCACAACCACCACCACTAGCGGAGATCTGGCCGTTCAGATCAAGCTCGGCAGCAGCTGGGCCGGGGCCTATGAAGGCACGATCACGGTGCTGAACGGCGGTAGCGGCGCGGTGCCAGCCGGCTGGAGCGTGAGCTTCACCAGCCGCCACGCCCTCGGCAGCATCAGTGATTTCAGCGTGCAGCAACAAGCGCTGGCCGATGGGAGCTATCGGGTGACCCTCGCGGCCCCCGCTTGGGCGGCCGCCCAGCCCCTGGCCGCTGGCGCCAGCCTGAGCTCCTACTTCCAAGCCAGCGCCAACCTCAGCGGCCTAACGGTGAGCGATCTGTTCCAGTTCAGCACTCCCCCAAGCAGCGCAGGAGGCAGCACCGATCCCGGCAGCACCGGCAGCGGCACAGATCCTGGAACGGGTACGGGGACGGGCTCTACCGGCACGGGCACAGGCACCACGGACACGGGCTCCAGCGGAAGTGGCACAACCGCGCCGCTCACCACCGCCACGATCACGGCCGTGGCCGACAACGTGGGCCTGGTTCAAGGCAACCTGGCCCCGGCTGCCATCAGCGACGACAGCACCCCCACCTTCTCGGGCAGCCTCTCCGCCGCCCTCAACAGCGGCGAAAGCCTGCGCATCTTCAACGGCTCCACCCTGCTGGGCAACGCCAGCGTCAACAACACGGCCAAAACCTGGACGTTCACCCCAACCGCCCTGGCCAACAACGGCTCCTACAGCATCAGCGCCCGCGTGGCCGATGCAGCCGGCAATCTCGGCAGCCCATCGGCCAGCTTCGCCTTCAGCCTTGACACCAACCCTGCGCCCAGCACCCCCGGCAGCGGTGGCAGCGGCAACGCCACAAAGCGCGTCGTGGGCTACTTCGAAGAGTGGGGCATCTACGGGCGTGATTTCAACGTAGCCGATGTCAAAGCAGGCCAACTCACCAATCTCAATTACAGCTTCTTCGGCATCACTCCTACCCAGGCAGATCGCCCTTACATGGCGGCCGAATTGAACGTGCTGCCAGGCGACTGGGTGCAACCTGGTTACCAAGGTTTGAACAGCAACGGGGCCGGGGGGCTGGGCATCCACGACCCCTGGGCGGCCTACGAAAAAACCTTTACCCAGGCCGATCAACTGGTGAGCCGCCGATTTGAGAAAACCGAATGGCAGGAGATCGGCGATGGGCGGCGCCAGGACTACCTCACTGGCGGCGATTTCAATGTCAGTGCCAATGCCGACGGCTCCTGGCTGGTGATCGCCAAACCCGATAGCTGGGAGGATTCCCAGGGGGGGTTGCAGCGCAGCTTCAGCAAAGCCGATTGGGATGGTCTCAGCGACCAGCGCCAGGCCTATCTCGTCGATCACAGCAGCCAGTTCAGCTGGACCGACCAGTGGCAGGGCAACTTCACCCCCAGCGGCAGCAACACGGCGGCGCGAGTAGCGACCGTCGATGCCCACTTCAACGCAGGCAGTGGTCGTAGCTTGACCCTACGCACCGATGGCGATCTGTATAGCGATGATTCCGCCTGGCTGGGCGACAACAAGGCGGCCTGGCAAAAACTCTATGCCGGCAACCTCAACCAGTTGCGGCTGCTGAAGGAGCTGAATCCCGAGCTGAACATCGGCTTCGCGATCGGTGGCTGGACATTGTCGGGCAATTTCAGCACGAGCTTGGATGATGCGGCAGGCCGCGAAATCTTCACCGAATCGATTATCGATCACCTGGAGTACTACGACTTCTTCAGCTCGGTTGACTTCGACTGGGAATACCCTGGCGGTGGCGGCCTGGCGAGCAACGCCGTGAGCAACCAGGATGGCAACAACCTGGAGCTCACCCTGGAGCTCCTGGATCAGAAGTTGACAGCCCTGCAGGCACGCACTGGCCGGGACGTTGAGATCTCGATCGCCACTGCCGGCGGCGCCGACAAACTGGCCAACCTCAACCTCCAAGGAATCGATCCCTTTGTGGACTTTTACAACGTAATGGCCTACGACTTCCATGGGGGCTGGGAATCAAAAACAGGCCATCAGGCAGCGATGACAGGGGATCCAGGCGGCTATGATGTGGTAACGGCTATCGATCAATTCCGCGACGCAGGAATCGCGCTGGATAAGGTTGTACTGGGGGCGCCGGCCTACACCCGCGCCTGGGGTGGCGTGGCTGCAGGCAGTAGCGTTGGCTATCAACAGGCCGGCAGCGCCAGCCTGGCTCCAGGCTCCTACGAAAAGGGAAACTACGATCAAAAAGATATGATTACGGGCATCCTTGATGATCGCTATTCGCTGGTTTGGGACGACACCAACAAAGCCGCCTTTGCCTACAATCCAACCAGCCAGATCTGGAGCTCGATCGAAACCACAGCCACGATTGCCGGCAAGGCTGCCTACGTGGAAACGGCCGGCCTCGGGGGGATGATGTTCTGGGCCATCTCCAACGACAGCTCCGGCCAGCAAAGCCTGATCGCGGCCGCCCACGACCTGCTCAGCGGCGCCGCAACCTATGACCAGGTGGCCACCCGCGCCCCCGGCTTCGACCAGGTGCTCGGCGGCGACGGCCGCTTCACCCTGGCCGACTTCACCAGCCTGGCCTGACGCCTAGCGCCCGCAGCCCAGGCAGCAACAAACCTGGGATCAGGCGCCAACAGCATGATCAAGCGCGGGGATCGCTCTCCGCGCTTTTTTCGTCGCGGCCGCTAATCCAACCAGGCGGTTCCCAGCACTGACCATCGGCTCAGCGATCGTCAGCCAGCTCTCTCCTAACGGCTCTCTACTAGCTGCTCTCTCCTAACGGCTCTCTCCTAACTGCTCTCTACTAGCTGCGCCAAGAGGGGCTGGGATCAAGCCGGACCCAGTAGTCGCCGCTGGCTGAACTAGCAATTCTGCGGTGCTTTTGTGGAGCGCTAGTTTGCGCATGCCTCGATACCTCCTCCCCGCTCCGATTCGTCTCCCCCCAGCGCTGCCCTCACACCACCAGTCGCCGGAAGGTTTTCTTGCCCATCTGCAGCACCTTGCCATCGAGTTCGCCAGGGCTTGCAAACAGCTGATTGGGATCCAGAAGTTTCTCGCCATCAAGCCGTACGCCCCCCTCCTGGATCTTGCGCTTGGCCTCACTGCTGGTAACGCCGATCCCGATAGCTCCAATCAGATAGAAGGCCTTAGCCGGAAAGTTCACCGCCGCCAGCGACGCTTCAGGGACCTCCGCTGCGGCCGCCCCAGCCCCGGCAGCCCCCGCCACCAGCATTCCCGCATCGCTCTGGGCCGCCGCCGCCGCCGCCGCGCCATGGCGGGCCGCGGTGATCGCCAGGGCCATCGCCTGCTGGCGCTGGCGCGGGTTATCAGGCAATGCCGCCAGGTCTAGGTCGGTGAGCAAGGTGAGGTAGTCGTTGACCACCACATCGGGCACTTTTTCGAGCTTTGAATACATCGTAAGTGCATCATCAGCTAACCCCACGGTATTGCCCAGGCTCTTGCTCATCTTTTGAATACCATCGAGCCCTGGCAGGATCGGCAGCAGCAGGCCAAATTGGGGCCGCTGGCCGTGGTGGCGTTGCAGATCCCGCCCCATGGCGACGTTGAACTTCTGATCGGTGCCGCCGAGTTCCAGATCGGCCTCGATCGCCACCGAGTCGTAACCCTGGAGCAGAGGATAGAGAAATTCGTGCAAGCTGATGGGCGTGGCGGAGCCGTAGCGGTTGGCGAAGTCTTCCTTGGCCAGCATCTGACCCACGGTGCTGGTAGCGAGCAAATCAATCACCGCCGGCAGGTCCATCGCCGCCAGCCATTCGCTATTGCGCCGCACCTCCAGCCGACCGGGGGTTTGGAAATCCAGCAGCGCCCGGGCCGGATCCTGGCCAAGGCCCAGTTGAACCAGATAGGTTTCGGCGTTGGCCTCCACCTCGGCGGCCGTGAGTTGCACCCGGGTGGCGCTTTTACCGGTGGGATCGCCGATGCGGGCCGTGAAATCGCCGATGATCAGCACCGCCGTGTGGCCCGCATCCTGGAAGGCCCGCAGCTTGCGGAACAGGATCGAGTGGCCGAGGTGGATGTCGCTGCCGGTGGGGTCGATGCCGAGTTTCACCCGTAGGGGCCGACCTTGGGCTTCGGCCTCGGCCAGGCGGGCGGCGAGATGCTGATCGGCGACGTTCTTGGCTGGATTCGAATCCGCTTTCGACCCCAGGGAAATGCCTATAGGGAATAGATCGGCCAGGCCGCGGCCCAGCCAGGCGGGCAGCCCAAGGGCGAGGGGCTGAGCTTCAGCGGCGAGCCCGGCCGGGCCGTCGCCTACACCGATCGCTGCTGCGATCCGTTCGGAGCCGGGCTGTTCAAGCATGGATAACCGGAACCCCGGGTGATCGACAGACGGATCGTACGCAGCTCCCCTGCATCTGCCGTGGGCAGCCGGAAGCGGGGGGCGCCATGGCCGCCCAGGCCAGCCCGGAGCCTCAGCTCTCCTGCTCCACCTGCCCCTTCATCCGCTCGAGGGTCTGGTGCATCTGCTGGAACATCGTTTCGGGGGTGAGTCCAAACTGGCCGAGCTGGGTACGCAGCTGCTCGACGGTGAGCTTGGCCTGGAAATCCTCCGAGAGCTCGAAGCGCTTCATGAACACGCGGTAGCGATCCATCATCTCCTCCATGCGCTCGATATAAAGCTTCTTGCCTTCACGGTCGAACTTTCCGTACTCACTGCCCAGCTGCATCAACTGCTGGTAATCGCCGAAAAGCCGCTTGGCTTCGTCCTGCACGATTTCGGATTCGAAGAAGGCCATGGCGATGGCGGGGGGACGGACGCCTGGGGTGGGCGTGGACTGGGGTGGGCTTGGAAATGATTCTGCAGAGCGACAGCAGGGTGGGCGAGTGCGGATCCACGCACGCCGCCCCCCACCAACCCTGATCGCCGTTGCTGCGCCAGCGCTGCGCCAGTTCTGCACCGATTCTGCGCCAGCCGCCGCCGCCCCTGGGCAGGGTGGGGCAACCATCGCGGCAAAGCGTGGACTTCACCCCCTTCCTCGCCCAGCTGCGGGCCGACCATGCCCTGGCCGCCGCTCAGCTGCAGCAGCTCAGCCAGGTGTTCTGCCTCGGCAGCCGGCTGCTGATCAGCGCCGTGGTGCGGGCGGCGAGCGAGCCGGAACGGATCCTGGGGGCTGCCACCACCGCGGCCGAGGGCCTGGCCCTAGTGCAGCGCCACCGGCCCGATCTGTTGGTGGTGAGCGATGGCCTCGAACAGGGTTGCGGTGTCGAACTGGCCCTGGCGGTGAAGGCCCACCATGCCCCCACCCGGGTGCTGCTGCTGCTCACCCAGCCCGCGGGCCAGCGGCGCACGGCGGCCGCGATCGCGGCCGGTTGTGATGGGGTCTTGCAGGATTCCAACCTCAGCGCCGGGGGTGAACTGATGGCGATCCGCACGATCTCCAACGGCGGCCTGGTGATCGATCGCAGCCTGACCTTCGCCGCTCGGCAGCAAACCAAAGCCGGCCCCAGCCTCAGCCGGCGCGAACAGCAGGTGATGGAAGGGGTGGCCCGGGGCGAGAACAACCCGGAAATCGCCGCGCGCTTGATCCTCAGCGTCGACACGGTCAAAACCCACGTCAGCCGGGTGCTGGTCAAGTTGTCCGCCCGCGACCGCACCCATGCCGCCGTGCGGGCCCTGCAACTGGGCCTGCTGGAGTGGCCCACCAACGCCAATCACAGCTAACTTCGAGCCCGTGCCTGCCCGCATCCCCAGCCCGCCCATGGCCAGCCGCCCCTGGTTGGATCCCCTGGCCCGGCGCCTGCTGCTGGCCAGCGGCCAGATCAAACCACCACCGGCCCCGACTGACACGGCTGACACGGCCACCTCGGCGGCTGAAAACCAGGCCGAGGCCGTGGAACGGGAGTTGTTGGCCCTCCGGCTGGCCCAAAATCCAGGCCTGCCATTTCGCAATGCCACCGAGGTCCGCCATGCCGCCGCCCTCGGCTGGCGCCTCGATGTGAACCGCGCCACGGCGGCCGATTGGGGCCGGCTGCCGGGTTGCAGCGCCGAGCAGATCGATCTGTTGCTGCGGTTGCAGAAAGGCGGCGTGCAGCTCAGTGGCCCCCAGGACCTGGAGCAGGTGCTGCAGCTGGAGCGGGCCACCCTGCGCCAGTGGCTGCCCTTGCTCAGCTTCCGTTGGTACGGGGAAACGCCGCCGCCGGCCAGCCCCGCCGCCGTGGCGGTCAACCAGGCCAGCGCCAGCGGCCTGGCCCAGCTGCCCGAGCTCAACGCCGAGCGCTGCGCCCGCCTGCTGCGCGAACGGGCCCGCGGCCCCTTCCGGGATCTGGCCGACCTGCGCGACCGCCTCGGCCTGCCCGCCGCCGTGGTCGAGCAGTGGATCGGGCGGGTGTCGTTTGAGCCCGGACCGGCCGGACCCAGCTTGCCGCCCGGCAGCCGGGCCAGCCAGGGGCGGCGGGCGTGAGCAGCAGCGCCGGCCAACCCCGCCAGGGCGATCTGTTCGCCACCGCGGCCCTGGGCCCTGCGGCCGCACCGCTACCGCCCCCCCTGCTGCGCTCCCAGCTGCTGGCCTGGCAAGCCCGGCTGGCGGCCCACCAGGCCCCCCTATTCCAGCGGCGCCGCGACGCTCCGGCGCAGCTGGACCAGGGGCAGCTGTTGGATCCCTTGATGGATCCTTCGCTGGATCCCTTGGGGGATCCTTCGCCGCAGCTGGCGGCGGCTTGGCGCCTCGATCCGCTCGGCCTCGAAGCCCAGAGCCTCTCCTTCTGGCGCTGGCCCAGCGCCCCCCAGCAGGGGGCGGCCATCTATCTGGTGCTCGATCGACCCGCCCAGCTGCCGGATCCGCTGCTGCTCTACGTGGGCGAAACGGGCCGGGCTGACCGCCGCTGGAAGGGCGACCACGACTGCAAGAGCTATCTGGCCGCCTATAGCGAAAGCCTGGGCAAGGTGGATCTGGCGGCGCGGCTCAGCATCCGCTTCTGGTGTGATGGCCCCAGCGACCTGCGCCAGCGGCGCCAGCTGGAACAGGCCCTGATTCGCCTCTGGCTCCCCCCCTTCAACAAGGAAACCCGCGGCCGCTGGGCCACCCCCTTCACCGCCGATCTGGCCTAGGGCCAGCCCCGCCCTGGCTACGATCACGGCCCGACCGCCATTGCGCGCATGGAATTTCGCTGCCTCTCCACCACCTTGAGCGACGCCGGCGCCCTCCCGGAGGCCTGGCAGGGCGACAGCCTGGCGGTGGGGCTGTTCAGCGACCCCAACCATCCGCTCTGGGCCCAGATCACCGCCCTGCTAGGCCCCAAACTGCCGGCGCTGCTCGAGCAATGCCGCTTCAAGGGCAAACCCGGCGACAGCCTGACCGTGCAACAGCTGGAGACTCGGCCCAGCACGGTGATTCTGGTCGGCCTCGGCGAAGCGGCCGGTTTCGATAGCGCCGCTTTGCGCAATGCCGCCGCCAGCTGCGCCAAAGCCGCCGCCAGCGCTGGCAGCCGTTCCCTGGCCCTGGCCTTGCCATGGCAGGGGCTGGACCCCCAGGCCGCCGCCGCCACCATGGCCGAGGCGGTGCGGCTCGGCCTCTACGTGGACCTGCGCTTCCGCAGTGAGCACGAAGCCAAACCCGTGCCGGAGCTGGTGACCCTGCTAGGCCTGCCGGAGCCCAGCCAACTGCCGCTGCAGAGCATCGATGCGGTCTGCGCCGGGGTTGAACTGGCCCGCCAACTGGTGGCGGCCCCCCCCAACCTGCTAACCCCTGGGGACATGGCCAGCACCGCCGCCACGATCGCCACCGACTTCGGCCTCGATCTCAAGGTGCTGGAGCGCAGTGACTGCGAGGCCCTGGGCATGGGGGCCTACCTGGCGGTGGCCCAGGGATCGGAGCTGCCGCCCAAATTCATCCACCTCACCTACCGCCCTTCCGAAGCGGCGACGCGGCGGGTGGCCCTGGTGGGCAAAGGGCTCACCTTTGATTCGGGGGGGTACAACCTCAAGGTGGCGGGCTCCCAGATCGACAAGATGAAGTACGACATGGGCGGCAGCGCCGCCGTGCTGGGGGCGCTGCGCGCCATTGCCCAGATCCGGCCCGCAGGCGTGGAGGTGCACGCAATCGTGGCCAGCTGCGAAAACATGATCAGCGGCGGGGCCGTGCATCCCGGCGACATCCTCACCGCCTCGAACGGCAAGACGATCGAAATTAATAACACCGATGCCGAGGGTCGCCTCACCCTGGCCGATGCCCTCGTCTACGCCGCCAAACTCGAACTCGACGCGATCGTGGACCTGGCCACCCTCACCGGCGCCTGCGTGATCGCCCTGGGCGAAGAAATCGCCGGGCTTTGGTCGAGCAGCGATGGCCTGGCCGCTGCCCTGGTGGCAGCGGCTGAGGCGGGGGACGAGGCCCTCTGGCGGATGCCCCTGCGTAGCTCCTACAAGGAAGGCATCAAAAGCCAGCTCGCCGACCTCAAAAACACCGGACCCCGGCCCGGCGGCTCGATCACAGCCGCCCTCTTCCTGCAGGACTTCGTGCCCAAGGAGCTCGCCTGGGCCCACCTGGATATCGCCGGCACGGTGTGGAGTGAGAAGGCCCGGGGCCAGGATCCGGCTGGGGCCACCGGTTTCGGCGTGCGCACCCTGGTGAACTGGATCAGCGCCGGGGCCCCCAGCTGACCCCCAAGCCGGATCAGGCCGGCCAAAGCCACGACCAGATCAGGCCACGCCCACGGCGGCCCGCCGGCTAGCGATCAGATCGGCGGGGGACTCGAGCTCATGGATTTGCCAGTGGACCCGCTCAGCCCCGTCGGGCAGCAGCCGATCGAGCTGGTCGGCTGCGTCCTGGGTGGTGGCGTAGGGGCCGATATGACGGGTCTGCAGACCGTCACGGATGGTCAGCAGATACATACACGGTGAGCCAACGAACCCTGAAAAACTAGGCCAGATTCCAGCCCCCGTAGGTGACCAGAACCACAGCCCCAGCTGGCCTGGGGCCGATCAAGGGGCCGCAGCCCCAGGCCAGACCAGCCGTCAGGGTCAGGAAACCGGGGTTTAGGAGGCCGAACCGCCCGGCGAACCAGGGGCCGCTCCGGCCCCACTGGCCCCAGCTGCCGCCGCCGGGCGGCCCGCGGCAGGGGAGCTGGGAGCGGCTCCAGCCACCACAGCAGCAGAGCCTGGCGCGGGACCAGCGGCAGCGGTGGGCTTGGCGGCAGGGGCTTGGACTTGGGCTGGGGCTTGGGCTGGGGCTTGGGTTGGGGCTGGCTTGGCGGCAGCGGTGGGCTTGGCGGCAGGGGCTGGGGCTGGCTTAGCGACAGCAGCGGCAGGCCCGGCTGCCGCCTGGACGCCATTCAGCCACCGCACCCCCCGCCGGGCCTGCGGCCCCCAGACGGCATCAAGACGCTGATCGCGGCGGCAGGCCCAGCGGTAGTAGCGATAGCGCAACCCATTGCGCTTGGCGTAGTTCTGGTGATAGTTCTCTGCGGGCCAGAAGCGGCTGAGGGTGCGCACCATCACCTTGATGCTCGAGGTTGGCTTACCGAGTTCGCGGGCCGCAGCCACGAGGCTGTTGCGGGCCTCCACCGCCTGGGTGGCGCTGGTGGTGAAGATCACCGGCCGATAGGAATCGCCACGGTCGCAAAACTGACCACCGCCATCGAGGGGGTCGATGTTGCGCCAATAGGCGCGCAGCAGGGCTTCGTAGCGGAGCTTGGTGTTGTCGAAGCGAACCCTCACACTTTCCTGGTAGCCCGTGCCACCAGCAGACACCTCCTGATAGGTGGGATTGGGCTTCTTGCCACCGCTGTAGCCGCTCTCCACATCCAGCACGCCGGGCAGGTCCTCAAGATCGTGCTCAAGGCACCAGAAGCACCCCCCCGCCAGCACCGCCTCCTCGGTGGCGGCCAGGGCCGGCGCCAACGGCGTCAACAGCAGCAGCAGCACAATCACCAGACTGAAGAGGCCAGCGCTGGGCCGCCGCCCCGGGGCCTGAGTGGGGCGCGGCCCCGGGAGGCCAGTGGGGCGCCGCCCCTGGGGTGCAGCTGGGCTCCGGGGCTGGGGGGCTGCTGGGCGCGCTGGCTGGCTGGGGGCGATTCGAATCGAAGCCCCCCCGGGCCGGCTGCCGGATTTGGCTGGGGGCTTACTGCTCAGGCGCATGGGTGGGCTTGCTGAACCTGATCCAGGATGGCGGAGGCGGCGCGCTGGGTGACCCCCGGATCGCCCAGCGCCTGGCGAAGCCGGCCGTAGCCCACCAGCATGCGGCTGCGTTCGGCGGCCGCAGGATCCAGCAGCGGTTCCAGCGCCGCCACGATCGCGGCCGGGTTGAAGGCCTCCTGCAGCAACTCGGGCACCAAGCGCTCCGCCAGCACCAGGTTCACCGGCGAGATGTGGGGAACGCTGAAGCGGAGCAGGTGGCGGGCCACCAGGGCGGTGGGGCGGCTGACCCGATAGCCGGTGACCTGGGGCACCCCCCGCAAGGCCAGTTCAAGATTCGCCGTGCCCGACTTGGTGACCGCCGCATCGGCGGCGGCGCAGAGATCGGGCTTGAGGGCATCGGCCTGGTCGGCGGGGATCACCCGGGCCCGCAGCCCGGCCCGGCCTACGGCCTGCCGCAGGGCAGGCTCGAACCCCTCCAGGCCCGCCGGCAGCAGCACCTCCAAGGCGGGATGGCGGCGCTGTAACTCGGCCGCCGCCGCCACCATGGCCGGCAGCAGATAGCGCAGTTCCTGGGGCCGCGAGGCGGGCAGCAGCAGCAGCACCGGCGCCGTCGCCGCCAGGCCAAGCCGCCGGCGGGCCGCGTCGCGATCGGGGAGGCTGGCCACGGTGTCGATCAGGGGGTGGCCCACCCAGGTGACCGTGGCGCCGCGGGAGGCGTAGAAGCGGGCCTCCTCGGGGAAGATCGCCAGGATCCGGTCGGTGAAACCGATCAGACGGGTGGTGCCGCCCTCGCCCAGGCGCCAGGCCCACTCCTGGGGGGCGATGTAGTACGAAATCGGCACCTGCGGATAACGGCGCTTCAGCCGCAGCCCCAGGTTGACGTTGGCCCCCATGTAATCGATCAGCACAACGCCATCGGGGGGATGGTCCTGGAGCCAGCGGCGCAGCCGGGCCTGCAACTTCAAGGTGGGCAACACCAGCGGAATCGCTTCCCAGAGGCCGATGGCGCCAAGCCCGGCGGTATCGGCCAGCAACTGGGCGCCGGCCGCCTGCATGCGTCGCCCGCCCAGGGCCACCACCTCCAGCGGCAGGGCGCGCTCGGCGGCCTCCCGCAGCAACGCCGTGATCAGCAGGCTGCCCTGCAGGTCGCCGGAGACCTCACCGGTGCTCACCAGCAGACGCACCATCAGCGAGATGGCGGCAGGGGGCCGCGGCGGCCAGGACCGACGGAAGCCTCCAGAAAATCGCAGAGCTCGGCGGCGGCGGCCAGCAGCGGCAGGCTACGGGCCTCGACCAGGGCTTCGGCCAGCACGCGGTCGCTGCGGTAGAGCAGGGTCCAGATCTCCTGCAGCTGGCGCAGCTCGGCACCCCCCTCCCGCTCGGCCATGCCACTGCGCCGCAAGCCAATCCGGTTCAGACCCCGCACCCGGCCTGGATGCCCCTCCACCAGGGTGAAAGGGGGTACATCGCGATCGATGCGGCTCATGCCCCCCACCATCGCCAGGCTG
This sequence comes from uncultured cyanobacterium, assembly GCA_903858015.1. Classification (GTDB taxonomy): domain Bacteria; phylum Cyanobacteriota; class Cyanobacteriia; order PCC-6307; family Cyanobiaceae; genus Cyanobium. The sequence continues at coordinate 79,287 of CAIOGZ010000010.1, forward strand.
CCGATGTGCACGAATTGATGGATACCCAAAACCCCACCGATCACGGCACGATCGCCGATCACCACATGGCCGGCCACGGCCACGCCGTTGGCAATCACGATCCGGTCGCCAAGCTGGCAATTATGGCCCAGATGGCTATAGGCCATCAGGAGGTTGCCGCTGCCGACCACGGTCTGCTCGCCTTCATGGGTGGCGCGGTTGATCGTCACACATTCGCGGATGGCGTTTCCGTCGCCGATCACGACTTCCGTGGGGGCACCGTTGTACTTGAGGTCCTGGGGCTCAAGGCCGATGCAGGCACCGGGAAAAATGCGATTGTTCTGGCCCATCCGCACCCGGCCGTCGATCACCACATGGGGGCCGATGCGGCTGCCATCGCCGATCTCCACCTCCGCGCCGATCACCGCGTAGGGGCCAACAACGACCCCATTGCCCAGGCGGGCGCAGGGGTCGACCACCGCGCTGGGATGGACGGATGGGGCCAGGGCTGCACTCGTCATCAGCTCAGTCGACCAGGGAGAACATCAGCTCGCCTGAGCAGACGAGCTCGCCATCGACGCGGGCCTCGGCCTTGACCTTGCCGAAGCGCTTGCGCTTGAGGGCGAGCAGCTCACAGGTGATGCGCAGCTGGTCGCCGGGCACCACCGGCCGCCGAAAGCGCACCCCATCGATGCCGGCAAAGACGAACAGTCCCTTCGGCAGATCGGGCATCTGGGTCACAATCAGGCCCCCCACCTGGGCCATCGCCTCCACAATCAGCACGCCGGGCATCAGCGGACGGCCTGGAAAATGGCCCTGGAACTGGGGCTCATTGAGGGTCACATTCTTGATCGCCACGGCCCGGCGGCCGGGTTCGTAGGCCACCACCCGATCGACCAGGGCGAAGGGGTAGCGATGGGGTAACAGGCCCTGGATCTGCTCACAGCTCAACACCACCGCATCGGGGGAGGGGGCGGCGGCAGCTGGGGCGGTGCAATGCAGCGAGCTGGGATCCAGGTTGGGCTCCAGGGACGGGCTGGGATCCAGGGCGGGGAAGGTGGGGGTTGCGGGCAAGGCTCAGGCGTTTTGAAGGGGGCGGGATGGTCCCAGGGGGAGGGCAGAAGCGGCCGCGATCGCGGCGGCCAGGGCGGTGTGGAGGCCGTGGGAGCCGCGGTAGGCGAACACCTGGGCCCGGGGTAGACCCACCAAGGCAAGATCGCCCAGCAGGTCTAGGAGCTTATGGCGCACCGGTTCATCGGCGAAGCGCAGGGGCGGGTTGAGCCAGTGATCGCCATCGCAAACCAGGGCATTGTCCAGCCCACCGCCCCGGATCAGACCGGCGGCGCGCAGCTGCTCCACCTGCTCCCGGAAGCCAAAGGTGCGGGCCGGCGCCAGCTCCGCCACAAACCGTTCGGGGCTGAGCTCGATCGAAAACAGCTGGCGGCCGATCGCGGCCTGGGGAAACTCCACGGCGGCCGCCAGCCGCAGCTGCTCGGCCGGGAAGGCGGTCACGAACCCCTGGCCCTGGCGCACGGTCAGGGGTTCGGCCGGCAGGCTGGGCCCGTGGCGCTCGCCGGCGGGGCTGAGGCCCGCCTCGGCGATCGCCTCCACCCAAGGCAGGGCGGAGCCATCGAGCAGGGGCACCTCCTCACCCTCCACCCAGATCTCGGCCTGGCTCACCCCGGTGCCGGCCAGGGCCGCCAGCAGGTGTTCCACCGTGGCCAGGCGCCGCCCACCGAGCTGGAGGGCGGTGCAGAGGCGGGTGTCGACCACCTGGTCGGGTTGCAGCCGCAGCAGCGGCAGGGCAGGGGCATCGAGCCAACCCACCCAGTAGCCCGGCCGTTGCGATGGGGCCAGCCGCAGCCGAGAGGGTTCGCCGCTGTGCAAGCCGGGGCCGGAGCGCTCCACCGCCGTCGCCAGGGTCCAGGCCTGGTCGTAATCGCGGGGCCAGACGGTCATTAGAACTTCCAGCCGACGCCGAGGTTGAAACGCCAATTGCTGCTGAAGTCTTGGCTGGCCACCTCAAGCCGCAGCGGCCCCACCGGGGTGGTCACGATCACGCCGGTGCCCACCGAGAACCCCTCGCCCGGCTTGCCCAGCAGCGTGCCGAGGTTGCCGGGCACATTGTTTTGGCTGCCGAAGCTGGTGCCGCCATCGACGAACAGCTCACCACTGACGATGCTGAACAGGGGGAAGCGATATTCGAGGGTGGCCTCGCCAAAGCTCTTGCCCACGCCCAGATCGCAGTCGTAGTAACCGCGCACCGAGTTACCACCGCCCAGACAGAATGCCTCGTAGGGGGGAAGATTGCCAAGCACCGTACCCGCCGAAACCTGGAAAGCCAGGGCCTGCTTGCATTCACCCGGCTTGGCGCCGGGTCGGCAGCCCTTGTAGAACTTAAGCCAGTTCACCGGGATGAAGTGGGTATAGCTGCCGCGCACGCGATTGAAGGTGGGTGAATCGGGTCCCACCGAGATGAACTGCTCGGTACCGAGGCTGAAGAAATCGCCGCTGGTGGGATTGCGGGGGTCGTCGAGCGTATTCATCGTGGTGGCCAGGCGCAGGCCCACCAGTTGGTTAAGGCTGGCGCAGTTGTAGGCAACGCAGACCACCGAATTGAACGGAACATTACTGCCGGAGGCATTGAAATCGTTATTGACAACGCCATAGGGCATCGATTGGCCATTGACATTCATCGGCTTGACCTGCTGGGCACTGAGGCCGGCGATCACACTCCAGGCCGCCCGCTTGAAAGGATTACCGCCATTCAGGGGGCGGACCAACTGGAGGTTGCCACCAATGCGCTGGACCACGACGGAGTTGCCGTTGTAATTGAACCAACTGGTGCCCGGAGACTCGGAGCTAGCCTCCTGCACCGAGCCAAAGGTTGTACCGAGGGGATTGTCGCTGCTGTTGATGTTGTAGGCGTAGGAGTTCAGGTTGGCGCCGGGGGCCTGATAAAACTCAGAAACCGTATAGATATTGCCGTTGCTCTGGCTTTGAAATACCTGCGGCACATCACGGCTGATGAAAGCCTTCGCCCGGAAAGCGGTGCGGAAGGGATCACCCTTGATCCAGGGATCGGTGAAGGTGATATCAAACAGACCACCAAACTGACCATAGGTGAAACTGGTGGCTAGGTCCCAGGCCCGCCCGAATAGATTGCTGTCTTGTACTTGGATCTGACCAAAGACACCCTGGCTCTGGCTGTAACCAAGCCCGCCGGAAAGGGAGCCCGTGGACTGCTCCACCACCCCCAGCACGATCGTGATCCGGCCGGGGTCATCGGCGATCGGCCGCAGCGAAACCTTCACGTCGCTGAATAGGCCGGTGCCGTAGAGCCGCTTGATGTCGTCTTCCAGCTTGCGGCGATTGAAGAGATCCCCCGCCTTCATCGAGATCTCGCGGCTCACCACCCAGGTCTTGGTCTTGCTGCGGATCGGAAGCCCCTTGTCATCGGTGGCATTGCCCTCCTTATCGAGGAACTGCACCTCGACGCCGGCCACGGAGCCCTGGCGCACCAGCAGTTGCACCGTGCCATCGGGCCCGATCCGGCCAGGACCGGTAACCCGGGCCAGGGAATAACCTTGATCGGCATACCAGCGCTGCAAAGACTGCATGCGGTTCTGCAGGCTGTTGAGGTTGACCGTGCGGCCGTAATCGCCGGCAAACGTTTCCTCCAGCACCGCGGCGGGAAGCTTGGCGTCAGCTGGCTCCAGCGTCACCTTGGTGAGAACCGGATAGGGCAACACCGTGACCACCAACCGCACCCCCAGGGGGCCGTCCTTCGGCTGCATTCGCACATCGGAGAACCAGCCGCTGGCATAGATGGCGGCAAGGTCCTTGCGGAGTTGGCTGCGGCTCACCTGGGTGCCGGGGGTCACCGTCATCGCGCCATAAACGGCCTGCTCCAGCCGCTGTTGTTCAGGATGGCCGGCCAGCCCCTCCACCGCCACTTCGCTGAGCAACACCTTGGGCTCATTGGTTGGGGTTGGCTCCAGCAACGGCGCCCCGGCCGCAGGCGCTTCGGCGGCCGGCGCCCCAGGCGCGGGCACCCCAGGCGCGGGCACCCCAGGCGCGGGCACCCCAGGCGCGGGCGCCCCAGGCGCGGGGGTACCAAAGGAAGGCACCGGCAGCGGGCTGGCGGCCGGCGCGGCCAGCGGCGTGCCGCTTGCCCCCCCAGGCAAGGGAACCTGGCCGGCTGGCACACCCTTGGCACCTGGGACAGCGGCAGGCAGCGGCGTAACTGTTCCAGGCAGCGGCGTGGCCTTCGTGGGCAGGGGCGGCTTGGCTTGGGCGGGAAGCGGTGTGGCCGTTGCCGGCAGGGGCGGCTTGCCCTGGGCGGGAAGCGGCACCGCAACCGCCGGCCCAACAGGTTGTGCCGCAGCGGCGGGCGATGGCGCAGCTGGGTTGGTGAGGACTGGCTTCGTTTGGGCGGGCTTGGTTAAGGCAGGCTTGGTTAAGGCGGAGGGAGGCATCACCCCAGCGGGCAGCGCGGCGGGGGCTGCCCCAGCGGGGGCTGCCGCAGCGGGGGCTGCCCCAGCGGGAACGGCAGCGGGCTTGACGACGGGGGCTGCCCCAGCGGACTTGGCGGCGGGCTGGCCAACGGCGGCTGCCGCCGGGACAGGCAGCTCAGCGGCCAGGCCCCGGCCGGCGCCGAACAGGGCAAAACCCACCAGGGGCAACACCACCAGGGTCGATAGGGAGCCGGCGGAGGGGAGGGCGTAGATCCTGCGGAGGCTGGCGCCGGCCATGGAGGGGAAGGTGGTGATGCGGCAGGCCGCAAGTCCGGCTGACCTTACCCGTAGACCTGGGCTTCAGGACACACCCCTTGGACCCGTTTCAAGACCTCCCCGTAAGCCTCGACCACCCCACCGAGATCCTGGCGGAAGCGATCCTTATCAAGAATTCGGGCGTCGCAATCGCCGACGCGCCGGTCCCAGAGGCGGCAGGTATCGGGGCTGATCTCATCGGCCAGCAGCAACTGGCCATCGGCGGCGAAGCCCAGCTCAATCTTGAAATCCACCAGCTCCAGATCGACCGCATCGAACAGCTCCCGCAGGCCCCGATTCACCGCCAGGGCCAGCTCAGCCACTTGGCCCCGCTGCTCGGCGCTGAGCAGGGCGAGCCACTCGAGGCGGGCTTCATTGAGCAGGGGATCGCCGTAGGCGTCGTCCTTGTAGTAGAGGTCGATCAAGGGGGGATCGAGGCGCGTGCCGAGGGCGATCGGCAGCTGCCGGCAGAGGGAGCCAGCCGCCAGGTTGCGCACCACGACCTCGATCGGCACCACCTGGACGGATCGCACCAGCATCCAGCGCTCGCCGCTGACACCGAGGTAATGGGTGGGCACGCCACGGGCCTGGAGCCAGGTAAAGATCAGCGCCGATATGCGGCAATTGCAGGCGCCTTTGCCGGCCAGGCTGGCCTTCTTCTCGGCATTGAAGGCGGTGGCGTCGTCCTTGAACTCCACCGCCAGCAGCTCCGGCGTTGCGGTGGCAAACACCCGCTTGGCCTTGCCTTCGTAGAGCAGCGGACCCAGGGAGAAGGCAGTCATGGCTTGGAAGCAGGCGGCTGAACAGGAACGGATTGGGCCGGAACGGACTGGGCAGGAATGGATTGGCCAGGAACGGGCTGGGCAGGCAGCGTTGGGCCAGCAGGCGCCGGCGGTGGGCTGTGGCCCCCCGGCGAGCGGGGCGAGCGCAGCTGGGCCTCCAGCTGGGCCCGTCTGGCGGCGGCGGCTGGATCCTGGCCCAGCATCTGCCACTCGCCATAGGCATCATCGAGGCGGGGGCTGAGGCGTAGGCGGCGTTGGCGGGCCCGCTCCGAGGGGAGGGCGGCCTGGGCATCGAGGAGTTCCGCCACCAGACCCCAGGCCCCGACGGCGGCGGCCTGGTCGAGGGCCAGCTCCAACAGGCCTTCGCGCTCCTGGGGCGGTAAGGCCTGCAGCAGCCGCACCGCCCGCAGCCGCCGCTGGGCCCCCTCGACGCCGGGATCCTGGGAGGCCAGCAGCAGCTCGGCGGCGGCGAGGGGAAAGCCGCGAGCCTGCTGGTGGTCGGCGAGCAGCTCCAGCGCCGAGCGGCTCACGACGCTGCCATCGGCGCGACGGGCCAGCGGCAGGGCCAGGGCCTCCAGCTGGGCCGGCCGGGCGGCGGCGAGGCGTTCGAGGGCAAAGGCAGCCCGGCGGTGGTCGATGGCGGCATGGGCGGCGCGCCATTCGAGCAGCAGCCACTGCACCCGTTCGGCGCCGGCCGCCGGACTGATCCGATCCAGCACGGTCAGGGCCGCCTGGGGCTGCTGGCAGCGCAGCAGCACTTCGGCATTGGCGAGCACCACCGCCAGCGGCTGGGGGGCCGGATGGATCAGCAGCAGCCGCTCCCGGAGCTGGCGCAGCCGATCGAGCCGGTCGTCGTCGCTGACGCGCTGGCAGGCAAGGGCCAGCTCTTCGAGGCTGCCTTGACGCAGAATTTGCTGGAACTCGGGGCTGCTGTAGGGCTTGGGCCGGCTCGCCTGGGGTGCCTCGCCCTGGGCTGGGGCCGCCTGGGGCTGGCCCCCCTGGGGTTGGCTCGCCTGGGGTTGGGCCAGTAGCGCTCCGCCCCCCAGGGCCTGGGCCAGCAGCGCCAGCAACAGGGGCCAGCGGCCCGGCAGGCGGCGCTGGCGGCGGCCGGAGCGGAGCGGAAGCCGGAGCGGCAGCACGGGCGCGAAGGCGGTCATGGGCCCGAACGGCCAACCCCAACAGCCAAGCAGACAGGGCGCCAGCCGTTAGCCGCTAGGGCCCACTCGCCGAGCTGGAAGGGCGGCACGGCCAGGGCGCGATCGCGCTAGGGCGGCACCGGTTGGCAGGATTGGGGGCGCCTGCGGATCAGGCCCCGCTGACCTTCCCCCACCCGCCCATGGCCCGTTCCGATTCCCCGTTCAGCCCGGCCAGCGAACCCGACCGGCCCGCCGACCGGCCTGGCGCCGGCCCGGCGCGCATCCTGGTGGTGGGCGGCGGTGGCCGCGAGAACGCCCTGGGCTGGGCCCTGGCCCGCTGCCCCGGGGTGGAGGCGGTCTGGATCGCCCCCGGCAATGGCGGCAGCGATGCCATCCCCGGCTGCCGCAGCTTGGCGATCGCCGAACAGGATGGCGATGGCCTGGCGGCCGCCTGCCAACGCGAGGCGATCGAGCTGGTGGTGGTGGGTCCGGAGGCACCGCTGGCGGCGGGCCTGGCCGATCGGCTACGGCGCGACGGGCTGGCGGTGTTCGGCCCAGGCGCCGCCGGCGCCCAGCTGGAGGCGAGCAAGCAGTGGGCCAAGGCGTTGATGGCGGAAGCGGGGATCGCCACGGCGGGCCACTGGGCCGCCAGCAGCCGCGAGCAGGCGCTGGCGCTGCTGGAGCAGCTGAACCGACCACTGGTGGTGAAGGCCGATGGGCTGGCCGCCGGCAAGGGGGTGACGGTGGCCGAGAGCGTGGACGAAACCCGCGCCGCGATCGAGGCGGTGTTCGATGGCCGCTTTGGCGCGGCCGGGGCGTCGCTGGTGTTGGAGGAGATCCTCAGCGGTCCGGAGGTTTCGGTGTTTGGGCTCAGCGATGGCGAACGGCTGGTGCTGCTCCCCCCCGCCCAGGACCACAAGCGCATCGGCGAGGGCGACAGCGGCGCCAACACCGGCGGCATGGGGGCCTACGCGCCGGCCCCCCTGCTCGATGCGGCGGGCTTGGAGGCGGTGCGGCGCCAGGTGCTGGAGCCCACCCTGGCCGCCCTGCGCCGCCGCGGCATCGACTACCGCGGTGTGATCTACGCCGGCTTGATGCTGACGCCAAGCGGCGCCCAGGTGATCGAGTTCAACTGCCGCTTCGGCGATCCCGAATGTGAAACGCTGATGCCGCTGCTGGGGCCGGAGCTGGCGGCGGTGCTGCTGGCCTGCGCCCGCGGCGACCTGGCCAGCGCACCGCCGCTGACGACGTTGCCCGGCTGCAGCGCCTGCGTGGTCGCCGCCGCCGCCGGCTACCCGGGCGAGGTGCGGCGCGGCGATGCCATCAGCAGCAGCCTGGTGCCGAGCGACCAGCTGCAGCTGTTCCATGCCGGCAGCCGCCGCCAGGCCGATGGCAGCTGCGTCACGGCAGGGGGGAGGGTGCTGGCGGTGGTGGCCCAGGCCGATGGCTTCGATGCCGCCTTTGAGCGCGCCTACGCCGGCCTGGCCGAGGTGCACTACGAGGGCATGACCTACCGGCGGGACATCGGCCACCAGGTGCGGCGGCGGCCCGAACCGCAGACCACCTGATGGCCCCACCCCCTTCCCCAGGCAGCCGCCCCAGCCCGGCCGCGGCGCCAACCCCAGCCCTGCCGCCAGCCGCCGTGCCAGCCCTGCCGACGGCAGCGCCGGCCCTGCCCTGGCCCGCCTCCGCCCAGGCCGCCGCCGCCGCCGCCCAGGCCAGGCCGGCTTGGCTGGAGGCCCTCAACCGGTGGTGGGCGGAGTTCAGCCTCCAAACCAAGCTGTTGGCGGTCGCCACCCTGGTGGTGAGCCTGCTGATGACGGGCATCACCTTTGTGGCCCTCAATGGCATCCAGCGCGATGCCCGCATGGGCGATACCCGCTCGGCGCGGGAGCTGGGCCTGCTGCTCTCGGCCAATGTCACGCCGCTGGTGGCCAGGGGCGAGAACGGCGAGCTGGAGGCGGTGGCGCAGCGCTTCTGGCAAACAAGCCGCAGCCTGCGTTACATCGTGTTCGCCGATGCCGAGGGGCTGATCTACCTCGGCATCCCGATGGGCAACGGTGGCGATGGCGCGCCGATGGCGGGGGAGCAGCTGTTGAGCCGGCGGTTGGAGTTACCGGCAGATCTACAGCGCCGCCCCGCCAATCCCCTGATTCGCCAGCACCTCACCCCGGATGGGCCGGTCACCGATGTGATTGTGCCGATGGTGAGCGGCGAGCGCTATCTGGGGGTGATGGCGTTGGGCATCGACCCCAACGAAACATTGCTGGTGAGTTCGGCCTTGAGCCGCGAGATCACGGTGGCGGTATTTGTCTCGATCTGGGTGCTGGTGATTCTGGGCTCGGTGATCAATGCGCTCACGGTGATCCAACCGGTGAAGGAATTGCTGCGGGGGGTGCGATCGATCGCGGGGGGAAACTTCGAAACCCGAATCGCCCTGCCGGTGGGGGGCGAATTGGGTGAGTTATTGGAGGGGTTCAACACCATGGCCTCCCAGTTGGAGGTCTACAAGGCGGCCAATATCGAGGAGTTGCGGGCCGAGCAGGTGAAGCAGCAGTCGTTGATCGCCACGATGGCCGATGGGGCGGTGCTGCTGGATGCGGAGGGCCGGATTGTGCTGGCCAACCCCACGGCGCGGCGGCTGTTCCGCTGGGAAGGCCGCAATTTGGAGGGCAGTGAAGTGGTAGGGGAGCTGCCCGAACGGCTGGCGATGGAACTAGCCGGTGCCCTCAACAACCTGATCAGCAGCGAACGCGAAAGCAGCGATGTGCGCTGCAGCTTTGGTGAACCGCCGCGCACCTTGCGGATCGTGCTGCAGTCGGTGCGGGATGCCAGCGGCGAGGTGCTCAAAGGCATCGCGATGACGATCCAAGACCTCAGCCGCGAAGTGGAGCTGAACGCAGCCCAGAGCCGCTTCATCAGCAATGTTTCCCACGAGCTGCGCACGCCGCTGTTCAATATCAAGAGCTACGTTGAAACCTTGCATGATTACAACGACCAACTCAGCGAGGAGATGAAGATAGAGTTCCTCGGCATCGCCAACGCCGAAACCGATCGGCTCACCCGCCTGGTGAACGATGTGCTCAATCTGTCGCGGCTGGAATCTGAGCGGGTCTGGGAGCTGGAGCCCTTGGAGGTGGATCTGGCGATTGAGCAAACGCTGCGCACCTACCGGCTCAATGCCCGCGATAAGGGGGTGGAGCTGGGCTTCGAGGCCGATGGGCAGTTGCCGCGAATCCTGGGCAACTGGGACCTGCTGCTGCAGGTGTTCGACAACCTGGTGGGCAACGCCCTCAAGTTCACCCCGCCCGGCGGCGCCCTGCAGCTGCGGGCCTATCCCTGGCCCGACCAATGCCTGCTGGATCCGAGCACCAGCCCCGGCGATAACCCCAACTGTGCGCTCACCTCACCGCTACCAAGAATGCGGATCGAAATCGCCGATAGCGGCTGCGGCATCGCCCCAGCCGACCAGGAGCGCATCTTTGAGCGCTTCTACCGGGTGGAAAATGCCGTCCACACCGAAGCCGGCACCGGCCTGGGCCTATCGATCGTGCGCGGCATCCTCGAAAAACACGGCAGCCAGGTGCGCATGGCCAGCGAAAGCGGCGTGGGCACCACCTTCTGGTTCGACCTGCCGCTCGAATCCTCCGACACAGACGAACTAGCCCTGCAGGCCGAACGGCGCCGCTACGACCGGCAGCCGGGAGCTGGAGGCCAGCCGAGCCGGGCTTAGGACGTGTCTAAGGCGGCATCACCGGCCTGGGGCCGAGCTGGCGTGACCCTGGAGCCTGGCGGCGGCGGGTTCCCAGTCGCCGAGGTGGGGAACACTGAGGCATGGCTGCCCACCTGCTCGGCGATGCGGTTGAGCTCGTCGTCGAAGACGTCACACAGCCGTTTCGTGAAGATCAGCGGCAGGATGTAGTCCTTGTATTTGGGGGCGTCCTTGGCGCCGCGGATCGAGCAGGCCGCATCCCAGATCCAGGCTTCCAGCGATTTGTCTTTAGCGGCGTCCTTGCCGCCGCCCTTCGTCCTCTGTCCATTGGCTGAGGGTCTGCCGGCCGTCTCCAGGGCTGCGAGGAAGTCGTCGAGCTGGCCCTGATCGGCCAAGGCTGGAGGTGGAACGTCAGGGATGGCGCAAGCCTGCCTGGTGGGACGGCATTTAGGGCTAACGGGGACAAGTGCGTGGGGGCGTTAGGTAGTGGAGGCTTACCGCCCGGCTGTCCGCGCCGCTGGCTACCTGGATCGCGAGGCGAAGGGCCAGGCCTTCGGGTGCCTAGGTTTCGCTGCCATCCCTCCTGTCGCCCCCCAGAGCCCATGAACCCAACCCTGAAAGGATTGACCTACGTGAGCGTCTGGGTGGTGCTGTGGGGCACGGCGGCTTCCCTGGCCGATTTCGTGCTGCTGCAGCGCGGCGCCTACGAAGCGGGCAGCAGCGGCCAGGGGATCACCTTCGCCGCCTACGGCATCGCCGCCGCGGTGTTGGCCGTGCGCCTGGCGGGCCGTTTCCTCAAACCGGAGCCCTGAGGCTGTCCCAGCTGCCCAGGGCCTTCAGCCCAACAGCGGCCTTTAGCCCAACAGCAGCCTTCAGCCCAACAGCCAGCGCAGCATCAAGCCCAGCTGACCCACGATCCCTTGCCCGGTGAGCAGCTCGCCGGTGATCGCCGCCAGGAAGCCCAGCATCGCCACCCGGCCGTTGAGCAACTCCACGCCCGCCAGGGCGCCCTGATTCCAGGGCCGGGGGTTGGTCATCGAGGCGCCGAAGCGCTCGACGGGTTCGTAGCGGAAGTTGTTGTTGTCGGTCATGGCAACTAGTTTGCCTCAGCCCCCCAGCGCCCGAGGCCGCTGGCCCGGGCGCTGGGGGCCCAGGGCCAGCGGCCAGGAGCTGGTCATGGGCTAGGGATCGACAGATCGGTGGATCGGGTCGAGGTGACCCCCACCCCCTCCCCAGTGCGCTCAGAAGATCGGCACCCTCACCCCCGTCACCTTCAGCAGCAGGTCGTTGAAATCGCGATCGCTCTGGGCCAGCCCCACCGCGATGTCCTCGATCCCCAGCACCATCCCCAGCCCCGCCGCGCCGCTGCCCAGGCTCACCATCTGCGCCAGGCCGCCCGGGTTGGCCGCCGCGAACGACGAGAACATCACCTCACTGCTGCCGTTTTGCAGCAGCAGCACCCCATAGCTCTTGTGGCTGTCGATCGCCAGGTTTTGATAGCTCTGCGACTGGCCGAAGGCGGGCAGGATGTCTGCACTCAGCAGCAGCCCCTCCGCCCTGCTGCGGGCCAGGGCCTGCGCCAGATAGCCGTTGGCGCCGGGTTGATACCCCGCCACGCTGCCGGTGATGTCATCCACCGAGTAGAAGCC
>CAIOGZ010000011.1 GCA_903858015.1 uncultured cyanobacterium
AAGAAGCGCTGACGACGCGTCCGCTTTTTGGCGAAGATCTGCTCGTAGTCCGAAAAGCCCAGCTGGAGGGGGTCAGCCATCCGTTCCAGTCTCAGTCTTGGATCTGGATTGATTTTAGCGGGTTTTTCAGAGATTCCTTAACTGGAGGTAGGATTGCGTCACGGAGCCTTTGATTCCAGCTATCGACTTCTGATCTCTGGGAGCTGAGATAGTATCTCAGGGATTCCAGCTCGGCCTCAAGACTGGCCTTGATCCGTGAAGGTTCTTCATAGGTTGGCACTTCAATCTCAATACATAAACGACCAATACCATCATCACTTGTACCAGTAAAAACTCCCTGAGGGAAAACACTCTGATGGCGGCTAGGGCGTAATGTCCACAGCAGTGGATCTCCACTGTAGGGAATATAAATATTTACGGAAACACCAGGCGTTGTTTGTGGCCCTGGACGGCCGAAGGGATCTCTTGCCAACGCTGAGACAACCTCTATGGTGCTTTCCCTCTGTTCCATCTCCCGTTTGTCTTCATACAAGACTAATGGGTCTAGGCGCAGATCTTGCTCAATGTAATTGGCCACCTCTTCTTGAGTTGAGTTGAGAAACTGATCCTCGGGAATCGAGTCAGCCCTATGTCGAATTGACGAAATCCTTTGCTGGAGCTCCTCACTTAGGAGGCCTGGATAGAAGAGATGTCTTTTCCTTTTCATGCAAGAAAGAGAGCATGAATGTTCGATAACATGCTACCCCCCCCCCCCCATGTACTTGAACTGGAAACAGGGGGGGGGACCCGCTCATGTTAGGAGATCTGAGCGTGCATTATGGGCAAAAGCCTTAAGCCCATCCAACGCTCATCATCACCCGCCCGCGGCATTCCTTGCCCAGGAGCAAACTTCATGCATCGGGCCGGGTGAATGATGTTGTTGGGCATCTCATGGATTAGTTTGTTTGAGAGTACTGATTGAAACCTTCGGACCTTTTGGACCACTCGAAGCCTTGGGCATCGGATTTTAAAGTTGCTAAATTGTGGATAATATATCTTCTGAAATCAGATTCAACAAACGGAGGCATATTTCTATCTGGCAAAATAGTTCTATGAGGCATGAAATCGCCAGCTCCGATTGCCTCGTGTGGTAAGATTCTAACTGGCATTCCGCAAGCCTGGGCAATGCCAAGCTCCCAAGACAACCAGGGTGAAAACTTTATGGGCCCTACTTTTTCATCATACTTCCAAATTCCTACAAAGCCATGGCATGTTTTGATGCGATCAATGATTGTATCTCTGTATGCGGCTCTTCCATCAATGCCCTTCCCTGTCACAATCTCAAAACCTTGATCGCTTAAATATTCCTCTAAGATTTTAAAGAGATTCTCGAAAGCATATGGATATGAAGCGAATATACGACAGTGTTCTATTTCTTGATCACCTTGCAAGCATAGTAGTTCACGGCATGCTTGATAAGCTAAGCGCGAATTGAGGGGATTCTCAAATCCATCCGTTGTGGTGGCTTGGGTATAGAAGAAGCTAATGCGTTGTTTAAGAATATTATTTGCGCTTCTCGCCATCAAATCCATTTCAAGTGAACAGGCCTCTGACAGGGGACTTTGCAGATAATTGGCTTCGATATCAGGTAAAGGTACACGAGGTTCTGGTCCTATTGACCCAATTTCATCAGGATAAGAGACATGGATATCAAGGTCTCTAAGGTCTTGAGCTGATAAGAGTGATTCAATAATGCATCTCCGCTTTAATTCGTCTTCAGGAGTATTATGCCGAGGCGAGAATAGCATAAACTCAAAGTCACTGGCTCCTCCTTGGCTCTTAATTCGGGATAAAGAGGTTACGATTTGGAAATGATTAGAAAGAGAGCTACATATTCTGGCTGACGAGCCAGGCATATCTCTATGTACAGCTCTAAGAAAAGTGCAACTATTTTGCTTTTCAAGTAAGGAAGCGCGGATCATCCTATCTTTAGTATCAGAGTTTAACATGATGCAAGGATTGCTTCCCATACGGTTAATTACAGATTCGGGCAAACGTAATGAACCTCTCTCGACAACACCATATCCTTTAATTGGTTGATCATGTTTGTCATTCATCATCATCTTTCGATAGGCCCTCCATGCACGCCTAAAAGCCTCCATTGGCCGAACCTTTAGACGAGCGCGCTGGCCATCAAAACAAAGATCGTTGATCATCAAACTTTTTAGCCAACGCTCAAGTTCAAATAGAATGTATGGATCGGGATTCTTGTTGACCGACTTGAGTCTTTCAAATCTCCTATAAAACTGTTCAGCATCTACCAAGAATTCAACTCGTTGGAATCTCCCATTCTCTAATGGACCGCTTGCATGGCAAAGTATATCTAAATCTGCTTCTGCTAGTGCAATCATTAGCTTCCTCAGAACGCCTGGGCGATTTGCAACTCTTGTATTGATCCTGGTCAAATGTTCCCATGAACGGAAATCTATAGGAGAAATAATCATCTCAGATAGTCTTGGGTATGGATTGCTTTCTTTGCCTGGAAGATAAGCAATAGTTACCACTGTTCCAGTCTTGAGAGATAAATGCCCTCTATGATAATCAGGTATGTTTAAAACTCCATCGATGATGGACGCCATTGAACCCAGGATGAGCATCTTTCCGTAGAGAGCTTTTATCTTTTAGCATAATACTTAGGGCCTGCCAATGCTTGTCAGTCTTCACTGACTTGACAAGTGGTGTCCAACGCTCAAGATCAGCGGCGGGAAGAAGCCCAGTGTATTCATCAGCCATCGTTGGCCCCGGCCGCTGAATCTTGATGTTGGACAGCCGTTGCGTGCGTCATAGAAGGTCTTGCAATTCAGTTCTTGAGAGCTTGACATCACGAAGGATGCTTGCCAAGAGGCCAGGCCCCAACGATTCATTCGAATGAACGGGAACAACTGTCGTTCTTCCATCCAGGTGCTTAAGGAAATGGTGGCTCCCTCTTACCCTGATTTCGTCAAAACCAATTCTCTTCAAGGCTGCGATGAGAGTCTTTCCTGAAATCGCAGAATATCTCGTCACACTTCTACGGTAACCCGTTGTACTCCTACAAAGTCAAGCGACTCAGGATGAGTGCCTGCAACTTCCAGCCAAAGCTCAATGGCTTCCTTGATACGCTCCATTAATTGATCCAAGGATTTAGCTTGCGTATGGCAACCGGGAAGAGCAGGGACGGTCGCCACAAAGAAGCCTTCTGAATCTTTTTCGACTACTACATCAAACTGTCTAGACATTGAAGTCACCTCCTCAACCCATTGTAGCTGCTTAGCCGCAGACTGGTTCATGGCCCCCGTTTACCGGTCGGTCCAACGCTGCCCTTGAGTGGCAGGCAAGGGGCTTTCGGTGGCGAAGCATAGAGATGAAGGTGGCCTGTCCACTCGAGGGGCTTGTTGGCTGGCGACGGAGAGAGAGTAGGTGCTAACTTATGTCAGATCCAAGCGACGCATCAAGAATTTATATTTTACATTAACATCATCTCTTCGTAACAAGTATTATTTTTCAGCATTCTGCTTGGTCCTTCCTATTCTTGTCAACCTCTTCAATAGCTTGCAATGAGAGTTTTTCTTTCCTACGCATCTGAAGATCGACCCATTGCAGAACAAATCCAGCTGGCCTTAGCTGGGGATAAAAATAAAGTCTTTTTTGATTCGCAGTCTCTTGTTCCAGGTGGAGACTACAATGCTCACATACTAAAAGCAATTAAAGATAGCGATGTATTCATCTTCTTAATTAGTAAATACTCAATCGATAAGGGCTGTTATTGCCTTACTGAACTTAATTTTGCCCGTGGTAAGTGGCCCCATCCTAAGGATAGGGTTATACCCGTCATGCTCTCACATGTAGAATTTGAGCAAATCCCGAATTATCTTCGGGCCGTGACAGTCTACCAACCTGAAGGAAATATCCCTGCTGAAGTTCTCTCAATTGTATTAAATAAAAAAGCAAGCCGAATCATTGCAAAAAAAAGAGGCTTAATATTGGCAGGTCTTGGATCTAGCCTTATGGCCTTTTTATTCGCTATACTTTTCCTGAGTCTTCGAAGTGAACAATGGGAGACCATGGGAGTTGCTATAACTGGTGAAAAAGTATCCGTAGATAGCAAAAGTATCATAGGTTCGCCTGGTAAACGAGGTTTTACATATAAGATAGGTAATGAGGTGGTTGCCGCTGTAGCAGACTGTGGTTCTAAGAGATGGTTTGCCAAAGGATATTCGAAATGGGTGGAACCACAAAGTAAAGCAACTAAAGACATGATTGCCTTTGTTTGCAACTAGAGACACAAGACTAGCTTGTAAGACAAATATAGATATACAATCTTTGGTGCGTTGGTGATCCAAGCTATCGCCTCTCTCGCTATTGACTTGGCCATTGCATAATTGCTAGATCGACAAAGCCTGGGATCGGCGAATATTGGTTCACTTTCAATCCCGACCGCCAGAAACGCAAGCCTGCATCTACACATGTGATACCTATCTGTGACGACTAGGACTTTTGTGATGCCGTGCGCGCGAGCTATTCTGCTACAATAAATTACCGTTTCAATAGTTGTTCTCGATTCTTGATCAATTAGAATATCATCTTCCCTGATTCCTTCGTCCAAAGCAATTTTTTTCATCACACAGGCTTCGGAGGGAAGGTTCACTCCTCCTCTTCCAGATAAAACGAGTTTGCTTACCATTCCCTCCTGTTTTATTTTGATTCCTGTTAGTATTCTTCGCCTAAGGGTGTTGCTCGCTCCTCCGCCCTTGAGCACGGCAGCCCCAAAAATGATAGCCATGAAGCTCACCATAGCGGTAAATGAATGTGGCCTCTAATTTAGTGGTGAGAGACCAGCCAACGCTGCCCCTGAGTGGCAGGCAAGGCGCTTGCGGTGGCGAAGCAGAATGCTGGTGGTGGCCTGTCCACTCGAGGGGCATGTTGGACGGCGAAGTCAATGACGTCACAGCACCTCACCGACCTTTGCAAACAACCTCTCGAATCGCGCCAGTTCGTCCGGTTGCATTGCCGCGACTGTGAGGGCTGGAAGCACGGCTTGGGCCACGCGATAGTGGTTAAAACCGCCATCCTTCAATAGCGTGATGCCCTTGGCCTTGAGCCAGTGGTTGATGCGTTCGATTATGCGGGGCTGTGCACCCAGATCGGAGCTTGTTAATGTAACACCGTCTAGTTCCTTGGCGTAGGCCTTGTTGAACGCCGCGATGTAGGCGTCGGCGGGTAGCAGGTCTTCAATGTCGGCTTCGGAATGCACCGGGTCTAGGAACATCGAGAAATCGAGGACACGCTTCCGTTCGATCAGCTTCTGTCGCACTAGGTCTTCCAGCTTCTGGTGCGGACTGCCTGCGCGGTCGTGCAGCACCACGAGATTCAGTTTGTTCGACCCGAGGAGCGCGACGAAGGTAGCGAGTTTGTCGAGGCCACCAACCGGCACGAGGATCGCGTCACCCAGCCCTTGCTTGCCGCTTGCTTCCAGCAGGGCGCCCAAGTGCTGCAGCAGGATCAGGTCGGATGGGCCTTCGATCAGAATGTTCTTCTTGGCAATGAACAGGTTCTGTGCGATGGAGTAGCCGAGCGCAGCCTGGAGGGGGAACAAGCTTTCGTCAGTCGAGCCGGCCAAGTCGCCGGTGATCTTGGTACCTTCTTTAACGCGATCCTCGACGACGCGCACATCATCCAGGCGCGCGCTGTCCACCATGAATGGCGAGTGCGTCGTGTAGAGGATCTGGTGCTGCTTAGATAGCTCGCGGATGTAAGCTAGGAGGTCGGCCTGCGCTAAGCCGTGGAGGTTGAGTCCCGGTTCATCCAGCAGCAGAATCAGCGCATTGTCCGTATCGACGCGTGATTGCACGGCGTCGAACCACACTAGGAAGCTGAAGAACCAGATGAAGCCCTTGCTGCGCTGATCGAACGGCACACTGACTCCATGCCGGCGGTTCTTGATACGGATGTAGAGGTTGACGCCGCTGCTGTAGGGCACAACGTCCGTGCTGTCGGTCTTGAGGTCGAACTCCACGTCCAGGTCTTGGTTCTGCTTCCAGAACTCGAAGACCTTCTGCGTGATGTCCAACCCAATGGCCTCAAGCTTGGCTTTGGCGGTTTCGTAACCCTCTTCGCTCATAAGCTCCTGCAAGGTGGTGCCCGCAAGTTGCAGAAGGCCCTGAGCGGTCTCGTCGGACTTGGTCATCTGGCCCGCAGCTTCGCGCTGCTGCAAGGCAGGCAGGTTGATCTTGCCTTCAAGCAGATTGTAGTCATCGAAGTACAAAAATCTAGGCAGAGATGGTGAAAGATAGACCTGCCATAAATGCCCATCAACCAAACCCCAGCCCGTTGCCTTGCTCGTCCCTGCACGCCACTTCGCCGCGAATGTTGCCAGTCGATTGTCCGCGGGCAAGTTCAGTTCTTCAATCTTTGCCAGCACGTCCTCAAGGGTTTCAGCGCTGTTAAACACCTCCTCGGTGTGCTCAAGATCAGCGAGAGGCTTCCGTAGTGCTGTTAGCGCTGCATCGTGGTCGATATCGAAGCCGATGGTGGTGGTGTTGGCGATGGTCGTATCGCGCGTGAAAATCATGCCGGCAGTAACAATCTCCGCGCCGCCGAAGACTTCTTTGTTGATCTTGTCGGCAAGCGCCTTCTCAATGCGAAAGGTCAGCTGCACGACCTTCTGGTAGTTCTTCGCCTGATGCTGCGCCCGGTATCGAATTAAGTCCTTACGCGGGTAGTCGGCGACGTAGTCGTACTTGATTGCGCCGAGCGGCAGAGCCTTGTGCAGCGCTTCGAGAAACGCGGTTTTGCCAGATTCGTTCTTGCCGACGAGCACCGTCACGTCAGGGGCGAGCTGCACCGGCGTTGAGTCCTCAATGGATTTGTATTTCCAGACCTGCGCTTTGATCAGCGTTGTCACAATGCCATCTAGGGTAGTCTCGCTTCCATCATACGGTGAAGGTGATTCAAGACGTCCGCCCAACGCTGTATGGGCGGACCGCATAACATCCCATCAAGTCAGCCTAGCTTCAGCCTATCATGCTTAATCCCGTTTGGACTGATGCCTCAGATCGATTGCACTGCTTGGCTTCTCAAGGATGGGGCCGATCCGGCCAAGCATGATGGACGGTCCGCATAACATCCCAAGCTTAACCACGGTTTCCCTGCTGACCTGGTGCTTAGCGGTTGCCAGGAAAAGAGAAGATCTGCAGGGCTTTTAACACCAACCACTCCACGGTTGAGTACGTGGGTGTAGATCATGGTGGTTTTTACATCGCTATGTCCAAGTGGCTGCACGCATCGCTTTCTGTATCTGGCTGGCATCGATCTGGTGGCACCCGAATGATCCTTCTGGTGCAGTGCGTACACGCTCGTTAAGTGTGACTGCAACGTCGCCTTGAGGCTCTCCGGTAACATGGTGATTCGATCTTTATCCCCCCTTTCCATCCCGAACCACAATGGAGTTTTTCTCGAAGTCCACATCCTTAATCCGTAGGCAAAGCGCCTCCATGAGCCTCAACCCACTACCGTAAAGTATTTGAGCTACCAAGGCAGGGGTGCTCTGCAGATTACTGAAGAGGAGCAGCAATGCGCCAAGGGCCTGATTCTGGCTGGATGCGCTAAGTTTTTCACTCACTGCGAGTTGGGTAAGAAAGGCATTGATCTGGTCTGATGGTGCGTAAGGTATGGGCGCCACCTGGCTACGGCAACCATCACGTCTGCCGCTCGCCAACGCGAAGGCGCTGGTGAAGTTGACAGCGACGAAATGCCTCGCTCGTGGCATGCAGACTTCCTTGCTTGGCATCAGGCCAGCCTGATGGTTCGAACGCTGTACGGGCGGACCCCATAGCAACCCATCCTGCGGGCTCTCCTGCCGCATATCACGCTAAAAGCCTCCCCCATTGATGCTTCAAACCCACTGTGCTGAAGCAGATCCCCTCCCAATTTGCCAGCATGGATAGCCTAAACACCAGACAAGGGCGTGGCTAGCCACAATCTATCTTTGCTCGTTAGCCATAGCCTACCGCAGCGAGCAAGGTAGGCTATGGTTAATTTCTCGCAATATATTTGGATCCTACGGAGCAGGGGGCTCCATTCGATTGCTCACCGCGCCCACAACGAGTACGGCGATTGGCAGTGATCCCAGATTTTGTTGGTGCTCAAGGTTCTTGTCCTTAGTAGGAAAGGCATCGAATTTGAGGGCAGCCAAGGCAAATCGCCCAATCACGGTGATCATTGCCGCTTTGGCCTCAGGCCACCTTCACACCTTTCCAGAAGGCCACCCGCCCCTTGATCTGCTCGGCCGCCTGCTTCGGATCGGGGTAATACCAGGCGGCGTTGGCGTTCACGGCACCCTGCACCACCACGTTGTAGTAATGGGCTTCGCCCTTCCAGCCGCAGACAGTGCGGTGATCAGAGGGCTGGAAACAGGCCGGATCCAGGGCCTCGGGCGGGAAGTAGGCGTTGCCGTCCACGGTCACGATGTTGTCGCTGTTGGCGATCACCACGCCATTCCAAGTAGCCTGCATGGGGGCCTCTCAACAACCCCCATCATGGTGGACCCGGCGGGGCGGCGGTGGGCCAGGGATCAGCGGCTGTAGTGGGCTTTGGCGTCGTAGAGGGTTTCGGCGTCGATGCGGGCCATCCCCCGCTCGCGGGCGAAGGTTTCGGTGTTGCGACGCACCTTGCCGCGCACGAAAAAGGGGATCTTGGCCAGCTCCGCTTCGCCATCGGCGCTCCAGTGGGGCTCCCCTTGCGGGGATGGGCCAGCGGCTGCCAGGCCGTTGTCCTGCACCGTCTCCTGGGCAGTAGCCAGCGCTGGTTCGGCCACCAGCGTTGCCGTGGCGGCAGACCCAGCCCCTCCAGGCCCCGTCTGCACCGTTGCGGGTGCGGCGGCCGGATCGGCTGGTGCTGCTGCCGGAGCCGCCTGCGGCGCAGCCGCCGGCGCCCCATCGCCCAGGTGGCTGCGGTGGCCGTCCACAAACTCAAAATCGTGGCGGAACATGCCGATCAGGTGCTCCTCCAGCCCCATCATCAGCGGGTGCACCCAGCTGTCGAAGATCACATTGGCCCCCTCCCAGCCCATCTGGGGGGAGAAGCGGGCTGGCACATCTTGCACATGCAAGGGCGTGCTGATCACGGCGCAGGGGATGCCGAGCCGCTTGGCGCTGTGGCGCTCCATCTGGGTGCCGAGCACCAGCTCCGGGGCGGCCTCGGCCATCGCCTGCTCCACCGCCAGGTAGTCGTCGGTGATCAGGGCTTCGAGGCCCAGCTCCTTGGCGGCGGCGCGCACCTCGCGGGCCTGCTCGCGGCTGTAGCTGCCCAGCCCCACCACCTCGAAGCCCAGCTCCTTGCTGGCGATCCGGGCCGCAGCCACCGCATGGGTGGCATCGCCAAAAATGAACACCCGCTTGCCGGTGAGGTAGGTGGAATCCACCGAGCGCGAATACCAGGGCAGGCGCGAAGCCCGCTCCCCCAGGCCGGCAGCCCCGTTGGTCGCCGCCCGGCCGGCCTTGCTGGCCCCGGCCTTGCCGGCCCCGGTCTCGCTGGCCCCGGTCTCGCCGGGCCCGGGGTCTAGGTCGAGCACCTGGGCCAGCTCCGCCAGGAAGGCTTCGGTGGCGGCAATACCAATTGGCACCGTCTTAACCGTGGCCATGCCGAAGCTGCGCTCCAGCCAGCTGCATACCGAAGCCGCCACCTCGGGGTAAAGGCAGACGTTGGCGTCAGCGCTGGGGATGCGCATCAGATCGGCCGGGCGGCTGCCCAAGGGGGCGGTGACCGCCACATCAATGCCCAGCTCCGCCAGCAGGCGGGTGACCTCGCGCACGTCATCGCGGCAGCGGAAGCCCAGCAGGCTCGGCCCTAGCAGGTTGACCCGCGGCCGGCGTCCCTCCTGGCGCCAGCGACTCGGGGCGGGCTTGGCCGCGCCCGGCTCCGGCAGCTGGTTTTTCAACAGGCTCCGCACCAGTTGATAGAACGTTTCCGCCGCTCCCCAGTTTTCCTTTTTGGAATAGGCGGGCAGCTCCAGGCTCACGATCGGCAGGTCGCCGAAGCCCATGCCGGCGGCCAGGGCACCGGGTTGGTCTTGGATCAGCTCGGCGGTGCAGCTCTCCCCCACCAGCAGGGCCTCGGGTTGGAAGCGCTCCACGGCCTGGGCGATCGAGCGCTTCACCAGTTCGGCGGTGTCGCCGCCCAGGTCGCGGGCCTGGAAGGTGGTGTAGGTAACGGGCGGCCGCCGGTTGCGCCGCTCGATCATCGTGAACAGCAGATCGGCGTAGGTGTCCCCCTGGGGGGCATGCAGCACGTAGTGCACCCCCTCCATCGAGGCGGCGATCCGCATCGCACCCACGTGGGGCGGGCCTTCATAGGTCCAGAGGGTGAGTTCCATCGGGGCGGCTGGGATTGGGGGGACGTAAGGACCGGAGGGGGCTTGGCTTAGCTAAGGACAGCTGGCTAGGCCAGGCAACTCAGGCGAAGGAGAGCAGGGCCCGGCGGCTGAGGGGCCTGGCGAACAGCTCGGCGAGATCGCCGGCCTGGTCGCAGCCATGGATCGGGCTGAACACCAGCTCAATCGACCACTTCGTAGCGAAGCCCTCGGCCTCGAGCGGATTGGCCAGGCCGAGGCCGCAGACCACCAGATCGGGGCGTTCGGCGCGCACCCGCTCCAGCTGCAGCTCCACGTCCTGGCCCTCGCAGATGCGGGTGCCGGCCGGCAGCAGGGCCAAATCGGCCGCCATCAGCTGGCGATCCAGGTAGGGCACCCCCACCTCCACCAGCTCCATGCCGCATTCCCGGCTCAGGAAGCGGGCCAGGGGAATTTCCATCTGCGAATCGGGCAGCAGGAACAGCCGCTTGCCGGCCAGCTTGTCGCGGTGCGGCGCCAGGGCGCGGCGCCCCCGCTCCACCAGCGGATCGAGCACGGCTGCCACCGGCTCGGCGCCGATGCCGAAGGCCGCCGCCGCCGCCGCCATCCAGTCGCGGCTGCCCTCCACCCCAAACGGGTAGGGGGCTTCCACCAAGCTGGCGCCGCGGTGCACCAGGGCCCGGGCGGTGCCGCTCAAAAAAGGCTGGGCCAGCAGCACCCTGGTTCCCTTGCCCACCGGCGGCAGGTCGGTGGAGCGGCGCGGCGGCAGGCTGCGCACCAGCGGCACCCCCATCCGCCCAAACAGGGCCATGAAGCGATCTTCCACCGCATCGGCCAGGGTGCCCACGATCAGCAGCTGCTCCTCGTCGCTCGCGGGCATCAGCGGCAGCAGGGCCAGCAGGGCGTTGTCTTCCCCCTGGGTGAAGGTGGTTTCGATGCCGCTGCCGCTGTAGTTGAGCACCCGCACCCGGCCGCGGTGGCTGTGGGTGAGGCGCTCGGCCGCCTTGGCCAAATCGAGCTTGATCACTTCGCTGGGGCAGGAGCCCACCAGGAAGAGGGTGCGGATCTCGGGCCGCCGCTGCAGCAGATCCGCTACGAGGCGATCCAGTTCGTCGTTGGCATCGGCCAGGCCGGCCAGGTCGCGTTCGCCAAGAATCGCCGTGCCGAAGCGGGGTTCGGCGAAAATCATCACGCCAGCGGCGCTTTGCACCAAGTGGGCGCAGGTGCGGGAGCCCACGACCAGAAAAAAGGCGTCGGGCATGCGGCGGTGCAGCCAGACAATCGAGGTGAGGCCACAGAACACCTCGCGCTGGCCATTTTCGCGGCGCAGCTCAAGGCCCTGACTCGACGCCAACGGGGCCTGGCCTGGCTGCGCCGTAGCGGCGGACAGCGGGCTGGAGGTGGGGGTCACGACCATGCGGGGGGAACTCCCAACCTGGAACCCATCAGGATTAGCCAGGCGGCGGTGGCCATGGCCGCAGACCGTTACAAGATTTCGAGATCGGAGCGGCCATGTCCGCGCCTGCGCACGCACGGCAGGTTCTTTTCAAGTTGAATCCAGCTTCAATCCAGGTTGAATCCAGATTCAATCCAAGCCAGCTCAAACAGGGGCGAGTTCGCCGCAGCCCGACCAGGCGGCCCCTTTCGCAACGGCTGGTGCTAGAGGCCGCAGCAGCATCAGAGCCATTGATCAAGCCAGGCAATGGTTCGAGCTGCCCTTCAGAGCCGGCGGCGGAAACCTTCGCTGAAGCTGGAACTGGTCCGTTCCGCCTCCTCAGCACTGCGGCTCAGCTTCCAGACGTTGCGGCTGAGCCGGCGGGCCGTCAGCCCACCGCGCTGCACGACGGCGCTGGCGGGGCGGGTGCCGATCAGCTCGCTGACCTCGGCGGTGCTGAGCGGGGCGCCGGTTTGGAGGGCCAGCTGCACCAGCTCCAACCGTTGCCGCAGGGCCGGCAGATCGACGCTGCCGCCATCCTCCTCGCCATTCCAAACCCAGGGCAAATCCTGGCCGCCTTCGTTCAGCCTGCCCATCAGCCCGAAGCCGATCAAGGCCAGGGCCTGCTCCGGCTTGACCCCCTGCTGCACCGCTGCCGCCATCCAGTCGGGCAGGTTGGCGGCGGAGGGCTCGGCGCGGATCGGCTCGGCGCCGGGGGCCGCAGCGGCGTCGGTGGTTCGCTTGGCGGCCATCGAAACGGGGAGCGATTGGCCGGAAGGTACCGCTAGCGCCAAGAACTGCAAGGGGAGGACCTCCCTGGCAGGGGCCTGGCCCAGGCGGGCCTCAGCTGCGCCGCAGCCAGCCCGGGGCGCCACCAAACCAGTCCTCGATGTCGTCGCTGCCGGGGCGGTAGGTGGCGTCGGGGTCGGGAATGCCGAGGTTGAGGGCGTCGAGAAAGCTGTCAATGCCATCGGCGGGGCCGCCCTGGCTGCGGCGACGCCTGGCTTGCCGCAGCCAACTGGCCACCCCCTGGTCGTGGTCGGCGAATTTCTGCACGTAAATGCGCTCCGGCAGGGTTACCGGTTCGTCGTTGCCGATCCGATTCAAGATTGCTTGCAGGCGCAGGCGGGTGGCTGGTGTGAGCATCGAACCGATCGGCCGTGGTGATTCCACTGATAGCGAGGTCTGATCTAGCGAAAGTGCCGGAAGCGACCAAAAGGGCTCTGCCGTCAGGGCTTGGCGACCGCTGCGGCGTAAGATCCCACCACTTCCAGGCCGCTTGCTCCTGCCCGCTTGCGTTGTTGGCGGTACTGGAGCTGGGGTCCCACCCCGCCTGAGCCCACCACCCCTGCTAGTCCCTTTAGGAGGTGACGCCCCGGCGCCCGATGGATTCCAACTTCCGCTCCGCCTCCGCCGAAGACCGGGCCATCAGCCGCCGCCGCTCGTCGCTGCAGGGCAATCGGCCCATCGTGACCGGTACCGAATCGGGCTCCGCCTGGGGCAATGTGGCCGGCAGCAGCCTGGGCATCAACGCCGCTGGGGCCAGTTGCGTGGTGGCCACCGATAGCGACGGCCGCCGCATCCCCCGCCAGTACAGCCACATCCAGTCGATCGAGCTGCGCACCTATGTGTTCCTCGATTCGCTGCAGCCCCAGTTGGCCGCCTACATGGGCACGGTCAGTCAGGGCTTCCTGCCCATCCCTGGCGATGCCTGCCTTTGGCTTGAGGTCTCCCCCGGCATGGCGGTGCACAGGGTCACCGATATTGCCCTCAAGGCCAGCACGGTGCGGCTCGGCCAGATGGTGGTGGAGCGGGCCTTTGGCTCGATCGCGATGTATCACCGCGACCAGAGCAATGTGCTCCATTCCGGCGAAGTGGTGTTGGAGGCGATCGGCAGCAGCATTGATCGCCGCAGTCGCTGTGAGGTGACCTGGACGGAGATCATCCGGGGCATCAATCCCGACCATGCCGTTTTGATCAACCGTCAAAACAGGCGCGGTTCGATGATTCTGGCGGGGATGAGTATGTTCATCCTCGAAACCGAACCCGCCGGCTACGTGCTCATCGCCGCCAACGAAGCAGAAAAGGCCTCCAACATCACCGTGGTGGATGTCAAGGCGGTCGGCGCCTTTGGCCGGCTCACCCTGGCGGGCAAGGAGGGGGATGTGGAGGAGGCGGCGGCTGCAGCGATGCGGGCTGTGGCCCAAATCAACGGCTGAGCCCCAACAGCACCTGAGCCCCAGCAGCACCTGAGCCCGAGCATCACCGAAGACTCGGGTTGACCCCCAGCAGCTGCCGCAGCCCGGGCGCCATCTGCCGGGCTGCCTTGCCGCGGCTGCCCAACTTGGCTTTGAGGTGGGCCGGCATCCGGGCGTAGCTGCAGCCGGCCTCCCGCACCCAGAACAGCGGGTCATAGCCGGCGCCGTTGCCGTCGGGCTGGCGCAGGATCGAGCCGTGGCAGAGGCCGCTGCCCTCAAGCCGGGTGACACCGCTGGGATCGGCTAGGGCCATGGCGCTCACAAAACGGCCGCTGCGGTAGAGGCTGTCGCCCAGGTCGTGGAGCAGACGCTGGATGCGCTCCGGATCGCTGGCGGCGTAGCGGGCCGAGAAGATGCCGGGCTGGCCGCCGAGGCCATCGACTTCCAGGCCGGAATCATCGGCCAGAGCCCACTGGCCGGTCAGTTGGGCCACGGTTTCGGCCTTGAGGCGGGCGTTGGCGGCGTAGGTGGTGCCGGTTTCCTCGATCTCGAGGCCCTCGGGCTGGGGCCGCACCTCGATCTCCACCACCGCCAACATCGCTGCAATCTCCGCCACCTTGTGGGGGTTGCCGCTGGCGATGACCAGCACCGGCCTAGGGCGGGGTGCATCGAGCCGGGGGCTGAGGCGGCGAGGATCCAGGCTCACGGTGGTCGCTGCGCTCTTGGCCCATTGTGCTGGATGGCTGGGTCTAGAGAGCTTGGGCTGGGTTTAGGGGGGGTGGCGGCGGGGCCTGGAGGGGGGTGAGGCAGGACGGGTTGAACATTCCACCCCCGGGCAAACGCCTGGGGTTCCTGCCTCGCAGCAGACCATAGGCATGGCAGCAGGTTGATATGGCTGCGGCAGCTTGAACTTTGTGCGAGTGCTGACCTTGGCGAGCCTGAGCCTCGTAAGTTGCCTGGATCCCGAAGGGCCCAAAGCAGATGCAGTCGAGCCTGGTTCTGCAAAATTTGCTCTCAGCACCGATTCTGTTCTTTTTCCTTGGGGTACTGGCGGTCATCCTTGACTCCGATCTGGAGATTCCCTCGCCGCTACCAAAGCTTTTTTCGCTTTATCTACTGCTGGCGATCGGTTTTCGCGGTGGCGTGGAACTGGCCCACAGCGGCCTGGGCCGGTTGGTGTTGCTAACGATCGGGGCGGCGATTTTGATGTCATTGCTGATACCAATCACCAGTTTTTTCCTGCTGCGCACCCGGCTCGATCCCTACAATGCCGCAGCGGTGGCGGCCTCCTATGGATCGATTAGCGCCGTCACCTTCATCACCGCCCAGAGTTTTCTCAATGTCTTAAAGATCCCCTTCGATGGCTTCATGGTCGCGGCCCTAGCCCTGATGGAATCGCCCGCCATCGTCATCGGTGTGGTGATGGCCAGGCTGGCGACAACAGGCTCATCACGCTCCGGGGCCGCTAGCGAAGGGCGCTTGGAAGTGGAGGAGAGCGGCGGGCTGCGTTGGGGGGAGTTACTGCGGGAGGCTTTTTTGAATGGCTCGATTTTCCTGCTGATCGGCAGCTTGATTATCGGCTATGCCGTAGCAACGTTCAGTCCAGCCGGCGTGGAGAAGATGGAACCATTTACGGAAAAGCTGTTCTACGGAGTGCTCTGCTTCTTTCTGCTCGACATGGGTCTAATCGCGGCCCAACGCCTGCAGGATCTGCGCAAGGCGGGGGCCTTTCTGATCGGTTTCGCTGTCCTAGCGCCCTTGGTGCACGCCCTGGTGGGTCTTGGGATCTCCCGGTTGCTGGGCCTTAACCAGGGAGATTCGCTGCTATTTATGGTGCTCTGTGCTAGCGCCTCTTACATCGCTGTGCCGGCGGCGATGCGCATGACCGTGCCCCAGGCCAACCCGAGCCTCTACATTTCCACCTCCTTGGGGGTGACCTTCCCCTTCAATGTGGTGGTCGGAATCCCGATCTATATGGCCCTGGTCCAGCGTTGCATCCCGGCCAGCCTCGGCTAAGCCAGCTCGGCCAATCTTCCGCCCAAAACCCAAAGCCGTCGTCCCGACGCGGCAGCCCAGCCAGCAGGGCGCCAGCCCTGATCCCAACAACCCTGCTTACCAACCCATGAAGCGCATCGATCTTTTCCTTAATGAACGGGAAGTGGAGAAGGTTTGTAAGGCGATGCTCAAGGCCGGTGCGCCGGGCTATTCGGTGATGCGCCACGTCACGGGCATGGGCGTTGGCGGCGAGATTTCCGAAGCGATGGACTTCAGCAGCTTCGGAGCAAATGCCCACGTGATCGTGTTCTGCGAGGCGAGCCTGCTCCAGGCCCTGCGGGAGGCGGTGAAGCCGGTGCTGCGCCGCTATGGGGGGGTGGGCTTTGTCTCCGACGCCGAGACCTTCTGAGCTGGAGCCTTCTGGGCTGGAGCCTGCTGGGCTGGCGCACTCGGAGCTGGGTCGGGAGCACTGGTGGTGGGGGGAGGCGGGGGGGGCTGCCCTGGCACAGCCCCCTGAACCCCAGCACTTCTTACGTTTTGTAAGCCATCGATCAGATCTGCTTATCAGATGGCCCGGTAACGGTGATGGCGGTTCAAGCCGCAATGGGTTGACGGAGGGTTGGGCGCCGGAGCAGGGTTGCACACGAACATTCCACCCCCCTCCTCCAGGAGCAGGTAATGGCAAACGAAACCATGGGCATCGCCCTCGGCATGATCGAAACCCGCGGTCTGGTTCCGGCAATCGAAGCCGCCGACGCCATGACCAAGGCAGCCGAAGTGCGCCTGATTGGTCGTGAATTTGTGGGCGGCGGCTACGTCACCGTCCTGGTTCGTGGCGAAACCGGTGCTGTCAACGCTGCCGTGCGGGCCGGTGCCGACGCCTGTGAGCGCGTGGGTGATGGCCTGGTGGCTGCCCACATCATTGCCCGCCCCCACCGTGAGGTGGAGCCTGCTCTGAACAGCAGCTTCGGCCTGGGCTCGAAGGACTGAGGCAGCAGCAGCTGACGCCTCCCAATCCGACATCCCTAACGACCCAACCGGAGACCATCCATGAGCAAGAAGTACGACGCAGGGGTTAAGGAGTACCGCGACACCTATTGGACTCCTGATTACGTCCCCCTCGACACCGACCTGCTGGCCTGCTTCAAGTGCACCGGCCAGGAAGGTGTGCCCAAGGAAGAAGTGGCTGCCGCCGTGGCCGCTGAATCCTCCACCGGCACCTGGTCCACCGTGTGGTCCGAGCTCCTCACCGACCTCGACTTCTACAAAGGCCGTTGCTACCGCATCGAAGACGTTCCTGGTGACAAGGAATCCTTCTATGCCTTCATCGCCTATCCCCTCGATCTGTTCGAGGAAGGTTCGATCACCAACGTGTTGACCTCCCTGGTGGGCAACGTGTTCGGCTTCAAGGCCCTGCGCCACCTGCGCCTCGAAGATATCCGCTTCCCGATCGCCTTCATCAAGACCTGCGGGGGTCCGCCGAACGGCATCGTGGTCGAGCGCGACCGCATGAACAAGTACGGCCGTCCCCTGCTGGGTTGCACGATCAAGCCGAAGCTCGGCCTGAGCGGCAAAAACTACGGTCGCGTCGTCTACGAATGCCTGCGCGGCGGTCTCGACTTCACCAAGGACGACGAAAACATCAACTCCCAGCCCTTCCAGCGCTGGCAGAACCGCTTCGAGTTCGTGGCTGAAGCTGTTCGTACTTCCCAGGAAGAAACCGGCGAGAAGAAGGGGCACTACCTCAACTGCACCGCCAACACCCCCGAAGAGATGTACGAGCGGGCCGAGTTCGCCAAGGAACTGGGTCAGCCGATCATCATGCACGACTACATCACCGGTGGCTTCACCGCCAACACCGGTCTGGCCAAGTGGTGCCGCAAAAACGGCATGCTGCTCCACATCCACCGCGCCATGCACGCGGTGATTGACCGCCATCCCAAGCACGGCATTCACTTTCGGGTGCTAGCCAAGTGCCTGCGCCTCTCCGGTGGTGACCAACTGCACACCGGCACCGTGGTGGGCAAGCTCGAAGGGGATCGCCAAACCACCCTCGGTTACATCGACCAGCTGCGGGAATCCTTCGTTCCCGAAGACCGCAGCCGCGGCAACTTCTTCGACCAGGACTGGGGCTCCATGCCCGGCGTGTTCGCCGTTGCCTCCGGCGGTATCCACGTGTGGCACATGCCCGCCCTGGTGGCCATCTTCGGTGACGACTCGGTGCTCCAGTTCGGTGGTGGCACCCACGGCCACCCCTGGGGTTCGGCCGCCGGCGCCGCCGCCAACCGGGTGGCCCTGGAAGCCTGCGTCAAGGCCCGCAATGCCGGCCGTGAAATCGAACGCGAAGGCCGCGACATCCTCACCGAAGCCGCCAAGCACAGCCCCGAGCTGGCGATCGCCCTCGAAACCTGGAAGGAAATCAAGTTCGAGTTCGACACCGTCGACAAGCTCGACGTCCACTGATCACCCACCCCTGATCAGGTTGCGGTAACCGCTGGGAAAGGAGCCATTTTGGCTCCTCTTCCAAGCTGGCTGTTTCTGTAACGACGCCTCCAAACCCTTCACCACCAAGGCCCCCCATGCCCTTCAACAGCACCGTGGGTGACTACCAAACAGTCGCCACCCTGGAGACATTCGGCTTCCTGCCGCCGTTCACCCAGGATGAAATTTACGACCAGATTGCCTATATCATCGCCCAGGGCTGGAGCCCCCTCGTCGAGCACGTCCACCCCAGCCGCTCGATGGTCACCTATTGGTCGTACTGGAAGCTGCCCTTCTTCGGTGAGAAGGATCTCGGTGTGATTGTGAACGAGCTCGAAGCCTGTCACCGCGCCTACCCCGACCACCATGTGCGCTTGGTCGGCTACGACGCTTACACCCAGAGCCAGGGTGCCTGCTTCGTGGTGTTCGAGGGCCGCTGAACCATGGTCTGCGGTTACGTCTTCTAGGCGCAACCGCAGCAAATGGAACAGGGTTGAGCAGCTTACTTCGCAACTCGCAAGCCACTACTAGCTGTTTATCTGGCTATTGATTTAGCTATTTACCTAGCAGGTAGCCGTTCGTCAAACGATCAAGGTTTGCCCTCGAATCGAGGATTGCTCAACCCACCAACATCTGCGGCAACATCACTGCCGATGGCAGCTTGATTTAGGCAAGTCCCTGCACTTCCTTGTCGAGCCTTGCAGTTGGTAGCAGCGTTGCACCCAAACAGCATTTCTGTAGCTAGCCATCCATGGCAGCTGCCGGGCTGGTGAATCTGGAGTTTCCAGGTTCGCTTTGCCTCCAGACGTCCCCTTTCCCAGGCGTCCCTTTCCCTTGACGTCCCCAGTGGCGTCTCCCAGGCGTCCCTGTGACGTTGTCAACCTCTTCCCCGGGCGGTCATGGCCAGCACATCGAGTCGTCAAGCAGCCCTTGAGCGCCGCAAGGCCCTCACCGATGGCGGCAAGAAATCCGCTGGCCGTTACAGCTCCTCCCCCGGACGCGTTCGCACAGCCAACGACGCCCGTCCGGCCCGCACGGCGGTGGATCCAACCGCCAGCCCAGCCCAGGCGGCGGCCAGCGCTGCCAGGCCCACGGCTACGGCCAGCCGTACTGCCAGCCGCCCAACCCGCCCCGGCCGCTCCGCCCCGGCCTCCCTGGCTTCGCCCCAAGCCGCCGGGCGGCCAGCCGGTCGCCCGGCCGGCAAGCCGGTCGCTAACCCCAGCCGCGAGTTGGTGCTCGCCCGCCGGGAGGCCCTCTCCCGGCGCGGTAAGCGGGCCGATGGCTCCAAGGACCGCACCCGCACCGACCTGCCGCGCCCGGCAACCGCTGCCGCACCCGTCCCAGCCAAGGCCGAGCACACGTGCAAGTGCCAGGACCGGGAACCGGTCGCGAGCCAGAGCGCCAGCCGTCGGCGCGACAGCCTGTCCCTCTCCAACAACAGCCGCACCCCGAGCACCCCAGCTGGCGCCGCCGAGCAGCGTCGAGCCAGCACGGCCAAGCGTGCCGCTGTGCACAACCCCAGCCGAGCCCTTGTCTTGGCCCGCCGCGAGGCCCTGTCCAAGCGGGGCAAATCCTCGAACACGCCCTATAGCACCAGCGCCGCCAGCGTGGCGCGCCAGGGCAACCCCGATCTGAGCAGCCGAGAGCTCGCCCAGAAGGTGCGCGAACTCAAATGCAAGGTGGGCTCGGCTGGGGCCGCCCGCCAAGGGGCCACCCGCCCCACCGGCCCCAACCGCAACGGCTCCAAGCAGGCCCTGCAGCGGGAGGCGAGCCTCAAGGTGGGCGTCAGCCACACCCTGGCCGGCCAGGTGGTGACCGGCACCCAGGCCAACCGCTCGCCAAAAACCACCGGCAACGATGCGGCCACCTGCCGCGCGATCACGGGCACCGAGTACCTCGGAGCTGAAATCTTCAATACCTTTTGTCAGAGCGACATGCCCAGCCGCCAGCCCGCCAAGGTGCGGGTGAGCGCCACCAGCCATGGCAACCGCGTCACCGGTAACGAGGTGGGCCGCTCCGAAAAGGTGACCGGCGATGAACCCGGCACCTGCAAGCTTGTCACCGGCACCGAGTACGTCTCGGCGAATCAAGATGCGGCCTACTGCGGCATTAACACCCCCAACCCGCGCAAGGTGGGACAGACGGTCACCTCCGCCGGTCGGCCGGTTTCGGGGGTGATGGTCGGCCGCTCCGAGCGGGTGACCGGCAATGAAGCCGGCTCCAACCGCCAGCTCACCGGAAGCCAATACATCACCGAACAATTTGAGCAGCCGGGCCGCTCGCCCCAGAAGGTGGCGAGCCTGCAGACGCTGCGGGGCACGGGGATCACCGGCACCCACGTCGGCCGCAGCGGCCAGGTCACCGGCGATGAGCCCGGCAGCTGTCGCTTGATCACGGGCGACGAATACATCGGGACCCAGCAGTACGACCAGTTCTGTGCCACCCGTCCCCAGCCGGAAGCCGCCAAGGTGGGCTTCAGCGTCACCAACCGCAATCTGGTGGTGAGCGGCACCCGCACCGGCCGCTCCGACAATGTGACCGGCGATGAACCCGGCACCTGCAAGGTGGTGACCGGCACCCCCTACGCGGGCCTTGAGGAGGCCGGCAATTGGTGCTCCACCAGCCAGGTGGCCGCTGTGCGCCAGCGCACTCCGGTGCGCATGGGCTCCGTGATGACGGGCATCCAGCCCGGCATCGGCGGTGGGATGACCGGGGCCGAACGGGGAGCCTGCGGCCCCGTCAGCGGTACCCCCTACGTCGGGGCTGACCAGCAGCTGGAAGCCTGCGGTGCCGCCACCACCGCCGACGCCGACTTTCCGCTGCCGATCGGCACGGCGCCCTGGCAACAGTTCAGCGTCCAGTCCCCCGCCCGGGTGGCCCAGGGCGAGCGCGCGACGCAGGGTGCCGTCACCGGCAGCAGCTATGAATTTGGAGGGCGCATCACCGGCCCTTTCGACATGGCCGGTGGCAAGGTCACCGGCACTGAACAGTTCCGCTCCGACCGCCGCGGCAGGCAGCCAGCTGTTGCTCCTGCAGAGCGTCTGGCTCCTGCAGCCCGCCTTGCGCCAGCGGCCCGGTTTGCCCAAGCCGCCAATCTCGCCCCAGCGCCAGCCCCAGCTGCCGTCGCGCTCGTCGCGTCGAACCCCGCCGCTGCTGCCGCTGCTGGTTTCGTCTCGCGGGTGACCGGCGAAGGCTCGGGCCAGAACATCACGGGCGACGATTGGGACCGCGGCGATCGGGTCACCGGTACGGAAGGGGTCTCGGCGCGGCGCCGCAATCCCAGTCGCCAGGGGGGGCTAACCGCCATGCCCGGTTTCCAGTCGAAGCGCAACGAGCAGGTGCCTGAACCCGTAAGCCGGATCACCGGTGGCAGCGGTAACACCCTCGCCGGATCGCTGATCACGGTGTCTGGCGGCGCCCGGGGCTGATCGGCCATGCCCCGCCGTCCAGTTCCCACCCCCATCCGCCCCCTGGCCCCGAGCGCACCGCGGCGGCGTCCTGCTGCGGAAGGCTCCGATCTCCGCGACAGGCTGGCCGACGTGCGTGGCCAAGCCCCTGCCTCCCCAGCTGGTTTGGCCAGGCGTCGTTCTGGCGGACTTCATCCGCTCAGCGATGGCCGCAGCAACGCCGCTCTGCAGGCCTACGACCAACGGGTCAAGCAGGCGTTTGACAGGATCGTGCCGCTGCTGAAGCAGCTTTCGGCCCTCCAACACGAGGACGATTTCGTGGCCCGGGCCCAGCAGCTTGCCAAGGCCCAACTGGGTTATGAGCTGCCGTTGCCGATCCTGGAGCGGGCCTGGGTGAGCCAACTCGACATGCGCACCCTGTTCGCCTGGTGCCTGTTCGAGACCTATGAACAGATCAGCGCCAGCTTCTTCCAGCACGACCCCCTGGCTGGAGCGCGCGACTCGGCTGCAGCCCGCGACTTTGAGCAATTCCTGCTCGATTGCGGTTTCCACCTGCTCGATATCACCCCCTGCGCCGATGGCCGCCTCGCCCATGCGATCGCCTTCGCCCTGAGGCTGCCCTACAGCGCCGTGCGCCGCCGCCCCCATGCCGGTGCCCTGTTTGACGTGGAGAACACGGTGAACCGCTGGATCAAGACCGAGCACCGCCGCTATCGGGAAGCCCAGCCCAACCAAGCCCATGCCGACACCCGCTATCTGAAGGTGGTTCTGTACCACTTCAGTTCGCTTGATCCAAAGCATGAGGGTTGCGCCGCCCACGGCAGCAACGACAGCTTGGCCGCTTCCTGCGGCGCCCAGCGGCTCCAGGATTTCCAGCAGGCCGTGGAAAACAGCTTCTGCTGCGGTGCCTCGGTGGACCGCCTGCTGATCGGGATCGACACCGACACCGATGCGATCCGGGTGCATGTGCCGGGCCTCGACGGCAGCACCCACCTGGACCGTTGGCTGGATGCCCGCGACGTTTACGACGCTACGTTTGGGCTCAACAGCCAGGAGGGCCGGGCCCGCATCCAGGCGATGGTGGAGGAAGCGGCCGCCGCCAGCCCCGACCCCGGCATGGTGAAGTTGATCAGCCGGCTGATCGAAAACAACCTATCCCAGATCGATTATGTCCGCCAGGTCCACGGGGGAAATTATGGCGATGCGGGTCATGCCGAACGGTTCATCGGAGTAGGGATTGGCTTCAAGGAGATTCACTTGCGCAATCTCACTTATTTTGCCTACATGGATACGGTTGAAGAAGGCGCTGCCGACTTGGATGTGGGCGTCAAGATCTTTAAGTCCCTCAATGTGTCGCGCGGTTTGCCGGTGCCGGTGGTGGTGCGGTTCGATTACAGTGGCAAGGTGCCTGGGGCAAGGGAGCGGGCCGTCGGCCGCGCTGAGCGGGTCCTGGCGGCGATGCGGGCCCGCTATAAGGACCTGTTTGACCAAGGCTTGATCCATGCCCTGCTCACCGTGCACGACAAGGACCGGCTCGACCCTGCCGAAGCGGTAGGGTCAACGATCAGCTTTGAGACGGGAGGAGGCCACTGAAATGTTGATTTGCAAAGTGGTGAAGCCCCTGGTCTCCACCAATCGCATCCCCGATTTTGAGCATAAACACCTGCAAGTGGTGCTCGATGGCAGCACCCAGAAGGTGGCCGTCGATGCCGTGGGTTGCATTCCCGGCGATTGGGTGATTTGTGTGGGCAGCTCCGCAGCGCGGGAGGCCGCCGGCAGTAAGTCGTATCCCAGCGATCTGACGATCGTGGGCATCATCGACCATTGGGACCCCGACGCCGGCAAAGCCCCGCCAGCCCCTAAGCCTGGGACCCTGAGCTCCGATCCAGCCGCCGCCAGCGGCGCCGGGGCCGTCTCCAAAGGAGAGCAGGGCTGATGGAGATCATGCAGGTGACCGGCTCCCTCGTCTGCACCCAGCGGGTGCCTGGGCTTGACCACTCGAACCTGCGCATCTTGCGAACCGCCAAGGGCAAGCTGAATGTGGCCGTCGACCCGGTGGGGGCCAACGCGGGCAATTGGGTGTTCACCGCCAGCGGTTCGGCGGCTCGCTTCGCCTGCGGCAACCCCGAGGTCCATACCGATCTCACCATCGCTGGAATCATCGATTTCTGGGAACCGGACGGTTGATCGCCGCCGGGCACTGCCGGCCCCGCCCAACCTCCGCCCGGTAGAGCCACCGCACCGATCCCCCTCCCCGCCTCCCCCATCGCTACCCATGGCCAGCCCTAAATCCCGCCCCTCGTCCCGTTCGGCCAACCGGAGCCCCGCCGCTGCCAACGAGGCTGCCGGAGTGGTGAAGCTGGGCTCCTATGGCCCTGGGACTGGGCCCAAGGAGGGCGGCCTCCAAGCTCCCGCCGCGGTTGCCCCCGCAGCGGAACCGCAGGCGGCTGCGGCGAAACCGCCGCTTGCCGATCAACCGGTGGCCATCTCCGCCACCGCCCCACCCACCGCCACCAGCCAACCGCCCGCCAGCGCCCCTGCCCCGGCGCCGGCCACCCCGCCAGCCCCCGGGGCTGCTGGGGTGCCCATGGTCAGCCAACCGCCCCCGGCACTGCCGGCCGCTAACCCAGCGGCCGCCAAGGTCTTGCCCAGCTCCCCAGTTGGGCAGGCCGCTGCCGCCGCCAAGGCAGCCCCAGCCGCCAAGGCTGCTCCGGCTCGCCGGGGCAGGGTCAGTGCTTCCCGGCCCGCCAAGGCCGCCGCTGCTCCCCGCTCCCGGCAGAGCAGCATCGTGGGCTCCGCCGCCGCGACTGCGCGCCGCGACGGCGCCGGTACCCCACCCCCATCCCCCTCCACTACCCTCACCTTCCCCATGGCTGACTCGGTTCAGGGCATCGCCCTCGGCATGATCGAAACCCGCGGCCTGGTTCCCGCCATCGAGGCGGCTGACGCCATGACCAAGGCCGCTGAAGTGACCCTCGTGGCCCGTGAATTCGTTGGCGGCGGCTACGTGACCGTGATGGTGCGCGGTGAAACCGGTGCGGTGAATGCCGCTGTGCGCGCTGGCGCCGACGCCTGTGAACGGGTGGGCGATGGGCTGGTGGCCGCCCACATCATTGCCCGCCCCCATGGCGAGGTGGAGCCCGCCATCAACGCCAGCGGCGTCGCCCGTCGCCTCTGATGACCATGGGCGCCGTCCATCCGCGCGTCCTCGGTTACCTGGGACGCGCCCTTAGCCTTGAGCTCTCCGCTGTGCAGCAGTACATGACCCAGGCTTCCCTGGTGGAACTCTGGGGCGATGCTGAATCGGCCGAACGGTTCCGCAGGGAAACCGTGGAGGAGATGCAACACGCCGAACGGATTGTCAAGCAGATGCTCTCCCTGGGGGTCGCTCCGGCCGCTTCCCAGCTGCGGCCGGTGTCCCATGCCCCGGATCTGGTTGAACTGCTGCGTCGCAATGCGGTGTTGGAGGAGGGCCTGATCGCCCACTACGCCGAAGCCATGCGCTTTTGCGTGCTGATCGGTGATGCCGACAACCACGCCTTCTTCCAGGCCCTCTGGCAAGAAGAACAGCACCACGGCGACGAGCTGGTTGCCTGGCTAGCCAGACTGTCCGCTGGCGGCTTTGCCCCTGGCAGCCCTGCCCCTGGCAGCCAAACCCTGCCAGCCCGGGCCAGCTTCTGAGCCCCGGCTTGGGCTCATCAAGCCCGAGCCGGCTAGCCCAGCTTCGTTTTCCCGACCGAATCGGTTTCCTTGCCCCTCTCTTTGCCCCTGCCGAGCCAGCTGGCCTGGTTGATCCCGCTCTACGGGTTCTGCGGCATGGTGCTGGCTTTGCCCTGGGCGAGCGTCTGGATCAAACGCAACGGCCCGCGGCCCGCCGCCTATCTCAATCTGCTGCTCACCCTGGTGGCCGTGCTGCACGGCAGCCTCATCCTTCGTGAGGTGTTGGCCCATGGCCCCCAACACCTCGATGTCCCCTGGTTCCAGGCCGCCGACCTCAATCTGAGGATCGGCATGGATCTTTCGGTGACCAACCTGGCCGCCCTGGAGCTGGTGACCGTCATGAGCCTGGCTTGCCAGGTGTTTGCGCTGGGCTATCTCGATAAGGAATGGTCGCTGGCTCGCTTTTATGCGCTGGTGGGTTTTTTCGAAGGGGCGATGGCGGGGGTGGTGCTGAGCAGCAATCTGTTCATGAGCTATTTCCTGCTGGAAATGCTTACACTTTCAACCTATCTTCTGGTGGGCTTCTGGTATGCCCAGCCCCTGGTAGTTACGGCGGCCCGCGATGCCTTTCTGACCAAGCGGGTTGGTGATGTGCTGTTGTTGATGGCGCTGGTGGCCCTCTCCGCCTGGGCAGGCTCGCTGGAGTTTCAGGATCTCTACCGCTGGATCGATACCGCCCAACTAGCCCCCTTGCCGGCTGCCTTGCTCGGATTGGGGCTTATAGCAGGTCCGATGGGCAAATGTGCCCAGTTCCCGATGCATCTTTGGCTGGATGAGGCGATGGAGGGGCCTAATCCCGCCTCCATCCTGCGCAATTCAGCCGTGGTCACCTGCGGTGCCTTGGTGTTGCTCAAGCTGATGCCCCTGCTTCGCCTCTCGCCGCTCGCGATCGATGTGCTGCTGGTGGTGGGCTCGATCAGCGCCATTGGCGGCGCCCTGGTGGCCATCGCCCAGGTGGATCTCAAACGGGCCTGCTCCTACTCCACCACGTCCTATCTAGGGCTTGTGTTCCTGGCGATCGCCCTGCAACAACCCTTGCTGGCCCTGTTGCTGCTGTTCGCCCATGGCCTGGCCAAGGCGTTGTTGTTCATGAGCGTGGGCAGTGTGATCGCCACCACCAACTGCCAGAACCTGACCGAACTCGGTGGCCTCGCTTCCCGGATGCCAGCCACCACGACGGCCTTTTTGGTGGCCGCCGCCGGGCTTACCGGCCTGCTGCCCCTGGGCTGCTTCTGGTGCTTTGGCCTGATGGTGGAAACATTCCTGCCTGAGCATCCCCTGCTCACCGCCGTTGTGCTGCTCACCAACGCCCTGACGGCATTCAATTTGGTGCGGTTGTTCCGCCAGGTTTTCCTGGCCAAACCCCACGCCAAAACCCGCCGCACACCGGAGGTGACTTGGCTGATGGCGCTGCCGATGGTCAGCCTCGCTGTGGTGGTGCTGCTCAGCCCCCTGGTGCTCTCCCGCCTAGATCCGGCCCTGCTGCATCTGCGCGCCCTGTCCAGCGGTAGCACCCTGCTGGTTCTGGGCAGCAGCCTGGCCGGTCTGCTGGCAGGGGTGGTGGTACAGCTGGATGAGTTTTGGTCTAGATCCCTGTTCCGGCCGCTGCGGCTGTTGCAAGACCTGCTCGCCTATGACTTCTACACCGAGCGCATCTATAAGGGCACGATTGTAGCCTTCGTGGCAGGTTTAGCCCGCCTGATTAGCAGCGTTGATCGGGTGTTCGTCAATGGTCTGGTCAATCGCATTGGTAGCGCCTCGCTGGCTAGTGCTGAAACCCTTAAATTCAGCGTCAGCGGCCAGATGCAGACCTACGTGTTCACCGTAGTGGCCGCGATTTTATTGCTGCTGGGCAGCTTGGTATGGCTGAAGGCATGAGGATCCCCCGATGTTGAGCTTGCTGCTGCTGATTCCCTTTCTGGGGGCCGCCACCCTGCTGCTCTGGCCGAGCACACCGGCGCCGGGCAGGATGCGCGCCATTGCGATCACCGCCCTGGCCCTGCAGCTGGTCTGGAGCCTGCGGGTGCTGGTCGCCTTTGATCCGAGCTTCGGGGGCATGCAGCTCGAGGAGTCCGTGGCTTGGGTGGAGAGCATTGGGCTCAATTATCAGCTTGGTGTTGATGGCCTGTCGTTGCCGCTGGTGCTGATCAATGCTGCCTTGACCCTGGTATCGGCTGTTTGTACCCGCGACATCAGTCAGCGGCCCCGTATTTATTTTTCGCTGTTGCTCGTGATCAGCGGCGCTGTCAACGGCGCCTTTCTGGCCGAGAACCTGTTGCTTTTCTTCCTGTTTTACGAACTCGAACTAATTCCGCTCTGGCTACTTATTTCGATCTGGGGCGGTGCCGACCGAGCCTATGCAGCCACAAAATTTCTGATTTTCACAGCGATTTCGGGTGTCCTGATCCTCGGCGCTTTTCTCGGCTTGGCGCTGTTCACCGGTACGGTGGATTTCAGCCTCACCCCGATCGTCGGTGAGCGGCTGGCGATGGGCAGCCAAGTGGTGCTGTTGCTGGCCTTGCTGGTGGGCTTTGGCATCAAGATCCCCCTCGTCCCTTTCCATACTTGGCTGCCGGATGCCCACACCCAGGCCTCGACGCCGGTGTCGGTGTTGCTGGCCGGCGTGCTGCTCAAGTTGGGCACCTATGGCGTGTTGCGGTTCTGCCTGGGGCTGTTTCCGGAGGCTTGGCCCCTGATCGCACCAGGCCTGGCGATCTGGGCTGCCGTGTCGGTGTTGTATGGCTCGCTTGCCGCCATTGCCCAGCGGGACATGAAACGCATGGTGGCTTACAGCTCCGTGGGCCATATGGGAACGATTTTGCTAGCGGCGGCGGCGGCAACCCCGCTGAGCCTGCTCGGTGCGGTGTTTCAGATGGTGAGCCACGGCCTGATTTCGGCTCTGCTCTTCCTGCTGGTGGGCATCGTCTATCGCAAAACCGGCACCCGGGATCTTGACGTGCTGCGGGGCTTGCTCAATCCGGAGCGGGGTTTGCCGTTCACCGGCTCGCTGATGATCCTTGGGGTGATGGCTAGCGCCGGATTGCCCGGCATGGCTGGCTTTATCTCGGAATTCCTGGTCTTTCGCGGCAGTATCAGTGCTTTTCCCCTGGCCACCTTGCTCTGCATGGTGGGATCGGGCCTGACGGCGGTCTATTTCCTGCTGTTGGTGAACAGGGCCTTCTTTGGCCGCCTGGCGATTACACCTCCCACGGCCGATCCCAGCGCCGATGGTCGCCTCGATATTCGCCTGCTCGGCGTTGACCTGCGCGAAACCCTGCCTGCCCTAGGACTCAGCCTGGCGGTGGTGGGACTGGGGGTTTGGCCTGCCGGGCTGGGCCTGCTGGGCGAGGCCACATCCACAGCCCTGGCCCAGCTCCCCGCCCTGGTGGCGGCGGCCCAAGGAGGGTTGGGCTGATGCCGGTCATTCCAGCCCTGCTCACCGTTGCCGGTGGACGTCCCAGTGCCGCCGAGCTCGAAACCAGCCTGCTGGCGGGGCAGACGCTGCTGGCCGACTCCCCGGAGCACGTGGTTGAGGTGGTGGATGTGCTGTGCAGTTATGGCGAAGTGCTTGATGCCTATAGCATTAACCTGATTTATCAGGCTGAACATCAGTTCCTCAATCCCTTTCCGGTCTTTCGTTTTCTCGATGGTGACCTAAGCCCCGCCAAGATCTGGCGGCACTTGAACCACGATCGCATCAAC
Source organism: uncultured cyanobacterium (assembly GCA_903858015.1). Taxonomy (GTDB): domain Bacteria; phylum Cyanobacteriota; class Cyanobacteriia; order PCC-6307; family Cyanobiaceae; genus Cyanobium. The sequence goes on from CAIOGZ010000011.1 coordinate 29,305, forward strand.
TTTGAGTACGCCGAATACTGCATGAAGGCCATGCTCTGGCATGGCACAGGCGGCCTCGATGCCTACCTGGATACCCCTGCTTTCGCTACCGACTGTGCGGCGATCATCCGCTATAAAACTCGCCGTGATCTTCTGCTGGGAGTTCTGCATCCCCTCTTCCCAAACTTTCTGCCCGAAGCTATCCGGGCCGCAGCCACAACCCATGCCCTAGGCCAGTTTTGGCGGGTGATGAGCGATTTGTTCCTCGATCTGGCCCGGGCCGAAGCGGCGGGGGAGGTGGCTTCGATCCCAGCGGTCGTGGAGTTCATCAAGGCTGGGCTGGTGAACGCCGCTGCTAATCCGATCACCTATAGCGTGGATCTGGGGGGCGAACGCTTCTGGGTGCTGCCGCCCGAGGCGGGGCTCACCTTTTTGGTGGATGTGGCGGTGCCCTACGTGGAGGCGGTCTTTCTGCGGGGCATGCCCTTTTTGGGCACGGTTTCGTTCAATGCCCAGGCCCAGCAGATCTCCCCAGAGCTGGAGCAGTTCCGATATGGCGCCCTCTACGCCGATCCACTGCCCACGATGGGCGCTGGCATTCCACCCAGTCTGCTGATGCAGGACATGTACCGCCATCTGCCCGAGCGCCTCCACAACCTCTATCGGCTCCGCACCAGGGGCGAGGGGGATGTGCGGGTGAAAATCTGCTCGAGTTTCCAAAAATCGATGTTCTGCGTGACGAACGCAGCCATCAATGGCACCTTCCCCCAGCCCCTTGCTAGCCCCGATCCGGCTGCCCAGGCCGCCAACCGGGCCTATGCCGCCGCCTGGGCCCAGCGGCTGGCTGGGGCCCGCACCGATTGCCTCGGCTGAGTCCCATGGCTGCGAACCGACGCTTCAGGTTGCAGCGGTCCGAGGCTGGTGATCTAGGGTCAAGTCATGAACCAGCCTTGGACCCAGCGGCCCCGTCCCGATCGCCTCGAGCGGCGGATCGAGTTCGACGACTACGAGACCACCCGCACCTTTCTGGAGCGCCTCAATGTTTTGGCCGAACAGCAAGGCCGCTTCCCAGACATCAGCTTCGGACGCACCTATGTGAACCTCACCCTCCGGCCCGACGACGAGCAATCCGTGGGCGCCGCAGACCAGGCCTTCGCTGCGGCGATTGATGACCTCCTCTGAGCCGCAACTGCCCAGCTTGGTCGATGGGCTGGTGGCGGGCCCGTCGCCTTCAGCCAGCACCGATGCTGGCCCCAGTCAGGGCGAAGATGAGTTTGTCAGCGTCGATCTGCAGCTGGCCTACGAGGCCGCCGGCATCCAGGCGGTGCTGGATCAGTTAGATCAGGAGTTGGTGGGGTTGCGGCCGGTGAAGGCCCGCATTCGGGAGATTGCCGCCCTGCTGGTGGTGAACCGGGCCCGCCTGCAGGTGGGGCTGGACACGGCACCGCCCAGCCTGCATATGTCGTTCACGGGTCGGCCCGGCACCGGCAAGACGACGGTGGCCGAGCGAATGTCGAAGATCTTGCATGGCCTGGGTTATGTGCGTAAGGGCCATGTGATCACCGCCACCCGCGACGACCTGGTGGGCCAGTACATCGGCCATACGGCGCCGAAAACTCGGGAAATGCTCAAAAAAGCGATGGGGGGCGTGCTATTCATTGATGAAGCATACTACCTCTATCGCCCAGAAAATGAACGGGACTATGGCGCTGAGGCCATCGAAATTTTGCTCCAAGTAATGGAAAATAATAGGGATGACTTGGTCGTTATCTTTGCAGGCTACAAGGAGCGGATGGATATTTTCTATCAGTCCAATCCCGGCCTGTCTTCGAGGGTAGCCAATCATATTGACTTCCCCGATTACAGCAGCCAAGAATTAATGGCGATTGCGCAGCTAATTCTAGCCGACGAGAATTACAGGTTCAGCCAAGAGGCGGCTTTGGTGTTTAGCGATTACATCCATCGTCGCATGCAGCTACCTTTCTTCGCCAATGCCCGCTCGATCCGCAACGCGATTGATCGGGCCCGCATGCGCCAGGCCAACAGACTGTTCAATGGCATGGGCAGCCGGCTGAGCAGGCTTGATCTGATGACGATCGAAGCGGAAGACATCACCGCCAGCCGGGTTTTTCAGTGGGAGGTGGAAGGGCTGGATCGGAGTGAGCCGATTACGGGCTGATCAGGATCTGCCAACTCTGAAGGGTTGCGCAGAGCAGAAAGGCGAGAATGCGGGGATCTGGATGATAAGCTGTACAAAGCCAATCAGCAATCCCCCCCAAACAAAATAGTAAGCACCATAGCGATTCCGCCATTGCTGCGAATGATGCGGATACTCAAGATGCCAGAAAAGCTGGGTTTTCTGGAGTCGCTTTTCGGATCTACCCTGACTGCCTTGGGAACCGGTTGGGTGAAATGCTCGAATGGCGTGATTTGGAAGCTTGATCTTACTAAACCCACCCACCGCTTGATCGTCTACGCTAACGACGCAGGGGCTATCCCTGGGGATTGGGCTCAGAGAACTGAGAGATGGAGATTCAATGCGATGGAACACGTTCGACGCTGAGGAACGATTGATACAAGGCGAAAACCCTAGATCGAGACGTTATTCAGATCACAAGATGGGAGGATGTTCTCAGCAAAGCTGAAATCAATAAAGTACAGCCCTGGAAACTCGATAGTGAAACGCAAGATTTGGTTGCATTACTGTATCTGTGCTACAAGCTGACACCATCGGCCCTGAACCCTCAACCTGATGGCCTGAAAAGCCAAAATTCACCGCCGCTTCCTCGAGTCGATCTGCAACAGATCCCGCACCTGTTGCACCTGGCGCGCCACGGCGGGGTCGGCACTGAGTTTCTTCTCCACCTGTTCCACCGCGTACATCACCGTGGAGTGGTCCTTACCGCCAAAGGCCTCGCCGATGCGGGGCAGGGAAAGATTCGTACTCTGTCGCATCAAAAACATCCCCACCTGACGCGCCTGGCTGACGGCCCGGCGGCGGCTAGGGCTCCGCATCTCATCCACACTCACGCCAAAGACCTCCGACACCTTCTCCAGCACCTGCTTCGGGGTGACCTCGACATCATTGCCCACCGGGTCCAGCATCGGCGCTACCGATTCCACCGTCATCGGTAGCCCCGTGATCGAGGCGAAGGCCACCGCCCGGGTGAGGGCCCCCTCCAGTTCGCGGATGTTGGATGTAAAGCGACCGGCGATGTAATGGATCAATTCCCTGGGCAAGGCCATCTGCTCGGTTTCTGCCTTCTTGTGCAGGATGGCCATGCGGGTCTCGAGGTCGGGAACCTGGATATCGGCGATCAGCCCCATCGAAAAGCGGGAGATCAGGCGCTCCTGCAGCCTGGGGATCTGGCTGGGGGGGCGGTCGGAGGCGATCACGATCTGGCGACCGGCCTCGTGCAGGGCATTGAAGGTATGGAAAAACTCCTCCTGGGTGTATTCCTTACCCTCAATGAATTGGATGTCGTCCACCAGAATCAAATCGGCGGCCCGGTAACGGTCCCGGAAGGCCTGCATGCTGTCTTTGCGGATCGCCTGGATCAGGTCGTTGGTGAAGGTTTCGGTGCTCACGTAGAACACCCGCGCCTGGGGGTCGATTTCCAACCGGTAGTGGCCCACCGCCTGCATCAAGTGGGTCTTGCCCAGCCCGACGCCACCGCAGATGAACAGGGGGTTGAACTCCCGGCCCGGGGCTTCGGCAACGGCCAGGGCCGCGGCATGGGCCATCCGACTGTTGGGACCGACCACGAAGCGATTGAACACATAGCGCGGGTTCAGGCCCGCCGTTGGCCGCCCTCCAGGGCCGGTGCTGGCAGCGGCCTCCGGGGCCTCGCTGCCGCGAAAGCCGCCGGCCCGGGGCAAGGGCTGGGAGTCGGGCCGACGGGCCGGCGCCAGCCCCTGGGGCGCGGCATCGGCTGCTACCCCGAGCCCATCGAGGGAGGCATCGGCCTGGCCGCCGCTGGCGGCGACCACCTCGACCATGACGCTGCGGCCGGCGATCTCGCTAGCCACGGCCGCGATCTGGCTTTGGTAGTTCTTGCGCAACCAGCCACAGGTGAAGGCATTCGGGGCCTCCAGCCTCAGCTCGCCATCGGCGTAGGCCAGGAAACGGGCCGGCCGGATCCAGGTCTCGAAGGTGGGTTTGCTGAGGTTGGGCTGCAGGGCCTGCTGAACCTGGTGCCAAAGCTGCTCGCCCTGCTGCACCGTCCAAACTCCCCTTGAACACCGAATATAGACAGGGGTGTCCGCCTATCCGTCTTTAATGAGGCAACCCCTACGGTCCCGGTCCCTGTGATGCCCGCTCGCCGTCCGATCCCCCGCCTCGGACAACCGCAGGCGGCCCTGCCCCCACGCCTGGGCAACCCTGCGGCTCTGCTGCGGGCGGCCGGGGAGCGCGCTGCAGGCCTAGCCAGCGTTTTCGCCCCGGCCCTGCTGCTGGCGAGTTGCAACGGCGCTCTGCTGCTCCCCGGCCAAAACCGGCCACAGGAGCGCACCCGGATCAGCGATGCGCCCGTGGCCGTACCGCTGAAACCAAGCAGCAATGTGATTGTCGATGCTGTCCAGAAGGTCGGTCCTGCGGTGGTGCGCATCGATACGGTGAAGCGGATGGTGAACTCCCTGGGCGGTGTGCTGGGGGGCGGACCGGCGATCCAGCAGCAGCAGGGCCAGGGCTCCGGTTTCATCACCCGCTCGGATGGGGTGCTGCTCACCAATGCCCACGTGGTGGAGGGCTCGAGCGAAGTGCACGTGACCCTGCCCGATGGCCGCAGCTTCAGCGGCAAGGTGCTGGGGGCCGATCCCCTCACCGACGTGGCCGTGGTCAAGGTGGTGGCCTCCCGGCTGCCCGTGGCGCCGCTGGGTGATTCCGCCAAGGTGCGACCGGGCGAATGGGCCATTGCCATCGGCAACCCCCTGGGCCTGGACAACACCGTGACCGCGGGGATCATCAGCGCCATCCAGCGCACCAATGCCCTCGGTGAGGGCCAACGGGTGCCCTACATCCAGACCGATGCCGCCGTGAACCCCGGCAACAGTGGCGGACCGCTGATCAATGACCGCGGCGAGGTGATCGGCATCAACACCGCCATCCGTCAAGCCCCTGGCGCTGGCCTCAGCTTTGCGATCCCGATCAATACGGCCCGCCAGATTGCCGCCCAGATCCTGGAGCGGGGCTTTGCCAGCCATCCCTACATCGGGGTTCGGCTCCAGGCCCTCACCCCCCAGCTGGCCCGGGAGATCAATGGCGCCACCGATGAGTGCCAGCTGCCGGAGGTGAATGGCGTCGTGGTGGTGGAGGTGATGAAGGGCAGTCCGGCCGACCAGGGGGGGCTCAAACCCTGCGACATGATCGAGCAGGTGGACAACAAACCGGTGGCCAATCCCTCGGAGGTGCAGCTGGCGGTGGATCGCGGCCGGGTTGGCCAGCTGTTGAGCCTGAAGGTGAAGCGCAAAGAGCAAGCGCTGATCCTTAGCCTGCGCCCGGCCGAACTGCCCCGTTCGTGATCGGCGCCCGGCTGGTGATCCTGGCCCGCTGGCCGGCGCCGGGGCGCTGCAAGCGGCGGCTGGCGGTTGAGCTGGGTGGGGCCAGGGCGGCGGCGGTGCAGGCCCGGCTCACGGCCCATGGCTTGGCGGCAGCGCGGCTGGCCTGCGGCAACCAGGCCGAGCTGGTGCTGGCCACCAGTGGGTTGGGGCCGGCGGCGGCCCGGCGCTGGGGCTTGGGCCAGGGGGCGGATCGGGTGTTGCTGCAAGGCCAGGGTTCGCTGGGGCTGCGCCTGCAGCGGCAGGTGGTGCGGGCGCGGCGGGATCGAATCAGGCGGCTGCTGCTGATCGGCAGCGATCTTCCGGAGCTGGCGGCGGCGGACCTGGAGCAAGCGTTTCGGGCCCTGGAGGCCGAGGCTTCGCTGGTGCTCGGGCCTGCTGTTGATGGGGGCTATTGGTTGATTGGCTTCGGTTGCTCCCTGATCAAGGGCGGGCGATCGGCTACGGCAGCAAGGCTGTTTGCCGGTGCCGATCGACCGATCCGCTGGGGTAGTGCCGCCGTGCTGCAGCAAACCCTCGCCGCCGCTGGGCAGCAGGGGCTGGCGGTGACCTTGCTGGCCGAGCGCGCCGACCTCGATCGCCCCGCCGACCTCCGCCGTTGGCGCTGAGCTGAGCTGAGCCGAGCTGAGCTGAGCTGATCGGATGGATGCCCCCCAGCCCCTGAACTCCCAGCCCCCGAGCTCCCAGCCCCTGGCCTGCCAACCCTTGGACTGCCAACCCTTGGACTGCCAACCCTTGGCTGAACCTGCGGCACCCCAGCTCAGCGTGCTGATCGCCGCGCTCAACGAAGCGCCCCGCCTACCGAGCCTGTTGGCCGATCTGGCGGCGGCGGCCGATCGGATCCAGGAGGTGGTGGTGGCGGATGGGGGCAGCCACGACGGCACCGCCGAGCTGGCGCGATTGGCGGGGGCCCGGGTGCTCCACTGCGAACCCTGCCGTGGCGCCCAGTTGGCGGCGGCGGCGGCAGCCAGCGGCGGCAGCTGGCTGCTGCTGCTCCACGCCGATGCCCGCCTGCCGCCCGGATGGCAGCAGCTGGTGGCCGCGGCCATGGCCAGGGGAACTGGGCGGGCCTGGGCCTTCCAGCTGGCGATCGCCGCACCCGGGGTCGGCCTGCGGCTGGTGGAGGTGCTGGTGGGGCTGCGCAGCCGCTGGCGCAGCCTGCCCTATGGGGATCAGGGCCTGCTGCTGAGCCGGCGGCGGTTGAACGCGGCGGGTGGCATCGCGCCGATGCCGCTGATGGAGGACCTCGACCTGGTGCTGCGGCTGCGGCGGGATGGGCGGATCAGCCTGCTACCGGCGGCGCTGCGGGTCAGTGGCCGGCGCTGGCAGCGGCTGGGGATTCTGGCCACGGCCGTTGCCAATGGCCGCCTGCGGCGGGCCTGGCGCCGGGGCGAGAGCCCCGCCCGCCTGGCGGAGCGCTACTACGGCCGAGCTGGCTAGGCAAAGCTGGCTAGGCAAAGTTAACCAGGCCAAGTTGGCGATGCCCAGCTGCTCAAGGGGCATACCAGAAGGCACAGCGACGCTGTAGTGGTTCCAGTTCCCAGCCCTGGGCGGCGTAGAACTCCACCACGTGGGGGTCGGCGAAGAGGGTCACCCGGTCCACCCCCAAGCCTTGGAGCTCGGCCAGCACAAACGCCATCAGCTGGGTGCCCAGGCCCGCCCCCTGGTAAAGCGGATGCACCGCCACATCCCAGACGGTGGCAGCGACGACGCCATCGCCGGTGCAGCGGGCAAAGCCCACCAGCTTGGGCAGACGGGTGTCGTGGCGCCAGAGGCCGACGCAGAGCAGGCTGTGCTCGAGCGCCTTGCGCACCTTGCGCAGCGGCCGGCGACTCCAGCCCACCGCATCACAGAGCTGCTCCAGCTCGATCAGGTCGATCTGGCGATCCAGGCTCAACACCAACTGGAGCTCGCTGTTGGGGATGGGGCAGAGGCGGTGGCGCTCGCCATAGAGGCTCAGCAACGGGTCGGGGGTGGAGTCGGGCGCCCTGATCACGCTTGGATCCTGCAAGGGGGATGTCGTAGCAGTTTGTCGATCCTGCAGGAGCGGGCCCGATCTGCGCCAAGGTGGAGATCACCGCAATCGGCATCTGGGCCCCGGCAGCACCCGATCGACCGTTGGCAGCAGCGCGTCCACCATCGGCCTTGAGCCGCCTGGAGCTGGCGCACTGCCCGGCCCAACCCCGGCCCAAGCTCGGCCTGGGCCGCCCCCGGCGCCGCTGCTGGTGGCCCTGCACGGTTGGCTGTTGTCGGGTCGGCTCTGGGAGCCGTTGCGGCGGGAACTGGCACCGCGCCTGCAGCTGTGGTGCCCCGATCTGCCGGGTTTTGGCGACCGGGGCCGGCCCCGCAGTCTGCAGCCGAGTTTGGCCAGCTACGGCCGCTGGCTGGCCGAGCAGGTGCAGGCCGAAGCGCCGCATCGACCGGTGGTGCTGCTGGGCCATTCCCTCGGCGGCAGTGTGGCCCTCCATGCCGCGCCCCTGCTGGGCCAGCAGCTGCGGGGGGTGGTGCAGGTGGCGGCGGGGGGTGGGGTGTATCAGCCGCGGGCCTTCGCCCGGCTGCGGCACGGGGGGGCCGCCTTCCTGCAATGGCGGCCCACCTGGTTGGCGGCCGTACCGGCGCTGGCGGCCTGGCGCAGTCCGTTGCTGGCCGACGGCCGCGCCGCCCGGGGGTTGCTGGCCTGCAGCACCAACCGCGGCGCGGTGGCGCAGTTGCCGCGGCTGACGGCGGCCCTGGAGGTGCCGAGCCTCTGGATCGCCGGCTCCAAGGACACGGTGATGGAACCGCGCTATGTGCGTCATTTAGCCGGCTACAGCCCCGGGCACCGGCTGGAGCTGCTCGAGGGAGCGGGACACCTGCCGATGCGGCAGATGCCCCAGCGCCTGGCCGGCCTGATCGAAACCTGGCTGGAGCAGGAGGGCATCGTGGGCGGCAGGGGGCAGACCTAGGCAGTGAACGGGCCAGGGGTGACCAGGCCTAGAGGGTGACCTGGCCTAGAGGGTGGCCTGGCCTAGAGGGTGGCGAGCCCCTTCTCCTGCAGTTCCGCCAACTGGGCATAGAGGCCACCGGCGGCCCGCAATTCACGGTGGTTGCCCTGTTCCACCAGGCGGCCCCGGCGCAGCACCAGGATCCGATCGGAGGCCTCCACGGTGGCGAGGCGGTGGGCGATCACGATGGCGGTGCGTCCCTGCAACAGGCTTTCGAGGTCGTGCTGCAGGGTGGCTTCGGTGGAGGGATCAAGAAAGGCGGTGGCCTCATCCATCACCAGCACCGAGGGGTCGCGGATCGCCACCCGGGCCACCGCCAGCAGTTGCCGTTCGCCGGAGGAGAGGTTGCCGCCGCGCTCGCGCAGCTCGGTGGCAAGGCCGGCCTCCAGCCGCCCCAGCAACGGCTGCAGGCCGAGGTCGCGGCAGAGGCGCTCGAGTTGGGCATCGCTGAGGTCGGCGTCGAGGCGGAGGTTGTCGGCCACGTTGCCGCTGAACAGAAAGGTGTCCTGCAGCACCACCCCCAGCCGGCGCCGCAGCAGCGCCGCCGGCAGTTCGCGGATGTCGACCCCATCGAGCAGGATCCGGCCGGCCTGGGGTTCATAGAGGCGGCAGAGCAACCGAATGATGGTGGTTTTGCCGGAGCCGGTGGGGCCCACGATCGCCACGTGCTCGCCGGGGGCAATGCGGAAGGACAGGTCTTCGAGGATCGGTTCGTCGCTGCGGTAGGCGAAGCTCACCCGCTCGAACACCACTTCCGCCGCACCATCAGCGGCCCGATCGGCCACGGCCAGCCGGGCCGAAGCGCCGCGCTGCTGGACCGGGAGGTCGGCGATTTCGATCGGCTGCTCGAGCAATTCACCGATCCGCTCCACCGCCGTCAGGCCCCCCTGGATCTGGGTGAAGCGCTCGGCCAGCTGGCGCAGCGGATCGAACAGCCGCTGGGAGAAGAGGATGAAGGTGGTGAGGGTACCGAGCCCCATTGCCCCGGCGGTCACCATCGTGCCGCCGAGGGCGAGCACCAGGGCCACCGCCGCCAGGGCCACCCATTCGATGAAGGCGGAGATGGCGCTGTCGTAGAAGATCGTGCCCGCGACGGCATCGCGGTAATCGGCATTGGTGGCGGCGAAGCGGGCGCTATTGACGGCCTCGCGGCGGAACATCTGCACCACCTCCAGACCCTGGAGGTTTTCTTGGAGGTCGGCATTGAGCTGGCCCAGTTCTTCGCGGACGCTGTAGTTGGCGGTGCGATAGCGGCTCTGCAGCCAGATGATGCCCGCGGCCACCGGGATCTGAACAAGCAGCAGCAACAGGCCCAGCCGCCACTCGATCAACACCATCGTGATCGCGATCACCACAAAACTGACCAGATCGGCCAGCACCCCCACCGCACCGCTGCCAAACACCTCGGCTAGGGCATCGACATCGCTGGTGAGTCGGGTGAGCAGCTTGCCGACGGGGGTGCGGTCGTGGAAGCGCAGCGAGAGGGCGAGGGCATGGCGGAAGAGGTCGGCGCGGATGCGGGCGGTGAGCCGCTGACCCACCACCTGCACGTTGAAGCTCTGGGTGCCCTGCAGGGCCAGCCGCAGCAGCACCGCCACCAGCAGCAGACCCACCAGCAGCCGCAGGGCCACCGGCACCGCCAGGTTGGCCAGCCAGGGAAGCCGCGGTTCGTGGCGCAACACGCTGATCGCCTGGCCCACGAGCAGCGGCTGCACCGCCCCGGCCAAGGCCAAGGGGATCAGCATCAGCAGCGACAGGATCAGCCGGCGGCGATCGCGGCCCAGGTAGGGGAGCAGCCGCTTCAAGCGCTGTCGATCAAGGGAGGCCATCAGGCGGGCACCGGCAGGCTGGAGACGGCGCGGATGCGTTCGACAATGGCCCGCAGGCGTCCGTCGTCGAGGCGGAGCGCGAGCGGATGGCCCACGAGGCGGGCGCTGCTCTGGAACAGGTCTTCGATGGCGATCAAACCGTTCTCCTGCAGGGTGCGGCCGGTGGCCACCAGATCCACAATGGCCTCGCTCATGCCGGTGATCGGGCCAAGCTCCACCGAACCGGCCAGGTGCACCACCTCCACCGGCAGGTCGAGGGCGGCGAAGTAGGCCTCGGCGCAGCGGGTGAACTTGCTGGCGACGCGGCAGTGGGCCGGCAGATCGGCGGCGCGGCGGTAGGGGCTGCTGGCCTTGACCGCCACGCTCATGCGGCAGCCGCCGAAGCCCAGGTCCACCAGTTGGGCCACGGGCAGCTGGTGCTCCTGCAACACATCAAGTCCCACCACCCCGAGCTGGGCCTGGCCGTAGGCCACATAGACGGGCACATCGGCGTTGCGCACCAGCAGGGCGCGGGCGCCGCCGCAGGCGCTGGGCACCATCAGCTGGCGGTTGGCCGGATCGAGGATGGCGCCAAAATCGAGGCCGGCGGCGGCGAAACGGCGCACCGAATCCTTCAGCAGGGCCCCCTTGGCCAGGGCCACGGTGAGGGGTGGGGCCAAGGTGCTCATGGGCTGCTCCGCAGCGGGGATCATGGGCTGCTCCGCAGCGGGGATCATGGAATGCGGCCGCCACTCGGACTTTAACGACCGAGCCGGCGGCAGTGGAGCCAGGTTTGTTGGGGCGCTCTGCAAGCTCGCGGCCAGCCACCCCTGCAGAGCGGGCCAACCGCCTGCCGCCGCAGGAAGCCAAGATCGGCCGCCAGAATCGCCCCATGACCGCCTCCCCCCCCATTGCGCCCACGCCGCTGACGGTGAGCCTGATCCCGGTGCTCCGCGACAACTACGTGTTTGTGATCGAAGCGCCGGCGAGCGGGCCGGGGCCAGGCCAAGCGGTGGTCGTGGATCCGGCCGTGGCCGCGCCGGTGATCGCCTGGCTGGAGGCCCGCAACCTGGAGTTGGTCGCCATCCTCCACACCCACCACCACAGCGACCACATCGGTGGCGCCGAGGAGCTGTTGCGGCGCTGGCCGGCGGCGGCGGTGATCGCCAGTGGCGCCGATCGGGAGCGGATTCCACTCCAGAGCCAAGCCGTAGCCGGCGGCGATCGGCTGACGCTGCTGGGCCATGGGCTGCAGGTGTTGGCGGTGCCAGGCCATACCCGCCACCACATCGCCTATTACCTGCCGCCGCTGGCGGGGCCCCCAGCCGCCAGCCCCCAAGCCGGCGGCGGTAGCCCCGGTGACCTCTTTTGCGGCGACACCCTGTTCGGCGGCGGCTGCGGTCGGCTGTTCGAGGGCACGGCGGAGCAGATGCACGCCTCCTTGGCCCGCCTGGCCGCCCTGCCGGAAGACACCCGGGTGTGGTGCGCCCATGAATACACCGCCACCAACCTGGCCTGGGCGCTGTCGGTGGCGCCCGCCGACCCGGCCATCAGCGCCCGGTTGGCCCAGGTGCGCCTTGCCCGCGCCGCCGGCGAGCCCACGATTCCGAGTTGCATCGGCGTTGAGAAGGCCACCAACTTGTTTGTGCGGGCGGCCGATCCCCAAGCGCTGGCGGTACTACGGCAGAGCCGCAATGATTGGACCGGTTGAATTCGACTAGTTGAGTTGAGCTAGTTGAGTTGATCTAGTTGAGTTGAGCTGGTTGAGTTGAGCTGGTTGAGTCGAGCTGGTTGAGTTGGTCTTGATGGGTTGGTCGGGTTGAGCCAGGGATGGGGCCATGGGCAGGGGTGGCTGGCTCCCTCGACGGCCCCTAGGCAGCGCTAGGCCCCCCCTGGCGCCGTGCTCGGTGCCGTGATCGGTGCTTAGGGACAGGCCCGCAGCGGCAGGCCGCCCGGAAACAGGAGTGGTTCGGCCCCAGGCTCCAGCGACAGCCGGCAGCGCTCGCCCCGCACCAGCACCACCTCCAGCGGTTGGCGCACCCGCAGCCGCAGATCGGCCAACCCCACCAGATAGAGCCAGCTGCGGCCCAGAAATTCGCGGCTCAGCACCTCGGCCTCGACTTGCTCAGCCTCGACTTGCTCAGCCTCGACTTGCTCAGCGTCGAGATGATTGGTGTCGAGGGGCTTGGAATCCAGGGGCGCTAGCCGCAGGTCGGTGGGCCGCAGGAATAGCTGGGATTCCTCGCTGCAGCCCGGCGCCGGGGCTGGCAGCTGCTGCGGCGCCGCTTGCGGCGCTGCGTCCCTGGCCGCTGCACCGGGTAGGGGTTCGAATTCGCCCAGGGCGGTGCGGAGGCGATCGCCCCGCCAGTGGCCGGGCAGCAGGTTGGCCTGCAGCACAAAGCGGCCCACAAAGGCGGTGGCTGGCTGCCGCACGAGGACCAGGGGCGTGGCCCATTGCTCGATCTGGCCAGCGCGCAGCACCGCCACCCGATCACAGATCGCCAGGGCCTCCTGGGGGTCATGGGTGACCAACAGGGCGCAGGCACCGCATTCGGCCAGCACCGCCGGCAACTCGCTGCGCAACCGCTGCCGCACTTCCACATCGAGGTTGGAAAAGGGTTCATCAAGCAACACCACGCTCGGTTCGGGGGCCAGGGCCCGGGCCAGGGCGAGGCGTTGACGCTGGCCGCCGGAGAGTTCGTGGGGGAAACGCCGCTCCAGGCCCTGCAGGCCGAGCAGCTCCAGCAGCCAGTGCACCCGCTCGGGATCCTGGCCGCGGCGCAGCCCGAAGCGGGCGTTGGCCCAGGCATCGAGGTGGGGGAAGAGGGCGTAGTCCTGGAACACCATGCCCACCCCCCGCCGCTCCGGCGGCAGCAAGCGGTTGGGGCCGGCCACCTCCTGGGCATCGATCCAGATTCGGCCCCGCTCCGGTTGCTCGAAGCCGGCGATCAGCCGCAGCAGGGTGGTTTTGCCACAACCGGAGGGGCCCAGCAGGCCGAGCAGCTCACCGCTGCCCAGCTCCAGATCCACCCCCCGCAGGGTCCAGGCGTCGGCGGCGCCGCTTTGATAGCGATGCCAAAGGTCCTCAAGCCGCACCCGCGGCTGATGCGAGGCGGCGCCAGCGGCGGGGTGGGGCGCAGCGGCGGCGGCGGCACCAGGGGCCAGCGGCGTGGCGGCGGGGGAGCTGGAAAAGGTGATCGCAGGACGCCATAAACTCCGGTCCACCATTGTTGGCCATCCCCCTGGGTGAGCACCATGCCGGCAACCTTGAGCGCGATCCAAACCGAAGGGGCACCAGCCCCTGTGGGGCCCTACAACCAGGCGGTGGCGGCCGGCGGCCTGCTCTGGTGCTCCGGCCAGATCGCCCTCGACCCGCGCAGTGGCCAGCTGGTGGGCAGCGGCGATGTGGAGGCTGAAACCCGCCAGGTGCTCGCCAACCTGCAAGCGGTGCTGGAGGCCGCCGGGGTGGGGCCCGCCCAGGTGGTGCGCACCACGGTGTACCTGGCCGATCTGCAGGATTTCGCCAAGGTCAACGCCCTCTATGCCGAGCTGTTTGGCCAGGGCGTTGCCCCGGCCCGGGCCTGCGTGCAGGTGGCGGCCCTGCCGAAGGGGGCCCGGGTGGAAATTGATGCGGTGGCGGTCTTGGCTTGAGCATGCGCCCCATAAGCGCCTCGCTCAGGTCTGGATGCGGCGGAAGGTGAGGTTGATCCGTTCAGCCGCGATTTTGCGTCTGCTGGGCAGCCCGTGTTGCCAATGGGCCTGGCTGGGGGGTTCCATCAGCAAGAGATCGCCATCACCGAGCTCCAGGGCCAAAGGCGGCTGGCCTGCTGAGAGGGGCGAGGGCCCGCGCCGCCCGGCCGGCCGGGGCCGGAACTGCAGCGGGCGCGCCACCCCGAGGCTGAGCGAGGCGATCGGGTGGTCGGCGGCCAATTCCGGTTCGTCGTCGGCGTGCCAGCCCATCCGATCGGCACCACTGCGGTAGCGGTTCAACAGCAGACTGTTGAAGTCCCAGCCGAGCTGATCGCGCAGCAGCGAGCGCAGCTGCTGCAGCGGCGGCGTCCAGGCCAGCGGCTGATGGCAGAGGCCGCTGTAGCGGTAGGAGCAGCCCGGATCTCCGTACCAGCAGACCAGCCGCGGCACCGCATGCAGCCGGCCGTAGACCTGCACCTGGGGTTGTTGCCAGGCGATGCTGGGGCCGAGCAGGTGCCCATGCAAAAGCTGGCGGGCCGCCGGGTCCAACCAACCAGGCCAATGGAGCAGGCAGAGGCCCGGCCGCCGGATCCGGTGCGGGGAGCCAGGCAAGGGGAGCAGCGGTTGGTTCAGCCCCAGGGGGAGGCGGCGGGGCCACCCATCATGCGGCACGTTTTATGGGCTTGCCCCAGCAACCAGGCGAGCGGGTGCGCCAGCAACCCGGCGGAGAGTCGAAGCGACCCAAGCGAGCGAAGCAGGCGGCCAAGAAAAACTCAGTTGTGCTGGCTAAACTTTGCTGCCAAACCAACCTGCGCGACCCTTTAAGGCCCCGATCCAGAGCGATCTGCTTGCTCCCATGGACAGTCCCTTCGGCCACCGCGTCCCTGAGGTGGTCGTGATGACCCCTGCTGGCTTCGCCGAGGCCTGTGAAGCCGTGCTGGCGGTGCAACAACAGCGCACGGTGGTGCTGCATCTAGGCGCCATGGCCAGCGATGAGGCCCAGCGCACGATCGATTTTGTTTCCGGTGGGGTGTTCGCCATGGATGGCCAGTCGGAGCGGCTCGGCGAAACGGTCTTTTTGTTTGCCCCCGCCCTGGTGCGGATCCAGCACGACCGGGAAACCGACACCTAGCCAAGGGATCACCCCCCCTGCCCGCGGCCCATCGCCGCCAGAATCCCAGACTCAACGTCGCACCCGGATGGCCGAGGCCCTCCCCCAACGCCTGGATCGGGCCCTAGCTCGCCTGCAGTTCCGCAGCCTGCTGCCGCTGCTCCTGCTTGCCGTGGCCTGGGGCCAGGAGCTGGTCGACCAACTCGTGTTCGCGGGCCGCTGGAACCTGCCCCTGGTGCATGGCGGCCCGATTTGGGGCCTGCTCACGGCCCCCTTCAGCCATGCCGGCTTCGGCCATCTGATCAGCAACTCGCTCTGGTTCCTGCCCCTCTCCTGGCTGGTGCTGCTCAAGGGCAGCCGCGACTACCTGGCGGTCTGGCTGGCGGTGCTGGCCCTGGAGGTGCCGGTCTGGCTGTTCTGGCCCGCCGCCAGCCACGGCCTCTCGGGCGTGAACTACGGCCTGCTCGGCTACCTGCTGCTGATCGGCTGGCTGGAGAAGCGCCCCTTCACCATGCTGCTGTCGGCCGGCTGTCTGCTGGCCTACGGCGGCCTGCTGCCCTCACTCCTGCCCTTCCTCAGCCCCGCGGGGGTGAGCTGGATCGGCCACGCCTCCGGCTTCCTCGCCGGCCTGCTGGCCGCCCTCGCTGTCTATCGGGAGTGAGCGCCCCCCAACTGCCACTCCGGTAAGCCCTGCGCCTGCCTACGCCCAACCTGGCCCCCAGACCAGAAGGGTAGAGTGCTTGCGACGGGGCGTGGCGCAGCTTGGTAGCGCGGGTGCTTTGGGAGCACTAGGTCGCAGGTTCGAATCCTGTCGCCCCGATCAGTGATAGCAAGGGTTCTCGGCAATGTCGAGAACCCTTTTTTCTTGCCTGCAAGAGAAAGTGCAAGAGAACAGAGGGGTTTCAGGCCTCGCGTTCCTCCTGCGTGGGCATGGGTCGGTGCTGGTTGGACTCAGGTCCATCCGTTTTGACCAGGGCCCAAAGCCCGAGTTTCTCTTGCATCTCTTGCAGTCCTTCGCCCGTGTGCAGCTGCTGCAGGTGTGCAGGCACCGCAGGGCTCCGGTCG
>CAIOGZ010000012.1 GCA_903858015.1 uncultured cyanobacterium
CAGCCGCCCAGCGCCAGGTAGGCGGTGGGGAACAGCAGCAGCCCGGACCAACCAACGAAAACGAAGCGGTCGCGCTTGAGCCAGTCGTCGAGGACGTCGAACCATCCCCGCTGGGGCAAGCGCCCTGCAGCGATCGTCATGAGGGAGCTTAACGAAGCTTTACACCCGCCATCGTACGGGGACAGCGGGCCTCGGTGCGGCGATCCGATCCAAGGATCGGCAGGAATGGGCAAATTTGCCTATGGACCTTGACAACCAGGCCCCCCGGCGCCGCTGCGATCAGGATTTGGCCCCAGCGCCAAGCGCTGCGCTGCTGCTGCCCAGCGCCACCCCGTTCCGCCAGAGTGGCCGGAGTGCTCCACCGCCCGCTGCGGTGGCCCTGCCCAAGCCCGTTCTTTCCGAGCCAGTCCATGTACGTCGTCGAGCTTTCCCTCCGGCTCAGCCCCATGCCGATCGCGGTGCAACGCAAGGAAAAGGAGGCCGCCCTGGCTCTCTACCGCGAGGTGCACCAAGCCATTGAATCTGGCCACCCCAAGGTGCTGGAGCTGCTTTGTGAAAAAGATGAGCACAAGCACATCAGTTTGCTGAGCAATGAAATCGTGGCCGTCCAGACCTACGAAAAATCGGCCGCCTCCAGCGGCAGCAAGCGCCCCGGCTTCAGCCTCGACGGCTGAACCGCGTTTCCCCATCCCTTCCGATCCGTTGTCCCTCCGGTCCGAGCCTGGTCCGTCCCCGGCGTCCCCCAGCCCCCCACCGCTGCTCTGCATTGCTGACCTCGCCTTCCGCTGGCGCAGCGGCCACCCCGCCATCGAAAGCTGCAGCCTGCAGATCCCCAGACCGGGCTTGTGGATGCTGGTGGGCAGCAACGGCAGCGGCAAAAGCACCCTCCTGCGCCTGATCGCCGGGCTGCTCCAAGCCGATGGCGGCACAATCCACACGGCCCTCAAGCCGGCCCTTGTGTTCCAAAATCCCGACCACCAACTGCTGCTGCCGAGCTGTGGCAGCGACCTCCAACTCGGGCTCCCCCCCGGCCTAAGCGCTGGGCAGCGCAACGCCCGCATGCTGCAGGCCCTGGACCAGGTGGGGCTGAGCGGGCTGGAACAGCGGCCGATCCACACCCTGAGCGGGGGCCAAAAGCAGCGACTGGCAATCGCCGGAGCCCTGGCCAGCGATGCCGGCCTGCTGCTGCTCGATGAGCCCACCGCCCTGCTGGATCCCGAGAGCCAGCGGGAGGTGTTGGCCCTGATCCGCCAACTCTGCAGTCGCTCCGAGCGGCCGCTCACCGCCCTCTGGATCACCCATCGGCTCGAGGAGCTCGACAGCTGTGATGCCGCTGCCCGCATGGAGGCGGGTCGGGCAGGGCCCTGGCTGCGGGCCGCCCAGCTGCGGGCCAGCCTCCCCCCCTTGCCCAGCGGCAGGGCGAAAAGGTAGGCTCCAGCAGTCCGCCCAGGCGGCCATTCCTCGGTAGCTCAGTGGTAGAGCGGTCGGCTGTTAACCGATTGGTCGCAGGTTCGAATCCCGCCCGGGGAGTTTTGAAGGTGTTGGTGCTGGCGGCTTGCACCCCCTTAGCCGGCCATCCAAGGGCTGGGCTGAAGCGATCTCAACCGGTCGCTGCCGTCCAGGCCAGCAATGGCTGCAAGCGATGGCAGCTTGCCGATCGCTCGCTGCCGCGGCCAACCGCCCCAGCGGCGCCGCAGCGCCAGCACAACAACGACAGACGAAGCAAAACACTTCCTGAAGATTCCGCCGCTGGCGGGTCCAACGGCTGGGCCGCTGCCGAGGCCAACAACCTTTTGCCCGCCTGCCTTTGCGGGGATTCTGCGATCGGGGTGCATAAGCTGTTGGCTGGGCAACGGGCAGGGGGTCTCCCCATAGCTTTCAGGAGGTCTAAAGCTCAGAACAAAAGCAAGAGAAGATCTGCCTGTGATGCCTAAGAGTCCGATCCCTACCATTGCCCCGCTCCAGTCGCCAAGCACCCGTCAGCCATGAAGCCCTGCATCCTGCTCATTGAGGACGACAGCGACATGCTCGACTTAGTTGCCGGCCACCTAGAGCATGGCGGCTTTGTGGTGCAGCGGGCCGATGACGGCATCAAGGGCCAGGCCCTGGCCCTCCAATACGCCCCCGACGTCATCCTGCTCGACCTGATGCTGCCCAAGGTCGACGGCATTACCCTCTGCCAGCGGCTTCGCCGCCATGAACGCACCGCCAAGATCCCAATTCTGATGATCACCGCCCTTGGTGGCACCAAAGACAAGGTGAGCGGCTTCAACTCCGGCGCCGACGATTACCTCACCAAACCCTTTGATCTCGAAGAGTTGACGGTGCGGGTCAAGGCCCTGCTGCGGCGCAGCGAGCGGGCCCCCCTGACCAGCAAACAGAACGAAATCCTCAGTTACGGCTGTCTCACCTTGGTACCGGAGCGGTTTGAAGCCATTTGGTTCGATGCCCCCGTTCGGCTCACCCACCTGGAGTTTGAACTGCTCCACTGCCTGCTGCAGCGGCACGGCCAGACCGTGGCGCCCTCCCTCATCCTGATGGAGGTCTGGGGCTACGAGCCCGATGACGACATCGAGACCATCCGGGTGCACGTGCGCAAATTACGCACCAAGCTTGAACCCGATCCCCGCAAGCCCCGCTTCATCAAGACCGTCTACGGAGCGGGCTATTGCCTCGAACTCCCCACTGGCGACCAGCTCGCCAAGCTCCAGCCTTTGCTCGATTCGGTCCGGGCAGCCCGGACGGCCCTTCAGCCAGATGCGAGCATGAATCCCATACCAATCGGGACGAACTCTGACGCCAGTAAGGTTACCCTAACCCCAGGCTGATCGTTGACGCTGGTTGCAACTGCCCCCGCTCAAGCCCTTCATGCCAACAGGGGCGCCAACTCCAACAGCGCCACTTCCCAGGCCAGTCGCGGCTGGACGTAGCTGCGGAGCTGATGGCGCAGCCGCTCAAGCCGGCGCAACGGCTCCGGCCGCCCCTGGCGACGCCAGAGGGCCCATTGCCACCAACCCAGCAGCCAGAGCTGCTGCTCACCATCGAGCTGCTCGCTGAGCTCCCTGGCAAGATGCAGGGCTTCGATCGGATCGGCGCCCAGGGCCAGCAGGCGATCGGCCAGGCCTGCCGGCAGCATCTGCCACTGGCGGCGATGGGCCAGCAACGCCCCCGGCGATCCGGCCGCCAGATCAGCCAGCTCGGGGGGATCCGGCAGCTCTAGCAGCGGCCCAGGGGTGGCGTCCCCATCCCCTTGCCCGGGGGGGCCCGCCTGGGGCAACTGGGTGGCCTGGGGCAACCGGGTGGCCAGAACCGACTGCACCTGATCAGGACTGAGGCGGGCGAAGGGGATCGCCTGGCAGCGGGAACGGATGGTGCTCAGCAGTTGCTCGGGCGCTGCCGTGATCAGCACCAGCAGACCATCGCCGGGTTCTTCGAGCGTCTTGAGCAGGGCATTGGCCGCCGCCTCGGCCATGGCCTCAGCCCCCTCGAGCACCACCAGGCAACGGTGGCCCTCCAGCGGCCTGCGGGCCAGGAAACGGGACACCTCCCGCACCTGTTCGAGCCGCAACTGGGGAGCATTGCGGCGGCTCACCCCTTCGGCCGCCGCCTTCGACACCGCCACCAACTGGCCCTGGTGGGAATAGGTGGGTTCAACCCAGAGCAGATCGGGGTGGTTGCCCTGGGCCAGACGACGGCGCAGGGCTGGGTCGCCGTCGAGGCAACGGGCAGCCGGGCTGAGCACCCCTTCGAGAAAACGCAGCGTGGCCAAGCGGCGACCCACGCCATCGGGACCGCTGAACAGGTAGGCCGGCGCCAACCGTTGCCTCACCAAAGCAGCCTCCAGCAGCCTTACCGCCGCTGCCTGACCGAGAAGTTCGGCGAAGAGTTCAGCCACCGGAGCGATCCGTAGGGCCCGCAGCCGACGGCGCCAAGACCCGCCCCAGCAGAGTGCAGCAATCGTGGCTCACCGCCCCAACCGCCTGGAGCGCCTCGATCCGCTGCCAACCCCGCTGCTCAGCGAGGATCGAGAAACCAACCAGCACCCGTTCCAAGAAGGCACTGCCCGCGGCCTCGATCCGGTCAGCGGCCCGACCGCCCCGCCGCCGTACGGCTTCCTCCAGGGGCAGGGCCAGCCAGAGGGTGAGATCAGGCTCCAGGCCAGCGGTGGCCAATTGCTCCAAGGCGGCAATCCGCTCCAGGGGTAGACCGCGGCCATAGCCCTGGTAAGCGACGGTGGAGCCGCTGAAGCGATCGCACAGCACCCAATCGCCCGCCTCCAGGGCAGGCCGGATCACGCTGGCCACATGCTGGGCACGATCGGCCGCGTAGAGCAGCAGCTCGGCATCACTGCAGGGGGCCGCTGCGGCGGGCGGATGGAGCAGAAGCTCCCGCAGGGCCCGACCCAGGGGAGTGCCACCCGGTTCCCGACTGGTGATCAACCGGGCGCCAGGCGGCATCAAACCGCTGCTGGGCAACCAGCGGCGCAGCAGCTCCAGCTGGGTGGTCTTGCCGCAGCCATCAATCCCTTCCAGCACCACAAAGCGGCCCCGACCCGGCTGGCCAACGCACTGGTGCAGGGCTGCCGGCAGGCGCTGCTGCCGGCTCGGGTCATCGGCTTGCCCTGGTTCGCCCTGCTCAGCCCTGCCGCTCACCCCTGCCGCTCTCGATGCTGGTGGAGCCATCCTGCAGCAGTAGGGCATTGAGCAGCACCGTGATCGAACTGAGGGCCATCAACAAGGCGGCCAGCGGAGGTGAGAGACGAATCCCAAAGCCTGGCAACAGCACCCCGGCGGCGATCGGCAACACGATCAGGTTGTAACCAAAAGCCCAGGCCAGGTTCTGGCGCACCTTGACCATGGTCAGTCGGGCGATCTCCAGGGCCTGGAGCAGGCCGTCGAGCCGGTCGCCCATCACCACCAGATCGGCGGCATCCTGGGCGATCTGGGTGCCGGTGCCAACCGCAATGCCCAGGTCGGCGGCGGCCAGGGCCGGCGCGTCGTTGAGGCCATCCCCCACCATCGCCACGGTCCCCTGGGCCCGGGCACTGAGGATGCGGGCAAGTTTCTGTTCGGGCCGCAGATCCCAGGCCAGTTCATCGTTATTGAGGCCCACCCGGGCGGCCAGCAGCCGTACCGGCCCTTCCCGGTCACCGCTGAGCAAGCCCAGGGCGAATCGCCGCTGGCGCAGGCAAGCCAGGGTGCTCGCCGCATCGGGCCGGGGGCTGTCTTCCACAGCGATCAAGCCCAGCAGGCTGTCATCCAGCCCCACCGCCAGGATCGAAGCCCCGCCGGCCTCCAGGGCGGCGTGGCGGGCCTCGGAGCCAGCGTCCACCCTCACCCCGAGGCCCGCGAGCCAAGCCAATCGGCCCACCCGCACCAGAGCGCTGGTTGGCAAGCGGGCCTCCAAGCCATCACCGGCAAAGGCGCGGGCATCCTGGAGCTCCAGGAGGGTCAGGCCCCGGGTCTGGGCCTCCTGGAGCACCGCCTGGGCCAGGGGATGGCGACTGTCGCGCTCCAGGCTGGCCGCTAGCTGGAGCAGGCGATCCGCCGCCCCGGCGGAGGTAGCGGCAACGGCGGTGGGTTCCACCGCCTTCACCAAGGGGCGCCCCAGGGTGAGAGTGCCGGTCTTATCGAACAGCAACGTCTGCAGGCTGGCGGCGGTCTCGATCGCATCGCCCCCACGGAACAGCAGGCCGGCGCGGGCCGCCCTGCCGGAACCGACACTGATCGCCGCCGGGGTGGCCAGACCCAGCGCACAGGGGCAGGCCACCACCAGCACCGAGATGGCCAGCTGCAGGGCCAGGGCCAGGGGGGTGCCCGCCGGGCCGGGGCCGCCATGGCCATGGCCTCGGCCCCCATGGGACGCCCCGGCCGCCAGCACCCCAGGCCAGTGCTGGGCCCCCCAGAGCCACCAGAACACAAACGTGGCCAGGGCCAGCAGCAGCACCCCCAGGGTGAAGCGACCAGCGACGCGGTCGGCCAAGGCCTGGATTGGGGCCTTGCGCAGCTGGGCCTGCTCCACCAACTGCACGATCCGGGCAAGGGCGCTCTCCGCCCCCCGCCGCAGCACCTCCATCTCCAGGGGGGCCGAAAGATTGAGGCAGCCCGCCGCCAGTTCACTGCCAACCCCCACGGCCTGGGGAAGGGGTTCACCGGTAAGGGAAGAGGTATCCAGCAGGGAGGTGCCTTGCCGCACCAGACCATCCACGGGGATGCGATCGCCCGGCAGCAGCCGCAGCCGATCGCCGGGCCTTAGCCCCCCCACCCGCACGGGCCGCGGCGGCCCCCCATCGACCAGCAACAGGGCCTGATCGGGCTGGAGCAGGGTGAGGGCCTCGATCGCCCGGCCGCTGCGGTAGCGGGCCCGCTCTTCGAGATAGCGGCCGGCCAGCACGAAACCCAGCAACATCACGGCTTCGTTGAAGAAGCAGGGCCAGCCCCCAGCGGGCCAGAGCCAGCCCACCAAGCTGGCCAGATAGGAGCTGACCACCCCCAGCCCCACCAGGGTGTCCATGCCGGGGGCCCCGGCCAGGGCGGCACGGCAACCCGCCACCAGAATCGATCGGCCGGGGCCGGCCAAGGCCGCCGTGGCCAGCAGCGCGTGCAGCCAGGGCTGGGCCAGGGGGCTGGCGGCTAGGCGCCAGACACCGGCATCGGCCAGGTGCCCCAAGCCAGACACCAGCAACAAAACGAGGGCCAGCAGCAGCTGGCGCCAGCGCTGCCACCAGTGGCGCTCCAGCAGCCGTTGCTGGCGGCTCGGGGCCAGCCCATCCTCAGCGCGGGGCCGCGCCCCAAAGCCGAGCGTCTCCAGGCTGCGCAACAAACCAGGCAGCCGCTCAGCAGCCCCGTCCACCTCCAGCCAAGCGGTGCGGGTGAGCAGGTTGACGCTGGCCTGACGCACACCCTCTTGCTGGGCCAGCCGTTGCTCCACCGCCCGCACGCAGCCACCGCACTTGAGGCCCTCCAGATCGAGCAGCAGGGTCTGGCCCGCCGCCGAAGCGGGGCGGGTGGGATCTGGGGAGTCGGGAACCGCAGCGGCCGCAGCGCTGGAGGGCGATGGAGGGGGCAGGGGTGGCCTCGACGGGGCCCCCAGGCTAGGGAGAACGCAGCGCAAAACCCAAGCCCGCTGCCGCAGCGGGCAGGATGGTAGGCAGAAACGAACCTGCCACCGTGCCCCGCTCGCAACGCAACGACAACTTCATCGACAAGAGCTTCACGGTGATGGCCGATCTGATCGTGAAGCTGCTGCCGATCGATCCCAAGGCCAAGGAAGCCTATGTGTACTACCGCGACGGCCTCTCCGCCCAGAACGATGGCGACTACGCCGAAGCCCTCGACAACTACGAAGAGGCACTGAGGTTGGAGGAAAACGCGATCGATCGTGGTGAGATTCTAAAAAACATGGCGATCATCTTCATGAGCACCGGCGAAGAAGATAAGGCCCTTGATTACTATCGTCAATCACTAGAAGCCAACCCCAATTCCCCATCCTGCCTCAAGAACATGGGGCTGATCTACGAGAAATGGGGCCGGATCGCAGCCGAAACCGGAGACCAAGACACCGCCGATCG
This sequence comes from uncultured cyanobacterium, assembly GCA_903858015.1. Classification (GTDB taxonomy): domain Bacteria; phylum Cyanobacteriota; class Cyanobacteriia; order PCC-6307; family Cyanobiaceae; genus Cyanobium. Next base: position 7,571 of record CAIOGZ010000012.1, read on the forward strand.
TTGGTTCGACGAGGCGGCCGAATTCTGGACCAAGGCCGTGAAGCTCTACCCCGGCGGTTACCTCGACATCGAAAACTGGCTGAAGTCGTCGGGTCGCAGCAACGTGGACGTGTATTTCTGATTCTGAGCCTGTTTGATTCAATCCTGGGCCGGATCCACCCCCAGGGCCAGCACCAGGGCCTCGGCCACACTGCTTGCCTCCAGCACCTGCAGATCCAGCCGCCGGGCCAGGCTGGCCGGCAGCGCGGTGCGGGGCACCACCGCCCGGCGGAAACCCAGCCGGGCCGCCTCCTGCAAGCGCAAATCCAGCTGCCCCACCGGCCGCAACTGGCCGCCCAACCCCAGCTCCCCCACCAGCACCGTGCCTTCGGGCAGGGTGAGGTCGCGGTAGCTGGCCACCACCGCCGCGGCCACGCCCAGGTCGGCGGCGGGTTCTTCCACCTCCAATCCCCCCGCCACGGCCAGATAGCAATCGAAGCGGGAGAGGGGCAGGCCCAGGTGTTTTTCCAGCACGGCCAGGATCTGGTGGAGACGGTTGGCGGCGATACCGGTGGCGCTGCGCCGGGGGCTGGCGTAGCTGGTGGGACTGACCAAGGCCTGCAATTCCACCACCAGGGGTCGGGTGCCTTCACAGGCCACGATCGTGGCGGTGCCAGGGCCGGCGCCACCGAGGAAGAGCTCGCTGGGGTTGGTCACCTCCACCAGGCCGCTGCCCTGCATCTCGAACACCCCCAATTCGTGGGTGGCTCCAAAGCGATTTTTCACCGCCCGCAGCAGGCGGTGGCTGGCGAAGCGCTCGCCCTCGAAGGTGAGTACGGCATCCACCAGGTGCTCCAGCACCTTGGGGCCCGCCAACAAGCCCTCCTTGGTGACATGACCCACCAACAGCAAGGCGGTGTGCTGGCGTTTGGCGATTCGCTGCAGGGCCGCGGCACACTCGCGCACCTGGGCCACCGACCCCGGCGCACTGCCCAATTCGCCATCGTGTAAGGCCTGAATACTGTCGATGATCGCCACGGCGGGGCGCAGGGCCTCCAATTCCTGCAGCACCAGCTCAAGATCGGTTTCGGCCAGGAGCTGCAGGCCGGCCTGCTGAACGCCTTTGGCAGCCCCATCCGGCTCGCCCTCGATGACAACGTCATCCGGCCCAGCGGCCGCCAGGGCTCCAGCCAGCCCGGCCAAACGCCGCCAGCGCAGCTTCACCTGCTGGGCCGATTCTTCGGCACTCACGTACAGCACCATCTGGCCACTGGCCATGGTGCGGGCGCACTGGAGCAGCAGGGTGGACTTACCGATACCAGGGTCTCCGCCGAGCAGCACCAGGGAACCGGGTACGAGCCCGCCGCCGAGCACCCGGTCCAGTTCGCCATAGCCGCTGGCCAGCCGCTGCAGGGGGCGGTCGCCTACGGCGGCGATCGGCTCGGATCGGCGGGGCCGCCCCTGGGGCTCGGCCGGATCGACGGCGCCCACGGGGCGGCGGCGGCGGTTATCGGTGGCGGCGGCGGCCTGCTCCACCAGGGTGTTCCAGCCGCCGCAGGCGGCACAACGCCCAAAGTACTGACGGGTGCGGGCGCCACAACTCTGGCAGACGTAGCTGGCGAAGGAACGGGCCAAAGGGAGGGGGAAGGGGGGGTGAAAGGGAGGGGAAAGGGAGGGGGAGCTGGCAGCGGCGGGCGCAAACCGGCGCGGCCGGCCACTGTGTATGAAGAAAGGTGGCGTTCGGTCAATCCCACGGCCCCCAGGCCTTTTCAGTGGGTCGGCTAGGAGTAGTGCTTCGGCACTGGGCCGGCAGAGCTGATCGATCCCGATCGGCAGCGGCTGCAAACAAAGTTGGCGGGATCAGCTCCTGCCAGGATGCTGCGGGGATCCGAACCCTCAACATCCCCTTCCCCGTGGGGATTCAGCCCTGTTCCCAGGCGTGATGCACCGACCCCAGGCACGATGACGGCCTCCACCCCCGCCAAAGAGACCATCCTCGTCGTCGATGACGAGGCCAGCATCCGCAGGATCCTGGAAACCCGCCTGTCCATGATTGGCTATCAGGTGGTCACCGCCTGCGATGGCGAAGAGGCCCTGGAGGCCTTCCACCGCGTCCAGCCCGATCTGGTGGTGCTCGACGTCATGATGCCCAAGCTCGATGGCTACGGCGTCTGCCAGGAGCTGCGCAAAGAATCGGATGTGCCGATCGTGATGCTGACCGCCCTGGGCGATGTGGCCGACCGGATCACCGGCCTCGAGCTCGGCGCTGACGACTACGTGGTCAAACCGTTCAGCCCCAAGGAGCTGGAGGCCCGCATCCGCTGCGTCCTGCGCCGGGTTGAAAAGGAACAGGTGGCCGGCATCCCCAATTCGGGGGTGATTCAGGTGGGCCAGCTTCGCATCGATACCAACAAACGCCAGGTTTACCGCGCTGATGAGCGCATCCGCCTTACCGGCATGGAGTTCAGCCTGCTGGAGTTGCTGGTGAGCCGCTCGGGTGAGCCCTTCAGCCGGGGCGAAATCCTCAAGGAGGTATGGGGCTACACCCCGGAGCGTCACGTGGACACCCGGGTGGTGGACGTCCACATTTCCCGGCTGCGTTCCAAACTGGAAGATGATCCCGCTAATCCCGAGCTGATCCTCACGGCCCGGGGTACTGGCTACCTGTTCCAACGCATCGTTGACTCCCCTGCCTCCGAAGGAGCCTGACCAAGGTGACGGCCGCATGGCCCCCGACCGGGGCACAAAGCTGATGCGCACCAAGCAGAGTCGTGCCATCCGCCGGCTGGTGATCTGGTATCGCCGCAACGCGGCCGTCACCACCTTGGTGGATACGGCTTCAGCCCTGGTGGACACCGCCAATGCCACCGCCTCGGTAGCCGGCAGCATGGCCGGAGCCGCCGGCAATGTGGCGGGCAATGTGGCTGGGGCCGCCAGTTCCGTGGCAGGGTCGGTGCTGCAACCCCTGGTGTTCGATCCGCTGCGGCGGCTGCAGGCCAGTGGCGGCCCCCAGGGGGGCTACCTAGCCGGGGCTGGTTTGCCCAGTCGCCCCCCCCTCTGGGTGGCCGTGGACGGCATGGGCGGCGACCACGCCCCCGGACCGATTCTGGAGGGCTGCCTGCGGGCGGTGCGGCTGCTGCCGCTACGGGTGCGCTTCGTGGCCGAAGCGGCCCCGCTTGAGGCGGCGGTGGCGGCCCAGGGTTTGGGCGACGCCCTCGCTGAGGCGATCGGCTTGGGGCTGATTGAGCTCGTTGCCAGCGGCCCCTCGGTAGGCATGAACGAGGAGGCCACCGTGGTGCGCCGTAAGCGCGACGCCAGCATCAACATCGCCATGGACCTGGTGAAAGGCGGCCAGGCCACGGCGATCTATTCCGCCGGCAATTCCGGGGCCGTGATGGCCGCAGCGATCTTCCGCCTCGGCCGGCTGGCGGGCATCGAGCGGCCCGCCATCGGCGCCCTCTTCCCCACCAAGGATCCCGACCAGCAGGTGTTGGTGCTCGACGTGGGGGCCAACATGGACTGCAAGGCCGCCTGGTTGCACCAATTCGCCCTATTGGGCAACATCTACAGCCGCGACGTGCTGCAGGTGAAGCGACCCCGCATTGGCCTGCTCAACATCGGCGAGGAGCAGTGCAAGGGCAACGAGCTCGCCCTCAAGGCCTACCCCCTGCTGGCGGCTGAGCAGCGCTTCGTGTTCGCCGGCAACTGTGAGGGGCGCGACGTGCTCTCCGGCGATTTCGATGTGGTGGTCTGCGATGGCTTCACCGGCAACGTGCTGCTCAAGTTCCTCGAATCGGTGGGGGGGGTGCTGCTCGATGTGTTGCGCGCTGAACTGCCCCGGGGCCGGCGCGGCAAGGTGGGCTCCGCCTTCCTGCGCAGCAACCTGATCCGGATCAAGAAACGCCTCGACCATGCAGAACATGGCGGCGCTCTGCTGCTGGGCGTCGACGGGATCTGCGTGATCGGTCATGGCAGCAGCCAGGCCCTCTCCGTGGTCAGTGCCCTGCGACTGGCCTATTCCGCCGCCAGCCATGGCGTGATGGACGACCTCCATGCCCTAGGTGCCCAGGCCCTGGCGGCGCAGGATGCTGCCGCGGATACTGCTGCCGCAGCAAGCCCTGGCCCATCCAGCGCCGAGGCAGCTGCGACTGCCTGTGGTTGACTGAGCCGACTGCGGGCTGATCACAGTGTCGCTGCGTTCCGATAGGGCCGCCCCCGACAGACCCCCCCCGACGCAACCCCTGGCACCGTCCGCCTGGCATCCGGGCGCCATTCGCGGCATGGCCCTGGTGGGCAGCGGCAGTGCCCTGCCCGCCACCAGCATCAGCAACCAAGAGCTCAGCCAGCGGGTCGCCACCGACGACGGCTGGATTCGCAGCCGTACGGGCATCGGCGCCAGGCGGGTGGCCGGCCCTGCCGAAAGCGTCACCAGCCTGGCGGCGGCAGCGGGCCGCGCCGCCCTCGAGCGAGCCGGCTGGCAGCCCAACGATCTCGATCTCCTGCTGCTGGCCACCTCCAGCCCCGACGACCTCTTCGGCACGGCACCCCGGGTGCAGGCGGCCCTGGGCGCCACCAACGCGGTGGCGTTTGACCTCACGGCCGCCTGCAGCGGCTTTCTGTTTGCCCTGATCACCGCCGCCCAATACCTGCGCACCGGCGCGATGCAACGGGTGCTGGTGATCGGTGCCGACCAGCTCAGCCGCTGGATCAATTGGGATGACCGCAGCACCTGCGTGCTGTTCGGCGACGGGGCCGGTGCCCTGGCCCTGCGCTCCTGCCCGCTGGATGAGGATGGGTTGGTGGCCTTCCGCATGCGCTCCGACGGCAGCCGCAACGCCTGCCTCACCTTGGCCCAGGTTGACGATCAGCAACCGCTGCTGGGTGATCTCACCGCCCAGGTGGGTGGGTTCAGGTCGATCCAGATGAACGGCCAGGAGGTGTACAAGTTCGCGGTGCGAGAGGTGCCGGCGGTGCTGGCGGAGCTGCTGGAGGGGAGTGGTATTGACGCCCACCAGCTCGACTGGCTGCTGCTACACCAGGCCAACCAGCGCATCCTCGATGCGGTCGCCGACCGCTTTGCCGTGCCCCACGAGCGGGTGCTCAGCAACCTGGCCTCCTACGGCAACACCTCGGCCGCCACCATTCCGCTGATGCTGGATGAGGCCGTCCGCGACGGGCGTATCCAACCCGGTCACCTGATCGCCAGCAGTGGCTTCGGAGCCGGTTTGAGCTGGGGGGGGGCGCTGCTGCGCTGGCACGGCCCAGCCGGCTGAATGCCCCAGCCGGGGGGGGACCAACCGCCGCCTAATCTCCAGACCTGAAAGCGGACGGGATCGAATGGGTATTGCCTGGGTGTTTCCGGGACAGGGCTCCCAGAAAATCAACATGGCCGCCGCCGTGCTGGAGCTGCCTGGAGCTGGCGAACGCTTCGCCGCCGCCTCGGAGCTGATTGGGCGGGATCTGCAGGCGATCTGCGCCGGAGAAGCGTTGCCTGGCACGCTTGGCCCCACTGATCTGCACGACACCCGCAACACCCAGCCGGCCCTGTTCGTGATCGAATCGCTGCTGGTGGACGCCCTGCGCAGCCAGGGCCGCAGCCCCACCCTGGTGGCGGGCCACAGCCTGGGAGAACTGGTGGCCCTCTATGCCGCCGGCGTGTTTGATGCCAGCACCGGCTTGCAGCTGATCAAAACCCGCAGCGAGCTGATGGCTGCCGCTGGCGGTGGCGCGATGAGCGCCGTGATCGGCTTTGACCGGGCAGAACTCGAGGCCCTGGTAGCCACCATTGCTGGGGTGGTGATCGCCAACGACAACAGCAGCGGCCAGGTGGTGCTCTCGGGCCAGCCCGATGCCGTCGCCGCCGTCACCGCCGAGTTGCGCTGCAAACGGGCCATCCCCCTGGCCGTGAGCGGCGCCTTCCATTCCCCCTTGATGGCGGAAGCCGCCGCCGCTTTCGCCGCGGAACTAGAGGCGGTTCCCTTTACCGATGCCAGCATTCCGGTGCTGAGCAATACCGATCCGAGCCCTGAAACCTGCGGGGAAGCCCTCAAACGCCGGCTGGCTAGCCAGATGGTTACAGGAGTGCGCTGGCGCGAAACGATGGAACGGTTCGAGGCTGAGGGCATTGGCACGGCGGTCGAAATCGGCCCCGGCAACGTGCTCAGCGGCCTGATCAAGCGCAGCTGTGCAGGGATCGAAACGGCCCAGATCAGCAGCCATACCGACCTGGACTGATGCCAAAACCGCCCTCGGCCAGCCTGGGCGCCCCAGCGACGGCGGCGCCGGTCCTGCTGCGCTCGCCACGCCCCAGCCTCAGCTACCTGGCGATCAGTTATCTGCTGGTGTTCCCTCTCTTTCGCTTGCTGCTGCGGGGCCGCACGGCCGGCCAGGCCAACGTGCCCCGCACCGGGGCCCTGGTGGTGGTGGCGAACCATGGATCCCACCTGGATCCTCCCCTGTTGGGCCATGCCATCGGCCGGCCGGTGGCGTTCATGGCCAAGCAGGAGCTGTTTCGGGTGCCCTTTTTAGGGGCGATCATCCGGGCCTGCGGGGCCTATCCGGTGGCCCGCGGTGCCGGCGACCGGGAGGCGATCCGGATGGCCCTGCAGCGCTTGGGCCAGGGCTGGGCCACGGGCCTGTTCCTCGATGGCACCCGCCAACGGGATGGCCGGGTCAACGCCCCCCAAAGCGGCGCGGCCCTGCTGGCCGCCCGGGCCGGGGTGCCGCTCTTGCCGGTGGCGATCATCAACAGCCAGAGGGCCCTCGGCCCGGAGCACAACCAGTTGCGATTGGTGCCGGTTCACATCCGCATTGGCCGACCCATCCCCCCGCCGGCCTCCCGCCGCCGCGACGATCTCGAAGCCACCACCCGGGCCTGCCAAGCCGAAATCAACCGCCTGCTGGACGAAGGCCTGATTGCTCCCGCCGGCCAACTCGCTGCAGCAAGGGGGGCAGCCGCCCTGCCGCCCAGATCCTGAGGTCCCGGCCGCTCAACACCCAGAGTCCCGCCCGCAGACCATCACCCCAAATCTTGCGGCGGCCCTCGGGCAGGCACAGCGTCCCGCAGGGCACGGCCACCGGGGTGAGATGGATGCCCCGACTCCCGGCCACGATCCGACCCACCAACAGGGCCCGTTCCATGTGATCACTGCTGGTGACCAGCAGGGCATGGCGAATGTGGGCTTTGCGCAGGTCATCCACCAGGGATGTGAAGTTGGTGAGGGTGTCGCGGGCGCGGTAATCGAGCTGCACCTGATCGGAGGGCAAGCCCTTGCGCTGCTGGAAGATCCAGTGGGCGTACTCGGGATTGGTACCGCCACTGACCACCACCGGCAGGCCATCGCGTCGGGCCAGGTCCGCCGCCGCCAACTCCCGGTCCTTGTCCCCACCCAGCACGAGAATCATCTGGGGTGGCGGTGGCTTGGGCCACCACCACCCCCGCGACAGCCATACCAAACCACCAGCGGCCAGGGCCGCCAGCGTGAGCCCAACGCCCCCGGATCGCCGCTGCTGCTGCCGCCGTCTCTGCCGCTGCCGCCTCGACCTCACAGGCGCAACTCCACCGGACTGGTGGGGTAAAGCGGCACCACGCTGGGCCAGGGGGCCGGCAGCCCCGCTGCGGCAGCCTCCTGGCTGAAGCGCAGCAGTTCGGCCACGTCCTCGGGTTGCTGCACCTGGGCCGGGCATCGCGGTAGGGAAGCGGCGCTGGGGCAGAAGCCGGGGCTGGCCAGGGTGGTCTCGGCCGCCACCAACGCTGCCCCATCGGGATAAAGACGGGGTGCTAACAGTTCGCGAATGGGCTGGCCAGGTTTCGGAGCTGCATAAAGGCCCGCCACCAGGCCCCGCCGCGGCAGCTCCTGCACCAACCAGAGCGCACCGGCAGCCGGCAAGGCCCCCAGGCGCTGAAGCCGGCGGGCGATCAGCAGGAAGCTGCCGATGCCATCGAGGGGTAGTCCCAGCTGCTGGGCCAGGGTGCGGGCCAGGGTCACCGTGAGCCGGGTGCCCGTGAAGCCCCCCGGTCCGGTTGCCACCGCCAGCCGCCCCAACTGCCGCCAATCACTGGCCGGCAAAACCGCTTCAACGCAGGCCAGCAGCTCATTGGCGAGGGCGCGGCCGAGGGGGAAGGCGGCAAGCCTGGGGGGCTGGGAGCCGCCCAGCGGCTGGAGGGCCACCCCCAGGCTGTCGCCGGAGCTGTGCAGGGCCAGCAACCAGGGACCCTGGCCGGCCGAGGGGGCCGCCCCCACCGCCAAGCATTCGCCCGGTTCGGCGGCCCTCATGCCGGCAGCAGCTGGCCGGGCCGCAGCCGCAACCAATGGCCGGGCTCAGCCTGAAAATCAAGGCACGCACGCACATCCCATTCGACCCCCACGCCGCCAGCGTCTAGATCCCTCACCTGCACATGAATCCGCGGCTGCCGGGGTCGGAAATCCGGCTGATCACTGAGATGGGACACACCATGTTGGCGCTCAACCGCATGGTAAGCCTGGCAACGGTCCACCCAGTGGCAATCCACGCAGATGCACATGTCGCCGCGGCGAGGCCAGGCGCCCATTGTGGCCTGGGATCCCGATCAACGGGCGCCCGAGCTGTGGCGGATCCTGGCCCCGGAACGCTGGCCGCTGCCTGCGGAGAGCCTGCCGGCCGGCACGGTGCTGGTGGGGGGAGCGGTGCGGGACGGCCTGTTGGGAAGGCTGGCGGCCCATCCGGACCTGGATCTGGTGGTACCCGACGACGCGGTGAGTCTGGCCCGCAGCCTGGCGCGGCGGTGGGGGGGATCGGTGGTGGTGCTCGATGCCGAACGGTCGATCGTGCGGTTGGTGATGGCGGGCTGGACGATCGACCTGGCGCAGCGGCAGGGACCCGACCTCAACCACGATCTGCTCCGGCGCGACTACAGCGCCAATGCGATTGCCCTGCCGCTCAGCGGCCCAGCCGCCCAGCTCGCCTTCGTGGATCCGAGCGGCGGTCTGGCGGATTTGGCGGCGGGTCGGCTGCGGGCAATCAGTGAAGCCAACCTGTTGGACGACCCGCTGCGCCTGCTGCGGGGCGTGCGACTGGCCTGCGAACTCGACTTCAGCCTCGAAGCCACCACCCTGGGCTGGATTCGCCAGCACCGGGCCAGGCTCAAGGACGTTGCCGGAGAGAGAATTTTAGCCGAACTCGAACGGCTGGCCGCAGCAGCGAACGGAGCCGCCGGCCTGGCCCTCGTGGTGGAGACAGGGTTGCTGGAGGGCTGCTGCGAAGCCCTCCCAGCGCCAGCCCGGCCCACCACCCTGGCAAGCCTCCACCTAGCCGCTGCCGCCGAGCGGGGGCTGACTGCGGCCGAAGCAACCTGGGCCCTGCCGCTGGCCCGGCTAGCGGCGCTGCTCGATGGGGCCAGCCTGGCCCAGCTCCGGGCCAGCCGCAGCCGGCGCCAGCGCTGCTCCCAGCTGCGCCGCTGGCGGGAACTGCTGGAGAGCGCGGCCGGCGACCCCGATCGGCTGCCGGAGCAGGAGCGGTTCCAGCTGCAACGCGATCTGGAGGCGGATCTGCCGGCCCTGGCCCTGCTGGCGGCAGCGAGCTGGGCCAGGGCCGCCTTGCCCCGCTGGCGGGATCCGGCCGACCCCCTCTTCCACCCCAGGGCACCGATCGACGGCGCCACCCTGCAGCAAAAACTGGGCCTGAAACCAGGACCGCGGCTGGGCCAGCTGCTGCTTCACCTCAGCCAAGAAAGGGCCTTCGGACGGCTGGCCCCCAACCCGGTCGACAACGATGCGCAGACCCTAACCGTGGCACGTCACTGGCTCTCCGAGCATCCCGAACCACGCCATGGTTAACTGCGTGGTGAATCGGCGTGATTCTTCGCGAGCCGAAGTTCTCTTTTTTCCTTCCCTGCCCCCAGCCATGAGCATTCGCCTCTACGTCGGCAACCTGCCGCAGACTTTTGATGCCAAAGAGCTCGAAGCCCTGTTTGAGAGCATCGGGGCGGGGGTGCGTTTCAAAGCCGTGAACGACCGTGATACCGGTGCCTGCCGTGGTTTCGGCTTCGCCAACGTGGACGACAACAAACTGGCCGATGCCGTAATCGACCAGCTCAATGGCCGCGAGTTCGGCGGCAGTACCCTCCGCATCGAGGTGTCGGAGCGGCGTGACAGCCGGCCCAGCAATGCTCCGGCCGAACGCCGCAGCAGCAGCAGCACTGCCACCCCCGCCAGCCGCAAGCCCGCCAACAAACTGGTGCATTCCGACACAGTGGATGCCGAAGCCCCAGACCCCCGCTGGGCCGGCGAACTGGCCAAGTTGAAAAATCTGCTGGCCAACCAAACGGTCGGTGTCTGAACCAACGGCTGATCCGCCAGCCCTGGGAACCAGCAGCGACTGGCTCTGGCAGGGCCACCGCATCCGCACCTGGCGAAGCCTGCCAGCCAAAGACCCCCATGCGGCTAAGGCTGGCTCCCGCCCCCAAGTGCTGCTGATCCATGGTTTTGGCGCCTCGATTGGACACTGGCGCCACACCATCCCATCCCTTGCCGAACAGGTCGAGGTTCATGCCCTCGACCTGTTGGGTTTTGGCGGCAGTGATAAACCCCGCTCTCGCCTGATCGACGAACCCGAGCAGCCGGATACCGTGCGCTACGGCTTCGATCTCTGGGGGCAGCAGGTTGTGGATTACATCCAAGACCAGATGGCCCCCTGCCCCCCTGCCCTTGAGCCGTTACGGGGGCCCGCCGCTTCCGATCTGGGTGCAGCAGCTTCGGGTCGAAGCTTGCATCTCGTGGGCAATTCGATCGGTGCTGTGGTGGCCCTGAATGCGGCCAGCCTCCTGCAGCGCCAGCCCCAGCAGCTCCAGCTGGCCCAGGTGGTGCTGATCGACTGTGCCCAGCGGGCTCTCGACAACAAACGCCTGGCTGAATTGCCGGCTGCCCAGCGATGGACTCGGCCCCTGCTGATGGGGGTCGTGCGTCAGCGCTGGTTGATCAATACGCTCTTTCCGCTGCTAGCCAGGCGGAGCTTCGTGCGTCAGATCTTGGCCCAGGCCTACCCCAGCGGTGCCAACGTGGACGAAGCCCTCGTGGAGCTGCTAATCGCACCCAGCCGCGATCCTGGAGCCCGCGAAAGCTTCCGCGGCTTTGTCAATCTCTTCAACGACCTGTTGGCTTCTGATCTGCTGGCCTGCCTGGAGGTGCCGGTGCGCATGCTTTGGGGCGAACAGGACCCCTGGGAGCCGGTGGCGGAAGCCAGGCGCTGGGCGGCGCTCTACCCCTGCATCCAGGAGTTGGTGGTGCTCCCGGGCCTGGGTCATTGCCCCCATGACGAGTCGCCTGAGCGGCTGAATCCGATCCTATTGGGCTGGATCCAGCAGGCGACAGCCGCCGCTCAGCTCAACTCCGATCCGGCTAACGGCCCTGATCCCACGGCCAATCCCTAGCGCTCAACGGGCCTGGGCGACGATAAAACTCAAGGGCAAATCCAGCAGCTTGCCAGCCCGGGGCACGTAGGCACGTTTATTGAACACATCGTAATTGTGACGCTCAATAACCGAAAGGATGCCTCGGTACAGCCGTAGGGAAGCCCACACGGGCCAGCGGGCATCAGCTGAAAGCCAGCGCACACCTGCCTCGGAGCGGGCGAACCAGGCCCGGGCTCGCTCCAGCTGAAAGGCCATGAGGGCGCGCCAATTTTCATTCAGGGTGCCGGCGAGCAAATCGGCCTCGCTATAGCCAAAGCGAGCTAGATCATCCTGGGGCAGATAGATGCGCCCGCGGCCACGGTCCTCACCCACATCACGCAATATGTTGGTGAGTTGATTAGCAATGCCAAGCGCCACAGCCGCTTCGGTGGGATCCGGCTGTTCGCTCCAGGGTGCGCTGGTGTAGGCCGGATCAAGGCCCATCACATTCTGGGTCATCAGACCCACGGTGCCCGCAACCCGATAGCAGTAAAGCTGAAGCTCGGCGAAATCGGCGTAGCGGTGCTTCTCCACATCCATTCGCTGGCCTTCGATCATATCGAGATAGGCCTGGAGCGGCTGGGGAAAGCGCTCGATCGTGTCCACCATCACCCGTTCAAAGTCGTCGCTGGCGCGACCTTCGAACAGGCCGCGGGTGCGCTCCTCCCAAGCATCCAGCCGCTCCAGCAGGGTGGCCACAGGCAGGGCCTGGGCTGCGGGGCTATCCATGAGCTCATCGGTGCGGCGGCACCACACGTAGATGGCCCAGATGGCACGCCGTTTGGCGGGCGGCAGCAGCAGGGTACCGAGATAGAAGGTCTTGGCCCATTCGGCAGTTTCGCGCCGGCAGGCTTCGTAGGCCTCCTCCAGCTCGGGAACCAGGGTTGGCGGGGCGACCGTCACGCTCAGACCGGGGCTAGAGCCGCGGAGGCGCCGGCCACCCCAGGGCCGATCGCACCGGCCCGGGCCGCCGTATCGATCGCCTCAGCGCAGAGCCTTCCACTCAAGACCGCCCCCTCCATGGAGGCCAAATAGCGCTGCATCGTGTAATCACCGGCCAGGAAAAAGTTCGCAATCGGGCTGGCCTGATCGGGGCGGAGCGCTTGGCAACCGGGCACTGTCTTGTAAACGGAGAGTGGTGTTTTCACCACGATCGCCTTGCGCAAACTGGCCTGATCGCTGCCCGTGAAGTGCTGGGGAAAGAGCCGTTTGAGCTCCTCCAGGGTCGCGGCCACGATTTCAGCATCACTGCGACCGATCCACTCCTTGGCGGGAGCGAAGACCAGCTCCAACATCGAACGATTGGGATCCTCGTACTCGCGACAGGTATTACTCATGTCGGCATAAACGCTCAACAACGGACTACGGCTAAACAGCAGATGGTCTATCGTGGTTAGCTTGCGATCAAACCAGAGGTGGACATTGATGACTGGAACTCCATTCAGCCCCTCAAGCTTACTGAAATAGGGAAGATTTTTCCATGGTTCAGGCAGGAGCAACTTCAGGGGGTCCACCGGCAGGGCACTGACGTAGGCATCGGCGGCGATGGTTCGACCCTCCTGGCCTTTGATCCCACCGATGCGCAAGCCCGCCACGCGTCCATCCTCGGCCAGGAGAATCTCGCGCAACGGGGCCTCAAGCTGCACCTCACCCGCACGGGCCTGCACGTAATCCACGATGGGTTGACAGAGGCGCTGGGGAGGGTTGCCATCGAGGAAAGCCATCTTGGAGCCATCACTTTCCTGCAGGAACCGATTGAGCGCGGTCAGCACCACGGTGCTTGAAATCTCATCTGGATCAATGAAGTTGAGCGCCTTGGCCATGGCGATAAACACTTCATCATTGACCCGTTCGGGAATATTGTGCAACCGCAGCCATTCAGTCCAGGAGTATTGGTCACACTCTTCAACGTAGGACTGCCCCCGCAGCATCGCCGGCACCAGCCCCAGGCCGAAAGCGATTTTCTCGGGCCAGCTCAGCATGTCGTTATTGCCGAGAATAGCCGCAACCCCATTGAGGGGAGCCGGGAGATTGGGGAAATCAAAACGGCTATAGGCGCCTGGATTCTCCTTCTGGTTGAAGATCATGGAATGGCTCTTCCACTGCAGGCGATCCTCAATTTCAAGCTCCGCAAACAGACGCCGCATATTGCGATAGGCGCCAAAAAAAATGTGCAGGCCGGTTTCGTACCAATCGCCCTCCGCGTCTTGCCAGGCCGCCACCTTGCCGCCTAGCACATCGCGGGCCTCCAGCAAGATCGGCGTGTGACCGGCATCGCAGAGGTACTTGGCACAGGAAAGACCGGCCAGTCCGGCTCCGGCAATGGCGACCCGCATTCCCGCTGAACCCCTGAACAGGCAGCAACCCTATCGGCCCCAGCTGCCAAGCTGCAGAAATCCATTCGGAATGCGGTGGTCCCAGGGCCCAGCCGCCCCAGCCCCAGGGCCCCAGCAGGCGGCCCCAGACCAGCTGCAGGGCCCCAGGATCCCTAAACTCAACTTGGGATTGGCTCCGATCGGATCGGTTCCGATCGGATCGGTTCCGATCGGATCGGACTCCATCGGCACTTCAGCTCGATCCAGCCGTTCCTCACCACCAGCTGCGGCCGCAGCCACCCCGCCCAGGCCCCTAAGCTCCGGCCGCTCCGCTCCGGCCTTCAGTCCGCCCACCAGCCGTCCCCTACTCCATGGCCGAGACCCTGCTGAAGTCGACCACCCGGCACATCCGTTTGTTCACCGCCCGGGTGGAAAACGGCGATCTGGTTCCCGACCTGGACCAGCTCACCCTCGACATCGACCCCGACAATGAGTTCCTCTGGGGGGAAGCCGCCCTGGAGAAAGTGCGCGGCCGCTTCCAAGCCCTGGTGGCTAGCCAGGCCGGCGCCGATCTCAATGACTACACCCTGCGCCGGATCGGCTCCGAGCTGGAGGGAGAGATTCGTGCCCTGTTGCAGGCCGGAGCGATCCGTTACAACCCCGATAGCCGGGTTCTGAACTACTCCATGGGCCTGCCGCGCAGCCCCGAAACCCTGTGAGCCCTCCCCGCGGCGACGACCGGTTCGACCGTTTCAGCGGCTCCCGTTCCGGAGCCTCCCGCTCGGCCGAGCCCAGTGATGGCCGGGCCCGCCGCAGCGATCCCTACGGCCCCGATCGCTACGGGGACCGCTACGTCGATCGGTTGCCCTCCCGCGGCCCAGGCGAAGGCCCACCAGGGCGGGCCGGCGGTCCCGGGGGCAACGGCGACGGTTCCAAGCCGCCTTTCAATGTGGGCACCGCAGCGCTCCTGGCCGGTGTGCTCGTGGTGGGTATCGGCATCGGCAGTGCCGTGACCAGCACAACCCAGGGGAACCAGGGCAACATTGCCAGCAGCCAGCAGCTCGACATGGCGGTGCCGGATCCTGAGTTTTGCAAGCAGTGGGGTGCTAGCGCCTTCGTGATGGATGTGGAGATGTACACCACGATGAACCCGAGCAGCAGCTTCGTGACCCAACCCACCCTCCAACCGGGATGCGTGATCCGACGGGAAAACTGGTCCGTACTTCAAAAGGAAGGCGCGATCACGGCAGCCCAGATGCGCGAGTGCAAGCAGCGGATGAATACCTTTGCCTATATAGGCTCCATCCGCGACAAACCCGTGGTCCGCTGCGTTTATCAAACCGACATCAGCGGCAACAAGTTCCAGACCCCCGGCGTGGCCGGCGCCGCCGACGATGCCGTTGGGATCACCCCGGAAGGCGACAAGTTCTGAAGCTGCGGCTCCTGCTGGCGGCTCAGCCGGGCGTGCCCGCCAGCTCAGAGCGCTGGGGCAGCTGGCGCAGGGGGCTATCCGGGCTGGCGAACACCGGCAGCACCTCCCGGCGGAAAGCTTCGGCGGCCCGGGAGCAATAGCGGGCTGGATGGGTGATCAACTTGAGCTGGCGCCGCACCATCAGTTCGGCCACTTGGGGCCGATGCAGGGTGCCGGCCGCCAGCTCCCGCTCAATCGAAACCACCGGCAGGAAGGCGGCCCCGAGACCAGCCTGAACGGCATTTTTGATCGCCTCGAAGGAGTTGAGTTCCATCTCGATCTTGAAGCGGGGTACGTCGAGCTTGGAGCGCAACAGCAGCTGGTCCACCATCTTGCGCGTGGTCGACTGGGCGTCGAGGCAGACGAAGCCAAGCCGATAGAGATCGTCCTTGGTGAGCTCCGGCAAGCGGGCTAGGGGGTGCTTCGGTGGCAGCACCAAGGCCAGTTCGTCGTTGGCGTAGGGCAGCACCTGGAGCAGGTCGTTGAGATCGGCGGGCAACTCCCCACCGATGATCGCCAGATCCACCTGGCCGTTAGCCACACTCCAGCCGGTGCGGCGGGTGCTGTGAACCTGAAGCTGCACCGCCACATCCGGATACTTCTGCCGGAACAGGCCAATCATGCGGGGCATCAGGTACGTGCCCGTGGTCTGGCTTGCTCCCACGATCAGGGAGCCGCCCTTAAGGTTGTGCAGGTCGTCGAGGGCGCGGCAGGCCTCTTGACACTGGCTGAGGATCCGGTCGCAATAGCTCAGCAGCAGATGGCCGGCCTCGGTGAGCTGGGCCTTGCGTCCGCCCCGATCGAACAGGGAGACATCCAGCTGCTTTTCCAGATTCTGGATCTGGAGGCTCACCGCAGGCTGGGTGACATACAGACTGTCGGCCGCCTTCTTGAAGCTGCCCTCGCTGGCGATGGCCCGCAAAATGCGCAGCTGATCAAGGGTGAAAGGCAGATCGGCCATGGAAAGGCCCGGAGGCCGGCACTGGCGAGCAGAGATCAAATCTAGGCCGGACGCCCCCCGCAGCCGGCAATCGCCAAAATCGTGCTTCACATCCCACCATGGCCGACCCAGCCCCTAGCCCCACCCCGGCAGGCCGCTGCCCCACCCCCCCCTTCCCAGCTGCCCCCCCCAGCCCGCATGCCTGCCGATCCGAGCATCTCGACCCTCCACCACAGCAGCCTGGTGATGCTGGCGCTGCTGCTGGCTTTTGCCGTGCTGCACAGCGGTGGCGCCGCCCTGCGGCCCTGGGCGGCCGAGCGGATCGGCGAACGGGCCTGGCGGCTGCTGTTTGCTGCGGTGAGCATTCCGGCGGCGGTGCTGGTGGTGGGGTACTTCCTCGCCCACCGCTACGACGGCCTCCGCCTCTGGAACCTTCAGGATCAGGCCTGGATCGTGCCCCTGGTCTGGGGGGGCACGGCTGTGAGCTTCCTGTTTCTCTATCCGGCTACCTACAACCTGCTGGAAATCCCAGCGGTGCTCAGGCCCCAGGTGCGGCTCTACGCCCAGGGGATCATCCGGGTGAGCCGCCACCCCCAAGCGGTGGGGCAGATCCTCTGGTGCGCCACCCATCTGCTCTGGATCGGCACCAGCTTCACGGCCTGCGCCTGCGCCGGCCTGATCGCCCATCACCTGTTCGCCGTTTGGCATGGGGACAGGCGGCTGCGCAACCGTTTTGGCCCGGCGTTTGAGGAGTTGAAGGCCAGTACCTCGCTGCTGCCATTCCAGGCCGTGCTCGATGGCCGCCAGACGCTGGTCTGGGCGGAATTCCTGCGCCCCGCCCAGCTGGGCATTGCGATCGCGGTGGCGCTGTTCTGGTGGGCGCACCGCTGGATCGGCTTGGCAGCCACCGCCTTCTCCCGCAGCGGCCTGGCCCACTGGCTGGGCTGACCGACCGGTCCTGGCCCTTGGGCCTGCCGCAGAGCCTGGCTGCGGAGCCTGACAGGGCCATGAAGGCGGCCGCCACTTTGCCTACACTCAGGCCGTCGCGCCGTCACCAGGATGCCTTCCGCTTCAGAGCTCGCCTGGTTGATTCCGCTGATCCCCCTGATTGGGGCCTGCATCACGGGTCTGGGTCTGATCAGTTTCAACCGCACCGTGAACCGGTTGCGCAAACCGGTGGCCCTGCTGCTGCTCACCTGCGTGGGCATCGCCGCGGTGCTGAGCTACGCGGTTTTGGCCGAACAGTTAGCCGGTGCGGCCCCCCGTGAGGTGCTGTTCGACTGGGCTTCGGCGGGCAGCTTCAGCCTCCAGATGGGCTACCGGGTGGACGCCTTGGGGGCCGTGATGCTGGCCTTGGTCACCACGGTCGCCCTCCTGGTGATGGTCTATTCCGATGGCTACATGGCCCACGACAAGGGCTATGTGCGCTTCTTCACCTACCTGGCCCTGTTCAGCAGCTCGATGCTGGGCCTGGTGATCAGCCCCAACCTGCTCGAGATCTATGTGTTCTGGGAGCTGGTCGGGATGTGTTCCTATCTGCTGGTGGGCTTCTGGTACGACCGCGACGGAGCGGCCAACGCCGCCCAGAAAGCCTTCGTGGTCAACAGGGTGGGCGACTTCGGCCTGTTGCTCGGGATCCTGGGGCTGTTCTGGGCCACCGGCAGCTTCGGCTTCGAGCAGATCGGCAGCCGCCTCCAGGCCGCCGTTGCCGGCGGCGACCTCTCCCAGGGCATCGCGGTGTTGCTTTGCCTTCTGGTGTTCATGGGCCCGATGGCCAAGTCGGCCCAGTTCCCCCTGCATGTCTGGCTACCCGACGCCATGGAGGGCCCCACGCCGATCTCGGCCCTGATCCACGCCGCCACCATGGTGGCGGCCGGCGTCTTCCTGGTGGCCCGGCTCCAGCCGGTCTTCGAGCCCTTCGCGGCTGTGCAGCTGGTGATTGCCGTGGTTGGCACGATCACCCTCTTCCTCGGCGCCTCCATCGCCCTCACCCAACAAGACCTGAAGAAGGGTCTTGCCTACAGCACTGTGTCCCAACTGGGCTACATGATGCTTGCCATGGGCTGCGGCGCTCCGCTGGCAGGCATGTTCCACCTGGTCACGCACGCTTTCTTTAAGGCGATGCTGTTCCTGGGCTCAGGATCGGTGATCCACGCGATGGAGGAGGTGGTGGGCCACGAGCCCGTGCTGGCCCAGGACATGCGGCTGATGGGCGGACTGCGCAAGTACATGCCGATCACGGCCAATACGTTCCTGATCGGCTGCGTGGCGATCGCCGGCATCCCCCCCCTGGCCGGTTTCTGGAGCAAGGACGAAATTCTCGGCCAGGCCTTCAACACCTATCCGCTGCTCTGGGCGGCCGGCTTCATCACCGCCGGCATGACGGCTTTTTACATGTTCCGCCTCTATTTCCTCACCTTTGAGGGCAATTTCCGCGGCAACGACAAGGCTCTGCAAACCCAGCTCCTGGCCGCCGCCGGCAAAGCCCCAGGCGAAGGTCAGGGCGAAAGCGATGGCCACCACGCCGACCATCCCCATGAATCGGGCTGGCAGATGGCCATGCCCTTGGTGGCGCTGGCGGTGCCATCGGTGCTGATCGGCCTGCTGGGCACCCCTTGGCACAGTCGCTTCGCCCAGCTGATCGACCCCCAAGAGGCCGCCGAGATGGCCGAGCATTTCGCCTGGAAAGAGTTCCTGCCCCTGGCCGGCGCTTCGGTGGCCATCTCCGTGGCAGGGATCAGCCTGGCGGTCTTGGCCTACTACCTGCACCGGATCGATCTGGGCCAGGCGGTGGCTGGTCGCTTTCCGGCCCTGAATGCCTTCTTCGCCAACAAGTGGTACCTCGATGCCATCAACGACAAGATCTTTGTCCAGGGCAGCCGCAAGCTGGCCAAACAGGTGCTTGAAGTCGATTCCAAAGTGGTGGATGGCGTCGTGAACCTCACGGGCCTGCTCACCCTGGGCAGCGGTGAAGGCCTCAAGTACTTCGAAACGGGCCGGGCCCAGTTCTATGCCTTGATCGTTTTCGGCGGCGTCATCGCCCTCGTCGTGCTGTTCGGAGCCTTCGGCTAACCCCGCCAATCTGCGCCATGGCCTCCCCCCCCCCAACCCCGCCCTGCCTTCCACCACCCCCCAACCCCCTCTCCCCCAGCCGCTGACTGCCTGCAGCAGGGCGGCGTCAGCGAGCCCCGCGAGCGTTGCCGCCCTGCTGCAGGCAGTCAGCGGCGACCAAACACTGTGTGACAACACCCACCGGCTCCCGGCCAAGGCGGTTGCCATTTCTACACTCCGTCCAGCTGGTCTGACTAGTCGGTGCCCTTCCCCTGGCTGAGCGCTGCGATCCTGTTCCCGATCGCGGCTTCCCTGTTCATCCCCTTCGTGCCCGACAAGGGCGACGGCAAGACCGTGCGTTGGTACGCCCTTGGCGTCGCCCTGCTGACCTTCCTGATCACGGTGGGGGCCTATCTCAATGGTTATGACCCGGCGGTGGAGGGGCTGCAGCTAGCCGAGCGCTATACTTGGCTGCCGGATCTGGGTCTGGCTTGGTCGGTGGGCGCCGATGGGATCTCGATGCCGCTGATCCTGCTCACCAGCTTCATCACCTCCCTGGCGGCCCTGGCGGCCTGGCCGGTGACTTTCAAACCGAAGCTGTTCTATTTCCTGCTGCTGGCCATGGATGGGGGCCAGATCGCTGTTTTTGCGGTGCAGGACATGCTGCTGTTCTTCCTTGCCTGGGAACTGGAGTTGATCCCTGTCTATCTGCTGCTGGCGATCTGGGGCGGAAAGAAACGCCAATACGCCGCCACCAAGTTCATTCTCTACACCGCGGGCAGCTCCCTGTTCATCCTGCTGGCCGCCTTGGCGATGGGCTTCTTTGGCGGAGGCCCCCCCAGCTTCGAGTACACCGAGCTGGCGGCCAAGGGCTTCCCGCTGGGCTTCCAGTTGCTCTGCTATGCCGCCCTGCTGATTGCCTTCGGCGTCAAATTGCCGATCGTGCCGCTCCATACCTGGCTGCCCGACGCCCACGGCGAGGCCACAGCGCCGGTGCACATGCTGCTGGCCGGCATCCTGCTCAAAATGGGCGGCTACGCCCTGCTCCGCTTCAACGTGCAGCTTCTGCCCGCTGCCCATGGGCAGTTCGCGCCGCTGCTGGTGGTCCTGGGGGTGGTGAACATCATCTACGCGGCGCTGACCTCCTTTGCCCAGCGCAACCTCAAACGCAAGATTGCCTACAGCTCAATCAGCCACATGGGTTTTGTGCTGATCGGCATCGGCAGCTTCAGCGCCCTCGGCACCAGTGGGGCCATGCTCCAGATGGTGAGCCATGGCCTGATCGGAGCCAGCCTCTTCTTCCTGGTGGGCGCCACCTACGACCGCACCCACACGCTCCAGCTCGATGAGATGGGCGGTGTTGGCCAAAAGATGCGCAAAATGTTCGCCCTCTGGACCGTTTGTTCGCTGGCCTCCCTGGCCCTGCCGGGCATGAGCGGCTTTGTGTCAGAGCTGATGGTGTTCGTTGGCTTTGCCACCAGCGAGACCTATTCGTTGGCCTTCCGAGTGGTGATTTGCATACTAGCGGCGATCGGCGTGATCCTGACACCGATCTACCTGCTCTCGATGCTAAGGGAGATCTTCTTTGGCAAGGAGAATGCCGAACTCGTTTCCCACAGCCAGCTGGTTGATGCAGAACCACGAGAGATCTATGTGATTTCCTGTCTACTGGTGCCAATTATTGGCATTGGTCTCTATCCGAGACTACTCACCGATAGCTACCGTGCCTCAATCGAAGCCCTGGTTCTGCGTGAAAATCAAGCCCTGGCCCGAGTTGAGCATCCTGCGGCCGCCGCCCTGATCAACCGCAGCTCCCTGGCCTTGGCCCTCCCCAGCCCGGCCCAGGCGCCCTATTTGCCAAGATGAGCCAGTCTGCCTGGACTAGCCAGCCTGGCTGGATGAGCCAGGTCTAGCTAGATCAGCTCGACGGGCCTGGTCTGGCCAGCCGGCGCCGCCAAGCCGGTCCGCTGCCTCGGCGGTCGCCATGGGCGAGTAACGAAGTTCTGCAACGTGGCGCCCAACCCCCTGCCCCGCCAACGGTGTGGATACCGTCTGGACTGAGCGTCTGATCCGGCCCGATGCGTCAGCTGAACTTCCTGCTCATCTTCAGTTTTGCCCTGGCGGCCGTGATGTTCACCCTGGAGAACACCGAGGCCACCACGGTGCATTTCCTGCCTGGCTTGGCCACAACCCTGCCGCTGGCGGTGCTGTTGCTGCTGGTCGGAGGAATCGGCGCCACAGCGGCCTGGATCTATGCGGTTTGGAGCGGCGTCGTCAAACAGGTGGAAACCATCCAGAACAATGGCGAGAAGGAAGCCCAACTGGTACGGATCCAGGAACTAGAAAACGATCTGCAACGTTACCGGGCCACGGTGGATGCCCAACTCGGCCTGCTGCCGGCGGCGGGGGAAAGCAGCGGCTCGGCAGCCAAGCGCCTCGATGGCGCCGATTCGGCGGCGTGACGAGCAGGCCTTGAGCCGATAACTTGAATCAGATCTCAGCTTCGGAGCAAAGCGGAGCGATTGGCTGAAGCAGGCGCCAGACTGGCCATCAGGTTGCTGCAGGACGCCGCCGAGCGCGGCGAGATCGACCCTTGGGATGTCGATGTGATCGCGGTGGTCGATGGCTTCCTAGACCAATTGCGCCAGCGCATTGCCCTGCCAAGGCTGATCGCCACCCGTGGCGGCAGCTTTGAGCGCGATCTGGCCGAGAGCAGCGAAGCCTTCTTGGCGGCCTCGGTGCTGGTGGGCCTGAAGGCGGAAGTGTTGGAGGCGGCCACCTTCCCTGCGCCGCAACCCGACTTCGAGGATCACTTCGACTTCGATCCTGGCGATGGCGAGCTCGGGCCCAGCGCCATGGTGCTGCCCCGCCGGCCAGAGACCCAGCTGCGGCGGCGGCCCGTGGCACCTCCACCGCTGCAACGGCCGGTGACCCTCGGCGAACTGATCCGCCAGCTGGAGGAGATCGCCGAACGGCTGGAGCAGGAGGGGCCTGGGCCCCGCCAGCGCAACCGCAGCCGGGCCTACAGCGAGCGGGCGGCGATCGCCCAGGTGGCGGCCTTAGCGCACCGAGAAAAACTACCGGAGACCACGGCCGCCCTCAGCCTGTTTCTGATCGAATGGAGTCCTGCCCACGGCTGCCGCTGGGTGGGCTTTGACGACCTGGTGAACGCCTGGAGCGCTGCGGCCATCCTCTCGGACGAGGACCTTGATCGGGACCGGGTTGGCGTTTTTTGGGCCCTGCTTTTCCTCTCCGCCCAGGGCAAAGTGGAACTTCACCAGGAGGGCGGCTTATTTGGTGCGCTACAGCTGCGGCGCCTGGGGGAGGCCGAACAAACCAAGTTAGGGCCTATCTTGGCAACCCAGGGGCCAGATGGGGGGCCGGCTCTGCAAGTACGGGCGGCTTGATCCGAGTCCTTAGGCTGGCCTCACCAAACTGAACAAGCCAACGCCGATGAAGGCGATGATTCTGGCAGCGGGCAAGGGAACTCGGGTGCGGCCGATCACCCACACCACCCCCAAGCCGATGATCCCGATCCTGCAGAAGCCCGTGATGGAGTTTCTGCTCGAGTTGCTTCGCCAGCACGGCTTCGACCAGATCATGGTTAACGTGTCGCACCTGGCCGAGGAAATTGAAAACTATTTTCGAGATGGCCAGCGCTTTGGTGTTCAGATTGCCTATAGCTTTGAGGGCAGAATTGAAGACGGCGAGTTGATTGGAGATGCCATTGGCTCCGCCGGAGGATTGAAGCGAATCCAGGATTTTCAAGCCTTCTTTGATGACACCTTCGTGGTGCTCTGCGGCGATGCCCTGATCGACCTCGACCTCAGCGAAGCTGTTCGCCGTCACCGCGCCAAAGGGGCCATGGCCAGCCTGATCACCAAGCGGGTGCCCCATGACCAGGTAAGCAGCTATGGGGTCGTGGTGACGGACTCCGAAGGCCGGGTGCTGTCCTTCCAGGAGAAGCCCTCGGTCGAGGAAGCCGCTAGCGACATGATCAACACGGGCATCTACATCTTCGAGCCGGAGGTATTGGATTACATTCCCAGCGGCGAACCCTTTGACATTGGCTCCGACCTGTTCCCGAAGCTAGTCAAAGCCGGGGCACCCTTTTACGCCCTTCCCATGGAATTCGAATGGGTTGATATCGGCAAAGTTCCGGACTATTGGCAGGCAATTCGCAGTGTGCTTCAGGGCCATGTTCGCCAAGTTCAGATCCCTGGCGTCGAAGTGCGTCCAGGTATTTTCACTGGATTGAATGTAGCGGCTAATTGGGACAAAATCAATGTCGAAGGGCCGATTTATGTTGGTGGCATGAGCCGCATTGAGGATGGAGCCACGATCATTGGCCCCGCCATGATCGGACCAAGCTGTCACATCTGCGAAGGTGCCACGATCGATAATTCAATTATTTTCGACTACTCGCGCATTGGTGCCGGCGTGCGCTTGGTTGAGAAGCTGGTGTATGGACGTTACTGCGTTGATCGCAATGGCGACCATTTTGATCTGCAAGAAGCGGCCCTCGACTGGCTGATTACCGATGCCCGCCGCCAGGATGTGCTGTCACCGTCGCCGCAGCAGAAGGCGATGGCCGAACTGCTGGGCAGCGATCTGGCCCTTAAGGCCAGCTGAGCCCCCTAGCCAGCTGAACCTTCAACTCCTAGCGTGCAACTCACTTGTATCGGCCACCGCTGCTGAATCAATCGGCGCAATGCCTGCCAGGTCGAGGATGCGGGGGATCCTCTCCTCCGCCTTCACCGCCATCAAATGCACCCCCTGGGCGATCTGGCCGTAGTCCTGCACCTGCTCGGCGGCAATCACAATTCCCTCCTCGGCAGGATCCTGGGCTGCCTCCAGGCGGGCGATGATGGCTTCGGGGATGGAGGCCCCGGGCACCACGCGGTTGATGAAGCGCGCATTGCGGGCCGATTTCAGCAAAAACACCCCGGCCAGGACAGGTAAGCCGAGGGGAGCGCTGATCTCTTCAACAAAGCGCCGCAGGGCTGACGTATCCATCACCATCTGGGTCTGAATGAAGCTGGCTCCAGCCGCATGCTTGCGCCGCACCCGAGCAGCCAGGCCACTCCAACTCGGTGACTGGGGATCAGCCGCGGCACCAGCAAACAAGGCCGTGGGGCCATCGGGGAGAACGCCCTGAACAGGATCCAGGCCGGCATTACAACGGGCCACCAACTGAAGCAGACGCACCGCCTCCAGCTCATTCACCGGCCGGGCAGCGGGCTGGTCCCCCGCCCGCACCGGATCTCCTGTCAGGCAGAGGAGGTTGGGGATGCCGAGGGCATGGGCCCCGAGCAGATCAGCCTGCAGGGCGATCCGGTTACGGTCGCGGCAGGTCATCTGCAGCACGGGCTCGATGCCAACCTCCAGCAGCAGCCGACACAGGGCCAGGCTGCTCATCCGCATGACGGCCCGGCTGCCATCGGTCACGTTGACGGCATGGACCCGATCGCGCAGCTCAGCGGCGACCGCCACGGCTCGCGAAGCATCCCCGCCCCGGGGCGGGGTGACTTCCGCGGTCACCACGAACCGCCCGTTGTTTAGCGCAGCCTGAAGCAGCACATACCCCCCTTGCCGCAACCCATCATGCAGCACCGAGGCTGCCTAGACTACGCAATGTAGGAGGGCTAAGGCATGGGAGAGCGTGGGATAGCGGACAACACCAGGCCAGCACCCGGGCTCGGGGAGCCTGGCTTGGCAGCCGGTTTGCACGTGGCTGGGCGCACAGACCTTTCGGAGCGGGAAGTGGAGATCGTGGAGTTGGTGGCGACAGGCCTCACCAACCAGGAGATCGCCGCTCAGCTGATGATCAGCAAGCGCACCGTGGACAACCATGTCAGCAATATCTTTACCAAAACCGGCGCCAAGAATCGGGTGGCCCTCCTTAACTGGGCCATGGATAATGGAAAAATTTGCCGCGATGGTTTCAACTGCTGCCTTCTACCGCCATCCGAACCAGCGGGGCTGCTGAAGGGGCCAAGGGACCCATCCAAATCAAGGTTCTGAAGTGTCCGGATCTCCGGGATTGCTAGGCATCAACAGGGCCTGACGCTGCTCCGTGCTCCAGCGAGCGAGGGGATGGTGCGCCAGGGCAGCATTGCTGAGACCATGCTGGCCAGTGAGTTCCTTGACGCACCAAGACGGCAGCTGCAGGGGCTGATCAGCGCTAACCAACTCCACCTCCGCCACCACCAAGGGGGAATTGTCGCCCTCAAACACATCAAGCACCCAATCGCCTCCGGGCAGATCAAGGCCATAGCGACGCTTGATCAGCCAAGCCGAGCTGAGCTTGAGCAGAGTTTCGGCATCGGCAAGGGGAATCGGGTACTCAAACTCCAAGCGCGTCAGGGCTGGTCCGGCGCTGCCTTCTGGCGGAGCAGCCTTGATGGTGAGGTGAGCTGCGGGGATGGGCTGGCTCCCAGCCAGCGGCTGGTGGCCCTCAGCCAGCGGCTGGCTGATGCGAACGCGCAGGGTGAGTCCATCGGCAGCGCTGACCAAATAGCCCTGCCGCAGCCTTTGCTGCCAGCGGCTATGGCGACGCCATTGGTCGCCGGCCACCAAAAAACGCCGCTCAATCTCCAGTGCCAAGCTGCTGCAGCGTCTGATCGCCGGGTTGAAACCAACGCCATTGTGGAGCAGCCCAGCAACCCCAAGGAAGGGCAGGGAAGTCAGTTGGGGGACGACTCGTCGTTGCTGAAGCTGCCAGCCCAATGCAACTTGTGGGTCAGGGTGCGGTAATAGGAGGGGCTCTGCTCCAGCTGCAGCAGCAGGGCTGGATCGGGCCCCTGCTGCACCACACAGCGATCACCGGGATCGAGCAGGCTGGCGTGGGTGCCATCTTTCCAGAGCTTCACCCGCCGGCTGCCCTCCCCCAGGGGCCAGACCGTCAGCCGCGAGCGGGGCGGCACCACCACGGCCCGGCTGGACAGGCTCATCGGGCAGATCGGATTGACCACGATCGCCTCGATACCGGGATGAAGGATCGGCCCGCCCGCCGCCATGGCATAACCCGTTGAGCCGGTTGGGGTGGCGATGATCAGGCCGTCGCCGCGGTACTGGTCGACAACCTCGCCATCGATCTCAAGCTCCAGCCAACAGGTTGGCGAGACCGCATCAAGGCAAGGACGGAAATAAAAATCGTTGAGTGCACAGTGGGTCCCATCCGCATCGGCATCGCCCCGCTGGATCCGGGCCTCCAGCATCATCCGGCGCTCTAGGGCAAAGCGATCTTCCCGCAGCCGTTGCCAGAGGCCGACTTCCCTGGGGTCCTCGCCCGTAAGCCGCAGCAGACCGGGCTCGTGGGTGAGGAAACCCAGGTGACCGCCCACATTGAAACTAAGCAGCGGAACCTGGTGGCTGGCCAGATGGCGGGCGGCCCCTAGCACGGTGCCATCCCCCCCCAACACCAGGGCCAAGTCGGGCGGGCCAGGTTCGGTGGCCAGCAAGGCCGGCAAAGGATTGTCCACCAGGCTGGTGCAGGCCACCTTGACCCGGCTACCCCGGGCGCCAAAATCTTCGGCGCAGCGTCGGGCCCGGGTTTGGGCAGCCTGGCTGCCACTGCGTACGATCAACCAAACCGTATCCAAGCGCATGGAGCCTTTCCCCCCGTTCAACCAGCGGCAAATTGGGCACTACCAGCGCAGCAAATTGAACCGCTCCATGTCGACGGTCTCGCGGTTTCGGTAGAGGGAGAGCAGTATCGCTAGCCCAACCGCAGCCTCGGCAGCGGCCACGGTGATCACGAAGATCGCAAACACCTGGCCACGGATCAACTGGCCATCGAGGTAGTTGGAGAAGGCCATCAAGTTGAGGTTGACGGCATTGAGCATCAGCTCGATGCTCATCAATACCCGTACTGCGTTGCGGCTATTGATCAGTCCCCAAACGCCGGTGCAGAACAGCACGGCCGCCAGGACAAGGTAGGCCTGCAGGGGGATGGACCCGTTGGCGAGGCCTGGGATGGACAGGGCGAAGGTCATGGGGTCTTCTCCAGGGCGCGTTGCTCGAGCAATAGGGGGGTGCGGGCCTTTTCGATCAAGCCCTGATCGACAGGTTCTCCGGTGATCACATCGCTGCTGAAAACATCACGACGGGCCAGCACGATGGCACCGATCATGGCCATCAGCAGCAGCACGGAAGCGAGCTCAAACGGCAGCAGGTAGTCGCTGAAGAGGTGTTCGCCGATCCGAACCGTGGCCTCCTCCCCCACCGGCAGCGGACCGGGCAGGGCCCAGTTGGTGGTGAAGGCCACCCGCAGCAGCAGACCAAACAGACCGAGGCAAACGGCAGCAGAAAGCAGCCGGCGCAAGGCCAGACCAGGGATAGCGGCCAGGGTTTCCTTTTTATTCACGAGCATGATCGCAAACAAAATCAACACATTCACGGCGCCTACATAGACCAGCACCTGGGCGGCGGCAACGAAACTAGCGTTCAGCAGCAGGTACAGTCCAGCTACCGAAAGGAAGACGCCTCCCAGCAAGAAGGCTGAATAAACGATATTGGGCAGCAGCACCACCCCCAGGGAACCCAGCACCAAGGTGGTGGAGAGCACCAAGAAGCAGATCAGCTCGGTTGTGGAGGCGATGGTCATGCGTCGTTAGCTGCGGCGGAGTCAGCGGGGTCAGGGGCGCCCGGGGCATCAGCCCGGCTGGGGGTGGCGGCAGGGGCGGCCGCAGCGTTTTGAACCAGAGTTTCGAGCACCTGCTCGGGGAGTCTGCCCACCCGCGGCGCGGTGGAGGCCACGCCGTGGGGGTCCATCACCCCCTTGGGCAGGTAGGCCAGTTCGCGCAGGGGCTGCACCGACGGATCACTGGTCACACTGGTCGGAAGGCGGCCGAGGGCGATGTTGTCGTAGTTGAGGCTGTGGCGGTCGAAGGCAGCCAGCTCATACTCTTCGGTCATCGAGAGGCAGTTGGTGGGGCAGTACTCGACGCAATTGCCACAGAAGATGCAAACTCCGAAATCAATCGAATAGTTGCGAAGCTCCTTCTTCTTCGTGGCCTTGTTCATCACCCAGTCCACCACAGGCAGGTTGATCGGACAGACCCGAACACAAACCTCACAGGCGATGCACTTGTCAAACTCATAATGGATGCGACCGCGGTACCGCTCCGAGGGGATCAGCTTTTCGTAGGGGTACTGCACCGTGATCGGCCGACGGCGGAGGTGGTCGAAGGTGACCCCCAGGCCCTGGGTGATGTACTTAGCGGCTCCGACCGCATCCTGGGTGTAGTCGCCGACTTTTTTGAGAAACCCGAACATGGGGAAGGGAAGCTCAGGGAACGGGGTTGGCCACCATGATGGCGGTCCGGGGGACGAGCTGCCGGCTAAGGCCAACGTCTGACATCGGGCCAGCCAGCCGGGGCGGGGCTTCAGCCGCCGAAGGCGGCCGGGAAGGCCAGCTTCAGGGCCGCGGTGATCAGCAGGTTGACCAGGGCCACCGGCAGCAGAAACTTCCAGCCCAGGTCGAGCAGCTGGTCAATCCTCACCCTCGGCACGGTCCAGCGCAACAGGATGGCGAAGAACACCAGCAGGTAGGCCTTCAGCACGGTCATCACGATGCCGAGGCTGCCGGTGATCACCTGAACCAGCGGGGCCTCTACCGACTGACCGATCAGGTGGGCCAGCCACTCGACCGGGATCGGAAAGCTCCAGCCGCCCAGATAGAGCACCGACACCAACAGGGCCGAAAGCACCAGGTTGATGTAGCTGCCCAGGTAAAATAGGGCGAACTTCATACCGGAATACTCGGTCTGGTAGCCGGCCACCAGCTCCTCCTCGGCCTCGGGAAGGTCGAAGGGCAGGCGTTCGCACTCGGCCAGGGCGCAGATCCAGAAGATCAGAAAGCCCACCGGCTGGCGCCAGATGTTCCAGCTCAAGATCCCCGCTCCGGTCTGCTGGTTGACGATGTCGACGGTGCTGAGCGAGTTGCTCATCATCACGATCGCCAAAACGCTCAGGGCCAGCGGGATTTCGTAGCTGATCGACTGGGCGGCGGCCCTCAGCCCGCCGAGTAGCGAATATTTGTTGTTACTGGAATAGCCACTCATCAACAGGCCGATCGGCTGAATGCTACTGAGGGCAATCCAAAGAAACACCCCGACACCGACGTTGCTGATCAACAGGTTCTGGCCGAAGGGAACCACCAGCCAGCTGAGGATCACGGGCACCAGCACCAGCACCGGGCCGAGGGTGAACAGCAGCCCATCGGCTTTGGCCGGGATGATGTCTTCCTTGAACAGGAGCTTGAGGCCATCGGCCATCGGCTGCAGCACGCCGAGGGCGCCGGCGTACTCCGGCCCGATCCGCTGCTGCACGGCGGCTGAGATTTTTCGCTCCAGCCAAACATTGACCAAAACCCCCACCACCGCAGCCACCAGCACGGTGAGCATCGGCAGGGGTAACCAGAGGAGCTGGGCCAGTCCCTGGCTCAATCCGAGCCCTTCAAGCAGCTCGAGAAAGCTGGACTGAAGATCGAGGCCCGGAGTCACGACCGCAAAGGTCAGCATGGCGGGTGGGGTCAGGTGGATGGACGTTAGGGCCGCCCCGGCCTGCTGGGGTGGGGTGGCTGGGCTGGGGCTGGCTGGGCTGGGACCAATCAGCTCGACGCGGGGCGGCTCTCCAGGGGGAGCCAGGGCCGTTCGGGCGATCCGGTGTAGATCTGGGTGGGACGATAAATTCGATTGGCGCCGAGCTGCTCGCGCCAATGGGCCAACCAACCGGCGGTGCGGGCGATGGCAAAAATCGGCGTGAACAGGTCGCGGGGGATGCCGAGCTTGCGATACACCAGCCCAGAGTAAAAATCCACGTTGGGGTAGATGCCTTTGGGGCCTAGCCGCTCGGCCGCCACCGCTTCTAGCCGTCGGGCAACGTCGTACATGGCGTCTTGGCCGAAGCGGAGAAACAGATCCTCGGCCAGGCCCTGCAAAATGACGGCCCGGGGATCTTTGACCCGATATTCGCGGTGCCCGAATCCCATGATCTTCTGTTTGCTGGCCATCGCCTGATCCAGCCAGCTTTCGACCCGATCCACGCTGCCGATCTGCTCCAGCATGTCGAGGACGTCCTCGTTGGCGCCGCCGTGCAGGGGGCCGGCCAGGGTTCCCACCGCCGAAGCCACCACGGCGTAGGGATCGGTGAGGGTGCTGGCGGTGACGCGGGCACTGAAGGTGCTGGCGTTGAGGCTGTGCTCGGCGTGGAGGATCAGGCAAGCATCGAAGATGCGCGCCGCCATCGGATCGGGCTCGCGCTCGGTGAGCATGTAAAGAAAGTTGGCCGAGTAGGCGAGGTCGTCGCGGGGCTGAATTGGATCTTGACCTTTGCGGATCAGCTGGAAGGCCGCCACCATCGTGGGGATCTTGGCGATCAGCCGCACAACAGCCTCGGTAATGTACTGGGGGTCGTATAGGGCTCGCCTGGAGTAAAACAGCCCCAACGAAGCGGCGCTGGCCTGCAGGGCATCCATCGGATGGCCAGAGGCCGGGAAGCACTTCATCATGTCGCGGATGCGAAAGCTCACCCGCCGGTGCATCTGTACCTCCTGCTGGAAGTTGTTGAGTTGGAAGATGGTGGGCAACTCCCCCCAAATCAACAGGTAGGCCGTTTCCAGGAAGCTGCTGTGGGCGGCGAGCTGATTGACCGGCACCCCGCGATAGGTGAGCACCCCTCGCTGACCGTCGATATCACAGATGGCCGACTGGGTGGCGGGCACGCCCTCCAGACCTGGGCGAAAGACAGACCCCAGGGCAACGGCCGCTGGCACCGGGGGGGCACCGCCATCGTTGGGCCCGGCGGCGTTGGGCCCAACCGCGTTGGAGGTTGCGGTGGCTGCCTCAGGGGTGGGTTTCGCCGCCATACCAAATGCCGTGGTTTCCGGAAGCTCTCAACCTAGGGGTGGGCAGGCACGCCCGCAGTAGCCCTGAATGCCGGCGCCGGCCGCCGCTCAGGCCAGCAAAGCCCGGGGGGTCAGCAGCAGGCGCAGCTGCCAATAGCCCGCCGCGGCCCGGTCCTGGGCGGCAACCGTGGCGGGCCCTGGCAGCTCCAGCAGGGCGAGGCCGGCCTTGCGCAGCGTGATCGATCCTGGCGGTGCGCCCACGAGTTGGGACGCGAGCTGCCCCAAGTCGGGTTCATGGCCCACCAGGGCGAGCCGCAGCGGCGGGGCTTGCAGCGAAGGGTCTTGCAGCGGGGTTGGGGCGGCCGAGGCAGCCAGCCAGAGCGCCAGCAGGGGCAGGGGATCGGCCTCGGGCTGCAGGGCCGTGGCCAGCTCCAGGCCGTTGGCAAGCCCCTTCGCCACGGCGATCTCGGCGGTCTGGCGGGCGCGCAGCAACGGCGAGGCAACCAAGCGCTCGACCTGCAGACCGATGGCCACGGCCCGCTCCAGCACCGCTGCGGTGCGCTGGCGACCGGCCTGGGTCAGGGCCCGCTCCCGATCGGGCCGATCATCGCTGCGCTCTTCGGCGATGCCATGGCGAACAAGCAGAAGTTGGGGTCCAGCAGCTGCCATGGGGGGCTACTCCTTGGGGGGTTGGGGCGCGGTGTGTGGTTTTAGCCCGCCGCTCCGAGCTCGAGCCGGCCCCGCAGCCGCAGAGCCTGGCCATCGGGCTCAAGGCCCAGGGCCAGCCCGCGCAGCGGGCCATCCAACGGCCCACCAGCCAGGGCGGTGAGGCGCCGCCAGGGCAGCCATTCGGCCAGCAACTGCCGAGCCGGCTCGGCGCCCAGGGCCCACTGAATCGGGGCGTTCGGAAGGTGGAGAGCATCGAGCTGCCGTTCGCGGCGTTGGGCGCCCCGTCGCAACTCAGCCCCCTCCAGCAGGGCCAAGCTGCGCCCCCAGAGGGCCAATCCAGCCTGTTCGCCGCGCCATCCTTGCAGCGGGGCCTGGAGCCGATCCACCCCCTGGCGATCCGCCCGGGAGCCGCGGCCTCCAGCAGCCTCCAACCGGGTCCAGACGGTGACGCTGCGGCCATCCAGCTCCAACGGCGCCGGGATCAGGCCAGCGGCGGCGAGGGGAGCCTCCAGGGCGGCTGGGGTGGGCTGGTCGAGCGGCGAGGCCATCAACCAGCCGAGCGGAGCGTCCGCCACCAACAGGGGGCCATCGGCGGCGGCCAGCAGCAATGGCGGCAATGGACCCGCCGCCGGCAGCGGGGCGACGATCCGCTCCAGCAGGGAACGCACCAGGGGGTCGTGCAGCAGGGCGGCGGGGTTGTCGAGCAAGGCGAGCCGTTCGCTGGCGGCGGGAGCGGCCGCCAGCAGGGTTCGGTGCTGTTGGGGATCAGCTGCGGCCGCCGTGGGCTCGACCGCGATGGGCTCGACCGCGATGGGCTCTGCCGCCATGGGCGCGGCCGCCGAGGGGGCTGCTCCTCGGGGAGCTTCTAGGGCGGCTTCTAGGGAGGCCTCCGCAGCGACTGGCGGGGCGGGGCTGGAGCCGGGCGGCAGCGAATCGGCGCCAACCCCTCGTCGCAGCAGGCCTTCCAGCCAAACGGAGGCGCCTTCGGGGCGAAGACTGGCCAGCAGCTGGGCATCGGCGCCCTGATCGGCGCCCAAACCCAGGCCCGAGGCCAAACCAGAAGAGCGCGCCACCACAACGGCAACCCCGGCACCAAGCCGATCCAGCCCTTGCCGCAGCAGGGGATCGGCGCCCTGGTTGAGCTCATCGATCTGGGAAACATCAAGGGCCTGCTCCAGCACGCCGCGGCCGGAGGCGATCAGCAGGAGGTCGTCGTCGACCAGGGCGGTGGCCAGGGGCAGCGGCTGCCGGCCCACCAGGGCACCGCGGCCGCTGATCAGGCCCATGCCCCGATAACTGGTCACCTGCAGATCGGTGCCGGCCAGGCTGCGGGTCTGCCAGAAGCGCTGCACGAAGCGGCGGGCGCCATCGGCGTCGCGGCTGCGCAGGGCCAGCAACCAGGTAGCGGCCTTGGGGGTGGCGGCCGCCGCGGCAGGGGCGGGGAGATCAAAAAAGGCCAAACCAAGCTCTGGAGCCAACCAGGAGGCCAGTTCATCGCGGTAATCGAGGCCGGCGGCGGCAAAGGCCCCATCCCGCAGGCGCTCGATCGCATCGGCGGCCTGGCGGCGACTGCGGGCCGGGGCCACGGCCCGGGCGTAGGCCACCGGCTCGTTGCCATCGGTAAGCAGATAGAGGCTGAGCGGGGCCTGGCGGGGCACAAAACGGGCCGCCCGCGGCAAGCTGAGCGGCCGCTGCTGGAGAGCGAGGGGGCCGCGGTGCCACACCAGCCACCAGCCCGCACCGCCCAGGGAGAGGGCCAGCAAACCCAGCGCCAGCAACACCGCCAGGAAAGGCCTGGCCTTCATTCCCCTTCTGCAGGATGGAACCATCCTGCCGTTCGCCCGCCCCCCCAAGCCGATGACCTCCAACGCCAACGCTGCCCAGCCCCGCCCGCTCAGCGCCACCGCCCTTGACGAACAGCTGCGCAGCGGCAGTGCGATCCAGGTGGTGGATGTGCGCGAAGACCGCGAACTGGAGCTGGCCCGCCTACCCCACCCGGTTGTGCACCTGCCCCTCAGCCGTTCCGCCGAATGGGCCGGGCGGATCGAAGCCTTGCTGGAGCGGGAGCGTCCTGTGGCGGTGCTCTGCCACGCGGGGATGCGGAGCTGGCAATTCGGCTGCTGGCTGGCCCAGGAACAGGGCTATCCGGAGGTCTGGAACGTGGAGGGCGGCATCGAGGCCTGGAGCCGGGAGGTGGATGCCACGGTGCCGCGCTACTGAGCCGCGTTTCTGAGCCGCGTTTCTGAGCCGCGCTTCTGGGCCGCGCCGCTGGGCCGCGCTACGGAGCTGCGCTCGATAACATCGGTTTTGAGCCGCGTGCCGAAGCCACAACAGCAGCGGGGATGGCCAGGCCATGGAGGCGACTACTCCCTACGATCCCAAGCGTTCCCAGAGCCCCCACCCCTTGGAGACCCTGCCCCGCCGGCAACAGGAGGTGCTCCAGGCCACGGTCCGCCACTACGTGGACACGGTGGAACCGGTGGGCAGCCACGCCCTGGTGCGGCGCTTCGCCCTGCCGGCCAGCCCGGCCACGGTGCGCTCGGCGATGGGAGCCCTCGAGCAGCGGGGTCTGCTCACCCAGCCCCACCCGTCCGCCGGCCGCATCCCCAGCCAGCAGGGGTACCGCCTGTACGTGGATCAGCTGCTGCCGGCGCCAGGCGCCGCAGCCCTGCAGCTGGACCGGGAACTGGCGGGCATCAGCCTCCAGTGGGCCGCCCTGGACGACCTGCTCCAGCACCTGGCCCGGCGCCTGGCGGACCTGACCGGCTTACTCAGCTTGATCAGCCGACCGCGGCGGACGCGGCCCCTGCTGCAGGACGTGCGGTTGGTGGTCAACAGCGATCGGCTGCTGGTGTTCCTGGTGCAGGGCGCCGCCCTGACCACCAGCCTCAACCTGCGGCTGCCCGGTGGCAGTGTTGAGCAGTTGCCGCTGCTGGAACGCTGGACCAACGACCAGTTGCACAGCCAGCCGATCGGCCGGATCGCCTGGGAGCGGTTGCCAGCCCAGTTGGGCGCTAGCGGCGGGGTGTTGCGTCAGGCGCTCGAAAGCCACGCCAAGATCGGGGCAGGTGGCGAGGCCGATGCGATGCTGGCGGCTGGCCTCGGCGGCCTGTTGGGCCAGCCGGAGTTCAGCCGCACCTCCACCCTGCTGTCCCTGGTGCAATTGGTGGAAAATGGGCCCCAACTCGTGCTCGGCCCCGAGCCAGGCGGCCTGGGCGCGGAACCGGACGCCAGCGGCGGCATCTGGATCGGCAGCGAACACCCCCACACAGCCCTGGGCCAATGTGCGGTGGTGCAGGCGCCTTATCACACGGCGGATGGATCCCGGGGCCATGTGGCCCTGGTGGGCCCGATGCGCATGGCCTACGCCACGGCCCGCTCAGCGGTGCATTCGGTGGCCTCAATACTGCAACGCCTCCTGAGCTAAGCCGAGCCCACCATGACCTATTGCGTTGGTTTTTTACTGGAAAGCGGCCTGGTGTTCGCCTCGGATTCGCGCACCAATGCCGGAGTTGATTACATTTCGAGCTATAGCAAGCTGCATGTTTTTCAGCCCGCACCGGATCGTCTATTTGTGCTGATGGCGGCGGGCAACCTGGGCACCACCCAGGCCGTGCTCAACCGCATCCGCCGCGACCTGGAACTGGGCCCCGTGGTGGGGATCAAAGCGGAGCCAGAGCGACCGAACCTGCTATCGGCCAGCTACCTGTTCGAGGCCGCAGACTATATCGGCCAGCTGAGTCTGGCCGTGCAGAAGGCCTACTCCACACCCCTGCAGCAGGCCGGTGCCAGTGGCGAAGCCAGCTTCATCCTGGGGGGCCAGATCGCGGGCCAGCCCCACGGCATCTACCTGATCTATCCCCAGGGGAATGCGATCATGGCCACTCCCGAAACGCCCTTCCTGCAGATTGGCGAAAGCAAATACGGCAAGCCTCCGCTCGATTATGTGGGCCACACCCGCCTTTCCCTCGAAGATGCAGCCCGCCTCTGCCTGGTATCGGAGATTGTGACGCGCCGCTCCA
This sequence comes from uncultured cyanobacterium, assembly GCA_903858015.1. Taxonomy (GTDB): domain Bacteria; phylum Cyanobacteriota; class Cyanobacteriia; order PCC-6307; family Cyanobiaceae; genus Cyanobium. The sequence goes on from CAIOGZ010000012.1 coordinate 43,297, forward strand.
ACCTCACCGTGGGGCCGCCATTCGAGATCGCCATGGTACCCGCCAACGAACTGCGGGTATCCCACCGCCTCAAACTCGAAAAAGACGACAGCCAAGTAAACAAATCAATGGAAATATGGGCTCGCAGCATGCAAGAAACCCTAGCGAAGCTACCGCGGTTCCCCTGGGAAGAAGACCCCCTTTAAGAAGAGATCTCCAGATCCATCCTAGCAGCACAATCAACACTCGAACCCTCTCAAGACGCCCTAAAAACACTCCAAAAAAGCTCTCAAGACAACAGAAAAAGTTTAGCTAGTTAGTCTTGGAATAGCGATGCAGGTGGGTCCTAGGCGATACTGAAAAGGCATTCCGATAGTCACGGCTAAAGGCCGCAACGTCAATGTAGCCACACTCCAAAGCAACTTTTTTAACACCGGTCGTTAAGGGCGCGAATTCAAGCTTTTGCCGCGCCAGCAGCATCCGCTGCTTCCGCAGCCACTGCATCGGTCCACAACCGAACCGCTGCTTGAAGATCCGCTGCAGGTTGCGGCGCGAGTAGCCGCTGCGCGCCTCGAGGTCCGAGAGGCAAATGGAGGCATGACACTGGGATTGCATCCAATCCAGCAGCTCAACAAAGCCAGGCGAATCATCAGCTAGGGCCAAATCATCAGCGCCCAGCAATGAGTTATCAATCAACAGCAAGAGCTGGCGCAGCAACAAATCATCAAGGCATAGCAGTGCTGGAACGGTGCCGAACGAAATTACTACAGACTCAAGAAAGGCAAAATACTTGTGCAACATATTCAAAATCGACAGCCCATAACTATCCGCCAAATCCAGCAGCGCCGGCCGCTCCAAAAAAGAACGCAGTCCATAGCTAATGCGCCCTGCCCCACCCGCCATCGAGGCAGCCTTATCCAACATCACAAGCGGACTAACCACCACACAGACGCCAGCAATCAACGACGACTTAATCTCCAAGCTCCAGTTGGTTGCCGGCATGTGAAGAATGTTTTGGAGGTAGTAGTTAGGCAAAATCTTTCCATCGGCGCGATATTCTCCGTAGGTAGAATAGGGAATCATGAAGCAAGAGGAGTCAATCGGATCAGCCTCTGCGACAACACCATGGCCACAGGTTGCGATGATCTGCACTTCGCCAAGCCGCACAAGACTCGTTGCATTGGCAAAATTAGGCCCAGCCTCAGAGTCGTCACAATTGGTCAATTGCAAAACATTATTCAAGAGACTGCCATAGCTGCTTGCATCCCGCGTTTCAATTGCGGTCGCCAAGCCGATGAGCGGAACCGGCCTATCCTCTGGACCGAAAGTCTCCAGTCTCGGACCCAGGACTTGTTCTGGCATGTTGAAAGTTTGCAACTCAAAATCGTGTCGGACCGCTTTTATTAGCCTTACTATCTAAAGCAAACTCAAGATTACTTGCAAGTGTAACAGCCTCGAATGGCCCACACGAAACTTAATGATCTTTAACAACTCCAGGCCGCTGACGGCCGCAAGCGGCAGCATGCTCGTGAATGCTGTTTTGGCGATCCCGCGCCATGGTGAACTGATTGCATCAGCCGCCCATTCGATCCCCCAGCTTCTCGGCCACGGTGTTGACGTCCTTGTCACCGCGGCCGGAGAGGTTGACAACCACTTCCGTGCCGGGGGCCAGGGTGGGGCAAAGCTTCTCCAACCAGGCGAAGGCGTGGGCCGTTTCCAGGGCCGGGATGATGCCTTCCAGGCGGCAGAGCAGCTGCAGGGCATCGAGCGCTTCGGCATCGGTAACAGCGGCATATTCCGCCCGGCCAATGCCCTTGAGATAGCTGTGTTCGGGGCCAACGCCGGGGTAATCGAGGCCGGCGCTAATCGAATGGGCCTCCTGCACCTGGCCTTCGCCATCCTGCAGCAGCAGGCTCATGGCGCCGTGCAGCACCCCCACCCGCCCTTCGGTGATCGTGGCGGCATGGCGGCCGCTGGCCACCCCCTCGCCGGCGGCTTCGACACCGATCAAGCGCACGGAGGTATCGGGTACGAAGGCATGGAACAGGCCCATCGCGTTGGAGCCGCCGCCGACGCAGGCCAGCAGCACATCCGGCAAGCGGCCGAAGGCTTCGGCGCACTGCAGCTTGGCCTCGTTGCCGATCACCGCATGGAAATCCCGCACCAGCATCGGGTAGGGATGGGGGCCCGCCACCGAGCCGAGGATGTAATGGGTGGTTTCAACGTTGGTCACCCAATCGCGGATCGCTTCGCTGGTGGCATCTTTGAGGGTGGCGCTGCCAGCGGTGACCGGCTGCACCCTGGCGCCGAGCAGGCGCATGCGGAACACATTGAGGGCCTGGCGCCGCATGTCCTCGGCGCCCATATAAATCACACAATCGAGCCCGAAGCGGGCGCAAACCGTGGCGGTGGCGACGCCGTGCTGGCCGGCGCCGGTTTCGGCGATCACCCGCTTTTTGCCCATGCGCAGGGCGAGCAGGGCTTGGCCGAGGGCATTGTTGATCTTATGGGCGCCGGTGTGGTTGAGATCTTCGCGCTTCAGCCAGATGCGTGGGCCGCCCTCGGCGCGGCGGTAGTGCTCGTTGAGCCGCTCGGCCTCATAGAGGGGACTGGGCCGGCCCACGTAGGTGCGCAGCAGCTGGTTGAGGCGCTCGGTGAAGGCTGGATCGGCCCAGGCCTCGGCGGCGGCGGCCTCCAGCTCCGCCAGGGCCGGCATCAGCGTTTCGGGCACGTACTGGCCGCCGTAGGGACCAAACCGGCCGAGCGGATCGGGCCGCACGGCAACAGCTAAAGCGGCGGGATCGGGGCCGGCAACAGGGGCGACGGGGGGAACGGTGCTGGTCACCGGCGACGGCATCGGGGCGCCCAGCCTAGGAAGCCAGCCGCCCGGCTCGAAGGCGGGGCGGCTGGCCAGGGCAGCAAGAGCGGCCGAAATCAGCCGAGCTTGATGCGGCGCCGCACCTTTCTGGAGGCGCCAAATGCGGCAGCCAAGCCCAGCAAGGGCAGGGGGCCCGGGGTGGCGGCGGGGGTTGGGGGAGGGGTGATATCGGTGAGGGAAACACCGGAGAGAAGCGTAAACGGAGGGCCTCCAGCAGGCAGACCCTGGGCTAGGAAGCTGAGGGTTTGCGAGGCGCTGTTGGCCGTGAAGGTCATCGTTTGTTGTTGCCAGGAAGAGACTGGAGCGCCAGAAGCCACATTGATCGTGGATGAATTGATCGGGCCGCTGCCGCCGAACGTAACCGTCCACCAGTGGCTGGTGGCCTGGTCTGGATAGGATGCATACTGGCCGCCGGCCTGATAAAAGGAGAGCGAATAATTGTTACCCGGTGTGAGGCCATTCACCGTCTGCAAGATCTCGTTACCAAATCCCTGGTCACCGTCAATGGCGAGGAACCATCCCGAACCATCCGCACTGCTGACGGAGGTGGTGTTGGCGACATTTAACCCTCCCCCAGGCGGGAAGCCATCTGCAGTTCCCCAGCGCGCTTGATCCAAATCTGTGGAGATGGCGGTGCCATCGCCAACAACCGATCCCCACATTTTGGTTATTCCTTGGCCTACCCAAGCGGGGAACGTCCAGTCGGCCGTTGTTTGCCAGCCTGGCAGCTTGGTGTTATTACTAGCTCCCAGGTAACCTGATTTTGCGCTGCCGATATTGGAATTCGGCACAAAGCCACCATTGTTAATCAGGTTGGCGTGGGCCGGGGAGGCCAGGCTAACGGCCAGCGAAGGCAGCACGGCCATGGCCAGGGCTGGCCGCTTCAGGGCGCCGGCAAGGCGACGGGATTGGGGGCTGCCAAGGAATTTGGCAACACCAGCAAAGCAAGTTGGCGAAATCATTGTGGCTAGCAAAGAGGGTAGTTAGTAACCAGGGCGCTACAGCTCGATCAATTGAGCCAGGTGAGCCAAGTGAGCCAAGTGAGCCAAATGAGCCCAACGCGCTATCGGAAGTTACCAAGGCCAAGGTCACTATTGATTGAACTTTTCAGAAAACGCCAAAACTTGGCGTTTTGTTTGCAAAAAAATCAAGGCTCTTCATTCAGCTGCTGATTTCTGTGTTGAAACCATCGCAAGTAGGGCCCGGGCTTGCGAAGGCTCGTGGGATTGGGTATGGGGCGAAGATGGCAAGTGGTTTGGCAGGTGACTAGGCCTAGATGGGGCGCCGCCAGTTCCAGCACTTACGGGCGTTCGCCTCTGAAGGGCCAAAGAACGGAACTTTGCTGCCGCCATGCCATACCGGCTCAGCTGGGGTCGATGCTGGCGAGGTCGCCCCAATCGCAAGCGCCAGAGCTCTCGAGCAGAGCTGTGATCTGATGCTGGGGAACGGCGGCTGCTAGGGCGGTGCTGGCCCCCCACGGCTGAGGTTGGGAAGCCTTGGGGGGCCTGGAAGCGGAAAGGGATCGCAGTGCCAGGGGCGGCCCCGCCGTGGTGGTGAGCAGCCTGGCCAGCCCCAGGGCAACACAATGGGCCAAATTCAAACCGAGCCAGCCCAAGTCCATGATCCAGTCCAGCCCCCTGCCCGACCCCGCTGACACCGCGGGGCCAGCCCCAAGCCAGGCCGCTCGGCAGTGGCTGAGCGCCGAGCTGCTGAGTGCCGATCTCAAGCAGCGCATCGCGATCGCGACCGCCGCCGCAGGCCTGGAGCCGGCAGCACTCTGCGAGCAATGGCTGCGCGAAGGCCTCGAGCGGCTTGAGGCACAGCAAGCCGCAGCAGCCGACACCGCAGCCAACGCCTCCGACGAAGACGACGACGCTGCCGGCGCCGGCTCTGGCCGCTGCTCGCTGCGCACCGGTAGCCGCAGCGCCGGCCCCGTGCCGCTGCCGGTGCAGCAATAACCTGCCCCAGAAGCACCAAGCTGCAACCACCACCCCATGGCCAAAGGCGGCTGGCAGGAATTCAGCAGGGCCGAAAGCCTGCAGCGGGGCGGAGCAGCGGGCGGCCCAGGCAGCAGGGACCCTGGGCTTGCTTCCACCCCCCGGGCCCAGCAGAAGGTGCGGGTGCAGCGCACCAAGGCCGGCAAGGGGGGCAAGCTGGTGACCGCCATCACCGGCCTGGAGATCGCCGAGGCCGAAGCCAAGGCCCTGCTCAAGGCCCTCAAGGCCAGCGCCGGCACCGGCGGCAGCCTTAAGGACGGCGTGATCGAACTCCAGGGCGACCAACTGGCCGCCGCCCTGGCGGCCCTGGAGAAGGAGGGGTTCCGGCCCAAGCAGGCGGGGGGCTGAGGGCCGCTGCTGGCCGGGGCAAGCCTGGGATCCAGCTTATTTCGCGATCACCCATTTCTCGATCAACTATTGCACGATCAACTATTTCTCGATCAGCTATTTCTCGATCAGCTATTTCTCGATCAGCTTGTAGGGCAGCGACGAATGGTGAAGCACGATGCGAATGCTGCCATTGGGCTCCTTGAGGAACGTCCAGGTTTTATCCACCGTGGTGGTCGCTCCGCTGCTATCAACAAGATCAACATTGCCCATGGTGGTGGCAAACATGCCGTGCAGTTGGATCACCTGATTACGCACCGTGCAGGTTTGCCAGGGCTTAATGGCGAAGCCCTTATCATTAGGGAAACTGGGATCACCACCCACGAAGTAAGCCAATGCCCCTTCCTTGGTGAACCTAAAGGCTTGGGCTTCAGTAGCGAGGGTGGGCTTGAAAGCCACCGCTCCATACTGATAAGCGTAGGCCTGATCCAGCACCGAACTGGCTTTAGCCTTGGCTTGGCTGAAGCCGCCACTCCTGTAGGCCGAGCCAATCGCAAGCAGGCCAGCACACCAACCCTGCTGGGCCTGCAGCACTTCGGCTTCGCTGATGTTGGTATCCATCCGCTTCAGCAACGCGCCTTGCTGAAAAGCCGAGGCGGCCAAGGGCGCCGCCAGGGTCAGGGAAACAATCACAGCGGCGCTGCTGAACAATGAACGCAAAGGGCTGGGCATGGAATTGGTGAAAAGCCGCAGGGAGCCTAGGTTCTTACCGGGAGCTTTGGCATGCCAGGGTAAGGCCCAGTGAAAATGGGTAAGCCTGAGGGAGCTTGGGCAAGATTGAGCGCGCTTGGGCGAAAGTGATTGCGCTTGGGCGAAAATGATTGGGCTTGGGCGCGATCGGTCTGGGGCGCTGCCCCAACCGTTGCCTCAACCGGTGCTGTAACACCGTGGCGCCGGCAGACCAGGCGCTGAAGCAATCGGCAGCAAAGCTGGATCCGCCGCAAGGGCCTGGTCCCACCGGCCGCCAGGGAGAATGGCGCCCATACCTTGCCGCAGCTGCCGCCGATGACCAGTTCCCAGGCCCCCGCAGGCCCGGCCGGCAAGGCCACCAACGGCCCGGCCGGCAAGGCCACCAACATCGTCTGGCACCACTCGACGGTGACCCGCGCCGCCCGGGCCCACCAGCGGGGCCACCGCAGCGCCATCCTCTGGTTCACGGGCCTGAGCGGCGCCGGCAAGAGCACCCTGGCCAACGCCGTCAACTCTGCCCTGTTCGAGCAGGGGCTGGCCTGCTACGTGCTCGATGGCGACAACGTGCGCCATGGTCTCTGCGCCGACTTGGGCTTCTCCGATGCCGATCGGGAGGAGAACATCCGTCGCATCGGCGAGGTAGCCAAGCTCTTCCTTGATGCCGGCGTGGTGGTACTGACCGCCTTTGTCTCACCGTTTCGGGCCGACCGCGCCAAGGCCCGGGCCCTGGTGGAAGCCGGCGACTTCATCGAAATCCATTGCGCCGCCGGCCTTGAGGTCTGCGAACAACGGGACACCAAGGGCCTCTATGCCAAGGCCCGCGCCGGCCAGATCAAGGACTTCACCGGCATCTCCAGTCCCTACGAGGAACCAGAAGCCCCCGAGCTGCGGCTCGACACCGGCAGCCAGAGCCTGGAGAACGCGGTGGCGGCGGTTCTGACCTACCTCCAGGCCCAGGGGGTGGTGCCGGCGGCAGAGCAGAGCTGAGCGCGGTAGCTGCGGTAGTAACGGGGGTACTGGCCAGGGAATTGACGAGGCTGCTTACCTGGGCCGCTTAGCATCAATCAAGCTCGAATAATTGATTGGTGTTTTGGCGGCATAGCTTGAGCCCCCTGGCCTCAGCGAGGGAGAGCATGTCGGCAGTGCCGCCCGGACCATCCCCCGCGGCCCCATTCCAAAGCGCTAGCAAGGTTACATCCGTATTGGGGCTGATCATGGCATCCTCCATCATCCAGATGTTGCCGCGCTGGAAAACGCTATAGCCCTGAACGGTTCTGGTCCAGATCGGCAAATCCTCGGAATCACTTAGAATAATAGGCGGATTCGCCACGACGAGTTTGTTAAACTTTTCAACCCATTCAGCGCCGCCATCAGCCACGGATTTACGACGATAGCTCTCGATCGGAATCGGCAAAACAATGGTGGTTGGGATGTCAAGCTCCGCACACACCTCATGGAACAAGATGTCGGTGCCACTGGCTGCACCGCCCATACCGGAAACAGCACCCTCGGTGGCATTCTTTTCGTTCTGGATGGTTTGCAGTAGCCAGCCCCTAGCCTTTTCGATGCACTCGGGAGTGTTGGGGAATCGCCCAGGTGCTTGCCGATCGGGGGAATCGATGCGATGACCGGTAACGACAAGGATACGGCCGCGGGGCTGGAGCTGCGGGGGCCCTGGCTCCAGCCCCGAGGCCGGCTCACCATCCATCAGGGCCTTGATGGCAACGCTGCAGTTTTCGGTGAACAGGCCAAGGCTTTGCAAGATCTTGACCTGGGCGATTTCAGCCTGCTTGACAAAGCCCTTGCCACCAGAATTTTTGGCCGCCTGGTAGGCCTTACCAACGAAAACAGGCTTCTTGGATGTGAGCAGCTTGTATTGGGCCTCGGAGGGAGGCAACCATTCATCAGGTTTACCCGTACGTTGGCCGATTTTTTTTGCTTTTTCGAGGGCCATTTGCACGGCACCATCCAATACAATCAGTTGCTCTCGGTAGTCGGCGAGCGCATTATCTGCTTTGCTGGGCGTCTCAAAGCAATCGCCCCACACCTCTGCTTCGATTTCTGCCAGGTTGACGATGACCAGCAGCAGACCAAGGGCATTGATGGCCGGATAATAGACGTTCAGATCTTCGGCGAAGGCCTTGCGATAGCCTTCATAGGCATCTATCAGGCGACTATCCAACAGCGCCTGCTGACGACGATCCGCCTCTGATTCTAGGCTAATAAAATCTTTAACCCAGTCCGCCTTTTTATTGCGGGCCAGCTGGGCGAGGGCGTCAGCTCGGTCCATGGCTTCTGCCAATGCTTGGCCATCGAGGACGCGCTCACAGGCCTGGGATGAGGTTTCAGGCTCGTTGAGCCGCTGGTAAATCGTCGCCAGTTGCAGATTGGCCTCAACGTCATAGGGCACATCCCTGCGAATGTATTCCCAAGTTTGCTTAGCTAGCTTAAAAACATTCATGCCGTTCTGATAGCGGCTCTGCTGTGCCGCCCCAAGCTGGGCCAATCCCCGCTGGGCGCGGCCCACAAGTTTCAACCCGCCCCGGGCCCAGTCGGTTGCTTTCGCCTCCTCGGCCAGCAGGGCGAGGGTGGCGGCACCATTGCAGCCATCATTCTTGGCTCGATCGATGGCCTCCTGGAACTCCCTGGGAACAACGGTTAACTTGATCGGATCCGGCGCGGCCAGGGCAGGCAACAACAGGAAGACCGGACTGTCAGCCTTGCGTTCGGAGCTTCGCATCGTCAGGATGGTGTCGCCGATGGAGCTGGCCAGCAGATCCACCGCAGCAGAGGGATTTTCCCTTTCGTAAGCGATATAACGATCGGTCTTTAGGTCAAAGGGCACGTCTTTACCGCTAATCGGAAAGCGGATCAGGATCGTGCCATTGGGCCTCAAGCCGTGGCGGATGCCAAGTTCATAAAAGACATTGGCATTATCAATCGAGATATCTGCGATCACCAGGTCGTAGGCAATCAGCATCTGGAACATGTCGAGGCGGATATTGCCCGCCGAGGCGATGACCTCGGTGGTCTTACCCACAAGCTTATTTTTCTTGAGGGCCGCCTGGATCAGCTCTTTATCGATTTGATTGAAATCGATCAAGACGGATGAATCGTTGCCGTCCTTGTCTAAAACAGTAACCGACTTCTTGCCGAAGGGCCGAACGATAAAAACACTTGTCATCACGAAATTTGCCTGGGACAGCCAGAAAGATTGACAGCAGCAAAGGCGAGGTGCTGCCGCTGTGCTAGCGAACCGCCATATACTAGCTTGCTACACGGCTTGTTGTACAGGCCAAGCGACGGCCGGATCTAGGCCGGATCCCGGGGCAGCCTGCCGGCCCTGGCGGCCCAACCAGCAGCAGGGCAACCCGCCCCGCAGCCCTAGGGCCGCACCGCCCCGCCAAGCGCATGGGTCAGACTGCAAACCAATGGCAAGCCCAATCCCCAGACAGCCAGGCCGAAGCTTGCTGCTTCAGCTGCTGGTCGTGACCGTGGTGGCGATGCGGGGCGCCCAGGCGGCCCCTGCCGCTGGCCAGCCCAGCGGGCCAGGACCCGTGAGGGCGGTGGACTCGGTAGATCTGGCCCGCTACGGCGGCTTTTGGTATGAAATCGCCAAAATACCCAACCGATTTCAAAAGCAATGTGCCCGCCAAACGATCGCCCACTACAGCCTGCGCCGTGATGGCCGCATCAATATCCTGAATCAGTGCATCAAACAGAACGGCAATGCAGACCAGGCCCGCGGCATCGCCAGGGTGGTCGACCCCAACACCGCTGCCAAGTTGAAGGTCAGTTTGGTGAGCTTCCTGGGCTGGCGGCCCTTCTGGGGGGACTACTGGATCATTGGGCTCGATGCGAACTACCGCTGGGCCATTGTTGGCACACCAGATCGCCAGTACGGCTGGATTCTGGCCCGATCCCAGAGCCTCGATCCCGCTGCGCTGGAAACAATCTTTGCCGTTCTTGAGCGGAACGGCTATCAGCGGACTCGCTTCATGGTCGGGCCGCAGGGCCGCTAGCTGGGTTCGGCAGGTCGCCGCTGATCGCGGGCTCCCCCGTCCGCAACCGCAGCGCCCAGGCATCCAGAAACGTTTTGCCGCAACTGGCCAACGGCACCGCCAGCAACAGGCCCAGCAATTCTCCTAACCCCAGCAGGCTGCCGAGCCGAGCCCCGATCGGCAAACTGATCAGCAGCCAGGCCGGCTGCAGCCCCACGATGCTGCCCATCAAGCGGGGTTGGATCACCTGGTCCACCAGCTGCCCCACCGTGATCGCCGCCGCCAGCACCTCCACGGCCTGGCGGGGATTCTGGAGCGCCAACAGCAGGCTCACCAGCACAATCGTGACGGCACTGGCATAGGGAATCAAGGTGGTGAAGCCAATCGCCACCGCAAACAAGACGCCGTAGGGAATGCCCAGCAAGGTGAACACCACCATCTGCAGCAGGCTCAAAATCAAGGCCAGCAGCACCTGGCCGGCGAAGTAGCCCCGGAAGGTGCGATAGAGGGTGGTGCTGACCAGGCCCCGCACCCCCGGCGGCAGCCAGGCCGCCAGGCCCGCGGCGATCCGCTCCCCCCCCAGCAACAGAAACACCGTGAGCACCAGCACGATCACGGTGTTCACCGTGAGGCCCAGCGTCGCCCCGAGCAGGCTGAGCACCTCCTGGCTGAGCTGGCTGGCCAACTTGCTGGTGCGGCTGATCAGCTCGCTGCTGAGGTCACCGAAATCGGTGGGCAGGCCCTTGGCGATCGCCCACTGCTGCAGCTGGCTGAGCAGGATTTCACCGCGGGAGAGCCAGCCGGGCAGGGCCGTGATCAGGTCATCGAGCTGGGTGATCAGCCGCGGCAGCAACCACAGCACCGCCAGCACCACGCCGCCGAGGGCGAGGCCGAGCACAAAGAGCAGGGCCAGGGGCCGGGGCAGGCCCTGATCCACCAGCCAGCGGCAGGGTAGATCGAGCAGAAAAGCCAGCAGGGCGGCGGCCAGGAACAGGGCCGGGAAGGGCGCCAGGGGCAGCAGCAACTGGCGCAGCACCCAGAGGTTGAGCACCAGCAGCGGCAGGGCCAGACCAGACCGCAGCCAGGGGGGCAGCACCAGCCGCTCAAGCATCGGGGGGCAGGCGCGGGGGCTCCACGCGTGGAATCATCGCCTCAGCTTGGCGGTCGGCGCCCATCGCGGCCAGGTAGGCGTGGCTGCCCAGCTGGCCCAGCCGCTCGTCCTTGGCCGTCACCTGGTCGTGGAGCTCCTGGCGGTAGGCGGCTAGGAGCTCCGCCAAGCCGGCATCGGCAAGGGCAAGGATCTGCACGGCCAACAGGCCGGCGTTGGTGCCATTGCCGATCGCCACGCAGGCCACCGGGATCCCCGCCGGCATCTGCACGATCGAGTGGAGCGAATCCACCCCCGCCAGCGCCTTGCTCTGCACCGGCACGCCGATCACCGGCAGGGTGGTGAGGGCGGCCACCATGCCCGGCAGGTGGGCCGCACCACCGGCTCCGGCGATGATCACCTTCAGGCCCCGGCCGGCGGCGGCTTGGGCAAAGGCCACCATCTCCAGCGGCGTGCGGTGGGCCGAGAGCACCCGCACCTCTATCGGCACCTTGAACCGCTGCAGCAGCAGCACGGCCGGCTGCAGGGTGGGCAGATCGGAATCACTGCCCATGATCACCGCCACCGCAGCAGGCCCGGGGCTGGGCGCTGCGGCGGGGTCGGGGACGGCGGCATCAGGGGCGGCCACGGCACAGGGGCGGCGAAGATGGCATTCTCCCGCCCGAGCCGCCCGCATGGACCGCAGCAGGGACCGCAGCAGCCCCGATCCTGCCGCTGGCGATCGGCAAGGGCGCCGCTGGCTGAGCAACGTGCGCCTGCCGGAGCGCTCCGCCTGCAGCCACCCCCGCCGCCAGCGGCAGGGGCGCCGCTGGCGGGTGGCGATCGATGCCCAGGGCTGCATCGCCGCCCTCCAGCCCCTGGCGGCCGGCAGCCATGCTGCCGGATGCGACTGGCAGGGCGACTGGCTCAGCCCGGCGGGGGTGGATCTGCAGATCAACGGCGGCCTCGGCCTGGCCTTCCCCGAACTCAGCCCCGCCGATCTGCCGCAGCTGGAGTCCCTGCTGGAGCTGCTCTGGCGCGATGGGGTGGAGGCGATCTGCCCCACCCTGGTGACCTGCGCCGTGGAACCGCTGCGCCAGGCGCTGGCGGTGCTGCGCGGGGCGCGCGCCGCCCACCGGCCTGGCCGCTGCCGCCTGCTGGGGGCGCACCTGGAGGGTCCGTTCCTGGCGCCGGCGCGGCGGGGAGCCCATCCCCTAGGGCAGCTCTGCGCCCCATCGCTGGCGGCCCTGCAGCAGCGGATCGCGGGGTTCAGCGGCCCGGCCACGGCGGGCGCGGCGGCCGACATCGCCCTGGTCACCCTGGCGCCGGAGCTGGAGGGGGCAGGCGCGGTGATCAGCGCCCTGCGGCAGCAGGGGGTGGTGGTGAGCCTCGGCCACAGCGAAGCCAGCGAAAGCGAAGCCGCCGCCGCCTTCGAGGCCGGCGTCGGCATGGTCACCCATGCCTTCAATGCGATGGCCGGCCTGCAGCACCGGGCGCCGGGCCCGATCGCGGCGGCAACTCTGCGGCCAGACGTGGCCCTGGGTTTGATCGCCGATGGGGTGCATGTGGCGCCCAGCATGGCGGTGCTGCTGCAGCGGCTGGCCCCCCAGCAGGTGGTGCTGGTGAGCGATGCCCTGGCGCCCTACGGCCTGGCCGATGGGCTGCACCGCTGGGATCAACGCACCTTGGTGGTGGCCAACGGCAGCTGCCGGCTGGAGGACGGCACCCTGGCGGGCGTCACCCTGCCGCTGCTGGAGGGGGCGCGGCGGCTGGCCGGCTGGAGTGGCCGGCCGGAGCGGGCGATCGCCGCCGCCACGCTGCTGCCGCGGCAGGTGCTGGGCGAGCGGCGGCCCGTGCAGCAGCTGCTGCTGGGCCGGCCGCTGCAGGACTGCCTGCGCTGGCGCCAGACGGAGGCGGGGCTGGGCTGGCAGCGGGCGGCCTGAGGGGCTGGGCGGCCGGCTCCAACCGGCTGAGGGTGGCGATAGAGCCGCAGTTCACGCCGGCTCTGCAGCAGAGCATCGCCGGCCTCGCCGCCGCCCCCCAGCCTGGAAGCGCCGCTGCTGGTCAGGGAGGTGCCTGTGGCGCGACAACAACCCTCACCCAGCCGGCTTCCCCCTGGTGCCGACGATGCGCGTGCTGCTGGTCTACCCCCGCTTTCCGCAAACCTTTTGGAGCTTCGATCGGGCCGTCTCGTTGATGGGGCATCGGGTGCTGCTGCCGCCGCTGGGGCTGATCACCGTGGCCGCCCTGCTGCCCCAGAGCTGGGAATTCCGCCTGGTGGACTGCAACGCGCGGCAGGTGGAGGAGGCCGAGTGGCAATGGGCCGATCTGGTCATCCTCTCGGCGATGGTGGTGCAGAAACGGGATCTGGCCCAGCAGATCGGCCTGGCCAAGCAGCACGGGCGTCCCGTCGCCGTGGGGGGGCCCTTCGCCACCTCAACGCCGGATGCAGCCGAGCTGGCCGGTGTGGATTATCTGGTGCTCGATGAGGGTGAAATCACCCTGCCGCTGCTGGTGGAGGCGCTGCAGCAAGGCCAGCGGCAGGGGCGATTCACGGCGGCCGGCGAGAAACCAGATATCAGTACAAGCCCGATCCCTCGATTTGATCTGCTCGATCTCAACGCCTACGCCATGATGGCGGTTCAGTTCTCGAGGGGTTGCCCATTTCAGTGCGAATTCTGCGACATCATCGTGCTCTACGGCCGCAAACCCCGCACCAAAACCCCAGACCAAATGATCGCCGAGCTGGCGGCGATTCAACAGCTCAACTGGCGGGGAGAAGTTTTCCTCGTGGACGACAACTTCATCGGCAACAAGCGCAATGTGAAACGGCTGCTGATCGAGCTGGCCGCCTGGCAAAGGCGCGAATCCTTTCCCTTCTCGTTCAGCACGGAGGCCTCGATCGATCTGGCCAGTGATGGGGAGTTGCTCAACCTGATGACAGACAGCGGTTTCAATCGGGTCTTTCTTGGCATCGAAACCCCAGACAGCGCCAGTCTAGCCAGTGCCAGCAAGCACCAGAACACCCGCAGCCCCCTGCTGGAGGCGGTGGACACGATCACCGCCAAAGGCTTATTGGTGATGGCTGGATTCATTCTGGGCTTTGATGGCGAGACGGCTGGAGCCGGCCAACGGATTGTGGATTTTGTCAACCAGAGCGGTATCCCGCTGGCCATGGTCGGCATCCTGCAGGCCCTGCCGAATACGGCGCTATGGCATCGCCTCGATCGCGAACAGCGGCTGCTGCGGGTGGATACGGAGTTTGATGCCGGCATCCAAACCAACCTGCTTAACTTTGTGCCCACCAGGCCGATGGCTGAGATCGCCCACGAATTCATCGAGGCCTTTGATGAGCTCTATGAACCGAGCAACTATCTCAAACGCATCCATTACTATTCCACCAAGCTAGGCAGCCAACAACGACAGATCAGGCCCTCGTTCCAGGGATTCTTTGCCCACCTCAAAAGCCCTGCGGCCCTGGCCGGTGTGCTTACCCTGTTCTGGAATCAAGGGGTGCGCCGCAACAGCCGCTGGCTGTTCTGGAGATATCTGCTGGAAACGATCGTTCAACGTCCGCAAGTTCTGGATCAATACCTTTGGATGGCCGTCTTGAATGAACATTTTCTGGAGTACCGCTCCGTGGTGCGCCAGCAGGTGAGCAGCCAGCTGGATTGGAGCCGGTCCCACCTACCTGAGCTGGTGGGAGCCTGATGGTGAACCCCGATCGCCAGGAGTGGAGCCGGCCGCAGGACGGCAACCAGGAGCTAGGCGGGCTCTGGATTGGGATCGGCATCTGGAGCGATCCGGCCGCCAAACCCCTGCCCCGCAAAGGTCCCGTAGGATCAGCCTCCCCACAGCCGCGCCCGATGCCCACCGACCTGCCCGACTCCAAACCGGCAGCCGCGGCGGCGCCAGAGACGGCAGCGGTGGCCACGGCTGTCGGTACAGCTGCCAGCAAGGCTGACGACAAAGCGGCCGAAAAAGCCGAGGTGCAGGCCTATTTCGAAACCACCGGCTTCGAGCGCTGGAACCGCATCTATAGCGACAGCGACGAGGTGAACAAGGTTCAGCGCAACATCCGCATCGGCCACCAGAAAACGGTGGATGCGGTGCTGGCCTGGTTGGAGCAGCAGGGCAACCTGAAGGAGCGCAGCTTCTGCGATGCCGGCTGCGGTGTGGGCAGCCTCAGCCTGCCCCTGGCCCAGCTGGGGGCCGGCTCGGTGGCCGCCAGCGACCTCTCGGCGGCGATGGTGGCCGAAGCCGAACGCCGCGCCCGGGCCGCCGGCATCGGCGCCGCCCAGCTCAGCTTCAGCGCCTCCGACCTCGAAAGCCTGCAGGGCCGCTTCCACACCGTGATCTGCCTGGATGTGTTCATCCACTACCCCCAGGCGGCCGCTGAGGAGATGGTGCGCCACCTGGCCGGCCTGGCGGAGCAGCAGCTGATCGTGAGCTTCGCCCCCTACACACCGCTGCTGGCGTTGCTGAAGGGCATCGGCCAGCTGTTCCCGGGCCCCAGCAAAACCACCCGCGCTTATCAATTGCGCGAAAGCGGCATCGTGGCCGCCGCTGAAGCCGCCGGCTTCCGGCCCGTGTATCGCAGCCTCAACCAGGCGCCCTTCTATTTCTCGCGCCTGATCGCCTTTGAACGGGCCTGATCGCCTGTGAACTGGCCGGAGCAGCCGATGCAGGCGGCCTTCATCGGCCTCGGCGCCCTCGGCACGCCGATGGCCACCAACCTGCTGCGGGCGGGCTGGAGCCTGACGGTGCACAACCGCAGCCGTGAGCGGGAACAACCCCTGGCCAGCCAGGGCGCCCAGCGGGCCGCCACCCCGGCTGCTGCCGCCGCCGCCGCCCCAGTGCTCTGCCTTTGCCTCAGCGACGACAACGCCGTTTGCGCCGTGCTGCTGGAGGGTGCTGATGCCGCGATCGGCGGCCTGGCCCCCGGCAGCCTGGTGATCGACTTCTCCACGATCGCCCCCGCCAGCAGTGAAGCCTTGGCCGGCCAGCTGGCCCAGCGCGGCGTGGCCTACCTCGATGCGCCGGTTACCGGCGGCACCGAGGGGGCCCGGGCCGGCACGCTGTCGGTGTTGGTGGGGGGCGCCGCAGCCGATCTGGAGCGGGCCCGGCCGCTGCTGGCGGTGGTGGGCGGCCGGATCAGCCACTTCGGGCCGGTGGGTGCCGGCCAGCGGGTGAAAGCGGTGAACCAGGTGCTGGTGGCGGGCAGCTACGCGGCCGTGGCCGAGGCGCTGGCCCTCGGCCAACGGCTGGGCCTACCGATGCCGCAGGTGTGCGAAGCCCTGGTGGATGGAGCCGCCGGCTCCTGGGCCCTGCGCCACCGGGCCGCCTCGATGCTGGCCGGCGACTACCCGCTGGGCTTCAAGCTGGCGCTGCACCACAAAGACCTGGCGATCGCCCTGGCCGCCGCCGCCGCCACCGGCCTGCAGCTACCGGTGTGCGAGCAAGTGGCGGCGATGGAGGCCGCCTTGATGGCCGCCGGCCATGGCGAAGAGGATGTGTCGGCGCTGGCGCGGTGGTTTGAGGGGGGAGCAGGTTTTGGGCCGAGGGAGCGTTGATCAGCGCAGGCCCTGGCGTGAATAACCGCAGGCCTTGGCGGCATGCCGAAGAATATGGTGGCTTCCCTTCACCCTCTGAACAAGCAAGCCAGCCATCTTAAGTGTCTTAATTAGGTCTTTCCCTGTAACGCCTGAGTATTTCGACACGCCTAAACCGCAACCCCCTGAACACCCACAAAATCAAATTGCTCAATGTCGCCTCCTTGGACTTCAAGGCACAGTTCTACAGCTTCCTTGATACGCACCATCAGCTCATCAAGGGAGTGTGCCTGGCTGTGGCAACCAGAGAGAGTGGGCACAGTCGCAACGAAAGACCGTCTGAGTCTTTCTCGACAACGACATCGAACTGCCTTACCATGGAAGCTTCATGTATTTTAATCCATTAGCTCCAATCAGCCCTCCGCTGGGACTCCCTCAGTGGGACCGGCCAACGCTTGCCATCACCTGGCCGCAAGGAGCTTGTGTCTATTGAGAATGGGTGACGCGGGTGGCCGCTCAGCTGTATGGCATTGCTATGTCGCATCCGAAGCACTTGTGCAAACTCGAGTGATGAGATCAGCAAGCTCAAGATACTCTCTATGAATTACAATCGACCATTTGAATTCACGGGCAGATCCGTCTTGGTCGATGTGCCGATCGGAATCTTCCCTGTAGTCCCAGTGGCGTTCAGTTACTTCTGTTGAAAAGATACCCACTGCCTCTACTTTCTTCGCCCATGCTCCTATAGGCTCATTAAGATTCAACGGGGACACTGAAATCGCGGCTTCATGCTTCCAATTAGAGTCAATCTGTTCACTGTGCCACCCGATCTTAATCTCTCCGTTCTTGGCAAGGCTCACATCTTTCTTCCTGGGCCCTATCGCATCCTGCATGCAGCCATGGACAAATGAAGCGAATTCTTTAAGTTCATCATCATAAAGACTTTGCACCACGTCCATCATTACCTCCCCATTGGCATCGGCAGTGCGCTCTTCTGCCAGAATTCGAGCTGTTAAGACTGCGATCACTCGTGGGCCAAGTGTTTTAGATCGCGATAAAGTTACGCGACGGCAAGCATCAAAAAGAACTTCGGTGGCGATTTCGTCATCGAGTATATGTTCGATTAATAGCATAAGACTTTGAGATTCCCCCCATTCTGTTCCCGCTGAACTTCCAGGCAGAGTTGGTCAAGGAACTGACCCGCGCGATATCTCGACCAACGCTCGATCACATGCACGCGAAACAGATCACCAATGCGATCAAGTGCTTTGCCAGATATGTGCCCAGTTAGCATGCTGCCTATTGGGTCCATGGTCTTAATCAGCCAGTAGGGGTCTTTAACCTAAACCATTGCGCCTTTTTCGGGCGGTGTTGCCATGTCAACGTAACGCCAATTGGATGGTTTCCGAGAACCACGGCGGCGCGCCTGCTTCTGTCCGATAACCACCACCTTGTTGCCAAGTTAATCCTAGCTACCGCAGTCAGTTCATGGCAAATGTGTTCGTCGTGAACAATGGCAATCGGACCCGATATCCACATTGAGCTGTTGCTACGAACCGTCCTACGGGCCAAGAAGAGGGTCGGCCCTAAAAGGCAGACACGGCAGAAGCCATAGGCATAACGCTACGGCGACTCAATCCTAGCTTTTTTCTACACCAGATTTGGGAATGCTAGAACAAGCGGTGTCTAGCGTGGATCCTCGCGGGCACGGCATCAGCGCGTCGACAACATGATCCGACTACCACATATTGTCGAATTACCTTCGCCATTTCAGGTAATCAATCAGAGAAATCTGTGATTCGCCAATTAACCCATGCAAGTATTTTAGCGAAACACAACATGGCCTTAGCTTGGCTTTTCCGATCCTTCGAACTCTTATTGGGAGGCTCCGAGAACCACGCTCGCTGGGGCTGAGCTTTCTGCAAACAAAATCAAGTGGGGCTGGGGCGCCCCGTCTGAATCAAGAGCCAGCATAGACTTTGATCAGGAGGATAGCCAACAGTAGCTGTGGTTCTACGGTTCGCAAACCACCTGTTCGAGCTACTACACAAGATCCGCAGGCCTGCGCAGCTCGAGAGAGCAGGGTTAAGCATCTGGAGTGTAGATCAGGCTGGTGTTCAAGTCCATGTGGGCCACCAGCTCTTGAATGGTTCGGCTGGCCTGGCCCCGCTCCATCAGGTGTGGAGCCTTACCTTACCGCAGGCCAGCGGGGCGAAGCCATTAGAAGTGGCGAAAGGTGTGGCTGCTGGCTTGTTTGCTCAATCCAGGCTTCGGCTACGGCTCGCTTCGCCGCCTTGGATATTTCGCTCGTATCGAGGTGAGGGTGGCCCTGGGCAGCGAGCACCAGCCGGGCAGACCCATGGCCGACATCACGATCACCAACCATCACGGCCTACCTGCCCTGAGATCAATGGGCCCTACGTGATGGCCAGCAACCAGAGCGAGTATGGAACAACCGAGTTCATTCCAGCCCATCAAGGGGCTGGGTGCGGTCAGCCTCCAAGTCACGAATCGCTTCCCCTGCCAGGTGTTCAAGCAGGTTCTGGGACTCGGCGAACAGGTTGCTCCAGCTCTCTTGCGAGCCGATTTCCTCCAGCACGATCGCCGTGGGCGCGTTCTGTGCCTCCAGCGGCAGCTTGGCCGCTGGAGCGATCGCGGCCAGGAAAATCAGTTACTCAAACCGTCCTCGAATCTAAGCTTCTGCCATCCACTACAGCGCCAACGCCCCCCGATCAAGCGAATGCAGCCGCCGCTGGGCCTCCTGCACCGCCGCCGGGCAGTGGACGGCGGCGAAGCGACGGAAGATGCCCCGCTGCACCTTGTCGCCCCAGCAGTGCAGTAGGTGGACGGGTTTGCCGCGGGCGTCGCGGGGGGAGCTGTTGTAGCTGCTGGGCAACACGGCCACCTGGATGCCGGTGCTGGCGATCGCCCGCACCAGGGCCAATTGATCTTGGCGGGCGAAGCGGCGCCACTGCTGATGCCAGTGTTGGAAAAGGGTTGCGGTTGGCTCGCCAGCACGCCACAGGATCAGGCCGCTGTTGAACTGTTGGGCATCGCCACCGACGGCCTCCAGGGTGCAGGCCTTCTCTTGGGGATCGACGTGATCACACAAACTCACCAACGGCAGGCGATCCGGCACCAGGCCAATTGGATCCTGCTCCAGGCTCTGCCAGAGCGGGCCCAGGGGCTGCATGGTGAGCATGTCCGCATCCACGTAGAGGCTGTCGCGGTAGGGGCTGAGGGAGGCCAGGCTTGTTTTGATCCAGCGGGAGGAGAAATTTTTGGCAGCCGCGGGCAAATCGGGCTGCACCAGGTGAAGGCTGATCCCGGTGCCCTGCAGATCCACCCCTTGCAACTGCGGCCGATCAGACAGCAAGGTGATCGGCAACATGGGTTCATGCTGCCGCAGGGCGAGGGCCGAAATCAAGGCGGCTTCTAGATAGAAAAAGCTGCCTGTAGCGCAGAATAGAGCGCCGCGATCAGCGTTCATTGTTGATCTTGCGACGGGCTCGGTTGTGGCGGAAGTGATGCACGGATTGGCTAACAGACACTCGTCTCAATGGTTCCGAGGGCAGTGCAAAAGTTGCAGGCGATGGGATCAGCGAACTAGCCAAAAAAGTGCCACGAAGACGGCCCAGAAGAAAGCTAGAAAGTTAGTTCGTAATTACTTGTCAAGCTAGCGCAGGAGCGCCCCCAGCAGTGGTTTAACTCTGGAGCAACAGCGGGGGCTCCCAGGCTGGGCCGGTCTGGGCCCCTCACCCCGCCAGCGTCTGCGGGGCTGCCAGCGCCTGCGGCAGCTCCAGCAGCAGCCGCTCCCCGCTGGGTCGCGTCAGCTCCAGCCGCCAGGCCTGCAGCCGGTAGCCCCCTTCGCCCGGCCGGGCCGCCGCGGCCGCCTGCCCCCCCGGGCCATAGAGCGGATCGCCCAGCAGCGGTGCCCCCAGCGCCGCGCAATGGATCCGGATTTGGTGCGGACGGCCGCTGGCGATCGCCACCTGCACTAGGTCTGCAGTGGCGGTGCGCTGCAGCAGGGTGAGACGGCTGCGGGCGGCCAGATCACCGGCTTCGGCACCATCGGCGGCGCACCAGATCTGCCCCAGCTGCGGATGGGGGCGGCGGCCAATCGGGTTAGCGATCAGCAGCGATTCCCCCGGCTGCAACGCAAGCACTCCAGGCACCAGCAAAGCGCGATACAGCTTGCGGCAGCGACCCTCCACTCCCGCAACAGCCTCGGCGTCGGCTTCCAGCCCAGCCACCGTGCGCTCGGTGCTCTCCCGCAGCCGGGCGCTCAACCAGGCCCGGCTGGCCGGCCGGCGGGCACAGACCAGCAGCCCGCTGGTGAACCGCCCCAGCCGGTGCACCGGCCGCGGCATGCCGGCGCTTTCACCGCCATGGCGCCGCTCCAGCAGCCGCAGCAGCGTGTGCTCCAACCAGCCGCCAGCGGGCAGCACCGGCAGCCCTGAGGGTTTATCGATCACGTGCAGGTCGCCGTCGTCGTAGACCACCGCCCAGCTGGCCGGCACCGGGCCCTCCAGCCAGGGGGGCCGCCTCCAGGCGAGGCGATCGTCGGCCGCCAGGGGGGCATCCTCCAGCAGCAGCTGGCCATTAAGGCGAATCTCACCGGCCGCCAGGCGCGCCTGCCAGCTGCGGCGATCGGAATGGCGGTGGCGGGCGGTATAGAAGGCGCTCACCGCCATCCCGGCCTGGGCCGGCGCCACCCGGTCGCGGTAGGTCCAGCCCTGGTTGGGGGCCTCCGGCAGCCAGCCCGCGGGCGCCGCCACCGCGCTACTCAATCCGCCAGGCCCCAATCCACCAGGCTTCAATCCACCAGGCCCCAAGCCACTACACCTCAATCCACCAAGCCGTGCTCCAGCGCATAACGCACTAATTCGGTGCGGCTGGCGGTGCCGGTTTTGATGAACAGGCGGCTCACGTATTTCTCCACATTACGAATCGAGGTTTCCAGCCGCCGAGCAATCTCCTTGTTCATCATTCCTTCGGCCACCAGCTGCAGCACGCTGGCTTCGCGGGGGGTGAAGTCGAGCTTGACGTCCGGGGCGGCCTTCTTGACGCCGCCGCTGCCGAGCATCGAGCGGATCTCGGTGATCTGCTTGGCCATGGCACCGATGTCGGCGTCGGCGAAGCGGGCCGCTTCGGCCAGCAGGCGCTCCTGACGGCGCACCACATTGCGCACCCGCGCCACCAGCTCATCGGGATCGAAGGGCTTGGGGATGTAGTCGTCGGCGCCGGCCTGGAAACCGGCGATGCGATCGGCGGTCATCCCCTTGGCGGTGAGGAAAATCACCGGCGTTCCCCCCAGCCGCTCATCGCCCCGCAGGCGCTTGAGCAGGCCAAAGCCATCACAGCGCGGCATCATCACATCGGTGATGACCACATCGGGCAGCAGGCTCTGGGCCGTGCTCCAGCCCTCCTCGCCGTCGTTGGCGGTGGTGACGACGAAGCCTTCATCTTCCAGGTAGGCCTTCACCGCAGCGCGCAGGCCCGGCTCGTCGTCCACCAGCAGCAGCCGCGCCGGCGGCGGTGGGGCGCTGGGCTCGGCGGCGGCAGCTGGGCCAGTAAGGCCAGCTTCGGGATCGGGCAAACCGGCGGCGCCGGTGGAGGGGGAGTTCACCATGGGCGAAATCTATCGGGGCCGGGGGCTTTAGCCCTCAGGGATGGGGCTGGGGCGGGATCGCCAGCACCTCGAAGTGTTCCTGCCGCTGGCCATCGAAGCCCAGCCGCCGGGCCAGGGCGGCTAGCCCGGCGGGATCCCGGCCCGCCTGCTCCGGCACGCAGGTGGCCCACCAGATCAGGTGGTCGAGGCGGTTGGCGGGGGTGATCGCACCGCCGGGGTTGAGGGTCTGCACCACCACCCGGCCGCCGGCCACCCCCACCCGGGTGGCCTGGGCCGGCCGGCAGTCGATCGATTCGCTGGCCAGCTCCACCCGGTCGCTCCACTCGCGCCAGATCTTCACCCGCCAGACCCCGGGCTGCTGCGGCTCCTGCACCCGGCCGTAGATCCCCAGCCAGTGGGTGCCTGCGCGCATGCTGGTTTTCTCCTCCAGGATGCGCAGATCGGCGGGGCGGGGCGCCGGCTCGGCCCGCAGCGGTGCGGCCAGCGGGCCCGCCACTAGGCCCGCAACCAAGCCCAGAAGCGGGCCCGGCTTGGACAAGAACTTCACGCGGAACATCGCCATCGAATCAGCCTGGCAGCTCTTCGGGGGGCAGACCCCCAGGGGGCCGCCCCCCGGCGCCCTGGCCTTGCCAGCATGGCCGCCATGCTCACCTACCTCGACCACCACGCCACCACCCCCTGCGATCCGGCCGTGGTGGCGGCGATGGCGCCCTGGTGGAGCGAGCAGTTCGCCAACCCCTCCGGCCGCCTCTACCGCCCCGCCCTCGAGGCCGCCGCCGCCGTGGAGCTGGCCCGCCGCAAGCTGGCCGCCGCCGTCGGCGGCCAGGCCGAGGGGGTGATCTTCACCAGCGGCGCCACCGAGGCCGCCAACCTCGCCCTCAAGGGCGTGGCCGAAGCGGCCGCCGATCGGGGCGAGCGCCGCCGCGGCCTGGTCTGCCTGGCCACCGAACACCGGGCCGTGCTCGATCCGCTCGCCTGGCTGGCCCGCCGCGGCTGGCCGCTCACCGTGCTGCCGGTGCAGCCCGATGGCCTCGTCGATCTCGATCAGCTCGCCGCCGCCATCGGGCCCACCACGCTGCTGGTGTCGGTGATGGCCGCCAACAATGAAATCGGCGTGCTGCAGCCGCTGGCGGCGATCGGCGCCCTCTGCCGCCAGCGCGGCGCCCTGTTCCACTGCGATGCCGCCCAGGCGGTGGGCCACATCCCCCTGGCGATGGAGCAGCTGGGCATCGACCTGCTCGGCCTCAGCGGCCACAAGCTCTACGGCCCCAAGGGGATCGGCGCCCTGGTGCGGCGTCCCGGCCTGCACCTCGCCCCCCAGCAGCACGGCGGCGGCCAGGAGGGCGGGCTGCGGGCCGGCACCGCGCCGGTGCCCTTGATCGTGGGGCTGCAGGCCGCCCTGGGGCTGGCCCTGGCCGATCGGGAAGCGCGGGCCGAGCGGCTCGGGGCCCTGCGCGACCAGCTCTGGCAAGGCCTGGAGCCGCTCGGCGGCATCCGCCTCAACGGCCACCCCAGCCAGCGGCTGCCCCACAACCTCAACCTCAGCGTTGAGGGCGTTGATGGCAGCCGGCTGCACCAGGCCCTGCGGCGCCAGCTGGCTGTCAGCAGCGGCTCGGCCTGCAGCCAGGGCAGCCCCTCCCACGTGCTGGCGGCCCTCGGCCGCAGCCGCCGCGAGGCCGCCAGCTCGATCCGCTTCGGCCTCGGCCGCTGCACCAACGCCGCCGCCATCGAAGCCGCCATCGCCGCCGTGACCACGGCCGTCACCGGCCTGCGCCGCGATCCCGCTGGCCCCGGCCCAGCTGCCTAAGGTTTGCGTCCCTTAGCAGCCCAAGCGATGGCCGCCAGCAACGGAGGCTCCCGCAAAACGGCAAGCCGGCTCAACATCGGCGATGCCATCCACGACGGCTGGAGCGCCTTCTGCCGCGCCCCCTGGAGCTTCGTGCTGTTTGCCGTGCTGCTCACCAGCCTGCAACTTCTGCTCCAGCCGCTCCAGGAGGGGGTGCTGCAGGCCGCCAAGGGCGAAACGATCGGTGGGGCCGACTGGCTCTTGGCCCTGGTGGGCCTCGGCGCCAGCCTGGCGGTGAGCTGCTGGGGCACCGTGGGCATGGTGGACGGCGCCTGGCGGGCCCTGGCCGGCGAGCGGCCGACCCTGGGCAGCCTGCTGCGTTGGGATGGCCCCGGCTTCGGGCGGGTGTTGCGCTCCTGGACGGCCCTGGGCGCCATCCTGCTGCTGCCGCTGCTGGCCCTGCTGGCGCTGCTGGCGGGGGCCTTGCTGCTGGTGTGGGTGCTGGAGCGCAGCGGTTTGTCGATCACCGATCGGCTGCTGGCCCTGCCCAGCCTGCTGTTCGGGCTGTTGACCCTGTTCGTGCTCGGCCTGCTGCTGCTGGCGTTGCTGTATTTCGGCGTTAACCAGCAGTTTCTGGTCCAGATCGCCCTGCTCGAAAAGCAGATCGGCTGGGCGAGTGTGCAACGGGGCCGGGCCCTGATCGATCCCCAGTGGCCGCTGCTGCTCCTGCTCGGCTTGATCAAAGCGCTGCTGCTGGTGCTGGGGCTGGTCAGCTTCGGCGTGGGGTTGCTGGTGGTCTGGCCCGTGGCCAGCGTGATCACCACGGCGGCGTACCGCCAGCTGGTGCGCGCCAACCCCCAGCTCACCGCTCCGCTCAGCTCCCCTAGCGCCTACTGAGCAGCACAAACCCCACCACCCCCACCAGGGCCAACACCAGTTGCGCCAGCCGGCTCACCAGCATCCCAGCCACCACCGCCAAACCCACCAGAAGCGAACGCCGCAGCCGCAGCAGGCCGAACGGCCCCAGGGCGGTGGAGCCGCTGAGCAGTTCCCCCAGGCTGGCGCCAAGCAGGGGGCCCACCAGAGCCCCCAACAAGGGCCCACCCACCGGCAGGGCCGGCAGCAAGCCCACCAGGCCCACCAGCAGGCCGATCGCCGAGCCGATGTAGGCCCAGCGGCTGGCCTGCAGCCGCGCCGCGCCCAGCACCAGGCCGAGGGCATCGGCGCCCCAGCCGAGCAGCAACAGCAGCACCGCCAAAGCCAGGCTGGGCCAACCGGCGCCAAACCCCACCGCCAGGCACCAGAGCAGCGCCCCGAGCGGCAGCAGCGCCAGGCCGGGCAGCACCGGCAGCAGGGTGCCGGGAATGGCCGCGGCCTGGATCAGCAGCGCCGCCCACCAGGCCAGATCGGCGCGGGAAAGCTGGGGGGCAACCAGGGCGAAGCAAGGGGGCAGGGCCACGATTACAACTTAATCAGTACAGCCATCGATCCGCCTCCGACGCCAAGGGAAGGGCGGCCGAATGCCTGGCTAGCCATCAGCTGTGAACGGTGGTTTGATTAACGCGAACTTTAAGGCCATAGCTCTGGGGCCAGCTGCGCCTGGGCAGGTAGAGACTGCCAAATAAACGATCGATCCAAGGGAAGATCGCAGCATAATTTTTATTAATGCTCCGCGCCGACCCATTGCTGTGATGCCAATGATGATAAGCTGGTGTTGCTATATAGTTCTCCAGAAAACCAAAACGCCAATTCAAGTTAGCGTGCACAAAATAACCCCAGAATCCGCCCAATACCATGTAAACAACCATCACGGAGCTGCCCTGGCCCAGGGACCCCTGGGCAAGCCCTGTGAGATAAATCAACCCGACGCCACAAAGCCGAGTGAACACCATATCCAGCGGATGGGCCCGGCTGGTCACCAGCCAGTCCATGGCTTCAGATTGGTGGTGGATTTTGTGGAAATGCCAGAGCAATGGCCATTCATGGCTCCAGCGATGCCCCCAATACGCTCCGATATCACCCACCACAATCGCCAGCAAAACACGCAGCGCCAAAGGCAGGCTAGCCATGCCGTGAAAAATGCCGCTGGCATAAAGTGGACGCATGCCGAAGAGCAGCAAACCAACAAGGGCAGTGATCAATAACTTAGGTACAATACTATTGAGTACGAAATAAAAAATGTCTTCCCCCAGGCGAGGCCGCAACAAGGGCTGGCTGCGCTGGGCGAAAGCCAGCTCGATCGGCAAAAAAATCAACAGCAACGTCAAGAAGCCCTTAATCGTCTGCTGGGCAAGGCTGACAAACTCGGCCGGCTGGGGAAGCATCGATCAAACGGAAGAGACAACAGAAAAGACTTGTTCCCTGGCCCTCAAAGGCCCAGGCTTTTGACAAAACTTTTACGCAAAACCCATCCGACGCGAGATGGTTTTGCGGAACTTTGGTGGGTATATTCTGGTTAGGATTGCATAGGGAAATAAAAACACCGGCTAGCAGGTTAATCCTAGCCGGTGCATCAATCGATCAACGGTCGACCTAGGCCAACCCTCTCAGCTCAAGCGCGGCCAAGCAGGCGCTGGCGCACACGCCGGCTCCAGGAGAAAGCGACACCAAGACCGACCAAGGGCAGCGGGCCGGGGGTGCTGACAGGAGGGGTAGGAGGGATAGGAGGGGGATTAGTTGAGTCAAGGATTTGGACGTTATCCAGGAGCAGGAAGGGGGGCAGGCTGCCGGAGCCCGATACCGCCCTACCCCAGGCCTCGAAACTCAGATCGAAGGAACTGGATGCGGCCGTGAAGGTGGTTGTGTAGGTCTGCCAAGGCGTGAAACCCTGCGTTGGATTCACCCAAGAAACTTGATCGAGAATACCATTGTAACCGAAGATCCATTTTTGGTCTGTTGCACCTTGTTCGCCAGATTCCTGGGCACCGGCATACTCAAACGAGAAAGTATAAGTATCGCCTGCGGTTAGACCGCTGATGGTTTGGGAAACTTTGGATGCACCATAGTCACCATCGATACCTAAAAATTTGCCGCCATTGGGACTGCCGGTAAATCCATTGCTTACAGGACTAGGGCCGTAATCAGGCCCCCAAAGGAAAATATTGGTATTAGCAGTCGGGCTATTCTGGGATGGGAATCCTCCGCCTTGGCCAGGATAGGAAGCGCCGGTGGTGCGATTATCTGCGGTAGCATCCACAATAAAGGCAAAGCCACCAGATCCTGGATCATTAATGATCGTTCTGGTCCAATTCGGTACCGTCACAACCTGCACCAGCTGACCAAGGCCCCCGGCACTGGTGGGGTAGGTGGAGGTGTTGACAGGAGTGGATAGCTCGAAGCCGGGGTTTTGTACCAAGTTGGCCGCAAAACCGGGTAAAGCCGAGATCCCAACCAGGGCTGCTGATGCGGCGAGGGGGAGGGATTGCTTAATGCGCATAATGAATGGGGCAAATGAGCTGCAGTTTGCAGCACAAACGTAACATCGCTCAACGGGAGATGGTAAGCTTTGGACAAAGATTTAATAATAAGTTCAGGATTCAGCAGTCTTCCCTGGCCCAATGCGGCGAGCGGGTGCGATTCAAAGTCGCAGCCCTTCCCCCCCCCGCCGGCTCGGCAACTCCTCGCCTGCAAATGGCTCAAACCATTGCACCGCAAGCGCAATCGCGGTGCCGATCCGCTGCTGCCGACCAAGCCAACGGCGTCCCAATGTGAGCATTTGCCAACTCAAGTTTGGCAGTGTCGGCTCCGGCTCGGAAAGGATCGGATCGGATCGGATCGGGACGGGACGGGACGGGACGGGACGGGACGAGGGCAGGGCCCCTGGATGGCGCCATCGATGCCCTGCCTAAGCCAGCTCAAGACCTCCCCTGGCCCTGCCGCGGTGCGCTAAGCAGCTGGTCCAGCAAACAAGCGAAGCGGAGATCCAAAACACCCAAGCACCACCAAAAGATATCGATCGACAGCAGAGAATGGCCCAGCAACAAGCTGGCAACCCATACCTTATCGGAGGCATAAAGGCGGCATCCGACTGAATTCAGCGCCTTGGTGTTGGCAGCTGGCCTTATTTTTTCGATCGCCGAGAGCCGGGATCAGGGTCCGCGAAAGGAGTACCCTGAACAGCGCAGCCATAGCTTGCTCCCTTTACCCATCCCCCGAGCCCACCTGCAGCAACGATGCACTCCTCCAACTTGCAAAGCGAAAAACCAGGAACAAATGCTAGCACTTTAGAGGCCGAAAGAGCCAGTGATTCGATAAAAATACGAGCCTCGTTCGCCGACCAGCTCTCCTTGGCCGCATTGGCACTCTTCATACTCTTTATTTCGGCAATCGCGAATTCGTTAATTCCAGCAGCGCTCTTCAACCCCGCCTGGCAAATTCGCCTGTCAGCCACCCTGATCAGCAATGGCTTTTTACCCTTACTAGCCCTAGCACTGTTTCAATTGGGCTTCACGCTCAAGCCGCTGCAACGATCGGAGACCATCCGCAAAAAACTTTGCAGCTTCGCGGTTTTAGCCAGCCTGGGCTTTCTGCTGCTGATTCCCTTGCAGGGATGGGCTTCCTGGCGCTTGATCCGGGAAAACTTCCAATCGCTTGAAAAAGGGAAACCTCCCGCAGACCTGCCGCTCCAGAAGATGGAACAGGCGATCAAGGAAGCTCCCGATGCCAAAACTCTGCAAGCCAATCTCACAATTCTGAGGGGCCCAGCGATTGCCCCCCAAGACATGGCAAGGCCCCTGCCCGAATTGAAGCAGATGCTACTGGGATCCTTGGAGCAAGCCCGTAGCAACCTGCTCAAGCAAGCTGGCCGCGATGGAGCCGATCCGCGCGTCTGGGTGCTGATTCAAGACAACATCCGCCTCAGTTTCGCCTCGTTTGGACTAGCCATCGCCTTTGCTGCCTTTGCCCAGCGGCCCGGCCAATCCAAAACCCTGCTCAAGGAACTAAGCGAAACGCTCGGCCTGGAACGGTTGTTCGATAACAAGAACAACAAACGCAAAAAATCTAAATCCAGCTCCGGTTCCCGGCGCGTGCGCTCTTAGCCGGCCGCAGCTCAAGCCGATTGATCAACGGCAGCTTGAAATTCAAAGCCGCCGCGCCAGCCGCAGCTTGGCGGAGCGGCTGCGGGGATTGCGCTCCGCCTCGGCCGGATCGGCCACCAGGGGCCGGCGGCTGATTCGCTCCAGCCGCCCATCGGCCAGGAAGGCCCGCTTCACCAGCCGGTCTTCGAGCGAATGGAAACTGATGATCGCCAGCACACCGCCCGGCGCCAGCCAGTCCGGCGCCCGCTGCAGCAGCCGCTCCAGGGCGCCCAGTTCGTCGTTGATGGCGATGCGCAGGGCCTGGAAGCTGCGGGTGGCGGCGTGGATGCGGCCATGGCGGGCCTTGGGGGGATAGCAGCCAGCTACGGCGTAGGCCAGCTCGGCGGTGCTGCGCTGCCGCCAGGGCTTTGCCTCCCGTTCGGCCACCAGCCGCCGGGCGATCCGCCGCGCCAGGCGCTCCTCGCCGAGGTTGAACAGCAGATCGGCCAGCTCCGCCTCCGTGAGCCGATCGAGCAGCTCGGCGGCGGTCTCGCCCGCCTCGGGGTTCATGCGCATGTCGATCGGGCCCTCGGCGCGGAAGCTGAAGCCCCGCTCCGGCAGATCGAGCTGGGGGCTGCTGACGCCCAGATCGGCCAGCACCGCCACGGCGCGCCGCTCTGGCGGTGGGGCCCAGGCGCCGAAGTTGGCGGCTTCGATCCGCACCCGCTCGCCGAAGGGAGCCAAGCGCGCCGCCGCCGCCGCCCGGGCGGTGGGGTCCTGGTCGAGGCCGAGCAACTGCCAATCGGGATGGGCCTGCAGCAGCAGGGCGCTGTGGCCGCCGCCGCCGAGGGTGGCGTCGATCAGCAGGGACGGGCCCCCATCAGGCGCCAGCGGCAGGGAGACGAAGGCCTCCTCAACCTCGGCGGCCAGCACGCTCTGGTGGAGGAAGGGCGTGCTCATGCCCTCTGTCCTAGCGGACTGCCTTAACCTGCTTCCATGGTTGCCGTTGATCTCCATCACCAGCACTTGCAGCGGCGCTGGGCCCAGGAGCAGGGGCTTGTGGAGGAAAGGAGACAACTGTTGCTGGTAGCAGCGGTACGGGCCGCGGAGGCCATGCGGGAGCGTTGGCCTGTGCTGCAGGGGGTGTGGTTGTTTGGTTCGGCGCTAGAGGCCAGCTCCTTTCGACGCCACTCTGATCTAGATCTAGTGGTGGAGGGCCTGCCCGCCGCTACCCAGCCGGAGGCTTTGGGTCTGGTGGAGGCTGTAGTGGATCAATCCCTGGCCAACGCCGGCCAGGAGGGGATCGCCATCGACCTGGCGCGCTGGGAGGATCTGCCGTCCCACTGGCAAGCACGCCTGCGGCGGCAGGCCATGGCCCTCACTTGAAGCCATGGCGGCCCCTTCTCCCCAGGAACTGCGTGATCTGGCCCTGGATCTGGCCGTAGAGGAACGCAAGCTCGATGCCCTGGTGGACAGCCTGGCGGCCCTGGGAGACGTGGCGGACGATCGGCTGCGGATCGACGCTGCAGCCCTGCGCCTGCAGAGTTTGTACACCGGAATCGAACGGTGCTTCCTGCAGATCATCCGGGTGCTCAATGGCGGCACCCCCGACCGGGGGGATTGGCATCGGCGACTCCTCGAGCGCATGGGCCAGCCCACGGAGGAGCGACCCGCCCTGCTTCGTGAGGCCTCGATCGCTTCATTGCAGGAGTTGCTGCGCTTCCGCCAGCTGGTGCGGCATCTGTATGCCTACGAGCTCCAACCAGAGCCGGTGGAGCGGCTGCGCACCCTTGCCCTCGCCCTCTGGCCGGAGGTGCGGGGCGAGCTGAAGGTGTTTCAGGGCTGGCTCACAGGCCCGTGGGCATGACCAGCAAGGAAGCAGGGGTGCTTGCCATAGCGCCGGCTTGCCGCGCTGATCCCCCAGGCCGTCGCCAGCGACCGGCGCGAAATCAGCTCTCTAACGACAATTCGCGATGTGATCACCATCATCAAGTTCCCTTGGTGAATAGTATCCGGTACAACAAATAGATTGCACACGAAACAGCGGGTAGCGCGGGAGGTTGCCATTGATCAAAACCAGCCAGACGGCAACAGCCTTTCGACCATCACCAACCCCAAGTCGGATGAATCCAACCAAACCGGTGCAGCGCAGGCACCTCAGGTCTGGATCCAGGCAGGGACGTGCAACGGCGCGCCCAGGGTCTGCCCGATGCCGGCGGTTATCGAGCAGCCGCGGCGGGAGAGCGACGGGCGGCATTGAGTGCCTGGCTTGGATGGGGGGGGCACGGCTCCTGAAGGCCTGGGGGCGTCATCGGGCCGGCAGGCGCCGCCGGGCGCCAGAGCGAAGGTCGCTGGCGCCGCCATCACCATCACCCGGCCCCAGCCTCCCTAAGATCCGCCCATTCGCCCTGCCCCCTCGGCCCCATGACGCAGCTCGAAACGCGCACCGAGCCGATGGTGGTCAACTTCGGGCCGCACCACCCCTCGATGCACGGGGTGCTGCGGCTGGTGGTGACCCTCGATGGCGAAAACGTGGTGGACTGCGAGCCGGTGATCGGCTACCTGCACCGCGGCATGGAGAAGATCGCCGAAAACCGCACGAACATCATGTACGTGCCCTACGTGAGCCGCATGGACTACGCGGCGGGCATGTTTTATGAAGCGATTGTGGTCAATGCGCCGGAGCGGCTGGCCAATATCACGGTGCCGAAGCGGGCCAGCTACATCCGCGTGATCATGCTGGAGCTGAATCGGATCGCCAACCACCTGCTCTGGCTTGGCCCCTTCCTGGCCGACGTCGGCGCCCAAACCCCCTTCTTCTACATCTTCCGGGAACGGGAGATGATCTACGACCTCTGGGAAGCCGCCACCGGCCAGCGCCTGATCAACAACAACTACTTCCGCATCGGCGGCGTAGCGGTGGATCTGCCCTGGGGCTGGCTCGAAAAGTGCCTCGATTTTTGCGACTGGTTCGGCCCCAAGATCGATGAATACGAAAAGCTGATCACCAACAACCCCATCTTCCGCCGCCGCATCGAAGGTCTTGGCGTGGTGGAGCGCGAGCAGGCGATCAACTGGAGCCTGTCCGGGCCGATGCTGCGCGCCTCCGGCGTGCCCTGGGACCTGCGCAAAGTAGACCACTACGAGTGCTACGACGACTTCGATTGGTCGGTGGTGTGGGAAAAGGAGGGCGACTGCTTTGCCCGCTACCGGGTGCGGGTGGGGGAGATGCGCGAATCGCTCAAAATCCTGCGCCAGGCCTGCCAGATGATCCCCGGTGGCCCCACCGAAAACCTGGAAGCGCGCCGCCTCCAGGAGGGCAAGGGGGGTGAGTCCTACGGCTTTGACTACCAATATGTAGCCAAAAAAGTGGCGCCCACCTTCAAGATTCCCAGTGGCGAGCTCTACACCCGGCTCGAATCCGGCAAGGGCGAAATCGGCGTCTTCATCCAGGGCAACGACGATGTCACCCCCTGGCGCTTCAAGATCCGCGCCGCCGACCTCAACAACCTCCAGATCCTGCCCCACATCCTCACGGGCGCCAAAGTGGCCGACATCATGGCCATCCTCGGCTCGATCGACGTGATCATGGGCTCCGTGGATCGCTGAGGGCCCAGGGCGAGGTTGGCGCGGGCTTTAGGAAGCCAGCGCGGGCGGTGATGGCCGTGGATTGATCCGCAGCGCGGTGGCCTGGGGCCCTGCCGGGGTGCACCCACGACCGCCAACACAAGGCAACAAGATTTGTAAAGGCCCGAACCGCGACAAAGGGCCTACAGGTCAGGTACAGTAGGGTTACATCACACCTACAGGCCCGGCTCGATGAACGGCGCCCATGCGGGCTTAGCACCCTTGAGCACCAACTTGGTTCAGGCAGCGATACGGCGAACTTGCCGGGCAGCAGGGCCACGCCTTGGGCTGGGAGCAGGGGCAAGGGGCGCATGATTGGCAACACCCTCGCCTACCTGCGCAAACGGGTGGATGGCCACCTGCGCACAGCCCTGTTGCTTGAGGATGACGGCAGTTCAGCGGACCGCGTCATCTTTGTTGATGGCGACAAACTGGAACCGTTAACGATTGCCCAAAGCGCCATCAGCATGCTGGTGGTGAATGTGGAAGAAGAGCGTGAATTAAGAAGTGCAGATCCCTATCGGCAAATGGTCAGCACCAGCAACAACGGCATCCAGATCCAGCAAGTGTACCCAGAAATCCGCCTGATAGTCTCGATACTTTTTATCGCCCGCTACAAAGACTACGTCAGCGCCTGGAATTATCTGGCAGAAGTAATCAGCTTTTTCCAGTCCAACCCCGTGCTAGACGCGGAAAACGATCCAAACTTACCAAAGGAAATCGATCGCATCGCTAGCGAGATGGTGTCCCATACACACCAGCAGCAAAATGAGGTCTGGAGCGCGCTGCGCATCACCCAGCACCCCGCCATCCTCTATCGATTAAAACTAGTGATTCTCAGGGATCGACAACCACGAACCGTCAATGACCTAGTTAAGACTGTTGAGACAAGGGTAGGGGAAAAGCAAGCCGATCGACCAGGAAATCTACTTTCGCCTCCCGCCACAAATCGCGAGGGGGGGGCGATCAGATCTCCGTAACACAGTAACCAAAGCTTGGTCTGATAGCAGGCTTTTAAACAGTCCAAATCACCACCCAATTACCAGCCCCATCCCATGGCTCCAAGCACCTACGCAACACCAGGAATTTATGTGGAGGAAATCTCCACGCTGCCGCCCTCAGTAGCCGAAACTGCCACGGCAATCCCAGCATTTATTGGCTACACAGGCAACCATCCCGACAGCGCAGATGCTGTCGTGGTTAGCGAGATCAGATCGCTGCGGGATTTTGAAGACATTTGCGGCCGAGGGCCCACGACCAAGTGGTCCGTGGCAATTAAAACCGGAACCGCACAAGACTATACGTATACAATCAGCCCACCGGCAGGAACCAAATCAGATTCTGGCAATCAGCCAGGCTTTAGTGAGCCTAAGTTTTTGCTTTGGTATGCCATTGATCATTATTTTCGCAATGGCGGCGGGCGCTGCTACGTCGTTTCAGTAGGCAAAGCAGTAGATACGGAAACAATCAGTGCTGGCAAACTAAGCAACGGCCTGGAAAAGCTGAAATCCGTTGATGAGCCTACGCTCATTGCCATCCCGGATGCCTACAAACTTCAGGACACCGACTTCGGCACCGTCTGCACGGCAGCGCTGGAACACGCCTACAAGTTGCAAGACCGCTTTGTCATCCTTGATGCCAAAACTGGATCCACGGCCAGTGCCGCGCCGGCAGCGACGACGCCAGCAGCCGGAGCTGCAGCAGCGGGGGCGGCAGCTCCTGCAGCCAGCAGCAGCAGTGCGCCGAGTTTTAGCACCTCAATTACGACCCTTCGTGGTCTGCTCGGCAGCAACTATCTAGATCGCGGCGCCATCTACTATCCCGCCCTCAACACAGCCCTAACCCACCTGACATCGGATCTAGAGATCGAGGTCGCGATCGACGGCGCAACCAGCGTAAAGCTTGAAAGTCTGAAAGTTACCCAAACAGCCCATTACAACACCATTAAAAAACTTCTGGGCGATCAACGGGTCATCCTGCCACCCAGCGCAGCTGTGGCTGGCGTCTATGCGAGTGTGGATCGGGATCGTGGCGTCTGGAAAGCCCCAGCCAATGTCAGCCTTCAAGCTGTCGTTTCACCGACACTGCAACTTACAGATGATCAACAGAGCCTGCTAAATATTGATGCCACCACGGGTAAATCAATCAACGCAATCCGCAGCTTCAGCGGCTTGGGTACGTTGGTTTGGGGCGCCCGCACCCTGGCGGGCAACAGCAATGAGTGGCGTTACATCTCTGTGCGCAGGCTGTTCATCTCCATAGAAGAGTCGATTGAAAAAGCAACCGCATTTGCCGTCTTCGAGCCCAATGATGCCACGACGTGGCTGAAGGTCAAAGGGATGATTGATAGCTACCTCTACACGCTCTGGCAGCGCGGCGCCTTGCAGGGTGCCAAGGCTGAGCAGGCTTATTTCGTGAACATCGGCCTTAACAAGACGATGACACCCGCTGATATCGACAACGGCTTGTTGATCGTTGAGATCGGTCTGGCGGCTGTGCGGCCGGCGGAATTTATTATTCTGCGCTTCTCCCACAAACTGGCGCAGTAGAGCGTCTGGAACTGAAGCTGCTAGAAGTCTAGCAGTAAAAAGTCTAAAGATCTAAAAGTCTAGAAGTCTAGAAGTCTAGAAGTCGATTTTCAACCGCAAAAGCCCTTCACCAACCCAACACCATGGCAACCTCCCCAGACACAATCCGCACCCAGTATCCATTACCAGTATATAACTATAGAGTTGAAATTGGCAGCGAAGCGATGGCCTTTTCCGAGGTCTCGGGGCTGGCAATTGGCTACGAACTAGGTACCTACAAAGAGAGTCCGGTTGCTAATCAGCCAGGCCCCGTCACCATGTACTTCCCAGGCCAGCTATCGGCCACAACCATCAGCCTGAAGAAAGGAATGGTTAAAAGTGTGAGCATCAAAACCCTTTATGGCTGGATTCAAACAGTACAAACAAATCAAGTCGTCAAGAAAGACGTCTTCATTCGTCTCTGCGACGAGAAAGGGGCCCCGGTTATCTCATGGAAAGTAGCTAATGCTTTTCCAACAAAACTTACCGCCCCAAGTTTTGACGCCAAATCCAGTGACGCGGCGATCGAAACCCTTGATCTCCAAGCCGACTTCATCACCATAGAAGAGACCTGATCATGGCAGCCAGCCCAAGCACAAAACCTGCAGACTACCCGTTAGTTGCCTACAATTATCGAGTCATTGTCGATGGCATAACCATGCGTTTTGCCAAGGTGGAAGGCTTGGTCTGGGAGCGAACGACTGTCACCTACCGGGATGGCCTATCCTTCCTCGGCGGTGAAGATATCGGCACCTACCGAATCGATAGCTATTCCACCCTCAGCCTTCAGCAGGGGGTGGTGGCATCCGATACCAGCCTGCATGATTGGTTGCAGGCTGGGGATGCCAGGTTGCTGCAGCTGCACCTATGTCGGGCCGATGGCAAACCAGTGATCAGCTGGCAAGCTAGCCGGGCGATTCCGGTGAAGCTGTCGGGGGTGAGCCTGGATGCCAATGCCAATGAGGTGGTCATGGAAACGCTGGAGCTACGCGCCGCTGGCTGGTCCATTAACCATCCAATCTAATCAGCATCCAACCTGTCTAGTCTGAACAATTGACAATTCTGTCCGATTGACAATTCTAAAAGTCTAAAACTCTATGAGCTCTCCCCTGCTTACTTCCATAGCGTATCAACCTTTGGGTCTACCCATGACCCATCGGTTCGGCGTCTTTTTCTTTGCCTATGGAAGCATACCAAATCCGCTGGATATTCGCTTTCAGTCGGTATCCGGGATTGGCTCTACTGTTAGGAAAGAACCCGATCCCACGTCAAGCAACAGTATTATACAAAAAACGATGCCCACGGGCATCGAGCACAGCGATCTTGTTTTAAAGCGCGGGGTGGTACTGGGATCATTCCTGTCATATGATATTCAGAAAACCTTGAGTACGTTTCAATTTACTCGTTCCGATGTGATGGTCACAACATTCTCAGAAATCGGCATACCGAGCGGCGCTTGGATGTTTCTAGAAGCCTTTCCGATAGGCTGGGAGCTCGCCGAGCTCAGTGCCCAAGGAGAAAGTGTGTTGATAGAAACAATGACACTGGCCTATACTCGCATGCGGCAAGTGGAGCTCTAATGACGATCGAAATCCGGCAACTAATCATCCGTGCCGTGGTTGAAGCCCAACCCCACAACCAAACGTCAGCAGCCGCTGCGACCCCCCCTGGCAATGCTGCAGCATTGACGGATGGAGGATCGCGGGGCTTCAATCCGCTTCAAGAGAGGCAACTGGTGGAGCGCTGCAGCAGAGCTGTGCTGAACCAATTGGCGCGCCTCAAGGAACGCTGAACCAAAAACGCCATGCCAAATCTCAACATCGTCAAACCGCTCAAGTTGCAAATCTCAGCCTTTGAAAAGGGAGATTTTTCAACGCCACTGAAGATCTCTCCCAGCTCGATAACAGTAAGTTACAATCCTGCCAGCCTAAAAATAAGCCAAACCAACAGTTTTCAATCCGATCAAGGCCAATCAACAAGTTCAGCCCAGGCACGTTTTCACGGCAGCGGCTCGATGACGTTGTCAGTAACCCTATGCTTCAATGGCATCGATTTTGGCCGTTATGTTGCTAGTGACATCCTTTCCTTTCAACAGCCAGATGTCGCCAAAGACGTAGCACTTTTCCATAGGCTCTGCCAACAGATCAACAGTGAAACCCATGAAATTTCTTTCCTCCGTATCAGCTGGCATGACGCTGGAATTCGATCCACATTCGAAGCACGATTACAAAGCTACACTAAATCTTACAAAGCCGTCGACGGCGATGGTACACCGCTGCTTGCTGAGATCGATGCCACCTTTGTAGAGGCCGTTGATCCGATCAAACAACAAGCTCGCCTGGGGTTGAAGTCACCGGATTTAAGCCGTCAGCATCTTGTGCTGGCGGGCGAAACCCTGCCGATGCTGTGCATCAAGTACTACGGCAGCAGCGCAGCCTATCTCCAGGTAGCGGCATTCAATCAGCTGGATAGCTTCCGAAGCCTCACGCCCGGCAGCCAACTGTTGTTTCCGCCGCTCAGCTCCGCAGCAGGTTCGAGCTGATGACCCTTGCCTCGATCAAGATTAGTTGCAACGGCAAGCCATTGCCCGATGAGTTTGAGTTGCTAGACCTGCAAATTCGCCTGGAGATCAACCGCATCCCCCAGGCGAATATTACCCTATTAGATGGCAGTTTGCCAGATCGCTGCTTTGAGATCAGTGATGGCAACCTGTTCAAGCCAGGCAGTCTAATCAAGATCGAATTGGGCTATCTGGATGCAAACCCAGCCCCCCAGCAGGTGTTCGAAGGCATGGTGGTGCGTCACACGGTGTCGACTGGGGATGGGGGCATGCGGCTGAGGCTGAGCCTGAGCGACAAGGCGATTGTGATGACCCGCAGCCGCCGGTCGGCCATCTATGCCAAAAAAACCGATGCGGACGTGATGCGCCAACTGATCGGTGCAGCCGGGCTCAAGATCGGCAAGCTGGCCAGCACGCCGATCAACCACCCGGAACTCGTGCAGTTCAACGTGAGCGATTGGGATTTCATCGTGTCCCGGGCCGATGTGCTGGGCCTGGCGATTCGGGTCGACAGCGGCGCCGTTAGCAGCTTGGCCATGGAGCTGGGCACGCCGAAGCGCCTGCTCGACCATGGCCTCGACGACAGCCGCGATCTGGAGCTGGAGCTCGATGCAGCCCAGCAATGGGCATCGCTCAGCGTGCAGAGCTGGGATCCGGCCAAATTGGCGCCGACGGCGCCGCTGCAGGCCAAGCCGGTGAGCTTGCAGATCGGCAACCAGACCAACCAGGCCCTGGCCGATGCCGTGGAGGCCAGCGATGTCACCCTGGTGCATGGGGCGCCAACGGCTGCCAACGAACTGCAGAGCTGGGCAGATGCGCGGCTAAGAAAAAGCCGCTTGTCGTTGTTGCGGGGCAGCGCCGTGGTGGATGGCAATGCGAGCCTCAAACCGCTCGACACCGTGGAAATCAAGGGGGTGGGCGAGCGCTTCAACGGCAAGGCCCTGGTATCCGGTGTAACCCACAGCTTTGATCAGAATGGTTGGCGCACGCAATTGCACATAGGCCTGGCGGCCGATTGGTTTGCGCGCTCGCCGGAGCTGGTGGAGGTGCCGGCAGCGGGTTTGCTGCCGCCAGCCAGCGGCTTGCAAATCGCCACGGTGGCCTCATTGGAGGTGGATCCAACTGGCGAATTGCGGGTTCAGGTGAAACTGCCCCAGATGGCGGCGGACCAGGTTTTGCCCTGGGCACGGCCGCTGAGCCCGGATGCGGGAGCGGGTCGGGGTTTTGTGTTCCGGCCGGAGGTGGGCGATGAGGTGGTGATCGGCTTTCTCAACGAAGATCCTCGGCAGCCGCTGATCCTAGGAGCCCTATTTGGCAGCAAGAACAAACCACCCAAACCGCTGGACAGCGCCGACAAAAAGAATGCGATGCGGGCGATTGTGAGCCGCTCCGGTAGCCGGATCCTGTTTGATGACGCGGCGGCTGCGCTGACGATTGAAACGACTGCGGGTGGGGATGCCAATGGCGAATATAAAAATAAAATATGCCTAGATGAAAAACAAAAAACGATCAGTATCGAGGATCAATTTGACAATAAATTCGAGCTCAGCGAAAAGGGCATCACCCTGAGCAGCGGCAAAGACATCATCTTGAGCGCCAAAGGCGAAATCAAAGCAGAGGCAAAAACCAATTTATCCCTGGCAGGAAAAAGCAAAGCCTTAATCGAGTCTAGCCAAGTGGATGTATCGGCTAAAAGCAAGTTTAGCGCC
This sequence comes from uncultured cyanobacterium, assembly GCA_903858015.1. Taxonomy (GTDB): domain Bacteria; phylum Cyanobacteriota; class Cyanobacteriia; order PCC-6307; family Cyanobiaceae; genus Cyanobium. The sequence goes on from CAIOGZ010000012.1 coordinate 82,767, forward strand.
AAAGCCGCCCAGGTAGAAGTGGCCGCTCAAGCCAAGTTTGCCGTGAAATCAGCCCAGATCGATCTAGCTGCGGATGCTGTCTTCTCCGCCAAGGGCGGCGCCCAAGCCAAGCTGGGCGCCGATGCCATGGTGGAGATCAAAGGAGCTCTGGTAAAAATAAATTGAAAAACTCCTATGCAAGTTTAGCCAACTTTTTCAGGCCCAATCCAGCTCAGCTCAATCCAGCCCAGCTAAATCGAGTCCAGCTCATTCAAACCAAGCTTCACACAATCCAGCTAGCCCCTACCGCCATGCCGCCCGCCGCCCGCCTCACCGATCTCCACACCTGTCCAATGCAAACCCCCGGCGTGCCGCCGATACCCCACGTCGGCGGCCCGATCATCGGGCCGGGGAGCCCCACGGTGCTGATCGGCAGCATGCCGGCGGCCTGCCTGGGGGATAACTGTGTGTGCGTGGGGCCGCCCGATTCGATCATCAAGGGCTCCGCCACGGTGCTGATCGGCGGCAAGCCTGCCGCCCGCATGGGCGACAGCACGGCCCATGGCGGTTCGATCGCGCTGGGTTTGCCCACGGTTTTAATCGGAGGATAGGGAGGCATGATGTAACGATTACCACCTAAACCCACCTCCTCAGTTCAGGTCTCAGTTGCCGCCTCAAAGCCAAGCTCAAACCTCCACTTCCAACCCCAAGCTCTAAAACCATGACAGAACCAACCCTGCGGCTCGATCTATCGATCGAAGAGATCAATTTGATTCTCGAAGCCCTGGGCGATCGCCCGTTCAAATCCGTTTTTAGTCTGGTCGGCCGCCTGCAGGCCCAGGCCAGGGCCCAGCTGGAAAGCCAAGCTGCGGCGGAGCAATCCAGCCAGGCCGATGCCAGCCCAGCGGCTCACGCCGTAGCTCATGGCATCGCCAATGGCATGACTCACGGCATGGCCCACGGCATGACCCATGGCATGGCCAACGGCATGGCCGAGACGGCTGTCATGGCGGAGGTCGGATGAATCGCCAGGGCTTTCTGGGCCGAGGCTGGTCATTTCCCCCCTCGTTTAGCGAGGGGGGTGGCGAGGTGGCGATGGTCGCCGATGAGGAGGACATCCACCAATCCCTGGGGCTGCTGTTCGCCACCCGCAAGGGTGAGCGGTTGATGCAGGAAGCCTATGGGGCCTCGCTGGATGAATGGCTTTATGCCGAAATCGACCAGGAGCTGGTAATCAAACTAAGCACGGCCATTGAAGAGGCCGTGCTTTTACAAGAACCCCGTGTTGTGCTGCTGGATGTGGAAGTTTCCCTCAACCAGCAACAAGATGGCGTGCTAGATATCCGGCTCGACTATCTGATTCCCAACACCAACTCCCGCTTCAACATGGTGTTTCCCTTCTACCTGAACGAAGCCACCGCCGTTCGCCTCTGACCCATGGCCCGCCGCAGCACCAGCCTTGATTCGATCAGCTCAGAGCTAGGCGGCACCACGGCGGCCATGCGCCAGCAGCAGGGCCCTGATCCCGATTTAGTCAAGCTTGATGGCCGCAGTGATGCCGATCTGATCAGCAGCGTGCAGGCGTATGCCAGCACAGTGGACTGGCAACAGTTCAGTGATCCCAGCAGCTCAGCTGGCCTTAGTGGGCAGGAAAGCAATGGCCTGGTTGCGAGCGCGATCGCCAGGTTGTTGGCCAGCAGCGCGGCCAGCGAGGAGTTCAGTGAGGCCCAGCTGCGTTGGCTGGGCCGCCCCCATTTCACACTGCTGTTGGTGTTCATCCGGCTGATCCGCCATTACCGCGAGCTTTTAAACGGCATCACCAGCCGCCATCTTGACCACTACTACCGCCAGCGGCTGGGGTTCAGGCCCAGGCCAGCCCAGCCCGACCGGGTGACGGTGGCCTTTGAGCTGGCCAGCCAAGCCGAGGCGATCCTGCTGCCGGCCGGCAGCCTGCTCAGCGCTGGCAACGACAGCGAGGGCAACGAACGGCTCTACAGCAGCAGCACCGACCTCTACCTCAACCATGCCCGCGTACGGGAGCTGCAGGCGCTGCGGGTGGTGCGGCAAGCCACCAACCTGGAATCGGTGCGAGCCACGGAGCCCGAGGCGGCCACGGCCCTGAACCGCATGCTGGGCTTGGTCTATGGGGATCCGGGCCCTGGCGATGCGATGCCAGCTCTAACGATCACGGGGTTGAGCAACCAAACCGTGCAGAGTGTTTTCCTACGCTCGCTTGGACCTCTGCTGCGGTTTAGCTCGAATCGGCTGAAGCTTGAGCTGCAGGAACTTCAAGATCTGATGCGCCTCTACAAACGGCGCACCGATGCCGACTCCGAAGCGGAGTGGAACGCAATCAACAACAAACTCGGCATCAACAAGCTAGCAGCTACCGAAAAGCAGAAACTGGTTGACAAGAGCGATTTTGACACCAATTTCTATGCCGCCATTGCCGGCAGAACCGGGGTAAGGATTGATTGGAGCCAAGACGGGATCAGCGAGCTCAACGGCATTGATGATCTCTATACATACCGTGACATGCCTGAAGTAGCAACCTACCTGAGCAACCTACTCGGCCAAGCCAGCTGCTTAGTTGAAGGGGCTACATCAGCCGCAAGGGTGGCGAACTTTTTGGCCATGATGCCGATGAAAAAGTATATCGACAATGAATGGCGCCAAGCCAATTGGTTGCTGCAGCGCAGTGGACAGCGGCAACGCAATCGAGTGAGCTGGCAGCTCAATCCCAGCCAATCGGGCACAGCCGCAGCAAAATTTGCAGACAACTTCGAAACCGCTCTGCTCTTCCCAGATACCCCGGCCTCCTGCGAAGAGCTAAGGCAAGCTTGGAACACAGTGGCGGCTTGGGCACCACTGCCGCAGCTAGGCCCTGCCTACCCGCATACGGTGGCGAGCTGGCTGGACAGCATCCTGGCCAGCCTGCAGGATTGGTTTGCCATGCCGGCCGAACGGCTGCTGCAGCTGGTTTCGCTGGTGGAGGTTGTGGTGCCAGCCCAGCCGGGGCAAGGGCAGGTCGCCAGCTCCACCCAACAGGCTGATGCTTGGGACGGGATCATCGAAATCCTCGGCGGCGCCCACCTGGATCTGCAGGCCCAGCGGCGGCGGGCCGGCTATGCGCAGTGCCGGCAACGCTGTAGCGCAGGGCCCAGCAGCCCCGTGGCCTTTGACCAGTGTGTCCAGCTGGCGCTGAAGGGCTTGGACGATAGCGCTGCTGGGCCGCCAGCCAGCTCCAGCCCCAGCGGTAGCCAGCAGGCAGCAGTGGCGGAACCCTGGACGGGCAGCCGAACCCGCCTGGCCACCTGGATCACCCCGGGGCAACTGGAGCAGTTGGATCAGTTCCAAGCTCTGTTGTGCAACCCCGGTACCGCCCCACGGCGCAGCAGCTGGGCGGATGTGGATGCCGTATTAGGGGCGGCCGCAGCGGCGATTGAGGGTTGGCAGCCGCCGCCCGTGGGGCTGCTGGAGTGGCGGCAACTGCATGGCCAGCGGCAACCGATCGACCCCAAGGCCCTGGACGCGGGCACCACGCTGGAACCCTGTTTTGCAATCCCAGCGGCGGATGCCGCCAATCCGCCGCTGTCGGGGCCGGGGGTGGCCCTGGCGAGCCGATTGCTGGGGCTGTCGGAAGGCCAGCGCAGCATTATCCTCACCCTGGGGCTAGAGGAAAGCAGCTTCAACTTGCAGGCGTTGCTGAAAACCTTGCAACCGCCGCCGGGTAACCCACTGAATCCAGATCAATGCGCAGGCGTTGTACCTCAGCTTCCCAGCAACAAGGGCTGGGGGCTCAACCAGGCCCTGCTGGTGGAGCTCAGCACCACAACAGGCTGGCTGGCGGTGCCAATTCAGGAAGCCAGCCTCACGGCAGCGGTCGATAGCGCGAATCCAAACAGCTACTGGAACCGCATCCAAGCGCAGCCCGCCAGCCCGGCGGCGCCGCCAATCGCGCCAAGTCAGGCCGCCCCGGCGATCGCACCAAGCCAGGCCGCGAAGCTGGCGGTGCTCCAACTGCGCGTCAGCCTCGATCGAGCTGCACCGGCCGTGGTCGGCTTGGCGCCAGGCGAGCTGCCCAAGTTGCGCATCCGCTTGCGCCCCTGGATCGACCCAGCCACAGGCCAATGGCGCAGCTGCGGCGGCTTCGAACCCCTGCGGCTGGCGGCCGCCCAGCTGCGGGTGCAAGTGCAGGGGCTGACGGGATTACGCCTGCAGCAGGACAGCGCCCCCCTGGATCCGCTCGACCCATTCGAGCCGTTTGGCAGCAATCCGGAGGTAGGGAACTGCTTGTATATCAGCCATCCAGAATTACTGGATGGCGATCTAGAGCAGCTCAACTTCAAAGCCAATTGGCAGGATCTACCAGGCAAGCAAGCGGCAAAACTGCAAGACAACTACAAGCTTTACAGCGGCTGGGATGGACTTGCAGCGACTGAAAAGGTGAATAAGGATAGCTTCAAGGTGGAGGTAAGCCTGTGGTCCCGCTATCTGGGTCCAATCACGCTACCCCAGAGCGCCGGATTGTTTACGGAGCCAAGCTCGTTAAACATCACGAGCCCATGCAAGCTCAACCCGATGGCCCAAGCCGCCATTGGATCCCAGCGACACAGCTCTAGTGATGATCTACGCCTTCAGGACCTGGTCTGGCGCTGGCGGTTAGCACCTACCGACTTCGGGCACAGCATCTACCCCACACTCACCACGAGCAAGGCCCAGGAAATGGCCCTGGCGTTAAGCAAAAAAGCAACGTTTGAATCCATGCTTAACACTGATGCAAGCAAAGCAGCACCAAGAGGAGCAGCCGCCGTACTCGCAGATTACAACGCAGCCACTGGCAGCCAATACAAAACAAGCGCGGAGATTACCAATATCAATCCAGCCGATTACACAGTGGCAGAACCCTATACGCCACTACTCAATACACTTGAAGTGAGCTACAGCCGCTCCCAGGATCTCACCACGGCAGCGGCAACAGCTGGCCAACTACTGCATCTGCATCCTTTCGGTGAAACCCCCATCCCCCTAGGCCAGGCTGCCAACGCAAGCAGCCCCCAGCCCAGCAGTGGCAGTGGCAGTGGCACCGCTGCAGCCGGCGCTCCTTTTTTGTTGCCAAATTATTCAAATCCGGCCGAGTTGTTCATCGGCCTGGAGGGCTGCCAACCGCCCCAACCGATCACTTTGGCCTTCCAGTTGGCCGAAGGCAGTGCCCGGGGAGAGCGCCCGGCGGTGGCGTTGTATTGGCAGGTGCTGGATGGCGGTGCCTGGCGCGATGTGCAGGTTTATGAGGATGGCACCAACGGGCTGTTGCATTCCGGCATCCTGCGGTTGGCGTTGCCGCTGCTGGCAGCGGGGGAGGCCTCAAGTTCCGGCTCCTATTGGTTGCGGGCCTGCCTGCTGGCGCCGGTGGAGGCCTACGCCACCATCCTGGCGATTCAGACCCAAGCGGTGGAGGCGGTCTGGGTGGAGCAGGGGGAAGGGCCGCTGCAGGATCGGCAGCCGCTGCCGCCCCACAGCATCAAGGGCCTGGTGGTAGCCAATGGGCAGATTGCATCCATTCGCCAACCGTTCAGCTCCCGAGGCGGGATGCCGGCGGAGGCGGAATCAGAGCTGCGGCTGGGGGGAGCGGAACAATTGCGCCACAAGGGCAGGGCGTTGGCCGGTTGGGACTATGAGCGACTGCTATGGGGAGGCTTCAGCAATCAAATTCAAAAAGTGAAGTGTCTAGCAGCCCAGGACAGCCCAGTGGTGGAGCTGCTGGTGATTCCCAACCTGAGCAAGCAAGTGCCGCGCAATCTGTTCTCGCCTGGAGCCCCAGCAGATCTCCTCGCCACGATGGCGACCTACCTTCGCCAGCGCTGTCCACCGGAGAGCGAAATCAAGGTCAGCAATCCTACCTACATCCATGTGAAGGTGCGCTGTTGGGTGTGCTTGCAGGAGGGGGTGGATCGGGCCTATGCCGAGCAGCAACTCCAACAGGCGCTGATTACGGCGCTCTCCCCCTGGAGCCATGATGCCGAGGCGGATGTGAGCATTGGCGGCCAGGTGTTCGTGACCGATATTGCCGCCGCCATCGACCCCCTACCGTTTGTGAACTATCTCGAAAAGCTCTCACTATTTCTCGTCGACGCTAGCGGCCAACCCCTTCAAGGTGTTGGAGTAAATACAAGCGTGGGGGATGCTGGTAGTGAGGCCAGCTTGCAGGCCCCAGGGGCTGATACGGTCTTGATTTCCTATTCCCAGCACGATATTGAATTTATTTCACCCCATGCCGCCCCTCTAGTTTCAAGCACCGGGATCGGCATCTTGAAAATCGGGCTTGATTTCCAGCTCACCTAAGACTCAACCACCTCCTTACCCCCCCACCCCGAAGCCATGCCCACCATCTCCAGCAAAACCCGCCAGACCATCAAGGCCCGCTTTGTGCAGAATGCGATTCCAACGCAAGATGATTACGCCGATCTGATCAACGCCAGCTTGAACCAGGCCGATGATGGCATCTATAAATTACCGGATGAACCACTCAGCATCGTAGGCAAGACTGCGACGCCACCGGTATTGCGATTTTACGGAGATGCTAGCGCCACGACATGGGCTTGGCAAATCCAATTGAGTGCCGACAGTAAAGCTGGATTCGCCCTTGTCAGTGGAGACAACCAAACCCGCTTATTTTTTGATACGGCAACGGGCAACGTGGGCATTGGTACAACGTCGCCAACAGCGAAACTGCAAGTAGCAGGCACCCTGGGGGTCACTGGTGGAACCAGCTTAGCTGGCCTCACAGCTGGTGCAACTACGCTTACCACACTCACGGCAACTGGCGCCACAAACCTTGCCGCAGTCACAGCCACGGGCGCCACAAATCTTGCCGCGCTCACGACAACCGGCAATATCACAATGAGCAGCGATGCCTTCTATCTAAATATTTCGAGCAAAAACATAGGCATTGGCACGGCCACTCCCGCGGCCAAGCTGCACATCCTTGAGGCAACTGGAACCGCCGCTTCTGCTACCGCCGGCAGCCTACTTATTGAGCACAATGATAGCGGTGGAGCCAGCAGCATTGTATTTCGCAGCAAGGTAGACAACACTGACTATGCCTATTTAGAATACAAGGAGAAAACCTCAGGCACCAGTCAGGCTGGCCTGCTTAGCCTTGGGATTCTAAATGATAGCGATGATCATATCGCCTTAATAACCAACGGAAATGTGGGCATTGGCACAAACTCGCCAACATCAAAGCTTCACGTGGCGGGCACATTGGGGGTAACGGGAGCAACCAGTTTGGCCGCGCTGACAACAACTGGCGCCACAAGTCTTGCCGCTCTTACGGCTACTGGCGCCACAAACCTGGCCGCACTTACAACATCCGGCAATGTTGCGATGAGCAGCGATGCTTTTTACTTAGATAGCGCATCTAAAAACGTAGGGATAGGGACAGCATTGCCAAGCTCCAAGCTTCAAGTAGCAGGTACACTAGCAGTTACTGGGGCAACAAGCCTAGCTGCACTCACGGCGACTGGCGCAACAAACCTTGCCACACTGACAGCAACTGGTGCGACAAATCTTGCCGCACTTACGGCTACTGGTGCAACGAATGTTGCCGCACTAACTGCAACTGGCACAACAAGTCTTGCCGCACTTACGACATCCGGAAATATCGCGATGAGCACCGACACTTTCTATCTAGACAGCACATCTAAGAACATAGGAATTGGAACAACATCTCCAAGCTCCAAACTTCAAATATCAGGTACTTTGGCAGTAACCGGTGCGACAAGCTTAGCTGCACTCACAGCCACTGGCGCCACTAATCTTACTGCGCTCACGGCAACAGGCGCAACAAGCCTTGCTGCACTCACAGCCACTGGCGCTACAAATCTTGCCGCGGTCACGACAACCGGCAATATCACCATGAGTAGCGATGCCTTCTATCTAAATAATTCCAGTAAAAATATAGGCATTGGCACGGCCACTCCCGCGGCCAAGCTGCATATCCTTGAGGCAACTGGAACTGCCGCTTCGGCTGGCAGTGGAAGCCTACTGATTGATCACAATGATAGCGGTGGAACCAGCAGCCTAGTATTTCGCAGCAAGGGGAACAGTGGAAGCGATTACGCGTATTTAGAATATAAAGAGAAAAATCCAGATATAGCCAATAATACAGAATCCGGCTTGCTTACGCTTGGCATTCAAAACGATGCTGACGATCATATCGCTTTAATGCCATCCGGAAATGTAGGCATAGGCACAAAGACACCTGGAGCCAAGCTGCATATAGCAGGGTCATTAAAAGCCACTGAGTCTACAGACCTTGGCGGGCAAGTAAATATACTGACAGCATCAAATCCTATACGGTTCTCGTCAACGTGGACTGGCTTTCCTGACAATATCACCAATGGAACGGAGATATGCAACGATACAACGAACCACAAAACATTGATGATTATTGGCAACAGATCCGCTGGCAATCTCAGATCCGTTAGCATCTGGGACGTCTTGAACGTCCGAGGAAATTTAAATGTAGATGGAAATGTAGGCATTGGCACAGGTTCGCCAACGGCTAAGCTTCAGGTTGTCGGCGGTAGCTCCATTGACACATTAGCCGTAACCGGCACTACGGGCAACAACGGACTAAGCGTAAGCGGGGGTACAAGCCTTAACACACTCACGGCAACGGGTGCAACAAGACTTGCCGCACTCACAGCATCTGGAGCAACAAACCTTACCGCACTTGCAACATCCGGCAATATCGCGATGAGCACCGATGCTTTCTACCTAGATAGTGCATCTAAGAACATAGGAATAGGGACAACTTCTCCCAACGCTAAGCTCCAGGTGGCAGGCAGCATCTACGCCAGAAGCCTATCTGGACCAATCAATGATTACACGAAGGCTCACTATACCCTTTCTGGAGGCGGATCGATTAGGTGGACTAAAAACGGACTGCTTAGATGGAGCAACCGTTTTATTTGCATCTGTATGGGCCGCACATCAATCGTACCAGCAGGGCATATCAACATACGCTACCCTGTCAATGCGAGTCAGTTGACAGTCTGGGACGGCAGCACTGATCGGTTAACGAGCGATGGCATCCAACTCAGAGCATGGGAAGCTCTCTATGCGATCCATAATATGGATCTAGATGAGAACCAAATCATCTATCGAATTATTCAATATGCATGTCTTCCAACGTTCGAAATCCCGGTCAACTGGATCTTGGTTGCAGTCATGAATGGAGATGATAACAGCCTAAAATTAGGAACCGGCATATCCATTGCTCCTGGTGCTTCGGTTACCCATGGCTGCCCTCTACCCTGCGGCACGATTATGATGTGGAGTGGCCAAGCCGTGGATATCCCTACCGGATGGGCGGTTTGCGATGGCACGAATGGAACCCCTAATTTGCAGGGACGGTTTATACTTGGATCCGGCCAAGGAACTGGACTTACATCTAGAACCAAAGATAATTTGGGCGGACGCGAAACAGTTACCTTAACAACTACTGAAATGCCGAGTCATAGCCATGCGATAACAGACCCTGGCCATTCTCATGCCTGGTCTGCATCTCGCCAACTAGCAGGCACTGATGACAACAACAATGGATCAGAGCTATCAAAGGGGGATAGGAGCACCCAGGACACTATGAGCAAAACCACAGATACCAAACTCACTGGAATTTCCCTCGCCAATACTGGCGGTGGAGGCGCCTTTGACATCATGCCCCCATTCTACGTTCTCATCTATATCATGAAGAGTTTCTGATCTCTGCATCTCAATGATTTTTTTCCATCGAAATACGATCATGCAGCTCCACTCCATTGCCCCTGATCCCCAACCGATGCCACCCCTCTAGTTCTAGGCAACGGCATCAGCAGCTTGAAAATCGGCCACGATTTCAGGCTCACCTAACCACCCACCCACCACCACCTCGCCCACGGCCATGCCTAGCTACTCCACCAAAAACCGGCAGGCACTTAAGCCCCGCTTTGTGCGCAATGCGATTCCTGCGGAAGTGGATTTCGCCGATCTGATCAACGCCAGCCTGATCCAGGCTGATGATGGCATCTTTAAGTTGCCCGATGAACCGCTCAGCGTGGTGGGCAAGACCAATACGCCGCCGGTGCTGCGTTTTTACGAAGATGCCAGTGCCACGGGATGGGCTTGGCAAATCCAATTGAGTGCCGACAGCAAAGCTGGACTTGCCCTGGCCAGTGGAAACAATCAAACCCGCTTATTTCTTGATGCGTCCACGGGCAACGTGGGCATTGGTACAACGTCGCCAACAGCGAAGCTGCAAGTCGTAGGCAGCTTGGCAGTAACTGGTGCAACATCCATAGCCGCACTCGCGACAACCGGCACTATCTCGATGAGCACCGATGCATTTTACCTAGATAGCTCAACTAAAAACATAGGCATTGGAACGATTACTCCGACGGTAAAACTACAGGTAGCAGGCGCTGCCTCTGTTGATTCGCTAACTGTAACTGGCCCAACAAGCCTAGCTGCGCTGACTGCGTCGGGCGCAACGAATCTGGCCGCACTTACGGCATCCGGCAATATTGTAATGAGCACTGATGGTTTTTTTCTCAATAGCACATCAAAAAATATAGGCATTGGTACGGCTGCTCCAGGGGCCAAGCTGCATATCCTTGAAGCAACTGGAAGTGCCGCCTCGGCTAACGCTGGCAGCCTACTGATTGATCACGCTGATAGCGGTGGAGCAAGCAGTATTGTATTTCGCAGCAAGGGTAACGCGGGAAGTGATCACGCTTACTTAGAATACAAAGAGAGAAATCCAGACATAGCCAATAATGTAGAATCTGGACTGCTTACGCTTGGCATCCAAAATGATGCTGATGATCATATCGCCTTGATTCCATCAGGCAATGTCGGCATCGGTACAAAAGTACCAACGTCAAAGCTACACGTTGCAGGCACACTGGGAGTAACGGGAGCAACAAATCTTGCCGCACTGACAGTAACTGGATCAACAAATCTTGCCGCACTCACGGCTACTGGCACAACAAATCTAGCCGCACTGTCAGCGACTGGCGCAACAAACCTTGCTGCACTCACAGCCACTGGCGCTACAAATCTTGCCGCACTCGCAACTTCCGGCAATATCGCGATGAGTAGCGATGCCTTTTATCTTAATAACTCCAATAAAAACATAGGCCTTGGCACGACTACACCCGGCGCCAAACTGCATATCCTTGAGACAATTGGAACAGCGGCGGCGGCTGGCGCTGGCAGCTTACGCGTTGATCACAATGACATTGGAGGAGCGAGCAGCATTTTATTTGGCAGCAGGGGAGACGGAAGCGACTTTGCCTATTTAGAATACAAGGAAAAAAATCCAGACATAACCAATGATCTTCAAGCTGGCCTGCTTACGCTTAGCATTCAGAACGATCCCAATGATCATATTGCCTTGATGCCATCCGGAAACGTGGGCATTGGCACAAAGACGCCTGGCGCAAAGCTTACAGTTCAAGGGGGAATTCAAACTACTGAGAGTATTACGCTGGCTGCAAATAAAGAGATCGTCTTCACTGACAATGGCCAGATCAAAAGTTCTGACAATAGCCACAGATTGCTGTTCCGCAGAACCGACAATATCATGGAATTAAGAGAGTGGGGGGACATTTATTTTTCTCCTGGCTCCTCAGCTGGCGAGGAAACAGCCAAGATGGTTGTTTTGGGAAGTGGTAACGTAGGCATCGGCACAAAGACATCCGGCACCAAGCTGACGATCGCAGGGGCATGGAGCGCCGGCAAAGATCCAGCAAGTGGTATGACCCATGGTGGGCAGCTCACGATAAAAAGCAACGGCCCACAGATCGATTTTATTGACACCGACAACAATCACAATGACTGGTCAATTAACGTTGGTGATAATAAGATGTATTTTGTTAGGCAGCCATGGCAGTACACAGATCTAGTCCTAGATGGCGCCGGTAATGTTGGGATTGGGACTGATAGCCCTACGGCCAAGCTTCAAGTAGCAGGGACATTAGCCGTAACTGGGGGAACAAGCTTAGTTGCACTCACCGCTACTGGCGCAACAAACCTGGCCGCTCTCACAGCCACTGGCGCCACAAGCCTTGCCTCACTGACAACATCTGGAAATGCAGGAATTGGAACAACAACAATTCCTACAACGGCAAAACTGTATATCTTTGAGCCAACTGGAACAGCCGCTACGCCTAATGCTGGCAGCCTAATGATTGATCACAATAATGATGGCGGAACCAGCAGTATTGTATTCCGCAGTAAGGGGAACGCTGGAAGTGACTATGCCTATTTAGAGTATAGGGAGAGGAATCCACAGATAGCCAATAATACAGAATCTGGCCTGCTGACGCTTGGCATCGAAAACGATGCAGATGATCATATCGCATTGATGCCATCCGGAAACGTGGGCATTGGCACAAGTTTACCAACCTCAAAGCTACACGTGCAGGGTTCGTTGGGAGTAACAGGAGGAACCAACCTGTTCGCACTCACCGCTACTGGCGCAACAAATCTTGCCGCTCTCACAGCCACTGGTCCTACAAGCCTAGCCGCACTTGCAACATCCGGCAATATTACAATGAGCACCGATGCCTTCTATCTAGATAGCTCTACTAAAAATATAGGGATTGGGACAACTTCTCCCGGCACCAAGCTGACGATTGCAGGGGTATATGGTCCCAAAGATTCAGCAAGTGGTATGCTCAATGGTGGGCAACTCACGCTAAAAAGCTGGGCTCCGCAGATTGATTTTATTGATACCGACCATAATGACTGGTCAATTCACGTTAATAGCAATAAGATGTACTTTATTAGGCAGCCGTGGGAGTACACAGATCTAGTCCTAGATGGCGCAGGTAAAGTTGGAATTGGGACTGATGACCCGGCAGCCAAGCTACATGTAGCAGGCGATTTAAAAGTCAATGGTAAGGTTGACTCAGGAAATGTAAGGCTCCAAGCCACCGCTAATGACCAAATTTCAGTAGCCGCAGCGGCTACTTATACCGACATGCCACAAATGACTGTCACCACAGCAATTGACGGGCCAGTCCTTGTCCTATTCAAGGCTGGTGGAGTGCAAGTATCACCTACGAACGCTAATCAGTCCGCTAAATTCCGCCTCTTGATTGACGGGACAGAAAGAGCTTATACGATGCATGAGTTTCAAACGGGTGGCTTCAATTTACGGGATGTTAGTCTTATGTATATGGGCGACATTGCCGCTGGTACCCATGTATTTAAAGTCCAATGGTTGACTGGATCTGGAACACTGACAGCCTGCTGGTACAACGACACAAGATCGCTATTCGTGATAAGATTATAATCAAAGGCTGAAAAACTTTCCTTTTCAGTAAACTGCTATGCACGAATTTTGCAACACCTGTCCCGCCCTTTGCCCGGGATTCTACCACTCCTTATCAACGTTCTTTCATGCAAGCGTTGTATCGCACTCTGTTCCTATCTTGATTGAGGATTAATGATGCTTGCCCCTTCGATCAGCCTTGATCCCAACCCCCATCCCGCCCTCAGCTACGCCGGGTTGCGGGCTGAGGCGCTGGAGTTGCTGGGGCGCCTCTGCGGCGACCAGTGGAGTGATTTCAACAGCCACGATCCCGGCATCACGATCCTCGAGCAGCTCTGTTTTGCGCTCACCGAACTGGCCTATCGGGCCAACTTCCCGATCGAGGATCTGCTGGCCAGCGCCGGCCCCGAAGGGCAACCGCAGCCCGACTGGCAACCGGGTCCAGAGCTGATCCTGGGCGGCGATCCGGTCAGCAAAGAGGATTTGATCGCCCTGCTGCGCTCGCTGGGGGCCGAGGTGGTGCTGGTGGAGGCCGTGGCCCAAGCTGCGCTGCCGCTTTATTTCCGCCCCCGGCAGGCTGGCTATGGCGACATCAATCTGGTGCCCAGCGCCGCTTGCCTGGATCAAACCAGCATCACCCCCAAGGGCGTGCTGCGCATCGCCGCCCAGCTGGGCTCTGGCCAGCCGGGCTCCGGCCAGCCGGGCCAAGCCACCACTTTGGCGGATCTGGGCAGCCGGCTGCATGCTGCCCGCTTGCTGGGCCGCGATTTTGAGCTGGTGGCCCACAACCCGATGCTGGTGTTCGTGCAGGCCGACATCGAGGTGGAGCCCACGGGTGCCGCCGAGCCGCTGATGGCCGAGATTTGTGCTTGCCTCAACAGCGTGATTAGCGCTAGCGCCAGCGCCGCCAGCAGCCACGGCCTGCGCAGCGCCGACCTGATCAACGCCCTCAAACCGCTGCCGCAGGTGAGGCAGGTGCGGGCGCTGAAACTGGCCGAAGGCGCCAACGGCCCCTTCCAGCCCTGGCACCTGGCCCTGAAGCAGGGCGGCGCCCGCTTGGATCCCAATTCCGCCATCTCCCTGCTGCACCGCGGCCTGCCCCTGGACTGCCAAGCGATCAACAGCAGCGGCAGCACTGCAGCGGCGAGCGACGCAGCGGCGCCGACGGCCACCAGCAACCGGCTAGCCGTTTCCAGCGGACGGCAACGGCAACTAACGGGCACCGGCTCGCTGGCCAACCAGCTGCCGGCCGTCTATGGCGTGGGGCCTGCGGGCCTACCCGCCGCGGCCAGCGCCGAACGCCGCGAGCAGGCTCGCCAACTGCAGACCTACCTAAGCCTTTTCGAGCAACTGCTAGCGGACAGCCAAACCCAGCTGGCCCTAGCCCCCAGCCTGCTCGCCCCGTTGGCGGACGGCGCTGCACCTGGGGACGATCCCAACCGGCCCGCCCTGCTGGCCCACCTGCTCAGCCGCTTCGGCGAGCAACTCGGCATCTACCAACAGCTCCCTGGTCCCGCCCAGCCCGACACCGCCGCGCTACAGACCGATCGCTCCGCCTTCCTGCGCCGCATCGTGCCCCTCAGCGGCGGCCGTGGCTCCGGGCCCAACCAGCTACAGCCCGATGCCGCGGCCGCCACCGTCAGCGAAGCGGCCCAGGGCAGCTTTGCCGAGCGCCTGCGCCGCAAGCTCGGCCTGCCCCTCGCCGCCAACGGCACCCCGCCGCTGCTGGTGATCGAACACCTGCTATTGCGCCCTCTGCCAGACGACATCAGCCAGCAGGTGGTGGAAGGGGAGGATCCGATCCCCTTCCTCTCGGATGTGGCCCAGAGCGATCCCTGGAGCCACCGGGTGAGCATCGTGATCAACGAAGGCCCCCTAGTGAGCTACACCAAGGAGCCAAACTCCCCCTTCGAGCTGTTCGTGGCCCGCAGTCTGCGCGAGGAGCTGCCCGCCCACCTGAGCGCCACCCTGTGGTGGTTTTCCGATCAGCCCAGCGATCAGGGCAGGGGCGATTGGAGCCAGTTACTCGCTGCTTGGTGCAGCTTTCGCCGCGATCTAGCGCTCTATCGCCAAGACACGATCGCCGGCGGCTCCCCCCGGAATCCGCTCACGACTTTGCGCCTGCGCGACAGCCGCGATCGGTTGATCAATTGGTTGGGGTTGGGCCTGCCCTGGCCCCTGCGCAACCTCCCCTTGCCCACGCTGCAAAAGGCGATCTCGGGTAAACCAGCCACGATCAATTTGGACTTTAGCCAGAAAGGGGTGCGCTATCAATTGATCAACGCCGCCAGCGGCGAAGCGATCGGGCAGCCTGTTGATGGTACGGGTGCAGCCCTAGCACTCACCACGCCGGCGATCACCCAAGACCAGCGGCTCAGGGTTCAGGCCAGCCTGCT
The DNA here is from genome assembly GCA_903858015.1 of uncultured cyanobacterium. GTDB lineage: Bacteria > Cyanobacteriota > Cyanobacteriia > PCC-6307 > Cyanobiaceae > Cyanobium. Next base: position 98,463 of record CAIOGZ010000012.1, read on the forward strand.
GCAGCTGCCCAGCTCACCGCCCCAGCCCGCTGCGCCCCTGCCCGCCGCGCCGATGCCCGCCGCGATTGCAACCACCTCCACCGGCCGCCAGATCAGCACCCTGCTGGCTGGCGACATCCAGGTTGTGGAAGGCTGTGATCCGGATGTGCCATCAAGACTGCTGCTCAATGACCAGGGCCAGGATCTGCCCCTGCTCCATCCCGAAGGCTCGGCCCGCATCGCTGATTACGGCCAAACGATCCGGGTGCGGCTGGACAACAGCCAGGAAGGGGTGAAATACGAACTGATCAATAACGCTGAGCGGGCTAAACAATTCAGTGCCCAAACCGTGCTCAGCCCAGCGGTGATCGGCACCTCCGGCGCGATCACCTTGGTGGCCAATCAAACCGCCCGCGAAGACCTGGACCTGGCGGTGCGGGCCAGCATCAAGAAATCAGCCAGTACAACTGGCCAACCAAGCAGCAGCGCGGCAGCAGCCAGCCTCACCGACGAAACCGTGCTCAACAGTGTGCTGGCGCTGCGGGTGCGGGCCAATCCCCAGCTGGCGCTCGTGGTGAGCACACCGGTGGTGAATTGGCAGGGGGTGGCAAGCGTGGTGATCGGCGCTGACGCCAGCCAAACCCCGGCGGCGCCCGGCAGCCAAACCAGCGTCGACTACCTGCTGCGCACCCGGCCACTGAGCAACTCCGATTGGCTGTTTGATGCGGCGGCGCTGCCACCGGGGGCGATCGACGTGCTCGATGGCAGCCGCACCATTCGCGTCCAACAGCCCGCGATGGCGAGCGCCACGGATCTCGCCACGATGACGCTGCAACCCAGCGGCGCCCGCGGCGGCGGCGGCAGGCTCACCGTGAGCCTCAGCGGTGTGGTCAACGACCTGCTGGTGTCGGCGGTAGCCCGCAAAACGCACCGCCTCAACCCGTTGGGCCATCCCTCCGACACAACCCAAACCACCGACGTGCCCCTGCCACCGATCAAGGCCTTGGTGGTACGGCCCGATGCCAGCCGCCAGCTGATCCTGCGGCAGCAGGGAAGTACCAATGTCTGGTCCCTGGAGGGCGGCCAGCCTGGCGTGACCTATACGGTGTTCCCGGCCTCCGGCAGCAACGCCGGCACCGCTTTGGCCGCCCCGCTCTACGTGCATCAACCCCAAGCCGCCACCGTTGCGGGGCGGGGCATCCACACCCTGCGGGTGGGCCGCGACAATGTGGTGGCGAGCGCCTCTGTGGTGCCGCCGAGCGCCGCGTTCGCAACCAGCCCCGCGACGCTGCCGCTTTCCGTTAAGGCCCGTCGGGTGCTGTCCGGGGTGGAGACCACGATGGCGCTCAGTCCCAGCGTGATTCCGGCGGCACCTTGAGCGTGGAGCCGTTGCAGCCAGGTGACCCCCCAGCCCAGCCCAGCCATCGCCTGCATCGGCTGGAGCTGGAGGTGAGCTGCAGCGAGGAGCCCCTGGCCCGCAAGCTGTTGGATCGGCTCAGCCGCCTCCACCAGAGCGAACTGGAGGGCCGGCTCGAGCGGGTGTTCAGCGAACTCAGCCCGCCCGGTCGGTGGGACCGGCTGGATCGCTTGGAGCTCGACCTGGGCACAATCGGGGCCGACGACCTCGAACAGCAGCTGCCGCGGCTGCTGGAGGCGGCCCTGCGCCGGGCCCTGGCCGGCCGGTTGCCGCCCCCCCTCGCGCCCGCCCCCGCCGCGCCCGCCGCCGCGCTCTCGCCCGCCGCCAACGCTCAGCCCGATCGCCGCCAGCGCGACCTGGAGCTGCTGGCCCAGTTCAGCGCCACGGGCACCCTGCCCTGGTGGGCGCCGCGCCACGATCCCAAGCTGGTGCAAGGCGCGATCAGCCGCGCCCTGGACCAGCCCGCCGCCGCCCTGGCCCCCCTGCTGCGCCAGCTGGCCGCCGATGGCACGGCGCTGCAGCGCCTGCTGGCCGCCGCCAGCCCCGAGCAAAAAAATCTGTTGGCGGCGGCGGTGGCGGCGGCTGTAACAGGGCAAGAGCCAGGAGCGGGGGCAGGGGAGGTAACTGGGGAGCCAACAGAGGGCAACGCCCCCGAGCCCGCCGCCGAAGCCGCCGCCGAGCCTCCTGTCGAGGCCCGAGACAGCAGCGCTGCTGCCAAGGCACCAGCTGAAACCACTGCCTCCGAGGCACCGGCTGAACCCCCTGCCGCCACCCAAGCCAGCAGCCCGCCCCAGTTCAGCCCTGCCGCTCAAGCCACCAACCAGCCCAGCAGCAACGCCTTGCAGCGCCTCGCCATTTACGCCACCACAGGCCGCTGGCCGGCCAACCCCGCCCAAGACCCCACCCCCCACCAGCTCGCCGCTGGCCCCGAGCAAGCTCTGGAGGCCGCCCAGCTAGAGGCCGCCCAGCTGCAGGCCCCCGAGCTGGCGGCTTCCCGGCTGCAGGCTCCCCAACCCCAGGACCTGCAGGCCGCCATCGGCGAGGCTCTGGCCCTACCAGCCGCCGCCTTGGCCCCGCTGCTGCGCCTGCTGGCCGCCGATGGCACGGCCCTGCGGCGCCTGCTGGCCGCCGCCAGCCCCCAGCAAAAAAACCTGTTGGCGGCGGCGGTGGCGGTGGCGGCGGCAGTAACAGGAGAGGTGACAGCTGCGGGGACAGCGGCGGTGACAGCGGGCGAGCCAGCCGCCACCCAAGCCGCCGGCGGGCCCCTCGTGGAGAGCAGAGTCACCAGCCCTGCAGCCCAGGCCCCAACCGAAACCGCTGCAGCCGAGGCGCTGGCCGAAAGCCCTGCTGCCGAGGCCCTAACCGAAAGCGCTGCTGCCGAGGCGCCAGCTGAAATCGCTGACCTCCCTGCCGCACCAGCCACCAACCAGCCCGGCCGCAACGCCTTGCAGCGCCTCGCCATTTACGCCACCACCGGCCGCTGGCCGGCCAACGACGTCCAAGGCCCCACCCCCCAGCTCCCCGCTCGTGCCGACCAAGCCCTGGAGGGCCCCCAGCTGGAGGCTCCTCTCCAGGAGGCTGCCCAGCTGGAGGTTCCTCTTCTGCAGGCCGCCCAAGCCCAGGCCCTGCAGGCCGCGATCGGCGAAGCCCTGGCCCTGCCCGCCGCCACCTTGGCCCCGCTGATGCGCCTGTTGGCCGCCAATGCCACGGCCCTGCGGCGCCTGCTGACCGCCGCCAGCCCCCAGCAAAAACCTCTGTTGGCGGCGGCTGTAGCGGCGGCGGTGACAGGGGGGGTCGCTGGGGAGGTGACTGGGGAGCTAACCGAGGGCGGTGATCCAGGTGCTGAGAAAGAAATTCACACAGCTGCTGAAGCAACCCTTGAAACAGCGCTCGAAGCCGCCACCGAGCCTCCTGTCGAAACCAGAGCCACCACCGCTGCCGCCAAGGGCGTGGTCGAAAGCGCTGCGACGCAGGCACCCAGCGAAACCGCTGCAGCCGAGGCATCGGCTGCAGCAGCGGCTGAAGAAGCATCGGCTGAAAGAGCTGCAGCCCAGGCGCCAGTTGTTACCTCTAGTTCCGAGGCGCCGGCTGAAAGCGTTGCCGCTGAGGCGCCACCTGAAGCGGCTGCAGCCCAAGCATCGGCTGAAACTGCTGCAACCCAGGAACCGGCTCAAACCGCTGCAGCCCAGGCGCCAGCTGAAACCGCTCCGCCGAAGGAACCAGCTCAAACCGCTGCCGTCGAGGCGCCGGCTGAACCAGCTGAAACCACTGCCGCCCCTGAAGCCCCCACCCCGCCACAGCTCAGCCCTGCCGCACCAGCCACCACCCAGCCCTCCCCCAGCACCTTGCAGCGCCTCGCCGTTTACGCCACCACAGGCCGCTGGCCGGCCACAGGCGCCCAAGGCCCCACCCCCCAGCTCCCCGCCCGCCCCAACCAAGCCCTGGAGGCCCCCCGGCTGCAGGGCCCCCAGCCTGAGGCTGCCCAGCCGGTGGCTGCCCAGCTGGAGGCTCCCCAACCCCAGCTCCTGCAGGCCGCCATCGGCGAGGCCCTGGCCCTACCCGCCGCCGCCCTGGCACCCCTGCTGCGCCTGTTGGCCGCCGATGCCACCGCCCTGCGGCGTCTGCTGGCCGCCGCCAGCCCCCAACAACAACCCCAGTTGGCAGCGGCGGTGGCGGCGGCCGTGACAGCCCCACCATCGCTGGCCGGCAGTGGCGCAGCGGCGCCGGCAGAGCCCACGCTGGAGGCCAGCGCTGGGGCGGTACCCAGCGCGCCCCTGCCGTTGGCCGTGCAACTGCCGAAGGCCGTCCGCTTGCCCGCAACCACCCCGCTCCCGAAGCGAGGCCCCCTGCCCCCACCAGCGGCCGTGCCGGCAGAGGCCCTGCCACCAGAGGTCCTGCCGCCAGACCCCGCAACCAAAACCAGCCTCGACGACGACCTCAGCCTGGATGGCGCCGGCCTAGTGCTGCTGTGGCCATTTTTTGAACCGTTGTTCCGCCAACTGGAGCTGATCAACAGCGAGCGGCAGTTCGCTGGCGAGGTCCAGCAGATGCGGGCGATGGCGCTGCTCGGCTATCTGGTCGATGGCGATCCGGATCCACCCGAATGGCGACTCACCTTGGCGAAGCTGCTCTGCGGCGCCGGCCCGGCGGCCCCCTATGGGCTGGACTCCCCCCTCAGCGAGGCCGAACAAGGCGAGGCCGAGCGCCTGCTGCAGGCGGTGCTTGGCTATGCCGAAGGGCGGCTGGGCGAGGATGGCGCGGCGCTGCGGCAGGGATTCCTGCAACGACCCGCCGTCCTCTCGGCCCGCCCCGGGGCCTGGGTGCTGCAGGTGGAGCGCCGCCCCGGTGATGGGCCGCTCGAGCAGCTGCCCTGGAGCAGCAGCTGGATCCGGCTGGCCTGGATGGAGCAACTGCTGCAGGTGACCTGGTGATGGCGAACGATTGGCTGAGAGCAGCGCAAGCCGCCAGCGCCGACCTGGAGCGCGAGCTCGACTGGCTGGCGGCCCTGGTGCAAGTGCGGGTGGAGCGGCTGATCGCCCCGGATGCGGCACCGCTCGCGATTCCGGAGCCGCCCCCGCTGCCCGCCACCGCCGGCGCCAATGCCAACGACGCCACCAGCCCCTGGGCCCAGCTGGTGGCAGAGCTGGACGCTGAACCGCTGGCCCGCCTCGCCCTGGCCCTGCTGCTGGCGGCCCAGCTGCGGCCCCATGCCCTCGATGCCCTGCAGCTGCGGAACCCCCATCTGGAGCGGCGGTTTAGCGAATGCGGCGGCCTGGTGCGGGAAACGGGCTTTGAACCCACCGGCGACACCCTGGCCCTGCTGGCCGATGGCGGCCAGGTGGCGGGCCGGCTGGCGGTGCTGCGGCTGCTGGCGGAGGAGGGGCCGCTGCGGCGGCTGGGGTTGCTGGCGCCGCAGGAAGGCGATGCGCCGCTCAAACGGGGGCTGAGGCTGGCGGGGGCCTGGCTGGAGTGGATCGCCGGCGCCGGCCCGCGGCCCAGCGATGAACTGGCGGGAACCACGGCGCGGCGGCTTGAAACGGCGATGGGCTGGAACGACCTGGTGCTGCCGGCGGGCACCCTGCGCCAACTGGAGGAGATCGAAACCTTCCTCGAACACCGGCCCACCCTGCTGGCCGAATGGGGCATGGCGAAGCGGCTGCGGCCGGGCTACCGCACCCTCTTCCATGGCCCGCCGGGTACCGGCAAAACGCTGACGGCAACGCTGCTGGGCAGAAGGCTGGGGCTGGAGGTGCGGCGGGTGGATCTCTCGCAGACGGTGTCGAAGTACATCGGCGAAACCGAAAAGAATCTTTCGGCCGTGATGGATCGGGCCGAGCAACGCAACTGGCTGCTGCTGTTCGATGAGGCCGATGCCCTGTTTGGCAAGCGCAGCGAAAGCCAAAGTTCCCACGACCGCTATGCCAACCAAGAGGTGGCCTACCTACTGCAGCGGCTAGAGACCTTCGCTGGGGTGGTGATCCTGGCCACCAATTTACCCAACAACTTGGATGAGGCCTTCCTGCGCCGCTTCGAGAGCGTGGTGTATTTCCCGCTGCCGGGCCCCGAGCAGCGGCTAAGGCTGTGGCAAGAGGCCTTTTCGGAGCGGGCGCAGCTGGATGCCAACCTGGAGCTGATCGCCGAACGCCACGAAATCTCCGGCGGCCTGATCTTGAACGTGGTGCGGCAGGTGAGCCTGCAGGCAATCGCCAGCGGCGGCAGCACCATCCAGGAAGCAGACCTGCAGCGGGCGATTCGGCGCGAACTGGAGAAGGAAGGCAAGGGACTCTGAGCCGCAAGCCCCCAAGTAAGCAACCCCAAAGGCAGCGCCGCCCAAGCCCAGGGCAGCCCTACAACAAACCATGAACAGCCTGGCCAAAGCAGCCGCGGCACTTGACGCCAGCAGGCCATCGATGCCAAACTACATGCCATCTACAGCTATAGGACCAAGGGCATGCGTGGTCTTGTCGATAAAAGCCAAGCGGACACGCACCAAACAGCCCACTCCAGCGCCTCCCCAGCCCGGGGCAAGGCTGATTCCGCCTTGCCGCAGCTAAGCAACCGCCCCGAAGCTGTTATTCAAAGAAAACTGCAAGACCGGGCCAACCTCAGCCACGATCTTTCAAGCCTAGGTGCCCTGCAAGAACGGGCCAATCACAGCCCCCAAACGCTCCAGTTAGCCAAGCTGCAAGGGCTCGCCGATAACGCCGCCGCCCGTCAAAATCAGCCCACGGCGAGCGCCGTCGAGGGCCCGCCAGCGGCGTTGCCGGCTGCAGCTTTGATGGTGAGTCCGTCGTTGCTGGTGGGTCGGGCGGATGATCCAGCCGAGCGCCAAGCCGATGCGATGGCCGATGCTGCCTTGGCCTCGTTGGCTGGGGCCGGGCAGCCCCATTCGGGTGTGGTGTCGCGGTCGGCGGCGGCTGGAGATCAGCTGGGGGGCCTGGCTGTGGCGGCCCCTGTGCAGCGGGAGATCGACACGGCGCGGGGGGGCGGGAGTGCCTTGGGGCAGCGCGAGGTCTCGATGTTTTCCGGGGCGTATGGGGTTGATTTATCGCCGGTGCGGGTGCATACCGATAGCCGCGCAGATGGCTTGAGCCGCTCCCTGCAGGCCCATGCATTTACAACCGGCAGCGATGTATTCTTTCGGAACGGAACCTACAAGCCGGGCACCGAGTCTGGCGATCGATTGATCGGGCACGAGCTGGCCCACGTGGCCACCGAAGGTGGTGCGGCACGCCGCAGCATGGCCCCGATTCGGCGGTGGTCCTTTTTCTCGCCATCAACTTGGTTTAGTGATGAAAAATCGAAAGAACAAGCAGCCGAAGCAACAGGCACCCTTATTCCCACCACAGGCGGTACCATCGATTTAGCAAAGGATGCTCCCACTGGCATTGACAAGGCTGGCCTTGTAGCTGGTGATGTAGGCAAAAATCTCGGAATCGCTGGCGGCGCATTCGGTCTTGCCGGAGGCGCATTTCAGGCAGGCCTTGGCATCAGCGGTGGAATAGATGATTACAATCGATACAATCAGGCTTCCGCCCACGCGATCGATAAAGGGCTTGCATGGCGAAGTGGTAAGGACAACGCAAAAGCAACGGTCGAAGGAATGGGTTCGATTGCAATGGGTGGCTTGGCGATTGGTGAAGCAGCTGGCCACGCCGCGGCCCATGGAGCCCAGGCCGTTCCAGGCTTGGGTATTGCGGTTAGCGGTCTAACGTTTGGCCAAGGCCTATGGCGAACAGCACAACACATAAGGACACGTGCCACACTTAGCAATCTTGAGAATCTTCTCGAGAGTAATAAAGCGAAAAATAGATGGTTGCCCGTAGTACACCGCAAATACGGGAATAAAATGGGGGCGAATATGACCAAGACTATCGTTGGCGGCCTCGGGATCGCAGTTGGCGGTATTGCGCTTGCTGGCTTAATGGCGACCCCTGTCGGCTGGGGCTTGGCCGGGGCTGCATTGGGCGCAGCGGCAATCTACGGTGGCTACAAGATCTATCAAATGTACAAAGAAAACAAGCAGAAAAATGAATTTGAAACAACAAGGGCAAATACGCGAGATGGGAAAGCAGCAATTGATGCCGTGCGGCTAGCAGTGAAGACCGCGCAAGAAGAACTAGACAATGACAAAGGTCAATTAAAAACCCTTAAGGACAACAAAACTATTGCGGATACCAAAATAAGCCAACTAGATGGAGACGAGACCAATACCAATAGCATAAAGCACAAAACCTCTCAATTAGCCACAAGCGATACACGCGTTGGCGAGCTATTGGGCCTCAAAACTGCTGCCATCTCTGCAAATGGTAAAGCTCAAGAAGCCTACGCCGATCTTAGCGCTGCAATCTCAATTGAAAACACAAGCCTGGAAGAAGCCACTGCTAAGCTTAAAGCAGCAGTAGACGCCGCGACTGAAGCTAAGCAAAAATTCGCAAAATTTAAACAAGCCAACAAGACTACTCTCAAGTCCACCTTACGATATGTTTCACCCAATACCTTATCGAGAACGAAGAACATTATAGGCAATGGGTTTAAAGACAGAGATCAAAAGCTAGTTGCCGATCAAAATAACATAGAAACCAGGAAGCAAAAATTGGAGGAAATGAATCGAGCCCTTAATCAAGCTGACATCGCTCGTCATGCTACCTACCAGTCGCTCACGGTTTCAACAAGTAACTACGATAATGAGATTCTAAATAATGATCAGCATAAAAACGACCTGCAAGCATTAGAACTTGAACGCACAACCACCGACTCACACCGAAATACTTTAAAACAACAAATCGAAGCACTTGAGGGGGCCAATGGAAGTGGAGGTTCAATAAATACACACCAAACCGTCCTAACGAACAATATTATAGCAGGGGAAAGCAGCATCTTAACCGGCGAAGCGCCCGAAAGTCCCATAGTTGCCTACGAAATGGCATGGGCGGTAACAGACTATGCAGGCCAGCTAGCTACAAACGCAGCCCAGATAGGAAGGGTACTTATCGCATTGCCCCCAAATAAGCGTCAACAAAACATAGAGAAAGAAGGGAAAGATGCCCTCTCGATAGCGCAAGCGATCAACATCACGGACGATCAGATCACTCCGTCAAATCCTGCTCCCACTGGGCCAGACCCACTGTTAATCGAATTAATCGAGACCAAGCTGTCTCTCTCCAAGAGCATGTAACGCAATGGCAGCATCCTCCAGCGGCTGCCTCGATCTGATCGAGGCACAACTAGATCATGCCGGCGTCGTCTGCGCACGGATCGCAGCCACCGAATCGGCCCCGGATCAAGTGATCGTGCTGCTCGATGTGGATGCAAGCGATGACGAGCAAGCCTTTGAACAAGCCCTGCGGTTTCACCTGTTCTTCGTTCCCGGTTTTGAAGATCCTTCCGTCTTGCAGTATTTTATTGCGCTGCCTGTAACCATCGAAGCTGGCTATGCGGCAGCGTTGGCTGAGTTCCTGTGTGTTGTGAACAGCAGCATGCCGATCACCGGCTTTGAAATGAGCGGCGCCCTCGGCATGGTGGCCCTCCGCCATACCCACGCCATCTCCGCTAAACCCTTCGCTGTGGAAGTGGTGGAATGGACCCTGGCGATGCTGCACTCAGTGATTCACCAATCCACCGACTTAATCATCGCAGTAGCCGCTGGCCTCGCCCCAGCAGAGGCTACAGAAGAACTCAACAATAGACTGCGGGCTGGATAGCAGCTCAGCCATGAAACCAATAGGTTTGACAGCAATAAGCCTGACAATAAAATCGACTCTGCTCGTACTGCTCCGATGTCATAACATACTGACATTATCAGCCAGGTGTGCCGGATGGCCCTGACAACGGTTTCTGCGCGAGACTTTGCCCGCGATCTGGCCAGCGCCAAGCAGGCAGCCAACTCCGGGCCGGTGATCGTCACCGACCGAGGACGACCGGGCTATGGGCTACTCAAGATCGAAGACTATGACAATCTGACCGTAACGCATGACACGAGCCTTCTGGCGGCCATGGATGGCATTCCCGGCGGCGATTTCACGTTTGAGCCCCCCCAACTCACAGGCAACGACCTCAAGCCGGCCGATCTCAACTGAGCAGCCAACAATCCCCCGCCCTGCGAGCCTGGGCCCAAGCTCAACCGGTGCGAGTTCACCGGCGCCAGTTCAGCTGGCCTTACCCAGGAAGGGATCGAGGAAACTAAGCGGCCGGGCCATGGTGGCGGAAAAGCCCAGGATGCCTCGGTCGTGATGGCGATACAACAGGGTGTCGTCGGCAGCTAGGAGGAAGGTGCCGCCCCGCTGGGTCAAAAAGTCGTCGCGGGGGACGTAGGTGCGCCAGTGGCCCAGCACTTCGGCCATGTTGCGCAGGCGGATCGTGGCCAGCTCAAACGGGCGCTGGAAGCCGCTGCCGCCCGCCCTGGCAAACAACGAACCCTGCAGCGCTGGCAGCGGACCCGCCTGGATCGTGGCGTCGTCGGCGATCAGCTGGGGGGCGGATCGATCGCCGCTATAGCCGCGCCACACCTCGGCCAGGGTGCCGGGGGAGCCGATGCCAGCGCACATCAACAGCAGGTTGGGCCAGGGACCACCCGCTTGGCCCAGGCCCGCGTAGAGGCCCAGGGCCCGGTGCAGCCACGGCTCTGGCTCCACCTGCAGCCGCTGGCTCGGAAAGCCGGTGAAGGTGCAAAACCGTTGGCGGCCCGCCTCCTCGCCAATGCCGATCGCCAACACAGCAATGCCGGCGGCCTGCAGCCGCGGCAGGGCCGGCAGCAGCGCCTGGGCGTATTCGAGGCTGTCGAAATCCCCCAACTGCGGCAGCAGCAACACCAGTCGCCGCTGGCCGCCGCCCATGCCGGGCACCGTCGCCAGGTGCTCCAGCAGCGGGGCGGGGGCGGCTATGGGGACGGCGATGGGGTTGGCAGCCGAGGCTGGTGGGGTGGCGTTGGGACTCGGTGAACTCGGCACCGAGGCTGGTGGGGTGGCCATGGGCGGGGATGGGGACGATCACTCTGGCGACAGGGGCAGCCGCAAGGGGAACGGCAGCCGCGGCCACGCCCGAGCAGCCACGGTTAACAGATCTTTACATTACGGTGGGAAAAAAGTGAGCGCCATGCTGCAAGCCCTGTTCCCGTTCGTCTACATGGTGTGCTTCGCGGTGATCGCTGGCGGCGCCTTCGCCCTGATGACCCAAACCCTGCGCAGCAGCTCGGCCAGGCCCACCCCCCGCCGCCGCCACCCGGAAGCCCCCGCCCCCGGCGAAGAAGTGCTCTACCTGGACCTCAGCCGCGAGCGCCTCGAAAATCTCTATGGCCAGGGCTCCTAAGGCGGAGCTTCCGCTCAACAAGCCCCTTAACTAGCGCCCATCGACCGGTGCGATCCCGCCAATCAGTCCACTCCCCCCTAGCGAGGCAGGCCATAGCCGCTGGGGATACCGCGGCCGGGGGGAACAATCGAAACCTTGAGCTGGATGGGGCGAGCGAAACGGGTGGGCCCAATAGCTGAAGCCAACAGCCCCTAAGTAGGGAAAAATCGAGATCTCAAGGCGACAGGTGATGTTAAGGCGGCAGGCATTCTTCAGTCGGCATCGGCGCTGGGCCGATCTTCAGACGGTTGACGATCTGCCCAAACCTGGCAGACTCCCCACCCCAACAGGGATGACCAGCGACAAACCTTACTGGCCCGCTGGCGGCAGCGCCACGGCTGCGGGCCCTATCGGCTAAGTTCTTGCTTCACAAACGATTTTGCCGGACGTCGAGCGAGATGGCAGCAATTCAGCAATGATTCAGTCAGCGATCTTTCCCCATCCCCATCAGGCAGCAACCGGCACCCTTCGCCACCGCGACGCTGATTCGCTGCGGCCGCAATGGCCAACCAAGCAGCAACTCCTGGCCTCTTTGCCAGCAAGCCTCGCTGAAAAGAATGTAGGCAAAGCCTGGATCAGTCTTGCCTTCTCCCTGCTCACCTCCCTGGCTGCCTACGGCCTTGGCTGCCTGATTCCACTGCACTGGAGTTACGCGCCCCTCTGGATCGCCTATGCCGTGGTAACCGGAACCTTGGCAATGGGTTGCTGGGTGCTGGCCCATGAATGTGGCCACAATGCCTTCCATCCCAACCGGACCGTTGAAAACTGCGTTGGATTGATACTGCACAGTCTGCTGCTGGTTCCTTACTTTTCCTGGCAACGCAGCCATGCTGTACACCATGCCAATTGCAACCATCTTGAAACGGGAGAAACCCACGTTCCCTCCCTGCAAAGCTCCCCCTGGGCCAGGTTCAGCATCAAACTCAAGGCGCTGCTAGGCCCACCGGCCTATGCCGTGGTGTCGATCGTCGTTCACCTGCTAGTTGGCTGGCCATTGTATTTGCTATTCGGAATCACTGGAGGGCCTGACCATGGCTTCCCAACCTCTCACTTCATCAACATCCCCCCATTCAATTCCGGGACACGCCAATTATTCCCTCGCAAGTGGGTCAATTTGATGAGCGTATCCAATTGCGGAATCGCCATCACCCTGCTCGCGCTGGTAATCCTGATGATGAATACCTCCGTAGCCCGTATCGTTTGCGTGTATGGCTTGCCTTACCTGATCATCAACGGCTGGCTTGTCTGTTACACGTGGCTCCAGCACACCGACCGGACCATTCCCCACTTCTCCGGCTCCGAATGGGACTGGGCAAAGGGTGCCCTGCAGACCGTGGATCGCCCTTACGGACCTCTGCTTAATTGGCTACACCATGGCATCGGCTCAACCCACGTTGCCCACCATCTCAATCCGCGCATTCCGCACTACAATGCCTGGAAAGCCACTGAAATCATCCGGCAGCATTTTCCGGACCACGTTCACTACGATCCAACCCCAATTCACAGGGCAATTTGGAGAATAGCTCTCCACTGTTCCTTCGTTACAAAAAACCAAGACAACGACTGCTATTACTACAGCTAGATTGAGCGGTTAATGCTTTATCCGCCTGCCCTGCAAGCCCCCGGCGATCACGGCCCCGGCAGGGTTGCCCGCTCGAGAAATTGCTCGGCAGCGGCGTTCAAACCCTGCCGCCGCAATGGATCTTGCCGCTCCAGCAGGTGCACCATCATCGAAAGACGCGGATTGGCTTGAAAGAAGGCTCGGTGGCGTTCGATGAAACGCCAGTAGAGGCCATCCCAGATCTCGCACCATGCACCCCGCTTGTAATCCCCCATCTTGAGGATATAATTGGAGCCGCAGATGTAGGGCTTGGTGGCGAAGATGCCGCCATCGCTCATCTGGCCCATGCCATACACATTCGGCCCCATCACCCATTCATAGGAATCCAGGTAGCGCTCCATGAACCAGCCGTGCACGGCTAGGGGATCGATTTCGCAGAGCAGCATCAAATTGCTGATCACCATCAGCCGCTCGATGTGGTGGTTGTAGCCCAGGCGGTTGAGCCGCTCGATCGCCGCATCCAGCGGCGGCAGTCCGGTGTTGCCATCGTTCCAGCAGGGGGCGAGGCAGCGGTGGTGGCCCCAGAAGTTGCCGCTGGCCTGGCGCTCGCCAAAAACCCGATCGATGCCGCGCACAAACTCGCGCCAGCCGATCACCTGCCGCAGAAACCCCTCCAGCGAGGCGATCGGGATCGGCTCGCCCCGCTGCTGGCAGCTGCGCCCATGGGCCAGGGTGGCGTCCACCACCTCGGCCGGCGTCAGCAGGCCGGTGTTGAGCAGTGGCGACAGCAGCGAATGGTGCAGGGTGGCGTGGCGCTGGCTGAGGGCGTCCTCATAGGGGCCAAAGGCCCCTAGCCGCTGCTGCAGAAAGCTCTGCAGCCAGGCCTGGGCGCCGGCCAGATCGAAGGGGATCCACAACGCCCCCAGCTGGCCCGGGTGGTGGGCGAAGTAGCGCTCCACCAGCGCCCGCACCGCCGGCTCGTGGCGGCTGGCGGCCAGCGGCGGCAGCGGCGGCTGCTGGTAATCCTTCGGTAGGCGGCGGCGGTTGTCGGCATCGAAGCTCCAGCGGCCGCCCGTGGGGCTGCCGTCGGCCTCCAGCAACAGCCCAAGGCGCCGGCGCTGGCGCTCGTAGAAGCTCTTCATCAGCGGGCGGCGTCGCCCCTCAAACCAGCTCCGGCTCTCGGCCACGGATTCCAGGAAGGCCGGCGACGGCAGCAGGGTGAGCGGCATCGCCCGCTCGGCGCAGAACCGCCGCAGCCTGGCCTCAAAGCCCCGGTCGGCGATCTCCGCCACCCGCAGCTCCGGCTGGCCCTCCAGCTCCGCCGCCAACCGCTCCCAGAACGGCACGGCCGCCGAGGCCGGCAGCTCGAAGTAGCGCAGCGCCACCCCCCGCTCCAGCAGGGCATCGCCAAAGCTGCGCATCGCCACGAAGGTATGCAGTAGCCGCAGCTTGTGGTAGCGGTAGCTGGAGGCCACGGCGAGATCTTCGATCATCAGCACCGCTGCGCCGCTGCCCAGCTGCAGGGGCGAAGGGCTGAGCCAGGCGCGGTGCAATTGGTCGCCGAGAATCAGGGTTAAAGCCATCGGGTTCGCTGCAGCGCCTCACAACCATCGTTGGCGATGCAGCCCCTCGGGGTCGTAGAGCCGCCGCTGCCGCTCCAGATCAAAGCGCCGCGGGCTGCCGCCGAAGCTGCGGGGATCGAAACCCAGCCCGGCCAGGTAGGCCCAGTTGCCGCTGTTCAGGGCCGGCTGGGCATCGCTCACCATCCACTCAAAGAAGCGGGCCCCGCAGTTCCTGCTTCATCCACTCGCAGCCCTCCAGCGCCCCCTGGTCAACCCCCTGGCCAGCGCCGTGCAGGGCCTCGAAGCGGAGCAGCTCCTGCCAGATCCGCCGCACCGAGAGGGAGCCCAGGGCGAGGAAGGGGGAAAACTTCGAGGAAAACTCCGTACCCACCAGGCCATTGCGGCTCGCTTTGTAATGGCGCAGCCCATCGGAGCCAAAGACGTAATGCTGCAGCCGCGCCAGGGCGCTGGGCTCATCGCCGCTGAAGGGGAAAGCGCTGCGCGCGTCGGCGGGAGCGGCCCCCGGCGGCGAAGCGGCGGCTCTGCTGGCGGAGGCGGCGCCGGGGGGCTGCAGCCAATCGGGCGGCCAGGCGTGGGCTGCAGAACCCAAACCGCGCAGATCCGGCGGCGGCAGCGCTGGCTGCGGAGAGCGCTCCAACCGGCGCCGGAACTCGGCAAACACCCTCGGGAAGCTGGCCGCCGCCAGCGGCCAGTCGTCGTAGAGGCGGCTTTCCTGGCAGCACAGCACCGCGGCGGGCCGGAGCAACGGATGAATCAGCTCCAGGGCATCCGCCCTGGCGTGCTGCGGGAAATGCAGCAGGGGAATGGCGGCGCTGGCCAGGCGGGCCTGCAGACAAGCCAGGGCGCCGGCCTCCAGCCGGCGTTGGTGGGGCCCCCGCAGCCGTTGGCCCTCCGGCCGGCAGGCCAACACGATCAGCTGGCCACCGCCCTGGCGGCGGGCCAGGGCCACGGCGGCATGGAAAGCCGGCTGGTCGTCGAGGCGCAGCTGGCCCTCCAGGGACACCGCGATGGTGGCGGCACCGCTGGTGCTGGTGGCAAGAGCAGCGAGGCCTTTGTCCGTCAACGATCGTGCGCTCCAGGCGCCCCGGCCTGGAGCCAGCTTGGCAGCCGCCAGCCGCTCGTGCTGGGTGTTCGATCTTGCCTCCCTCGCTTCGATCACCCATGCGGCAGCCATGCGGAGCTGCTGGCGCCCAGCGTGCGCCTCGGCCAGCGGCGGTATCGCCAGGCGAATCCGGCAGATTGCCTGCCTTGGCCGCCGCCGCCAGCCCCTCGCGTTGCGAGGAAACAGCTGAGCTGAGCTGGACTGGACTGGACTGGTCTGGAGTGGACTGGAAGCTAGCCCAGCACCAGATACCAAAACCAGTGGAAAGCGAAGGCAAGTGCGCATAGCCCAAGCCGGCATTACTTGCCTGATTTCTTGTATTCATTCCCCCATATCTTATCCGTGCCTTGCTAGCTGGCAGATCGGCCCTTGCCCGTGCCCTTGGGCACCCGCCTGATCAGGGGGCTGCTGCCCGATCCTGCTACCCGCCTTCTAGCCGCCTGGCGGGCTGGGGCAACAGCGTTCCATCCAGGCCACCCCGCTCCCGCGGCGCAAAGGATGGAATACTGGAATGATCCGAGGAGTGGACGATGGGATCCCATGCGCTAGCCGCCAAGGGCACCGACCAGGCCACCAGCACGGCGGCCCAGTCCAGCCACAGCCAGCGCCCCACCGCCCTCACCACCCCCCCGGAGCTGGGGCCAGCGCTCGGGCCGGCCAGTCACCTCGACCAGCTGCAACGCCTCCAACACCTGGCCAACGCCAGCCCCCAGGTGGCCCAGCTGCAACGCCTCCAGGCCCTGGCCGATAGCAGAGCCGGCCAGGTGAGCCAGCTCGCCTCCGCCATGCCCGCCCAGCTCAACGCCCGCGCCAAATGGGCTAAAATTAAAACAAAAGTAGAGAAGTCTGGCGAGTTCAACACAGCCGAGACCCGGGCCAACACAAAGGCATACGCCGCAAAAAATCCAGATAAAGCCGAGATGGTGAACTCTGCAGGCGGAGCCTGGCTCGCTAACCAGATGAACCTAAAGAAAAAAGAGGAGCGAACACGCATCGGACCTACCGAGGCGTACATGGGCGCGAAAGGGGCTGCCAACTCCGCCCATGCGGAACACTTGGAAAAATTCGCCGCAGGCGGTCACTCTTTTATCACCGATTGGGCGCACCGCAAGATACGGGGCGTGGACAAAGAGTGGAATTTCGACGGCTGGGGCACGGACGCTAATTTCGTAGGTACGCCCAGCGCAGCCCAAGCGCTCGTAGACGAAGCCAGCAAGCCTCATGGCTATGGTCTATACTATCTTGAGCAAAGTTTGGGTGTCGCAGACGGCAACTGGGTTTCCAGTTGTGAACCTATTCACTACGGAATCTGGCGATACCACGTGAGGAATCCGGCTGCCCTCAACATCCGCATGGCCAGCGGGGCCGAGAGCCAAGCCTATAGTCCTTGGTACGACAAGGCAAATGCTTTCCACGAAGGTGAGTGGGTGCCCAAGGGACAGACCCTAGGCGGCGCCGACGAAGCCGTGGTGGACGCCCTGCCTCGCGACCAATTCAACGCCGCGGTAGACAACGGCAGCATCGAGATCGAGTTAGACAACAGCATGCAAGTGAACACGAAACGCGAAAAGGAGGAGAATCTTCGCCCCTGGAAAAAATAGGCGTGATCGCGTCCTCCGAAAGGCTGTAGTTCCGCCAAAACCTAAAATCGAGGCAGGGCGCTTGGCCAGCCAGAGGTGATGCAGAAACCCTTGGCGCCCTGGCAACCGCGCCGAGCTCCGGGGAATGGTGCGGGGCTCAATCCAGTCTTGCGTCTTTGACTCCCTGGCCCGCCCCTGCCGGCCAAAGATGGGATACTGGAACCAATCAGGGAGTTGGACGATGGGGTCCTATGCGCTAGCCGCCAAGAGCACCGACCAGGCCACCAGCACGGCGGTCCAGTCCATCCCCAGCCAGCGCCAGCACGCCCTCAACAGCGCGCCGACCCCCGCCAGCACCCTGGGCCCGTTGCAACGCCTCCAACACCTGGCCAACGCCAGCCCCCAGGTGGCCCAGCTGCAACGCCTCCAGGCCCTGGCCAATGGCAGAGCCGGCCAAGTCACCCAGCTGGCGGGCGGTCCAGGGGAGGAAGAGCCTCTCCAGGGCCAATTCGCCACCGCCCAGCTCCAGCCCCAGCCGGCTCCCCGCGCCAACAACACCGGCATGCCCGACCAACTCAAGAGCGGCATTGAATCCCTCTCCGGCCTGGCCATGGACCACGTGCAGGTGCACTACAACTCCGCCAAGCCCGCCCAGCTCAACGCCCACGCCTACGCCCAGGGCAGCGACATCCACGTGGCGCCGGGTCAGGAACAGCATCTGCCCCACGAGGCCTGGCACCTGGTGCAGCAGGCCCAGGGCCGGGTGCAACCCACCCTGCAGCTCAATGGCGGCGTGCCGGTCAACGACGACGCCAGCCTGGAGCGGGAGGCGGACCTGATGGGGGCCAGGGCCTCGGGCGCGATCAGCTGAACGGCACGCCCCAGGGCATGCCCCACGCTCAAGGTTGGAGCTGCGGATCCAGCGCCAACGACGGGCTCGGCCCGCCGCCTAGGGCGCCGGGCGCCAGGCGGTCACAACTGCGCCGGGCCGCCCGCTCCACCGGGCTGGAAGGCTGCAGCAGCTCGGGCAAATGGCGTAACTGCTGGCAGGCGCCATGGATCACCAATTGGGGGGCCACGAGGCTGCGCAGGTAATTATCTTCAGCCGCCACCACGATCTCGCCCGTGGGCAAGCGGGCCAGCCGCCAGGGGGTGCCAGGGCTGGTCACGGGGATCGGCTCGCCGCTCGGACGGCCCTGGCGCCAGCGGCGCAGGCTGCCATCAAAGCCAGCCGTCCACCAGTCCTGATCGTTCAGCGGCACGATCCCCTGGATCCGGCCCTGGCCGCTGGCCACGGCAGGGCCCAGCAACTGCGGCCAGCGCAGGCGGCGCACCATGCCGTTGACATCGCCGCTGAGCAGATCTCCACCCGGCAGTTCCGCCAGGGAGAGCACCACGCCCCCTCCGGTCGCCACCCCAGGCTGGAGTGGCTGGACCCCCCGCCAACGGCGCAGCTTGCCCTCAAAATCACCCGAGATCAACGGGCCATCCCGCAGCACCAACAGGCTGCGCAAGCCCACCTTGGCGGTCGAAATCGGCTTGCCCAGCGGTTGGCGATCGCGCCACTGCTGAAGGGTGGCCTGCAGCCCCCCCACCAACCAATTGCCATTCGGGAGCTGCTGCAGGATGCGCACCGCCCCCTGACCCGTCATCAACGGCTCCCCGAGCGGCTCCAGGCTCCGCCAGCGGCGGATACTGCCATCCCAGCCCCCCGAAAGCAGGGTGCCATCGCGTTGCACCAGCAGGGAGGCAATCCTGCCCTGGCCCGTTTCGCGGATCCACGCCGGTGGCATCGGCCAACTCCAGCTGGCCAGGGATCCATCGCCGTGGCCGCTCCAGAACGTGCCGCCGGGCCCCGCCGCCAGGCCATGCAGTTGGGTTTGGTTCGTGATCATGAAGGCCTTGGCTCGGCTGCCGCCCCTCCAAAGCACGAGATTGCCGATGTCCGTGCCGCCCACCAAACTCCCATCCGCCAGGGCCACCAGGTTCTTGATCGAGCCCAGCATCCGGGGCCCCACCCGCTCCCGTGGTTGCTGCCCCCGCCAGAGGCGGATCGTTCCATCCTCCCCACCGCTGGCCCACGACCCATCCGGCAGCAGCGCCAGGCTTCGCACCGACGCCTGGTCGCTGGCCAGGGGCGGCGTCAGGGGGCCCCTGGCCTGCCAGCGCTGCAGGGCACCTTCGTCCCCAGCCGCCAGCACCGAGCCATCCGGCAGGGGCAGCAGGGCCCAAATCGCCCCGAGCTTTGTTTGCTGCGCTGGGCCCGCAGGCTGGCCCTGGCGCCACCAGCGCAGCGTGCCGTCGAGCGCCCCGCTCACCGCATCCCCGCCGGGCAGGGCGACCAGACTGACAACCCCCTGCTGGCCGCTCGCCACCGCCGGCCCCTGCGGCCGGCTGCCGATCCAGCGGCGCAGCGTGCCATCCCGCCCCGCCGACAGCCACTCCCCGGCTGCGTTGGCCGCCAACACCCGCACGCCGCCCTGGCCATCGGCCTGGGGCTGCGCGCTGGCCTGGGCTTGGGGCCGCTCGCCAGCCTGGGCCTGGCTCCAGTGCAGTAATCCGGCATCGGTGGCGATCACCAGCTGCCCATTCGGCAAGGCGGCGAGGGCCCAGATCGTGCCAAGACCCAACGCCGACCTCCCCACGGCGGCATTGGCGCCCATCGAATAGCCCAACACCCCCATCAAGCGCTGATTGACATTGGCGGGATCCTCCAGCGACGCCAAGGCATGGATGGCCGTCTGCAGGGGATTCCTCTGCTCCAAGGCCAAGGCAAAGGCCGTGATCGCGTAATCCTGGAGCTGGGCCTGGCGGGCCTGGCGCAACTGCCACAACGCCAGCCCACCCGCCAGCAGCGACAGCCCACTCAGCGCCGCCATCGCCGCCAGAATCTGCTGGCGGCGCCGCTTCTGCCGCCGCTGCTGCCGCTCCGCCACGGCCAGGCTGGCCTCCACATAGTTGCGTAACTGCGGCTCAAGCTGCTGGGGGCGCTCCACCAACCAGCTCCGGGCCCGGTTCAGCTTCACCCCGCTGAGCAGCAACCCCTCCTGCTCCGCCGCCGGCGCCTGGCGCCATTCCCGCTCGGCCAGCTGCAGCTGCTGGGCATCGATCAGAAACTGGCGCGCCTCATCCAGCCAGCTGCGCAACAACGGCCACTTGCGCAGCAACGCTTCATGGGCAACCTCCAGCAGCCGCTCCCCCCGCTCCTGGCGCACCGCCAGCACCCGGGCGTGCACCAGGGCTTCCAACAGGGGCAGGGCCGGCTCGGGAAGGGAAGACCAGGGGGCCGGCCGGCGGGCGTAATCCCCCTGCTCATTGACCTTGACCAGGGCCGGCACAAAGGCGTCCCGCAGGGCCAGCAGCTGGGCCGGGGTTGGCCGCAGATCGGCCAGGGCCCGCTCGGCCGCATCGCGCACCGCGTTCTCCAGCGGCGAAAGACCCAGGCGGGGATCGCCGAGGGCCTCGTAGGCGCTCACGGTGAGCTGGGGGTTGGGGCCGCTGCGGTCGTGGAGCTCGCGCAACGCGAAGGCCAGCATCGGCAGGGCATCGCCGGTCGCCGCGTCGCGCAGGGCCTTGCGCACCAAAACCGGCTCCACCCGCAGACCCGCCACCCGCGCCGGCCCCACGATGATCTCTTCCATCCGCTCCATCGGCATCGGGCCCAGCGACAGCTGCTCGAACCGCACCTGCAGCGTCTCGGCCTCCAGCAAGCTGGCCAGGGCATCCGAACGCAGCGTCATCACCGCCAGGAAGGGCAGGCCCTGGCCGAGCGCCGCATTCAACAGATGCAGCAGCAGCTGGCGCTCCTCCGGCTCCGCCTCTAGAAGCAACTCCTCCCCCTGGTCAATGGCGAGCAGGATGCAGGCTTCGTTCGCGCCGGCCGCGCGGCGCAGATCATTGGCGATGCGCGCCAGGAGGCTCTGCTGGGAGCCGTTGCGCAGGGCCTCCCGCAGCTGGTCGGCGAGGGGGGGGATCGGGGCACTGCCGCCGCCCAAGGCTTGCTCGAGGGCGAGCGCCAGGGCCTGCAAGGGCTTGCGCTGGGGGCGAAATGGTGGCACCACAATCCACTGGTGGCCGGCCCGCCGCAGCCGCGGCACCACCCCGGCCCGCAGCAGCGACGACTTCCCCGCCCCGGATGAACCCAGCAGCACCAACATGCCAACGCCCCCCAGACTGCGACGGGCGTTGAGACGCTCGATCAGCAGCCGGATCTCCGCCTCCCGGCCGAAATAAATGGCGGCGTCTTCCTCCTCAAACGAAGGCAGGCCTGGATAGGGGGGACGGCTGCTGTCCCAGGGCAGCCCGCCCTGGCTGGAGAGGGCAATCTCCACCAGCTGCTGCCGCAAGCGCTCCAGCCCTTCCTGCCGATCGCCGCGCAGATCCACCGCCTGCACATCGGCAGCCACCGCCGCCGAGCCGCCGGGCAGATCGGCTTCGATCAAGGGGAGCACCGGTTTACCCAGGGCGCGGGCCTGGGTGAATTCGGCAAAACACCACTTCGACTCCTGCCAATTCGGGGTCAACAGCAGCAACACCGCCTGGGAGCGCTCTAGTTCATGGTAAAGAACCTGCTCCCAATCTGTTCCTGGGGCGATACCGGAATGCTTGTCAAAGTCCAGGAATGGCGCTTCAAATCCTTGCCCGATCAGCCAGTCCCGCAACCAGGCAGCCCGATCGGCATCGCGACTGGAGTGGGAGAGAAAAACACGGGCCATTCAACTAGTTTAGCCGCAAAATCAAAAAATGGAGACGAAAGATAGAGGCAATCCGCCAAGGCAAAGCACAGCGATAAGCACGGAGACAAGCAGAAGGATAAACATAAAGACAAGGGATAGAGATAGGGCATTGAGCGCCAAAGTCATCGGCCCGGCCGGCCCGTACTAAGCCGATGCCAAGTTAGCCGCCGAATCGAGCCCAAGCCCCAACAACGCCAACCCAACCTAGGACAGCCTGAACGTTGAGCAAACTTTTGGCCAAGCTGTTGGCCAAGCTGCTGTGCAGGCTGTTGTGCAAGCTGTTATGCAAGCTGTTGTGCAGGCTGTTATGCAAGCCGGGCTGCCGCCCCAACCGCAATCCAACTCAGCAAACCGACGGGCAGCGGCGCCGGATGCAGAGGCAGAGGTCGAGCCCATCTGCCCACACCGACCCGGAAAGCTTGCCGGGGAAGCCTGCAGAAAAAGAGCCATCTCCATCACCTCGCCCCCCAGCCCTCAAACCGCCAACCATTGACACCAAGCTTGGAGACCAACCTTTGACACCAACCTTTGACAACCATGATCTTGATCATCAACATGACAGCAGCCCAGCCGTTGAGTTCAGCCCTTTGCACAAACAGCAACCCAGCCCCTACGGCTCCCGAGCGGCGGTAGTGGCGCTGGCCCTGGCCCTGCAGAGCGGCTCCCCTGCCGTGGCCCAGGTGTACTGCTCCCAGCGGGCCATCGTGATCGATGCGCCCTCCAACATCCGCACCGCCCCCAACAGCCGCGCCCCGATCGCCTGCCAGCTGCGCCGCAACGGCAGGGTGATCCTGGTGCTACCGGCGGGCCAGCGGCTGGCGGCGACGGGCCAAGCAGCGGGCACGGCGGCAGACTGGTACGCGACGATGGCCTGTTACAGCGATCCCCAAAGCCGGGCCGTCGGCTTGGGCCGTCCACCGCACTACATCCACCGCTCCCAGGTGCGGATCAAGGGCATCAACCCAGCCGACTGGACAGCCCCCGCCGCCCCAGGGGAAAGCAACTCTCCAACCAGTGGCGGCTGTGAGCGCCTCTGGCAACCTTCGCACCAGCCTTGAGCATCGCCCCGGCGGGGCCAAAAGTTCCCTGGCTTATGATCAACCAAAGATCAAAGGCTTCCGGAAACCCAGACCATCGGGCCGCCAACAGCATCGAGCTCAAGCTGAGGATCAGCCGATAGTTCAGCCATTCGTGCCGCCTGCTCAACATTCCGTGTCAGAAGCTCGCGCCATGGTCACTGGGTTGCTACAAGTGGCCTACATGAAGCCCATGAGCCGTATGTTGCTGGATCTGCTCTACCGCATCCGTAAGCCTGCGGCCCTGATCGGCTGGCTACTGCTGGGGATCGGCCTGCCGGGTCTGGCCCAAAACCCAGCTGCCACTCAGGCCCCTGCGGCCAACGGTGCCGCCGCCGTCAAGGCCGTCACCCTGGTGGTTCCAGCGGTGCAGTCCGCCGCAGCCCAGGCTGCGGCGACGGTCACCAACGGAGCTGGCGGCGCGGCAGCATCCACGGCCAACAGCTTGAGCACGAGCCTCGAACTCTGCGCGGTGGGCCGGCTCGGGGAGCAGGAGATGGGCTTCCTCACCGTGTTCATCCTGGTGGGCTGCTTCATCTTCATGCTCCAAATTGATCACCGCCTGATCAAACACGGCTGGGATATCCGCAAGGCCCTTTCGGAACCCACCACCTTGAGTCTGGTGGATCAAAACAGGATTGGTCAGCCAGGCCAACTCGGCGCCAGCAGCCCCATACAGCGGGTCACGGTGATGGAGGCGAGTGTCAGCCGCCTGATCGCCATGGCCGGCTTGATCATGCTGATCTTATTTTACCTCGGCTTTGGCATCGTTAGCCTTTATTACTTCGGGCGAACTTGCCAGATGCCGGGCGACATTGGAAGCATCACCAGCTTTCTCTATGCCGGTCTAACCTTCTTCGCCCCCTACCTGATTACCAAGTTTTCCCAGGTTTTTGCACCCTTCGCCCGTCGTCAGCCGCCAGCCGTTTCCGGCCCCACGACGGCTGATGACGACGCTCGCCTCCAGGATGCCATCGCCGCCCTGCGCCACCGCGACGCCCAAACCCTGGCCCCGATGGCGCCCCCGCCCCAGCCGCCAACCGAGCCGAGCCCTCTGAGCCCAACCTCGCCTACCCCAGCCAGCAGTTCGGCGGCCGTGTTAACACCCGAGCCCAGCATCGAAGCGATCCCTAGCGCCCCAGCCTTGGCAGAGCCAACGGTGCTGCCCAGCCAAGCCGCAGCCCAACCAATGGTGCTGCCCACCCCAGCTCCCGCTGCACCACCGGTAGCACCCCCCACTCCACCGCCAGCTCCCGCAGCACCCACCCCAGCTCCCGCAGCACCACCGGTAGCTCCCCCCACTCCACCGCCAACTCCCGCAGCACCGCCAGCAGCTCCACCAACTCCACCGCCGGCTCCTGCAGCAGCACCGGTAGCACCCCCAAGTCCACCGCCAGCTCCCGCAGCCAAGCCAACCCCGCCAGCCCCAGCCCCCAGCTCAGCGGCGTCTCCCCCCTACACCGCCGCCCGCAAGCTGATCTCCAGCTTTGAGGGCTTTGAGTCCCAGGCCTATCCCGATCCGGCCAGCGGTGGTGATCCCTGGACGATTGGCTACGGCTTCACCACCCTCAACAACAAACCGGTGCCGCCGGGCACCACGATCAGCCGCCAGCAAGCCGATCTGCTGCTCGATCAAGGCATCAACGCCTATGCCGCCGACCTTGCCGAGTCCATCCCCCACTGGGATGCCATGCATCCAGACCAACGCAGCGCCCTGATCTCCTTTGCCTGGAACCTGGGGCTTGGCTTCTACGGCAGCGAAGGCTTCACCACGATCAGCCGCCGTCTGCGCGACAAGGACTGGTCCAACGTGCCCAATGCCCTGCGCCTCTACTGCAACCCCGGCACGCCCGTGGAAGCCGGCCTGCTGCGCCGCCGCGAAGCAGAAGGAAACATCTGGACCCAGGGGATGGAGCGCTTAGCAGCCCCATCCGGGCGGCCGGCCTCGGCTAGCACCATTGCAGAGGCGCCCCCAGTCTCCTCCCCAGCGCCTACGGTCGCCGCAGAAGCGCCAGTCTCTAGCCCAGCGCCAACGGTCGTTGCCGTAACGCAAGCCAAACCCCGCCCAGCAGCGCCTAAAGCCCACCCCAACCCCCTGCCGGTTCCCTACTTCGACCAGATGCTGATGAGCGATGGCGAGGGTTGGCGTGAATGTTTCTCCGCCAGCTGTGGAATGCTGGCCAAGTTCTGGGGCAAATGCAAAGATCAAAACGAGTACAACGCCATCCGCCAATCCTTCGGTGACACCACCGATTCCCAGGCCCAAGTCAAGGCGCTTCAGCACATTGGTCTCAAACCCGCCTTCCGCACCGACGGCACCCTGGCCATGCTCAAGGCCGAAATCGATGCCGGCCGGCCCGTGGCCGTCGGCTGGCTGCACCACGGCAGCTCCAGTGCGCCCAGCGGCGGCGGCCACTGGACCGTGGTGATCGGCTACGACTCCAACGGCCTGATCATGAATGATCCCTACGGCAGCTGCGATCTCCTGAACGGCGGCTATCCCGGCGGCGGCAATCCTTACGATCGCCTTGGCAGCAGCGATCACTACTCCTACACCAACTGGCTACCCCGCTGGCTGCCCGGCGGCAGCGCAGGTTGGTTCCTTACCTGCAAGCCCTAGCCAGCAAGCCGTCGCCAGCAAGCTGCGGCCACCCCCTAGCCCAGCTGAGCCAATGCAGCCCCGCCAAGCCCAACCCGAATCCTGGCTGCGGCTGCAGCGCAGCGTGCGCTTCGGCGACACCGACGCCGCCGGCGTGATGCATTTCCACCAGCTGCTGCGCTGGTGCCATGAGGCCTACGAGGAAAGCTTGGAGCGCTTCGGCATCAGCGCCGCCGAAGTGTTCCCCCGGGCCCAGGGCCTCGGGGCTGCCGGGCCCGAGCCCCCCGCCTTGGCCCTGCCGACCGGGGCCTTAGCGACCGTGGCCCTGCCGATCGTGCACTGCAGCGCCGATTACCGCCGCCCCCTGGGCTGCGGCGATCGCCTCAGCATCCGGCTCGATCCGCGCCGGCTCGATCCGGGCAGTTTTGAACTGACCTACCACTTCGAGCACCAGGGCGAAGCGGTGGCCCGGGGCCTCACCCGTCACCTGGCGATCGAGGCCAGCAGCCGCCAGCGCTGCCCCCTGCCCGAGGCGATCCAGCGCTGGCTGGAGGCCTCCTCCTTGGCCGGCGGCGTGCGGCCGCTCTGAAGCCAGGGGCCTCAACTGGTGGCATCAAACCGCAGCTGCTGGTGCACGGGGAAGGGGGTGCCAGCCCGATCGATCTGACCGGCCGCCCCTGGAGCACGCCGCAGGTTGGCCTGGCGGAGCAGCGGCCGCAGCATCACCGGCAGCAGGGCCCGGTTGATGTAGGCACCAGCGCAGGTGTGCATGCCATAGCCCCAAAGGATGTAGTCGTACCAGGGTCGCTGCGGCCAGAAGCGGTTGGCGTGCTGCACCTGGATCGGATCAAACATCGCCGACAGATTGGAGGCCAGCACCATCGTGCCGGCGGGGATGGATCGGGCGCGCCAACTCCCCCTGGCAATGGTGGTCTTCCGCACAGCGCGGCGATAAATGACAGGGTTGAGCGGCGCAAAACGAAAAGCTTCAAAAATGTAGCCATCTAGAAGTTGTTGATCCGGGCTGCGGGCGGCGGCCTGGGCCTTGGCCAGCACGGCGGGGCGATCCAGCAGCACCTCGATGATCTGGCTGGCCGCCGCCGAAAGGGTGGGGATGGCGCCGATCAAAAAACCAAACAGATAGTTGCGAATGCCGAGATCATCCAGGCCGGGCAGGGCGGCGGCCTGCATCCCCAAGAGGCGTTGGAGCACGTCATCAGCTGGGGCTGGAGCGCCAGCGCTCGCCTTGCGGAGCTGAATCTCATGATCGATGGCATTGCGCAGCTGTTCGCCGGCCTCCAGGGCCCTGCGATCCAGATCCGGATCGGCGGCCAGATCCACGAACAGATACCAGAACAACAGGGTGGTCCAATCGATCAGCTGCTGGCGCTGGGGGGTCTGGATCCCGAAATACTGCTGCACCATCAAGGCCGGAATCTGCTGGCCCAGCTGCTGGGGGAGATCCAGTTGGCCACCGCAGCCGCCGATAATCTGCTCGGCCCAGCCCTGGGCCAGCGGCACCAACAGCTGCTCCGGATCGGTGCGCCGCACGGCCAGCCGCATGTTGGACACATCCCGGCTATAGGTGGGGCCATCTTGCATGCCAAGAAAAAAGTTGTAACCGCCGGTCACGGCTTCCATGCGCGGGCCATAGACAACCTCGAAATCTTGATGGCGATCGAGCACCTCCCGCACATCTGAATTTCGGCAAACCAGGGCAGTGCCGCTATTTGCGTAGGCGCGAATAAAAGGCTTCGCCACATAGATATTAGGGGCAAAACCCCGCAGCAAGGCGAACACCTCTCGTTGCAAGGCAAGATCGACAGCCAGCGGCTCCAACCTCCGACTCAAGCTACCCTTACCCTGCAGCAAACGCCGCAACACAATGACAGAAATGCGGGGGATGGCCAGCAGGGCCGAAGCATAGCGATACAACTGCAGGGGAAAAGCCTTCATCACAACTGGGGCATCGTTTAATCAACGCGCCAAGACTATTACCTAGCAGCGATCAGCCGCCATGGTGGCAAAAAAATCAACATTCCCTTCCAACTGGCCTCAGCCAACATCCCCCATCTCTGAACCAAATCTGGGCAACCACGGCGGTGGCCCCAACGCGGCAGCAGCAGGATCAGAGCCCCAGCAACCGGAACAGGGAGCCGGCGTTGATCACCGGCCCGATCGGCGCCAGGGCATCGGAGAGGCCGTCGGTGGTCTTGGCCCAGCCGTGCCGGTCGACCACAATCACATCCCCCTGCTGCAAGGGTGGATTCTGAACCGAGCCGAGCGGGGCGGCCGGATTGAAGCGGATGGTCGCCTGCTTGATCGTGCCGGTGGGAGTTAAGCGCAGCAGGCGCACGGTTTGATCATTGGCCCGGCGGGTCAGCCCCCCGGCCGTGAGCAGGGCGCCGGAGAGGGGGCTGTTGGCCTTGACGTTCTGGCTGCCGGGCTTCAGCACTTCGCCCACCACGTTCACCGAGATCGTGTCGGGCGCGAAGGTGGAGGAGGCGATGGCGAGCAACTCGGTTTCGCTGAGGTTCTCGGCGCGCGGGATCGTGATGCTGTCCCCGTCGTAGAGGAGCGGGTTGGTCACCGGCCCGCTGCCGGAGAGCACCTTGAGAAAGTCAAACTGATAGGTGCGCACGGGGGATCCGGGGCCGCCGCTGGGCCGCTGCACGGTGAGGCGGCGCAGATCGCCGTAGGCGGTCAGACCTCCGGCCCTCTGGATCGCATCGAGGAGGGTCGGGGCGCCGCTCGTTTGGATCATGGTGCTGGGGGAGGATCCGGGACCGCTGCTGCTGAGCTGATTCGATCCACCTTTGCCGATGCTGTAGAGGCCCGGCCGTTGCACTTCGCCGCTCACGGCCACCCGCACCGGGCGCGACTCGACCAGATCCAGATACACGATCGGACGCCGCAGGATCCTCGCGTAACCAGCGGTGATCCGCCGGCGGGCTTCATCGAGGCTCAACCCCCAGACCGGCACGCTGCCCAGCCTGGGCAGGTTGAGCGTGCCATCGCTCAGCACCTCAGCGACGGTCTCGTAGCCCTCCATCCGGAACACCGCCATCTTCAGCTTGTCCCCCGGACCCAACCTGTAGCGGACGTTGGCCGCCAGGCCAGGGTCGATCGAAGGCGGCTGGGGTTGCTGCGGCGCTGGTCGCCGCGGTGGGGCCAACGGCTTCGGGGCCGCTTGGGCCAAGGCGCTGCCGCTGGGCAGCCCAACCAGCCCCAGCAGGCCGATGGCGCCGAGGCGGATCCCTAGGGCTGGACCCCGGCGTGTTGGCGATGCCGCGCGGGCTGACATGCGGGTATGCACCGAAGACCTCCAAGGAGTTTCCCACGGCTACAAAGCGCTCCCGGTGCCCACGGCTCAGGCAGCCCCGCTCAACTGCAGGGCGCGCCGTCGCCCCGCCATCGCCAGACGCTGCCTGGCCTCGCCATCGCCGATCAGCCACTCGATCGCCTCCAGCCACTCCTGCTGGCAATCGCCGAGCAGCAACCCATCGATGCCCGGGCGGATGAAGCCTCGGTAGGGCGAACGATCGGAGTAGAGGCCGGCGGCCCCGCAGCGGGCAGCGTCGATGAACTTGACCGGGGCCCTGGCGGCGTTGAGCGGGCTCTCCAGCAAGGGGGTGAGCAGCAGGTCACAGCGGGCCTGGCCGGTCTCGGCCAGATAGCTGGGCCAGCGCATCGGGTGGAGGATGCGCACGCGGGGAAGATCCCGGAACTGACGGTTGATGCTGAGGTCACCGAACAGATCGACATGGGTGTGGGGCTGGCGACTCTGAAGCCGGATGAGCAGCTGCCGCAGCCAGGCGAACTCCAGCTGGTGAACACTGCTGCCGAGGTAGGCCAGCTGCAGGCGGGGATGCTCCCCCAGCAGGCCGGGATGGGGGCAAAGGGGGAGCCGCAGGGCACCGAGGTGGGCATACTTGCGCTCCAGAAACTCACTGGTCACCCAGATGGGATCGCAGAGCTCCGGTACCCGCGCCCGTTGGCGGGTGATACGCTCTCTTATACGTTGGCGGTAGGTGCTGGGCAGCTGCGGCAGCAGTGCCGGGTCGAGCAGGTCGTCGTCCATCAGATACGCCACATTGATCCCTGCCCTACGCCCAAGGCTGAGCGTCCTGATCCACGGACGCGGGAGATAGCGCACCACCACAACAAGTTGGGCGGTTAGGATATAGTTTTGGCACTCAGCACTCGGAGCCTCAGCGGAATCAACCTCAATGATCCGAGCCGCCAACGCCTCCAATGGGCCCCGCAGGAAATGATCGATCGTCGAGCCAGCGCCTTGATGGAGCAAAACAACGCTTTGACCCTGCTGCAGAAACGCGATACCGGGCAGTTTGGGAAGAGGCATTTCGCGATTGACTGGTGATGACCGAAGCGGGAAGCTCGAAGGATCGAGATGGGAAAGCCAGTGGAACTGGCAGGGGGGATTTTGCCTTCAATCATATCTGCCAACAACTTCCCGAGCAGCGTTGTTTCGATCAGAATGACTTCTCAGCCTATTTTCTTTCACCCGACCAGTTCCAGTCGATCGCCATTTGGGTGGGGGCCCTGCGCGCCAGCACCTATCGGCGGATCTCTCCTCTCGGCCCGGAGCAACTGGACCTGGATGGCCGGGATTCCCACTACTGGCACCTGCTGATCCTGGATCGGGAGCGCCGTTGCCTGGCAGGGTCGCTGCGCATGGGCCTCTCCGGCTGGCATGGCTCCGCCTGGGACGGCAGGTATTCCTATCTGGAGCACTGTTATCCGGGTCTGGATCAGCTCTTGCGCCGGCGAGGTGTGAGCTACGCCGAAATCGGCCGCACCTTGGTGGCCAGACCTTACCAACGCAACAGCCCGGTGCTGCGCATGCTGCTGCGGGCGATGGTCAGCATTCCCCTGGCCACGGGCCATACCGAGCTGTTGGGCATGGTCTCGTTCAACCACCTCGAGCACAGCGAAAGTCTGAACCGCAGCTTCCTGATGGCGTTGTTAAGGCCACCCTTCGGTGAGGATGATGGTATCTGCCCAGCCCGCTATCCTTTCCCATTAAGCCCTGAGGGGAGCACGCAGGAAAGCTTGGCACCCGTTACCGATACGCTTGGTCAACTTGAGCGAATTCTTGAGCAGAGATTCGAGGAGCCATTTCGGGCGCCGCTGCTACTGCAAAAGTACATGAGCTTCGGCAATGCCAAAGTGATCGGCCTATCCCTGGCCCGCGATTTCAATCAGATCTGCGAAATTCTGATGCGCTGTGATCTCAACCAGCTACGGCCAAGGCAATACAAAGAATTGGTGGTTAGTGATCTGATCCCTGTCTGGTAAAAGGCGAGGCAGGCTTGATCGAGCAGGCAAGTCTAAGGGCATAGAGCTCACGAATATGACGGGATAGGGAGCTCTGATCGGCAAACTGACTCGGGTCAATCGTGGCACCCTGCTCGCAGAGAATCGTGGCCTGGGGCCCGAACAACCGCTGCACGATCAGCCTGAGGGGGCGATAGCGGCAGGCCGCTTCGGAGCGGGGAAACCCCCGGTAGCTGATCGTCCAGGGAACGATCACCGCCCCACTGCGACGGCCGAGCACATACAGGCTGCCGGATACCCGCTCGGTGATGGGGGTAACCAAGGAACCACTCGGAAACAGAAACAGCCGGCCCTGCCTGTCCAGCAGCCGCAGCAGATGGCGCAGGCCAGCGAGGCGGGAGCGGCTGGAGAGATGATCGAGATTGGTATGGCCGTAATTGCGGGCACTGGCGGCGAAGAAGGGAAGGATCCAGCCCAGGTGCCGGGCCGCCGTGGTCATGCTGCATTGCCTGAAATAACCCTGCACCAGCAACACATCAAGGGGCGAGCCGTGGTTGGCGATGTGAATCTGGGGCCGATCGATCAGCTCAAGCCTGCGCTCCATCAGCACCTCCACGCCCAAGCCGCTCAACACCAGCTGGGAACCGCGCTCCAGCAGGCGGCGGGCCGACTGGCGGGCGCCGCAGGCGAGGGCCAGCAACTGAAGATAGTAGGTGGCGAAGCCCCTGCCGAGGGTCAACAACCGTTGTAAAAGCTGCCAACCACGCGGCCGAGGGCCAATGGCATGGACGGCCAGGGCTGGGGAGATGGCGAAGCTGCGGCAGAAGGGGAAGCGGCCATCAAAATTGCCATTGACCTGGGTGGTTTCGATCATGTGGCTATAGAAACGCCGGAACAGATCACGATCTGATCGTTGCGGGGCCTGCCAAAAATCAGGCAGCGTTTGTTGATCGGTTAGACCCGGAATATTGTAGAATGTCTTACCCAATACCTTGGTGGGCACGGCGTGGTACATAGCCTGGAGCCCGACCGTGCTGTTGATCGTCAGCACGGCTCTGGCCCGCTTCAGAATCGGCCCAAGAGCGCCGTCATGGAAGTAGAGAACACGCCCAGCCACCCCATGGCTGCGGGCCAGATCCCTGATCAGGGCTCCGTAGTGGTTGTAGCCGCGATCGCGGGGATGGTGCTTGAAGGCCAAGCGCTGATCTCCGGGAGCATGCTCAGCAAACGAGGCGATCAGCTCGGCGATCAAGGGCTCCATACCGGCATAGCTTGAGCCAAGACTCACCTGCGAATCGCTTGAAACCTGCAGGGGCACGAGGGTATAGGCGGTGCCATCCATCAAGCGCTGGTGAATCGATTTCTCGCTGATCCGATAGAGGTGCTTGCGCAGCAAGCCAGCCACCTGGGCCAGCAGGTAGGAAGGCTTCGGCTGCAGCTTGTGATCACCACTGATGATCTGATAGGGGGTGAAGGCATGCAGAATAAACGTAGGAAACTTCCAACATTTATGCCACCGCATCCCGCTATCCCTGGCCACCTGCGGAAGCACCTCAACCGCAGGCAGATTTTGATAAAATTCAACAGGGAGACTCAGGTTGGAGCGGGCATTGACACGCTCAAGCTCAAGACTAACAAAATTAGGCCGAACATAACCGAGCTCAAACACCCAGGCCTCAATGGTGTGAGGCAACGCATTCTCGGCATTCAGCTCACGCACCAGCTCGATGGCCAGCCGATGGGGATCAATGAAATCCCCATACATGAACAGATGGCGGATGCCCCGCTCCAGGATCAGGCTGCGCAGAAATGGCTTGTAATCCTCCATGCAGCCGCCATAGGCAACCCTCTGATGGGCAGGAAAGCCAAATTCATGCAACGGAAAACTCAGCTTGCTGACATTCACGCCCCCCGTCTCAAGATGATCGGCGAGCCGCGCGAAGAAAGTACCAAGGGGCCCCATCAGCAACAGCACCGGGCCATCGATAACGACTTGCCTCACGCCCTACTCCCACTAACGAGCCAACCTAACGCCACGGGCAACGAGAACCGTGTGAAGCGATACCCTATTTCCATCGTCCCCAGTGGCGAAAAAGCCGGCGCCATAGGGTCGGAGAACGGGGAGGCTCCCGCGACCATTCGAGCAGCTCCTCGATAGCATGCTCCGGCTCGATGAACAGCCCACTGTGGCGACTCACGTAGCGAGGATACGCGACCAGCGCCCCGTACACCAGCTCGTCCAGCTGCAGCTGCCGCCCCCGCCGCGGGCAGGCGAGGCGATCGTGGCTGAGACCCCAGCCGGCAAAGAAGGGAAGCCCCCAGGTGTGCACCTCCACCCCCCGCAGCAGGGCCTCGAAGCCCGCCAGGGAGGTGAGCACATGGACCGCATCAACCTGCTGGTACAGCCGATCCATGCAACCCTCGGTAAGCAGGGCATCGCAACACAACTTCAGTTCTGCTAGGGGCGAACCTTCCCGCCGCAGGCCGGCCACCACATCGGGATGGGGCTTGTAGACAATCCAGGCCCCTGGTTCGGCAGCCCGCACCGCCTGCAGCAGCGCCAGATTGGTGCGCAGCTCTGGGGAGCCATGCAGGATGGAAGCATCGCTCTCCACCTGGCCGGCCACCAGCACCACGCGATCACGGCCGGCCGGACGGCTCCAGGCCGGGGCCGGCAGGTTGTACTTGGTGAGAGCTGCCGCGACCAGCTGCTGCCTGAGGGCCGCAGCCCGGCCCCGCTCCGCCGGGTCGAAGCGATGCTCCCGCAGCAGCGTCTCCAGATCGGATCGGGAGCCGGCGTCGTAATAGATGCCGCTGCGGTCGACCACCCAGGAGATCGGGGCGATCAAATTGGCCCCGAGCCCCACCGAGCGCAGGAAGCCGTCCTCGATGCGCAGCAGGGTCGCCCCTGGCTGCTGGCCCAGCCGGCGGGCAACGCCGCGCCCGGGGTCCCGGCCCCAGATGGCCAGGGCTGAAGCCGCTCCCACCGATGGGGCGTGGCGGCGGCGGAAACGCAGCTCGGAGCCCCGCAGGAAGCGGCGCAGAATCGGCTGTTTCCAAGGCTTGAAGCCGAAGGCCTCCACCGCGGCCGGCAATTGATCCTGCCGCCGGCGCTGCAGCCCGATCGCCCGGATCAGGGTTTCGGGCGCACACGGCTGGCAACGGTGGGGATCGATGTAGCGGGGATAGGCAACCAGGGCGGCGTACACGAGCTGGTCGAGCCTGGGACGGTGGGGTAGACGCCGCGGCGGTGCTGGCAGCGCATCGAGGCTGAGGCCCCAACCGGCGTAGAAGGGCATGCCGAAGCAATGCACGGGCCTGCCCCAGAGCAGCGCTTCAAAGCCGAGCTGCGAGGTCACCACATACACCGCCTCCGCCTGCTCCAGCAGGGCGGCGGGGTGGCCGCCATCGGCACAGAGATCAACGCGAGGGTGGCCCAGATCGAGCGGGCCGAAGTAACCCCGTTTGCGGCCCGCCGCCACATCGGGATGGGTCTTGAGCAGCACGCGGCAGTCGGGGTGGTTGGTTAAGGCGGCCTGGAGC
Source organism: uncultured cyanobacterium (assembly GCA_903858015.1). Taxonomy (GTDB): domain Bacteria; phylum Cyanobacteriota; class Cyanobacteriia; order PCC-6307; family Cyanobiaceae; genus Cyanobium. Next base: position 132,783 of record CAIOGZ010000012.1, read on the forward strand.
ATGCGTGCAAAACTCGCCGCATCGGCCATGCCGAAGCGGATCGAAAGATCGCCCAGCGTCTGATCCACCACCAGCACAAAGGGGTCCCTGGGGGGGGGAGACTCGCGGGCGCCGTTGTACTTGCTCAGCCGCTCCGCCTGCCACAGCGCCCGCAGGGCAACGGCCCGCTCGCCCTGGGCGGGGGAGAGGGAGCGGCTGATCAAGGCTTCCAACCGACTGGGGGCGTGGGCGTCGTAATAGATGCCCAGATCGTCGATCACAAGCGACCAGGGCGGCCCGTCGGGGCCGAGGTCGAGGGAGCGCAGGAAGCCGTCCTCACAGCGCCAGACGGGAAGTCGCCGCTGCCTAGCGATCTGCTCCGCCCGCCTGGCGGAGGGCTTACGGCCCCAAGCCAGGAGGGCGCTGAGGGGAGCGCGGCGGCAGGCCCTAGCGCCCACAACCAAGCTGGAGGGAGCCAGCAGCGGCCCGAGGGTGGGTATCCGGGCCAGGCCCCGGGACGGGATGCCCAACACCGCAGCGGTGGACAGGCCTGCGTTCACGGGCGAAGCGACGGCGAATCCGCCATAGTCGAGCACAGCCACCGCGTCAAAGGACCATCGCCGACCAGCCGTCTCTGCTGCGCCGCCGTGAGCTGCACCTGGCGATCCAGGGGGCGGGCGAGCCTAGGGAGCGTCTGCTGGCCTATCTGGCCCTGGTCGAGCGTCCCCTGACGGCGCTGCTGGCCAGGCAGCGGCTCAAGTTGGTGGCGCCCGGACAGTTCAGCTATCAATCCAACCCTTATCAGATTCTGCATTGGCAGATCGTGCCCAGCCTCACGCTGCGGGCCAGCTGGGGGGGCGAGCAGCTGGTCGTGCGCAGCAGCAGTTGCAAGCTGGTTGGGTTGCCGGGGGGAATGGAATCGCTGGGCTTCAGCTTGGAGGCCGTGCTGCGAGCAGAGCAGGGAAGTCTGGACGGCTGGGCCGAGGTGGGCCTGCACTCGCGGCTGGTGACGGGCCCGCTCGGCCGCCGCCTGGGGAACCTGGCCCTGGAGGCGGTGCTGGATCGAATCGAGCGCCGGGTCGGCCGAGGACTGCGCCACGACCTGGAGGCCTGGCTGGGGACGGGGACCAGCCAATTCCAAGGCAGGGGTTAGGTTATGACTCGTTTTCCGAGGTTGGCGATTGGATCCCTCAGCCAGCAGCGCTGATCCGACAGTGGGGGCCAGTGGACGCCAAGCCCGCACTGCCGACGGTTTGCGGCGCTTGAGTGGCTGGCGAGTGCAATGGCGCGTGGTCGATGCGCTTGTTTATCGTGAATTACGCACCCGGGTGAGCGATGTTAAGGGTGGATTTTTTGGCGTTCTGATTCAACCGCTCGGACTGATCGCCATCTGGGTGATCTTTTTAAGCGCGATCAATGCCGATCGAGGCGGCAGCCTGAACGTCGTTCTATTTCTTGGATCCGGGACGATTCTTTTCACCATTTTCAGTCAAATCGTCAACAGAAGCATCACGGCCATGGAGGCCAACGAAGCGCTTTTGTTCTACAAACCCGTCAAACCGATTGACACGGTGATCGCCCGCACGATCTGCGAAACTGGCCTCTACACATGCTGTTTACTTATAATTTGTGTTGGTACCTGGATTGTTCTCGACCAGGTTTACATGAGCGACCTGGGGCTTTTCTTTCTCACAATCGTCTTGGCTGCCTCCATCGGCTTCAGCACAGGCGTGATCTTCATGACTGTCTGCCACCTGTTGCCAGCCTTCAAGCAAACAGCTTTTTGGATCCCCCGCATCCTTTGGTTTTTGTCTGGGGTGCCAATCCGTTACTGGATTTTCCCGCCCTGGACAAGGATTTTTTTCGTTTGGAATCCACTTATGCATAGTATCGAGTTAAACCGCAAATCGATGAGTGATGATTATTTCACACCGGATGCAAACCTGCAGTACGCGATCACCTGTTCCATCGTGTTATTCACGGTATCACTATGGATTTACTACAACAATGAACGCAAGCTCCTCACCCAATAGCCCTAAAGACCTTCACCATGATCGAAGTCAGCAACTTAACCAAAAGCTTTACCTATCAAGGCAAAAAGGCAACTATTTTCAAAGATTTAAATTTTAAGATCCATACCGGCGAATCGATTGCCATTCTCGGCGCCAACGGCGCTGGCAAGAGCACCCTGCTGCGCATCCTCGGTGGCATCGACCTGCCAGACAGCGGCACGATTCGCACCGATAGCACCATCTCCTGGCCGGTGGGATTGGTGGGTGGTTTTCAGGGGAGCTTGACGGGCCGCGAGAATGTTACATTTGTAAGTCGCATCTATTCGGAAAAGAAAAGGGTACCAGAAAAAGTTCGTTATGTTGAAGAGTTCGCCGAACTCGGTGTCTACTTTGATCGACCCTTCAAAACCTATTCCAGTGGCATGCGCTCAAGGGTCACGTTTGGCCTCTCAATGGCCTTTGACTTTGATGTTTATCTGATTGATGAAGTCACCGCTGCCGGCGATCAACGGTTTCGTGAAAAGAGCAAACGCCTACTGATGGAACGCAAGAAAGTTTCAGATTTCCTGATGGTCGATCACAACCTCTGGGGCCTGAAGCTGCATTGCGATCGAGCATTTATCCTGGAGGGTGGTAAAATTGAAGAGTACGACGATCTGGATGAAGCCGTTGCGCTTCACACCGAGCGACTGCTCGCCTCGCCTGCCCAGCGGGGGGTCGAGGAGTAACCCTTGAAGCCAAGCAAACCATACGCCCTGGTAAGTCAACGACCCAGCCCAAAGCGCCCGAGCTCTTCAGTCAACTCATCCCTCAACCAGCATGATTGATGTCGATAATTTAAATCCGCTCAATCGCTTCCTGCTGAGAAAAGATCAGCAAGAAGAGGTTGTGGATGAGCAGGCAGCCATCGCATCGGAGTCGAAGCTTGCACCGATACACCCCCCGCGACCTCGATCTTCACCGCTGCGCTACCTATCTGTCACGCAACTTTTACTGATACCGATAGCATTATCCGGAATCTATTTTTACTTCATTGCCCGCGATCGCTACGTAACCAGATCAGATTTTGTCATCCGCAAAGCTGAGGACAACGAAACGAGCATGCCTGGCTCAGGGTTGGCAACTCTGCTGGGTAGGGGCAATCAGCTCTCCCTAGAAGATGCTCGATTCCTCAAAACCTACTTGCAATCGCCGCAGGTCTTATCAGACCTTGACCGCACCTACGATCTCGACAAAGACTATGCCCAAAAGGGGCTTGATCAGTTTGCCGGCGTCAAGCCAGGATTATCGAAGGAAAAAAGACTTCAATTTTTCAAGAAACAAGTGGCCGTCAGCCTTGACGAGCTCTCCGGCGCGATCGTGCTCCGCACCGTTGGCCTCTATCCGCAAGCCTCCCTGAACTTGAATCGGTTCATGCTTGCCAAGAGCGAACAATTTGTCAATCGCCTCAATCAAGATATCAGCCAAAAGCAGCTTGGCTTTGCGGAATCAGAGCTAGTCCGTGCTCGCAACAATCTCAATCGAGCAAAGAACAAGCTATTAATCTATCAAGATTCGAATACGGTTATCGACCCCAAAGGCGAAGCTGAACTGGCCAGCCAAACCATCAGTAAACTTCAGGAAAAACTCGTAGAATTACGCGTTCAATTAGCCACCCTGAAGCTGCAGTATAAAGACCCTGCGGAGCCAGAAGTGGCGGTCGTTGCCGACCAAGTACGTGAACTAGAACAAGAAATTGAGAAGGAACGCCGCTCCCTGGTTTCAAGCAAAGGTAGAAATCTGAGCCGCAAAACTGCCGATATAGTCCGGTTAGAATCCGATGTCAGCTTCGCTACCGATTCCTACAAGCTGGCTTTAACGTCCGTAGAGAAGGCCCGGATTGAAAGCAAGCGGCAGCAGAAATTCATGGCCCTGCTCTCAGCACCGCAACTCCCAGAAGATCCGCAAAATGACTGGAGAAGCAAGGGATTCTTCACTGTTTTAGCCAGCTGCGCCGTGGGCTTTAGTCTAACCAAGTTTGTACTTGGTATGCAGGCGAGTCATCGCCAATGAATCTGTTTAAACGCTGGACTGGCTTGCGCTTGCGGGAAGACTGGGTCTGGCAAAAGGGCTGCCAACGCCCAACCCTGGGGCTTCGCTTGCCGGCACGACCGGGCTGGTATTTGTTAACGGTGCGACTCCACAGCGACCAGTTGCGCTGTTATGGCCTGATCAATCGCCATCAGGGGAGGATTCTTGTCAGCGGCAAACGACGCCGGCGTGTCGTGCACATTGGCAAAGGATTTCACAACACTAGCTTTGAAATCCTAGGCCTCAATGGTGATCCGCTTATTTCTGAATTGCGACTCGTGCCCCAGCCATTTTGGCGGGTGAAGAAGCTATTGGCGACGAAGTTACTGAGGCTTCACCCTGCCTACAGGAAAGAATCCTTAAGCCAACGCTCATTTTCAAAACAATGGAGGGATTACAACCATCTCCTATCGCACAAAAACTTTCCGCTGGTGGGGTACGACGAATGGATTGAACAGGTCGAAATACCTCAGCTGCTGGAACAAGCCCAGCAGAGCAAAATAGTCTCACAACTAGTCTCACAACAGGCCGCAACCGAACCTGCATCGATCAACTTTGCCATCTGGCTCTGGGGCCAACGGGATAACGAGCAACGCTGTCAAAGTTCGATCGACAGCATGGACAACCAAATTCCCGGGACGTTTCACATCCTGCCGCAGGATCAACAACTACAGGAGGAAGATCAACAAACCTGGATTGTTTTCCTGCAAGCAGGAGATCAATTGGCTCGCCAAGCCTTGACTCGCTTTAGTAGCGTGATTCAAGACCACGCCGATGCTGAGATCCTCTATGCGGATGAGGACAGAATTAGCGTGATAGGAAGACGGCATTCTCCCCAGTTCAAACCGGCATGGAATCCGGATCTTCTCTACACCGATCCCCACTATTCCCACTGTTGGCTGATCCGTTCAGATCTCTGCATCAGGGCCTGTCAAGCCTTGAATGCCAATGGAGATATGCCTGAACTGTATTCCATCGCGTTAGAAGCAACAGCCCTGTGTCGTGGGAATCAAATATTACACTTGCCAGAAATTTTATATCACCGCCTCGACCAACCAGGAGAACAGCGCTCGTCAACTCAGACAGCCCATAGCCTGCAGAGGTTTCTTGCCCGTCACGGCCACGACCTGCAGGTTACCTATCATCAAACTGGCGGCCATCTTATTCATTGGCCACTACCGGATCCCCCACCACTGGTGAGCGTGATCATTGCGACACGCGACCGGGGCGATCTGCTGCGCTGCTGTCTCACTTCGCTGGCGGAACATGCCCAGGGCAATCCACCGACTGAACTGATCCTGATCGATAATGGCAGTATCGAACCTGAAACACTCAACTATCTTGCCCATTTGGAGCAACAACAAAATGTGCGTGTTCTACGGCGTCCCGGAAAATTCAACTATGCCGCACTCAATAATGAGGCCATAGCCCTTGCCCGAGGTGAGCTGGTTGCGCTGATCAATAACGATGTGGAGGCCACCCACCCAGGCTGGCTTGCCGCCATGGCAGCGCAGGCCCTGCGGCCAGAGATTGGGGCGGTTGGGGCGAAGCTGTTGTTCCCCGATGGCACCATCCAACATGCCGGAGTGTTGCTTGGCATTGGCGGCATTGCCGGCCACGCCCACAAATATCTAGCCGCCGATGACGAAGGCTATCAATTACGGCTCCATTTAGCCCATAATCTTAGCGCCGTGACAGCGGCAACGCTTGTCGTGCGCAAATCCCTGTTCGAAGAAGTAGGCGGCTTTGATCAAGTCAACTTTGCAGTAAACTATAATGATGTTGATTTTTGCCTGCGTCTTATCCAAGCGGGCTATCGCAATTTGTTTTGCCCGGATGCGGTGCTGATCCACCATGAATCGAAAAGCCGTGGCGCGCCTACTGCAGCCGATGCCTATGCGGAATGGCAGAGGGAAAGGCAGGCCATGCTCAACCGTTGGGGAGCCGTCTTACAAGCCGATCCGAACTACAGCCCCCATCTCAGCCTGCTGGAGGAAAATCTATCATTGTCGATTAAGACCCCCATCACAACAGCCCGCACACCTTCCCTTCCCCATAGCTAATCCATGCCTCTCGATCTAACCGGTCAACCCTTGATCGACCGAAGCGATTTTCAGCAGCTGCTGGAAGCAGGTATGTTTGGCCGTTGGTCTGAACAAGCCATCTCGCTGCACGAAAAAGGATTCTGCGTGATTGATCTGAACCAGAACGAATGGCTGACAAAAATAGATAACGTCGTTGAAGACCTACAACCACGTCTAGAAGCCGATCTCAATCTTTGGGAAAGCGGTGAATGCGGTCCACCACGACTGCAGGATGGCTGGCTTGATCTTGCCTCGATTAAGGCCCTTGCTTTAGAACCAATCGTGTTAGATCTGTTGCGACACCTCTACGGCAGGGAGCCCTTCGCCTTTCAAACCCTCAACTTTGCCGTTGGCAGCGAGCAGCATTTTCACAGTGATGCCGTTCATTTTCACAGCTATCCCCATGGTTTCATGTGCGGCGTTTGGATCGCTCTCCAGGATGTGCAACCGCAGAGCGGCCCTCTGATCTATTTTCCTGGCAGCCATCGCTTGCCCTATCTCAGCGCGCGATCGCTAGGCCTCGATCGCGATCAAGTCATGGGCGAAGCGCACCCGCAACGTTTTTTTGAACCCAGCTGGCAACAGGCCGTGACAGAGCATCCGTTTGACAAGCAGCAGTTCCTGCCAAAGCGAGGTGAGCTGCTGATCTGGCACGCCAATCTTCTCCATGGTGGTGAGCCCGTCCAAGACCGCTGCAGCAGACGCTGGAGTCAGGTTGTTCATTATTTTTTCGCCAACTGTCTCTACACCACACCGATGCTTAATTTTGCCAAGGATGAGGGTGGCACCTATCTCCGCAATCCCTTCGATATCGCCACAGGCAAACGGCGCTTCAACAAGGCGGATTGGCGGGACGTGAGCCAGATGCAGGGCAAGGTGTAATTGACATGCAAGCGGCAATCGTAGAGACTTGTGGCATGCGACAATAGATGCCATGAAAAAAAAGGGTCGACGCCTCAAGCGTTATTTGGGCCTGCGGCGAGAGGTCGGCTTCGCCTGGAGCGGCGGGGTTGAACATCTTCTCCCCGGCCTGATCTCCGGCTGGGTTGTGGCCAAAGATGTGCCACTCCAGGATGTGCGCCTGCTGGTGGGGCCCCACCTGATTGCCAAGGCAGAGATCAACCAGGCGCGCCCCGATGTGTGCGAGGCGCTCGGCTGGCAGGGAACCCCTGGATTTGCGCTCGTGCTGCCCGCCGAGCTACCGCCGCTGGACTGGCAGCCAGCGCCCCGGCTGCTGGCCCTCAGCGCCGACGGCAGCCAGCAGCTGGAGCTGAGGCTGATCAGCAATCCCAGGCTGACCGCCGGCCTGTTGAAAGCCCTGCTGCAGAGCGAACTGCTTGGCCTGGAAGGCCATGTTGATGGCCTGCTGGAGGGAGCACTCAGGGGCTGGGCCGGCCGGCGGGGCCAATGGCAGCCCGCCCAGATCTGGCTCCAGGCTGCTGGCCAGGAGCCGTGGCCCCTGAGCTGCGATCAATGGCGCGATGGCCTGCAAGCGATGGGGCTGCCGGAGAGGAGCGGCTTCCATCTCGATCCGCAGGATCTGCCTCCAAGCTGGGGCGGACTGGAGGTGTGGTGCAGTTTTGATCAACAGGGCCAATTCCGCTTGCCCCAGGAAGAGAAGAGGGTGGTGCTGCCAGCCGCGCCGAGCCTGGAAGGCGAGGTGGTGAGCGCAATCCAGGCCAATGCCAGCTTCGAGGTGGTCAACAACCAGCCGATGCAGGAGTGGCTGTCAGCCGTACCGGAGGATCTACGGCAGCATTGGCAAGCCCTGGAACAGTTCCGGCTCTATCTCGACAAGATTGAGCAGGAGCTCGATGCGCGCGACAACAGCCAGCTACCGGCAAAAAAAGTGTTCGTCTTGCCGGTCTGGTGGCCACGTTTGCTGGGGGGAGGGCGCTAAGGGCGCTTGGCCGGAGCAAAACACTGAGGGTTGGTTTGGTGTGCAAACCCCAACATCTCATGGCTACCTGCCCACCCAATCAGCAGAGACTCGTTCGATAGCATCGCTTCTCGCACTTATCGTCGTGAGCCAGCGTGCCATAATCGAAGCTCCAAGCCTGATGCCCGACGGAGATGACTCGCGGCTTTGACTTCATCCCGTCAATTCTATGGCATCCCCATCAGGGACTTTGGAATCTCGAGCTGATGGCGCACGTGACAAGACTAACGCGAAACCAACAGGAGTTTGAAAAAGTACTTACCTTGATTGTGCGTACTGATACGTTCATTCGATTTTTCTTTGCGATCCTAGAGCGCATGGCTACGCTTGGCCCGCTGGCCTTGTACCGGAAGGCCGCAATACCCCAGGGCACCGAAGTCCTCTATTTGGATCTGGGCACCCACGAACAAGGAAAAGAACTGGCCTTCAGTATCGATCGCATTTTGGGGCCGATCGGCGGCGATGTGAAAGCGTACGGGTTCGAAGCGAACCAACAGACCCATAGCAGAGCCGTTGCACGCTTTGCAAGCAGGCCAAATGTGACAATCATCCGCAAAGCACTGGTTTTTGAAGTGCCTCCAAACGGGGAGATCAAGCTGTACAAAGATCAAGAAAAAGGACTTGGAGATTCGCTCTATCGTCAAACGGCCGAGACCGAAGTCGTGGAATGCTGCAGACTCTCCGAATTTCTGAACAGCAACAAGCTGCTAAAGCCAGGTCAGATAAGACTTCTAAGAATGAATATTGAGGGGGCTGAATACGATGTCGTTCAAGACCTGGTCGAGGCAGGCATGGTTAAAGCGATTGATGGATATTTCGGGATGTGGGATGATGTTTATAAGATCGACCCACCCCGGGATGTTGAATTCAGGCGGCTCCTGAGGGAGCAACACATCAAGTCAATCCCCTTTAACGGTCGTGACATGAACTGGCCCCCCCGCCAAAGACTGATTACCTATCATGTCCATACCCGCATCATGCAGGCGATCCGAAGGATTGCCAAAGAGCGACTAGCACAAAAATCGCTTCAGCCGCTTTCTTCACCACAGTAAAAACAACCAACATTGACGGGAGCGCTGCGCACCATGGCTTGCTTCCCTGGCGGCGTGCTAATATTGGCGGTAAAACATACAAGTTCATTGCTTTGAACTCAGCAACCAATCAGCCAAGTATCACAGAACCAATAGACACTCTAAAAGTAGCAATGACATTGCTAGTTCGCAATGAGGAGGATATCTTGGAAGAAAATATACTATATCACGCGAGTCAAGGGGTCGACTTGTTCATTATTATGGACAATCTTTCGACGGACACGACTAGGAGTATTATCAAGAAGTTGGCGACCGAGTTTAAGATCATCTACCATAGTCAGACGAACGATGACTATAGACAAGCGGAATGGGTCACATTGATGGCCCATGAAGCAGCCTCAGAACCCCATTATGCTGATTGGGTAATCAATAATGATGCCGATGAATTTTGGGTTTTTCCTAATAGATCGATAAAAGAATACCTACGCAGCATTCCTCCCCAGATCTCTGCTCTGAATGTCAAGCGATTTAACGCTCTCAACACTGGGGGCAATGGCCAGACTACTCGCATGTCCACAAGTCATCCTCGAGAAAGTATTTTTTTTGATATCAATTCAACAAATTGCCTTGGAAATCCCTTGCCATTCAAGTGCCTACACCGTGCCTCTAAAGATGTGATTGTGAGCCAAGGTAATCATAGCGTAGCTGGCCTAGCTGGAGAGGCGATCAACGCGGAAGATCCTTTTATTTTACACTTTCCATATCGTGAATTTTCCCGATATCTCAAGAAGATCATGCTCGGAGGTGCAGCCTATGAACGCAATCAAGATCTACCTCCTTCAGTTGGCGGTACATGGCGTGTACACTATGCCTTGGCAAAGACAAATGAACTCAAGAAATTTTGGGGCTCTCTCTATGTTAGTTCTTCACGGCTTCAGCGTGGTCTGATTTCTGGAAAGTACATGCAATGCAGCCATGTTTCATCCACATTACGGCTGCTGAATGACGAGCGACAAGCGCTAAAGACCAGGGTTTCTATTTTAAGCCTAATCGATAATACCATGACTTTTGCTCGTCAAAAACGCAAAGCCATTCTAGGCAACATCAAAGCACAGCCAACCGAAAACATAAAAGATACACTGCAATGGCATAACCTGCCCTTTGCCGTGGAGGGCCTTAGCCGCCAAGTCAAGTCCGTGCGAGGCTTGTTATCAGTATCCGAGACTGAATTAGCTCCTCAACTAGGGAATCGGCTCACTGATATCCGAGACGCATTCTCGCTATCCCCGGATAATCCATATTTTTTCAATTTTCTTGAAACTCTATTGGAGATATTTAGCCCAGTTTCATTTGCCAAGCTCCGTGAATACTGCCTCGGAAAACGTATTATCCTTCACGTATCATGTCGAAAATTTATTCATCGCTCACTCAGTAGCTCCCAGACATTTCAAGATTTAGCAAGCGACTATCGACGACTTATTGTTGTGGGAGATCCATCAATAAAAAGCCCAGAAGTCACGCAGATCGGCTTTGAGCTTAATGATGTCATTTTATATCTTCCTGTCTCAGATGCTTACGAGCATCTTGCATCTAAAATCTTTCTTGCTCTACTTATTATCAATCTAGTTACAAAGCCCCAGCTAGTAATCAAGCTTGACGACGAGTTGCAACTGCATGATCTTCAAGTCTTTCAATCTTTTGTCGAAGAATCTGTGAATGAAGGATATCCATATGTTGGCTATGAAGTCGGGGCTTCCCACCAGCATCAATGGCACGGCTGGCACATCAATAAGTGCTTGAACAAGAGCCTGGATCGCAAAGGGTTTCAGTACCCACTAGTACGTAGCTACGCAGGCGGAGGATTCGGTTATCTGCTTAACCATGAAGCCTTAAATGATTGCCTTTATATGTTTATGGCTATGCGCGGATTCTTTGAGCAGCAAGCAGTGCAATTGGAGGACGTCTATATCGGTCATGCAATACAGATGCACGGCCGCAAAGTAAAGTCGATTCAGCTGGATCAGCCAATTCTTTTACATGCAGCGGCATTACCTGGTCTTCATCGAGTGCTCGAATAGTCTCGATTACGACACTACTTTTGCAGCCCGATCTTGATCATCGCTATGAAGCCTTGCCATCTGATAGCCCATGCATAGGGATCGATCAAGCCATGGGCAGGCATATTCCTTGATTTTTGGACCAATATCTGGATCCGATAGGTAGAATAGTTTAAGCGGAATGCGTTGATCGCCAAAAAACTCAACAACAGAAATGATATGTTTATAATAAATTTGCCGCCATACATGTATCGCTTCACTAGTAAACTGCTGGTTAGCTACGAGCTGCTTTCCCACTTCGAGATAACCGTAGCAGTCAAGTAGCATTTGGTTGATGGGTGTCAATGGAGGGCCCAAGGGATTTTCCGGATGGCTTCCTGTATAGACAAAATGTCTGAACGAGGAATCCGACCATGAATCAAGATCACGTAACACCATGAAGTATTTGGCACGTGGAAAGCGAGGTAGCAATTCCTTGTACAAAAGTGGGATGGGAAAATCACCATAATAAGTCGCATTAGGGCGTGCAGCTAAAATGACATCAAGAAGTTCTTCTTCGCGTCCACTCCGCATCAAGTCTTGGTGGTTGGCTTCAAAATCCCATCCCAACCAATCACAGATAGTAAATTGACTATCTCGAAAAACTTTAGCTGTTGATTTGGTGGCGGAACGATGCAGCGAAAGATTAAAGTACTTCAAAGCCAAGGCAAGATACCTGTTGACAATCTAGCATAAACTAACAGCTTCGTTTGCTTGCCTCAATCGCCTGCCTGAGGTCCCTCCCTCCCACTTAAGTTATGGACCCAAGCGTCACCTTGATCAATGTGGCCCAGGGAAGGTACATAGGCCGGCTAATCTGCCTGTTAATGATTTTCCGCCTAAATCACTTTGATTGTCAAAGGATCAGATCTATGTTTCATTAGAGCGATAGCATTGTCTATCTGGAAAAGATTGATCAATTCTATAATTTCCGCACAAAAAAAGGGCGGCCATGCCGCCCAGTACTAAAAAGCTTTGATCGATGCCAGGCCTAAGTTAACCAACCTTGGCCTGAATGCGACGGCGAAGTTGGCGGCTCCAGCCGAAAGCTGCACTGGCTCCGAGCAAGGGGAGCGGACCAGGAGCAGAGGCATCAGCATCAAAACTGGAAATCCGGATCACGGCACCATTGGGAGCTGCGCTTGTGCCACTGGTGATGATCTCCAGATTCTGGCCAGCAGTTAAGGTGATTGGTGTGGAGAGGTTGAAGAAGCCAGCTGCGGTGGGGCTCACAGTTGCCAGCACGGTTGAGCCCACCTTGAACTGGATCAGAGCGCCAGTAATTGATGCTGCTGGTGCAAACTGTCCGATGGTAAGTGACCTGAGGACGGTATCCCGATCAAAAACACCGGTAAAACCGGTTAGCTCGGCTCCACTGAAGCCACTACCGGTGGTGGGGCCAACGTTGACGTCGCAACGGCCTGAGTCGGCTAAGGTTCCCACAAAAGCCCATGCACAAACACCAGTTGTGCCCTGGCGGATACCGTTGGTAACTGGGCTTGTGCTGACTCCGCTTGTCCACAGGGGACTGGAAAGGGTGAAGGTGGTGCCGTTAGCGCTTGCCGAAGCCGAAGCGGCTGAAGTATCAGTTGGCGAAACAAAGCTGAAAGAGGCCGCCAGAGCATTGGATTGCAGGCCAAGCGAGAGGACTGTGGCAGTTCCAGCTGCTGCAGCAAAACGAAGCATGGAAACCATGATCTAAGCACAAGTTTTCATGACATTAGCAGCAGGGATCCGCTCTGTCAATGCATCCGTGCCGCCAAAACGTGAATATGGCGATTCCCACACAGTGCCATCTCCGGGCATGGGCCGTTCTGCCCGCGAATCCCTTTCCATCAGCGCCTGGAACCGCTCAAGCCGTGCCATATCAGCTTGGCATTCCTGCGCCAGCCGGGCCCCATCGCCTAGAAGCAGGTCGATCATGCCCCTAGGCAGCTGAACCGAACCTGCCAGCCCGGGGTCGTTCCTGCTCCCCCATGAAGCGAATCCAATCCGCTTTACAGTGCATTTGCCAAACTGCACCCCAACTCAAAACCAATCTGGCCTGGGCAGGCATGATGCATTCAAAAGCATGGAGTGCTTAGCATGGGCATAAGGGAACCTCACAAGGAACTAGTGAGCGCCACCCAGATGGCGGACAGCCTGCAATGGCTTTCATTCGCCTTAATCCTAGTGTTTTTGGCTCAGATTATTACCGCACTTTTCCCAGTTGCCCTGTTGCAGCCGGAATGGATGGTGCGCTTTAGTGGCAGCCTTCGGGGTATCGCCAGCTTACCGTTGATGGCCCTTGGCCTGATCATGCTTGCCAACATGATTGATGGCAAGGTGATGCCCTCCAGCTCGCACCTCCAGTTATTGAGACGCATCGCCAGCTTGGCGGCAATTGGCTTTTTGCTGTTGATCCCCCTGCAGACCTACGGAACAGTGGTGGGCATCCGCAGCCAGTTGCAACAGGGTCAAGCCCAGCTGAATAGCTTGACCTCCGCCGCTGTGCTGGTTCAAAATGCCAGCAACGAACCCCAATTGCGCGACGCCATTCGTGCAATCCCCGGGGCAGATGGAGTAGCCGACCAACCCCTGGGAGCCGATATAAAAACAATCAAATCAGCTCTTTTGAAAAAGTTGCGAGAATCCACAAACAGCCTGCAAACCCAGCTCAACGATTCGAAGACAAAAGCCATTCAAGACATTATCCCACCGCTAATCCGTGACGCGATTATATCATTGGCTTACGCCATTGGTTTTGCTGGCATGGGTTATGGTCGAAATGGCAATTCGTCCCTGCTAAGGCGTCTGTTGAACGCCAACAAACCATCCATATCCAAAGGCAGGCAGCTCTGGGGCCCAGAACGCCCTTAACAAGATCGGAAGCCAATGGCACCAACCCTGATTCCAGTTGAAGCGATCAACTGGTTCATGCCCTGCTAGGTAGGGGGCGAGCTGCTCCTAGGAGCGCCTGGCCCGCTCCAGCAGAGCGCTCGCCCGTTGCAAGCTGGCGGCATAGGTGCCAAGCAACGCCTGGGTTTGCAAGCTGGGATCTGGCATCGCGGCCGGCAACTCGGGCAACACTTCCACCGCGAGCGCCGCGGGGTAGGGGGCGTTGGGGAGAACGTCGGGGTTAAGCCGAACCATCAGACTTTGGGCCCGTTGCAATTGCTCCAGCTGAGCCTGGGCGAGTTGATCACCGGCGCGGGCCTTAAGAAAATAATGCTCCAGTTCCTCCTGGGCCTGGTGGAGCTGCTGGAAGGTCAGCTCCGCCTCCTCCCGCGCCTGCCGCAGCTGCGTGTCCCTACTGGCCAGGCCTTGCTCCAGCTCGGCCCTGGCCTGTGCGTGGGCGCTCTCCTCGGCTGTCTTGAGCCGCCGCAGCTGCTCCAGATCGCGGACGCCAGCCTCCAACTGCCGCTGCATCACGCCCTCGGCCATGGAGTGAAGCTCTCGTTCCTCCTGCACCTGCTGGTGGAGCTGCATCAAGGACATTTCCGCTGTCTCCGTCGCCTGCCGCAGTTCCGTGTCCCTGCTGGCCAGGCGTTGCTGCAGCTCGGCCAGTCGCGGTTCGAGCTGCTGACGCAAAGCCTCCAGTTCCTGGTCGTGGGCACGCTGCTGGGCGGCCTTGGCCCGTTCGTGGGCGCTCTCCTGGTCGGTCTTGATCCGCCGCAGCTGCTCCAAATCGCGGACGCCAGCCTCCAACTGCCGCTGCATCACGCCCTCGGCCATGGCGTGACGCTTTCGTTCGTCCTGCACCTGCTGGTGGAGCTGCAGCAAGGACATTTCCGCTGTCTCCCTCGCCTGCCGCAGCTCCGCGTCCCTATGGGCCAGGCGTTGCTCCAGCTCGGCTAGTCGCGGTTCAAGCTGCTGACGCAAAACCTCCAGTTCCTGGACGTGGGCACGCTGCTGGGCGGCCGTGGCCTGTTCGTGGGCGCTCTCCTGGTCGGTCTTGATCCGCCGCAGCTGCTCCAGATCGTGGACTGCAGCCTCCAACTGCCGCTGCTTCTCGACCTCGGCCATGGCGTGACGCTCTAGTTCCTCCTGCACCTGCTGGTGGAGCTGCAGCAAGGACATTTCCGCCGTCTCCCTCGCCTGCCGCAGTTCCGTCTCCCGACTGGCCAGGCGTTGCTCCAGCTCGAACAGTCGCGGTTCGAGCTGCTGACGCAAGGCCTCCAGTTCCTGGTCGTGGGCCCGCTGCTGGGCGGCCGTGGCCTGTTCGTGGTTGCTTTCCTGATCGGCCTTGCTGCGCCGCAGCGCCTCGAGATCGCGGACCCCAGCCTCCAACTGACGCTGCTTCTCGGCATCGGCCAGCAAGTATTGCTCCAGGTCCTCCTGCAGCTGGTGGAGCTGCTGCAAGGTCATCGCCGCCTCCTGCAGCGCCTCCCGCAGCTCCGCGTCCCTGCTGGCCAGGCGTTGCGCCAAATCCGCCAGTTGCGGTTGCAGCTGCTGACGCAAGGCCTCCAGTTCCTGATCGTGGGCACGCTGCTGAGCGGCCTTGGCCTGTTCGTAGTGGCTCTCCTGGTCGGCCTTACTGCGCCGCAGCTGCTCCAGATCGCAGACGCCAGCCTCCAACTGGCGCTGCTTCTCGGCATCGGCCATGGCGTGAAGCGCTCGCTCCTTCTGCACCTGCTGGTCGAGCTCCAACAAGGACATTTCCGCTGTCTCCCTCGCCTGCCGCAATTCCACGTCCCGACTGGCCAGGCGTTGCTCCAGCTCGGCTAGTCGCGGTTCGAACTGCTGACGCAACGCCTCCAGTTCCTGGTCGTGGGCACGCTGCTGGGCGGCCTTGGCCTGTTCGTGGGCGCTCTCCTGATCGGCCTTGCTGCGCCGCAGCTCCTCGAGATCGCGGACACCAGCCTCCAACTGCCGCTGCTTCTCGGCATCGGCCAGGAAGTTTTGCACCAGCTGCTCCTGCAGCTGGTGGAGCTGCTGCAAGGTCATGGCCGCCTCCTCCCTCGCCTCCCGCAGCTCCGCATCCCTACTGGCCAGGCGTTGCTCCAGATCCGCCAGTCGCGGCTCCAGCCGCTGACGCAAGGCCTCCAGTTCCTGGTCGTGCTCACGCTGCTGAGCGGCCTTGTCCTGGTCGTGCTCACGCTCCTGGGCCGCCTTGGCCAGCTCGTAGGCACGCTTCTGGGCCGCCTTGGCCAGGTCGTGGGCGCTCTCCAGCTCGGCCTTGCTGCTTTGCAGCTCCTCGAGCTCGCGGACACCAGCCTCCAACTGCCGCTGCTTCTCGGCATCGGCCTGAACGGAGCGTTCCAAGGCCGCTTGGACTTGATGCAACTGCTGCAAGGTTTGCTCGCTGGCCTC